>CAMDAC010000025.1 GCA_945888325.1 Candidatus Sulfopaludibacter sp. SbA3
TGACGCCTGGTAGCCGTTGCGCCAGAAGAGCTTCATCGCGCTCTCCCTCGCAGTCATGATGTCGAACTCGATGAGACGCGCCATAGGTTATTGTTGACCGATTGGTACACAATTGCAATGCTGGAGTTTCATAACGGGTTCGATCACGAGGAAAAGCGCATGAAGAGATTGTCCTTGATTGTTTTCTTGAGCTTGGCGCTCGTAGCCTGTTCGGCAAAGGAGTCCCCCAAAGCTGTGCAGGCTGTGAACCTGGCGCTGTTGACGGGGGTCGTGAAGGACGGTGATAGCAAACCGCTCAACGGTGTCATGGTGAGGGTGAGCAGCGAGGCATCCGGTGTCTCGGAAAGCGTGTTCACCGATGAAAAGGGTCGGTACGAACTGTCGACGCGTTTGACTGGGGATGTCACGGTCAGGTTCCGCCTGCCCTACTACCAGGACGAGACGAACAAGCTGATGCTCACCGTTGGGAAGTCTGTCGAGCAGCAGGCGGTACTCAAGCCGATGACCGACTTGGCTGAGATTTCCGAAAGCCTGCCATCCGCCTATCACTTCGGGAACCTTGCCTTCGACAAGGACCCGTCGGCGATCTCCAGCCGCCAGAACCTGCAGCGCGATTGTGCGGGCTGCCATGCCTTGGGCAATAGCGTCACGCGTGCACCGCGGCCGCCTGAGCAGTGGGCCGAGGTGACCAAGCGCATGCAGGGTTATCTTGGCAACCCGGATGCCAAGCTGATCGAGAGCCGGGCTGCGCTGCTGTCAGCCGGGTTCCGCGGGCAGGCGCCGAACGTGCGGCCGGTGTTTCCAGTCGACGCCGAAACCCAGAAGGCTGTCATCCATGAGTACAGACTCGAAAACACCATCTTCCCCCATGACGCGGACATCAACCCTGCCGACGGCCTGATGTATACCGTCGACCGCACGGCAAGCCAGATGGCGGTGACGGACCTCGATTCCGGAAAGTCTCTCTTTTTCGAACAGCCGCCGTCGATGCGTCCCGCCGTTGGCGTAGGGGACAGCTATTCCGGACGCTCCAAAGATCCGGGTCCGCATTCGCTGGCGCTCGGGAAGACCGGCTACTGGTACACGACGAACGCCGGGTCCGACGAGATTGGCGTGTTCGATCCGAAGACACGGACGTGGAAGGATTCGTTCGTGCTGCCAGAGCCTGCACGCTACCCCCATACAATCCGCATTGGCCGCGACGGCATCGTCTGGTTCACGCTGGCGGCCTCGACGCAGGTGGGCCGACTTGATCCGGTCAGCGGTGATATCAAGCTGATCTACCTGCCGAAGCTCAAGCCACTCGGGGGATCCGGTGGCACCGTGCCCTACGGCATCGATATCAGCCCTGTAGATGGGCGCATCTGGTATGCGCGCCTGTGGGGTGACAAGCTTGGCGCCATCGATCCCACGACGTTTGCGGTAACAGAGTTTGACTCGCCGGTCGAAGGGCCGCGTCGCCTGCGCTTCGATGCGAGCGGCGCTCTTTGGGTAACGGGCTACAACGACGGCATGATCGCCAAGGTTGATGCCGAGAGCATGAAGAGCGAGGTCTATCCCATGCCGGAGTTTGCCGCAGGCTATCGCCCGGCCCCCTATGCCCTTGCGATTCACCCCGCCACGCAGGAGGTCTGGATCAACGAGACCTTGACGGACCGTGTCTATCGTTTCCTGCCCAAGGAGAAGCGGTTTATCGTTTACCCCATGCCACTACGCGGCACCTTCACGCGTGACTTCACCTTCACGGCGTCCGGGTGGGCCTGTACGACCAACAGTCCGATCCTGAATGCGGCACTGGAAGGCAATGAGACAGAAGTGATCTGCATTGATCCAAGCGGAGCAAGGGCGCGCAAGTGACCTTATTGTTCGATCCTTCGCTCTACTCAGGCATTTCGCTGATCGGACTGGCCTGGACCCTGCTGACGCTCTTTCTGATGTTTTCGCCAACGGGGCGGAGGCTGCTATCCAACCCGCTGGGGATTGTTATCGCCGCAGCCGCGCTGTTCCCCTCGCTCTGGTTGGTGACGTCTCAGATCAAGGTGCTGACGGAGCTTACAGGCGGTATCCCGCCGCTGGACGTGCAATTTGGCTACCACCAGCCCGAAATCGCCCAGTTCGCTGAGGCTTTGAATGAGGGCGGCCGCAAGATGTATGCCCAGTTTCAGCTTGGCGCCGACACGCTGGCTCCTCCCGGCTTCTGCTGTTTCCTGATGAGCGTCTACCGCTCGACGGTCCGGTCACGGGTCGTGCGGACCCTCTGTGATGGAATGGCTTTCGTCTATCTCGTGTCGGTGCTCATCGCCAACACCTTGATGCCGGTGATTATCCTCAACCATCCGTCTCAGGACGGGGTCGTGCTGTCGACGCTGTATTGGCTCGTCCCGATCTGTGACACGGTGAAGTACTCCGTACACGGCCTGGCCTGGCTCATCATCGTGATCGTCTGGCTCCGGCAGCTTGCGGGCATGCTGATGGCGCGCAAGTCGTCGTGACCTTTTTCCCCTGGAGCATTTCATGACTGACAATGACGCCATCTTGTACGCTGTCGACGAAGGCGTGGCCGCGATCACCTTCAATCGGCCGGAGAAGCTGAATGCGCTCACCCCGGCCATGTTGCAGCTCTTCTTCACCGCGGTCCGGCGCGCGGCCGCCGATCCCGAATGCCGGGTGATCGTCATCACAGGCGCGGGGCGCGGGTTCTGCGCGGGCCTTGATTTGGGCGTCATTGGTACGGCCGGGTCCTCCGACGCACTCTCGACAGCAGAGGATACTGCGCATCCGCAATGGGGAGACGACGTCGGACCGGATCTGTCACGGTTCTTCTCGGGCGGATGGAATGAATTGATCACCTCCCGCAAGCCAACGATCGCCGCCATCAACGGCCCGGCGTTCGGATGGGGCTTCATCCTCGCCCTTCACTGCGACATTCGCTTCGCTGCCAGGTCCGCAGTGATGAACGCCACCTTCGCCCGTCTGGGCGTGCCGGCGGAAAAGGGCTCCGGGTGGCTGCTGGCACGCCTGATCGGCTCCGCCCGGGCGCTTGACCTTCTCTATTCCGCGCGACGCATAGATGGCGTCGAGGCTGAACGGCTTGGCATCGTCAATACCGTCCTGGCGGACGACGCTCTGAGCGAGCACGTGACTGCCTACGCCCGGCAGATTGCATCTCAATCAGCCCCCCGCGCCCTTGCAGCGATGAAGGCGCAGGTCTGGTCAGCGCTGGACGACCCCTATGATGTGGGCTTTGCCGATGCTGATAAGGAACAGGACCTCTGTACCCAGACTGAAGACTTCCGCGAGGGCGTCGCCAGCTACAGGGAAAAACGGGCCCCGAATTTTCGAGGTCTATGAAGTTCAACGAAGACAAGCTCAGGGAGATCGCATCATGAAGACGCGCATCACGAAGATGTTCGGGGTCGAGACGCCGATAGTCATGGGGGGGATGACTGGGGTCGGCTATGGCGTTCCTGTTTCCCGGATACTCATCCTATGCCTGATGTTGACAGCTTCACTGGCGCACGCCGAAGAAGCAGGCTGGAGCCACTACGGTGGCGACGAAGGCGGTTCGCGCTACAGCGCGGCAAAGCAGATCACGCCGGTCAATGTCGACAATCTGGTTCCTGCCTGGACGTTCTCGACCGGTGACCTGGCGAAGCGCGACCGGAAAACCATGCGCAACAGATCGATGCAAGTCACGCCGATCCTAGTCGACGGCAAGCTTTTGGTTTGCACGCCCTTTAACGAGATCATCGCGCTCGATCCAGCGTCAGGCAAACAGCTCTGGCGTTTCGATCCGAAGATCCCTACCGACGAACCGTACCCGGCTAACAAGTTTAATTGCCGTGGCGTGGCAGCCAGCATCGAACAGCGTCGCGTGTTTGCAGCAACCAATGATGCACGCTTGATCTCACTCGATCTCGATTCGGGTCAGCCCGTTGCCGGCTTCGGGAGCGGGGGCGAGATCAGGGTTGATCCAGGTCTGGATCTCAAATGGCCTGACGAGTTCCAGATCACTTCTGCGCCGGTCGTTCTCGGAAAGACCGTCATCGTGGGATCGTCCATCGCTGACAACCGACGTGTGGACGCTCCGCGCGGAACGGTCCGTGCCTACGACACTGAAACAGGAGCGCTCAAGTGGTCATGGGACCCGATACCGCGCGAAGAAAAGAACTCCGCCAGCAAGAGTCGGGGCGGCGGCAACACGTCTGTTGGCGCTGCAAACGTGTGGGCGCCAATGTCAGTCGACACGAAGCGCGGCCTCGTCTTCCTGCCAACGTCTTCGCCCAGCCCCGACTACTTTGGCGGCATGAGGCCCGGTGACAACAGGCATGCGAACTCTGTCGTCGCACTGAAGGCCGAGTCAGGCGAGCTCGTCTGGTCCTTCCAGACTGTCCATCATGACGTCTGGGACCGTGACAACCCCGCTCAGCCCACGCTCGTCACACTGAACCTTGAAGATGGCCCGCGCGACGTGGTGATCCAGCCGACCAAGCAGGGCTTCCTCTTCGTGCTCGACCGCGAAACCGGCAAGCCGGTGTTCCCGGTCGAGGAGCGTCCCGTGCCCCAGGGCGGCGTGAAAGGCGAAGTCCTCTCGCCAACACAGCCATTCCCCACTCACGTCCCTGTATTGGTCCCGCAGACACTGAAGCCGGAGGATGCCTTTGGTTTCACGCCCTGGGACAGGGGCGCCTGTCGCGACTTGATCGCCTCCGCTCGCAACGAGGGCCCCTACACGCCACCGAGCGAACAGGGCACGATCTTGTTTCCCATGTCCGCTGGCGGCGCAAACTGGGGTGGCGTGACCTTCGATCCGGTCAACCAGATCCTTTATGTAAACACGACCCGTGGTCTTCACCGGATCACGCTGTTTCCGGTGGAGAAATTTGAGGAAATCGAAGCGAAGTATCCGAAAAAGGGAGTCTCGCAGCAGGAAGGCGCGCCGTGGGGAATAAGCCTCGACGTCATGCTCTCGCCGCTGGGCGCACCCTGCAACAATCCGCCGTGGGGTGCCCTTACAGCCATCGACTTGAAGGCGGGGAAGATCCTGTGGGAGTCCACGCTCGGCACAACGGAGGAGCTCGCGCCACTCAACCTCGCCTTGCCAACCGGTACACCGACGCTGGGCGGGTCGCTGGTGACGGCATCGGGTCTCGTCTTCATTGGCGGAACACTGGACAAGTATCTGCGCGCCTTTGATGCGAAGTCGGGAAAGGAGATTTGGCAAGGACGTTTGCCAGCTGCCGGTTTCGCGACACCGATGACCTACGTCTATAAGGGCACGCAATACGTCGTGATTGCCGCCGGCGGTCACGGTCGGCTTGATACCGAGCCCGGGGACACTTTCGTGGCGTTCCGGCTTCCCGGGCCTGGCGAAAGTCCGTCATTGCGGTCCCGCACGATCGACCGCCCGGGCGGACGCATGTGGGTCAACCTGGCAATTGTCACGCTGACAATCGTCCTGGCGCTGAGGGGCGTTTGGTGGCTGTTCAGGCGCCGGCGTAGTTTCGGGGAAAAACGGGCCCCGAATTTTCGCGGTTTATGAAGTTCAACGAAGACAAGCTCAGGGAGATCACATCATGAAGACGCGCATTACGGAGATGTTCGGGGTCGAGACGCCGATCGTCATGGGGGGGATGACTGGGGTCGGCTATGGCGAGCTGGTGGCGGCGGTGGCCAATGCGGGGGCGCTGGGCTTCATCACCGCTCACATGTTCCCGTCGGGCGAGGCCCTGCTGGCGGAAATCGAGAAGACCAAGGCCCTGACCTCCAAGCCCTTCGGCATAAACCTGACGTTGCTGCCGTCGATCAACCCGATCCCTTATGACGACTATCGCGAGGCCATCATCGCGTCCGGCATCAAAATAGTTGAAACGGCGGGACGCGCGCCGGTGGACCATCTGCCCCGCTTCAAGGAGGCGGGAGTGAAGGTGATCCATAAGTGCACCTCCGTCCGGCATTCGGTCTCAGCCGTTCGCCACGGCGTGGACGTGATCAGTATCGACGGTTTCGAATGTGCCGGGCACCCAGGCGAAGACGATATCGGCCTCGTGGTGCTGCTGCCGGCGACGGTGGATGCCGTGGACGTGCCGGTGATCGCGTCCGGTGGCATGGCCGACGGGCGCAGCCTGGTCGCCGCACTCGCTCTTGGCGCCGAAGGCGTTAACATGGGAACTCGCTTCTGTGCGACGGTAGAGGCTCAGATTCACCCGGCAGTGAAGCAGCAGATCGTGGACTTCACCGAGCGGGACACGGTGCTGGTGGGTCGCTCCCTTAAGAACACCGCCCGGGTCGCTCGCAATGCAATCTCGGAGCAGGTGGCGGAGATCCAGAAGGACCCGACCAAGTCCTTCGCCGACGTGAAGGAACTGATGGCGGGCGTCCGGGGCCGCAATAACGTGTTGCGCGATGGTGATCTGAATGGCGGCATCTGGACCACGGGCCAGAGCCAGGCTCTGATTCACGATGTGCCGACCTGCGCCGAGGTTGTCCGCAACATTATGGCCCAGGCCGACAGTATTCTGGCGAAACGCTTCGTGGCCATCGCAGACTGAGGCGCGGCCGGGAAAGCGCCTCGACCACCTGTCAACCCATCCCCCCCAGCCGCGGCCGTCGCCGCAGATCATGAGGATACTACAATCGATGCTGAAACCGCATTTTGCGCCAAATTCGCGGGCCGGACGGATTGTCTGGCTGCTCGAGGAGCTTCAACTGCCCTATGAGCTCAACAAGATGGCGTTTCATCCGAAGGACCTTAAGTCCGAAGAGCACCGCGCGCGACACCCGCTCGGGAGAGTGCCGGTCCTCGAAGACGGCGATGTCTCGATCTATGAATCCGGCGCGATCGTCGACTATGTGCTGGAGCGCCACAAGAATGGCGGGCTGAAGCCTGCCGTGAATGACAATCGGTTTCCTGAGTATCTCCAGTGGTTCCATTACTGCGAGGGCATGGTGATGCCCGCCGTCAACACCATTGTGGTCCAGACCATCCTGCTTCCGGAAGCTCGACGCGACGCCACCGTGCTGGGACAGGCGCAACGCCTGCTGTCCAAATCCCTTGAGCCGGTCAACATCGCGCTCGATGGCCGCGACTATCTGATCGGTGATTTCTCCGCGGCCGACATCATGCTGGGTCATGCGTGTTTCATGAGTCATCGACTGGGGTGCGTGCCGGACGAGATGCCGGATCTCAAGGCCTATGTCGCCAAGGTCGCCGCCCGTCCGGCTTTCCAGACCGCGATCACGATGCAGTAGGGCGGCGCCTTCAGATCCCCAGCATTGCCCGCGCCAGAATATTGCGCTGGATCTCGCTGGTTCCCCCGAGGATCGTCACCGCCCGGCCATACAGATTGCGCCCCATGGCCACAGCCGCCTGCCAGCCATGCCCATCCGCCGCGGACATAGGCGCTCGGGTAGATGCCTTTGAAAACCGTGCCGCCCGGGGTCCCAGTGAGGATCAAGGTACGCTCAGGTATCCACCGTCCGCGTCGAACGGGAGGCGCGCCGTCGTGTTTCCGAAATCCCAGCTCTGACCGCGCAGCCGTGACGCCTCGATTAGGATCCGGTCAGTGTCCCAGATCCAGAGGCTGACGGATGAGCGCTGGCGCTCCACTCCGTTCACGGAGAGCTACAGAACGAGATCGCGGCTGAACGAGCAATCCATTGCTGTATCTTCAACGAAGCCAATTTCGGTGCAATCGGAATGTCCGCTCTCGGCGAAGTCCCGCCTGGTGCCGATGACGCAACCGAACGACAGGCATGAGGCGACCCTGCCGTTCACCTATGATGCCTATCGCAGGCTTCGTGGCTCGTTTCGGCCGTCCGCGTACCCCAGATTAGTTGCGGCCCTTGTCGGAAATCCTTGCGCCGAACTGTCCGGCGAAGATCTTGGCGGCCGCCAGACCCTTTAGGATTCCAGGACAGGAGGAAGTCTTTCACGGCAGAACCCTTACACCGACGCGGCCGGCGGCGCGCCGCAGTTCAGTGTCCAGCGTGGCAAGGTCTGCGCTCAGGCGCAAGGCGAGCTCCAGATAAGCGGCGTCATACACCGTCAACGTTTCGGCCTGCGCCAGCAACGCGGTTTCACGCCACGCGCGGGCGACTCCCTCATCGTCAACGCGAATGGGTAGTGCCGTCATGAGCGCCAACCGCGCCGCCACATCGCCGCCGCCGATGCGCCCGCGCCTTGCCGCCAGCGTCAACACATTCGCTACCTCCCAGACCCAAAGAGCAGGGACGAGGGCGCCGTCGTCGCGCACACGCTCCAGAATGGCATCGGCCGCTGCGCTCGCTTCATCTTCAAAACACCAAGCCATGGCGAGGGAACAATCCAGAACCAAAGCGCTCACCGCCGCCCCTCGTTCCTCAGGGCTTTCCAATCAGATGCGAGGGTTGTTCCAGCCCGCAGCGCCTTCATCTTCGCAATGACAGCGTCCACGTCCTCGCGGGCGGCGTCTTCGGCCCTGACCAGGCGCGCGATCGCCTTCCCGTGCTTTGTGATCAGCACTTCTTCGCCCGCCGCAACCTTATCGAGCAATGAGGAAAGATGAGTTTTGGCCTCAAAAGCGCCGACTGTGATCATAGAACCCTCCATTTCAACTATAACTTCCAACTAGTTTAACATTTCGGGCAGCTTGAAGCAAGGATAGCGGGGAAGTTCTGCAGCAGAGGTGGCCCGATCCGTTTGAACCCCTGTCAGTCTTGGGATCGTTAGATTTCTGCCGTCTGCGAGAACTGATGCGGCGGTGCTGTATCAGTGACTGTTATCGGCGAGATCGCGCCGCGCAGCCCGATTTGGATTGAATGTCGGTCTTTGAGTGCGCTGGCCGTTCGTTAGGCCAGCAGCAGGGTGTCTCGCCCCAATTTCTTGAGTCGCTTTGCAGCATCTTTGTCGAAAGTGGCGAACATCGCGCCGCCGAGGCTGGCCCCTTCAAAGGCGATGATTCCATCGGCGAAGTCACCGCCTTGGTCCAATAGCGCAAGACCTGCCTCGACAGCCGGACGATTCACCTCGACATTGGCGCTGCCAATCAAGCCTCGGATTGCTGCCGCTATATCTGCAGTCGGGATCCCGTATCCACGGGAGAGGACCCAGACAAACTCGCACAAAGTCGTCGGTCCGATTGCAATGAGATCCGCCCTCGCAAGAGCTGATTGAGCGAGGCGTGCCTGCTTTGGCTCATCGGCCACAATTGCCCGGACGAGCACATTTGTGTCGGCGGTGATCTTCATCTGGTCTCGTCGACTTTGCCGGACCATCCTTGTTTCGTGATTTCATTGATTTCGTCGATGGACAGCGGCGGCCGGCCCTTCTTTGTGAGCATTCCGAACAACGATGAAATCTCGCCCGTCGACGCCGCCCGAACCTCAATCCTTCCGTCCGGAAGCTTTGTGACGTCAATTTGCTCACCGGGCCCTACGCCGAGGTGCTCCAGGACGTCCCGCCGAAGCGTAACTTGACCTTTTGAGGTAACGGTAAGAGTGATCATAAAGAAAAAGTAAGGCAAAATCGCCTTACTGTCAATAGTGGGTCATACGCAGAAGCGTAAGAAGGGATTGCGGAGAGCGTGTTAAGGGACCTGCGACCCGATTGGTCCCGCATTCAAATCGAAAATTGCCAGCCATCGGTCATTCAGCGGCAGACAGTCGATGACCGTTTCCGAACTCCGGCCTGGCGCTGACGTTGTCAGTGAACGACAGGATTGAAGCGACCCTGCCAGACGCCAAAATCGATCATCGGAACTTACCTGGCCCTATGCGGACATTTGGAGCGGCGGCAGTGAATGGCCGTTCTTGACAAGTTCCGGCATTCGATGAGCGCACGAATTTGCGACAGTTGACGCTCATTCTCATGAGCGAAAAACATGACGGGCGAAGTTAGAGCGGACTGTGCTGAAAGTGCTCACCGGAAGGTACCCGGGTCTCAGAATGACTTTGACAGTGTCAATCCGAATTCACGAGGCCTCACGACGTTGATGCTGTTCTTGAACTCGGACGGACTGATATAGGTCACGCCGCGTTCGTCGAAGGCATTGTTCAGGAACATGTTCAGACTCCAGTCCCCGGCATCGAAACCCAGCTGGAAATTGGCGAGGCTGTAAGCGTCGAGAGACTGCGCCGCCGCCGAATCTACATTGTTCACGCTGTCGCCGGTGTAGCTGTAGTCGCCGCGCAGGTGGAAATCGCCGCCGAGCGCCTCGGCCGGAATTCGGTAGTCCGCATACACCGAGAATTTCTCTTCCGGCGTCACGGGGAGGCGTGCGCCCTTTGGCGCGCCGAGGAAGTCACTCGGCTCCGACAGTTCCGCAGACAGCAAGGTGCCTGCAAGGCCGACCTGCAGGTATTCGGTCAAGAGCGCGTCGAGCTGGGCTTCGATGCCATTGATCTCTGCCTGCCCGACATTGGCGGTGACGAAGAAGAACGTCGCTGGATCCGGGTTGCGCACTTCCAGCTGGAAATCGTCCCACGACATCAGGAAGGCGGCGGCGTTGAACGTCACGCGCTTGTCGGCGAAGGAGGACTTGAGGCCGACTTCAAAGTTGGTCAGCTTGTCGGCGTCATACTGCTTGGGCACGGCGAGGCCGGGTCTGTCGCGGTTGGCGCCGCCGAGACGGAAACCCTGCGAATAGGTCGTGTAGACCAGCATGTCGTCGTTCGGCTGCCAGGCGAGGCTGAGCTTCGGCGTGAAGCCGTTCTCTGGCGCTGGCGAGACCGAGTCCTCAACCGGCAGGCCTTGCGGGATCTCCGTGTAGATTGACTGATCATTGTTGGCGTCGAAATACCGTGCACCCACGGTTCCGGTAAGCTGTTCGGTGAGCTTGTAGCTTACCTCGCCGAACAGCGCGACCTGGTCCTGGTCATAGCCGACCTTCTGGTAGAAATAGATGTCGGTCGGCGCATCAAGATAGGCAGCCACTGACGCGAAGGACGGTGAAAGCTCGTAATCCTCGATGTGGGCGCCGGCGAGCGTATCGCCTTCGATCTTTTCGTAGAAGGCGCCGATGATCCAGTTCCAGCGCGACGCGTCGTCATTGGACGACAGGCGCGTTTCGAGAGCCGAGCGGCGCTCTTTCAGTTGGAAATCGTAGAAGCCGATCGGGTCCGGGCCGAAATCGTAGAAGGCATAGTAAGCTGGATCCGCAACCGCCTTCGCAGACAGGAATTGCATGTAGGCGGTATTATCGGAGATCGAATCGATGTCCCGGCGGAAATGCGAGGCGGTGACGATCAGGTCGGCAAAACCCAAATCCCCTTCGACCGACAGGGCCGCCTGGTTCCATTCATCCTTACGGCTTTCGTCGTAGAACTTGATCGTCTGGAGGTCGCCGACCAGCGGATCATAATCCGACAGGCCGTCGGCATCGGAGGTCTGGAAAGCGTAGCTCGCCGTGGCCGACCAGTTCGCGTCGATTTCGTAGCGCGCCGCCGCGCGGCCGCCAAAGGTCTTGATCTTGTCAACGTCGCTTTCTGCAATTGCCGCGTTGCTGACCGTGCCGCCGGGCGTGGTGCCCGGCACGTTGTCAACATAACCGGACTCTTCGCCGTAAAACCCGACGAGACGCAGCGCCAGCTTGTCTTCGACGACCGGAAGGTTGGCCACCCCCTGAAGGTCAAACGAACTGCCGCCCTCTTCCAGGGATTTGACCGTGGCTTCGGCCGATCCCGAAACGCCTGAAGCGTCCGGCTTGTTGGTGATGATCTTCAGCGTACCCGATTGCGAACTCGCGCCATAGAGCGTGCCTTGCGGGCCGCTGAGAACCTCGATGCGCTCCACGTCAACGATGCGAACGTCCGGGGTTTGAGCATTCGACGTGATCGGCTGATCGTCCAGATAGATCCCGGCCGAAGACTGGCCCGAACGGCTGGCGCTGCTTTCGGCCACGCCGCGGATCACTAGCTTGGTCTGTCCAGGCCCTTGGGTGTTGAAAGAAACGGACGGCGCAAACCGCGCATAGTCTTCAAACTTCGTGATGTTGAGGCGCTTGATCTCTTCATCGCCGAACGCCTGCACGCTGGCCGGGACATCCTGCAGACTTTCCGAGCGCTTGCGCGCGGTCACGGTCACTGACTGGAGTTGAAGCTCCGGCGTCTCTTCCGCAGAAGCCGCGAGCGGGAACCCGAGGCCGCAGACCAGCGCCGCGGTCGACACAGAACCTACCAGAATTCGTATGGTACGAGACGTTTTCATTCGTCAATCCCCAGTCAAGCGCGTTCAGCCCCCCGCGGGACAAACAAGTCGTGCAGCCACCAGATGTCGCGCGACGCGCCGACCTGCCAGTGAACTTTTTGAGACGCAGCCCCAGGACTTGAAGATGTCCGTCGTCGGTGGTTGTTCGGAACGCCAGCACAAACTTTGGGGTTGTTTTCAGAATGGATATCGGAACCTTGTGGCGATCGCTGGGGCCGGTGGACTCGCAGCCCCTCGCAGCCCGCGCCGCAACCCTTCCAGAGGAAGCCTGGCGCGAATTCGACTTCCGCCAGCGCGCCTATGATGTCCATCACGATACCCAGTCGGTGGTGCTGCTGTTCTGCAACGAAGCCTGGCCGGACGTGACGATCTCGAAACAGCCGGGCTGGGACCGTCTCGCCGATCTCGCGGTTCCCCTGATGCACACCATCCTTCAGCAGCACTATCCGCCCGGTGGCAAAATTCTGCGCGCGATGGTGGCGAAGCTGGTCGCCGGGGGAAGGATCAAGCCGCACATGGACTCGCTCTCGTCCTTCCGCGCCGGTCACCGCATCCACATCCCGCTGACCAGCAATGAAGGCGTCCGCTTCACGATTGACGGACGGCCCTGCCCAATGCAGGTCGGCGAAGCGGTCGAAATCAACAACCAGAAGATCCATTCCGTAATGAATACAGGACAGGAAGACCGCCTCTCCTTCATCTTCGACTATGTTGCGCCAAAGGCCTGAGCCCGGACATGACCCAGCTCATTGCAACATCCGTCGTTCGCGGCGCCCGGCAGGGCGAGAGCCATGGCGGCGTCTATCTCGTTGACTTTGGCAAGGACCGGGTTGAACAGAAGATCGACTGGAACCGGATGGATATCGACTGGTCCGGTCGGGGATGGGACCGGGGCTTGCGCGGGATCGCATTTGGGCCGGACCCTGCCGCACCCGAAGAAATCTACATCGCGGCCAGCGACGAACTCTTCGTCTACTCGCCGGACTTCACGCTGAAGTCCAGCCACCGCTGCCGCTACCTCAAGCATTGCCATGAGATCTGCGTGCGGGACGGCATGCTGTTCCTCACCTCGACGGGATTCGACGCCCTCCTCGGATTTTCCCTTTTTGCGCGCGTCTTTACCTGGGGCCTGCGTCTGACACCCGGTCCAGGGGGCGTGGCCTTGTCGTCCTTTGATCCGTGCTCGGACAATGGACCCTCGCCCGCGAAGACGCTGCACCTGAACTCGATCTGCGCGGCGGCCAACGGCCTTTATTTCAGCGGCCTGCAAACGCCGGGCCTGCTGCACTTTGACGGGAAAACCGTTTCGATGCGGGCCTCGCTTCCAGCGGGAACACACAATGCGCAGCCCTTCCGGGACGGCATCCTGTTCAATGACACCGCCGCCGACATGGTTCGCTATGTCACGCCGTCTCGCCAGCGCACCTTCCAGGTTCCGGCCTATGATCCGGCCACCCTCACGCACATGGACCATGCCGATGGCCAGACCGCGCGGCCCGGTTTCGCGCGCGGTCTGTGCGCCGTCACCGACACGCTGATCGCCGCCGGGTCATCGCCGACCACGCTTGCGCTGCACGATCTTGCAGAAAACCGAACCGTCCGGTTCGTGACCCTGTCGCGGGACGTGCGCAACGCGGTCCACGGTCTCGAGGTCTGGCCATTCTGACGCTGATCAGCGCCCGATCGTGACGTCCGCAACAGCCGCGCGGTGATCGGACGGCCAGGGCGTGAAGGCGATTTCGGCGGGCGGCGCGGCCTCGCCGGCCACAAGGGCATCCGTCACGCGGAGCAACGCTCCGCCAGCGAAGACATAATCGATCCGGTCGTGATGGTCTGCCGGATCATCGGGCGCGGTCGTTGGGGTCCAGGTGAACCCGGGTTTCTCCATCTCGTCGGGATGAACCAGGCGGTAGGTGTCGGTCAGGCCGGCCACCTCGAGCATTTTCGCAGCCGGGAACGCTACGGCCTGCGGGTGACGGCCCGCGGCCTTGGCGCGCTCGGTCCAGTCGCGCCACGAGGGTTCGTTGAAATCACCGGTCACGAAAATCGCGTCAGCCGCCTTCGCTTCGTCCAGTTCCGCCACGAGCAGGTCCACCGCGCCGCCCCGGGCCGCGCGGGCCGCCGCCACACCTTCTTCCGGCGTGGTGAGAAAAGGCGCCGTTTCATACGGGATGCCGGCAAACTGATAGGGCTGGTAGGGATAGTCCCAGAGGTGCACGTTGAACGCGTAGATCGTGCGGCCCGGCGCTTCGATCCTGACGCCGAGATCATTCTGGGTCGCGCCCGAAATCGGCCAGCGGCTCAGAACGGCGTTCGACCACAGGGCAGCGTTCTCCTTGGTCTGCACATAGTGGTAGTAACCCAGCGCTTCTGCGAGGGCGGGGGCGCGGCTTTCGCCCCGGGCCGGGCAAATGTCGCCGGAGCAGATCTCGCCTTCCAGCTGGGTTTCCTGCAGCCCGATGATGTCGGCATCCAGCGCCTTCAGGACTGCAACAGTTTCGTCGATCGGCTTTCCGGCATTGCCGCCGGCCCCCCAGACATTGAAACTCACCACCCGTACCGGCAGGGGCTGGTTTGTATCCGGCGCTGTCGCGCAGCCGGTCAGCGCCAAAGCAAACAGAATCGCCAGAACTTGTTTCATTGCCGCCTCCCGCATGGACGCGGCTGTGCTAACACGCCTTGCGAGTCGGCTTGATGACAGGTCCTGGAGCCATCGGCGCAACACGTAGACATCGGCGAGACCACAGCGATGACCGCGCAGAAGGTTGCAGATCTAGAGGCCGAGGCCGCCCGCCAGTTGGCTGCGGGCCATCCGCTGGAGGCGGCGGCGATGTTCCGGCGCGCGGGCAGGCTGCATGCAGCGGCCGGCCGCTCAGCGGCCGCCGATGCCGCGTTCGCCCGCTATTTTGAACTCTCCCCCGACGCCGCACTCGTCGCCGAAGCTGCAGAACGCCACCAGGCCGGCGACCCGGAAGCCGCGCTCGCTGGATACGACGCCGTCCTTCGCCGCTCGCCCAACAACGTTGATGCATTGCGCTTGAAAGGCGTTGCGCTGAGCCAGCTCCGGCAGTTCGACGCAGCAGAGAAAGCCCTGCGCCGGGCCGTCGAGATTGCGCCCGACTTTGCTGTCGCCTGGAGCAATCTCGGCGGGCTGCTCAGCGAAGCGGAACGCCCGGACGCGGCTGCCGACGCCTATCGCCGCGCCCTCGCGCTCGACCCCGGCAATGCGCACATGCACTTCAATCTGGCGAACGCGCTGGTCGTCGCAGACGACCCGGCCGCCGCCGCCGGCGCTTACCGTGCCGCACTGGCCTTCCAGCCACACCATCCCGGCGCCCTGATCGGGCTCGGCCACGTTCTGAAAACACTGGGCCATCAGACAGAAGCAATCAGCGCTTACCGGAAATGCCTCGAATTGAGCCCTGGATATGGCGAAGTCTGGTGGAGCCTCGCGAACCTCAAAACCTACAGATTTTCCGATGACGAAATCAGACGGATGCAGGAAGCGCTGGCGACAGAGGCGATGACCGAAGAGGCACGCGTCAGCGTGGAATATGCACTCGGCAAGGCGTTCGAAGATTGCAAGGACTTTGACGCGGCGTTCGGCTGGTATGCGAAGGGCGCTGCACGCCAACGCCTGCGCGTCGCCTACGATCCGGTGCAGACCGAAGCCATCAATGACCGGATCATTGACATGTTCGATGCCGCCTTTTTTGCCGAACGCAGTGGCTGGGGACATGACGACCCGGCTCCGATCTTCATCGTGGGCCTGCCGCGCTCGGGCTCAACCCTGATCGAACAAATCCTCGCCAGTCACAGTCTCGTGGACGGAACCAGCGAACTGCCCGAACTGGGCCGGCTCGCGGTCTCGATCGGCAAATTCCGGTCAGACGGCGTGACTTATCCCGAGGCCGTGCGCGATCTCGACCGCGCAGACTGCCGCGCGCTGGGCAGAAGTTATCTCGAGCGGACGCGGCGCCACCGGGGCAGTGGCATTTTCTTTACCGACAAGATGCCCAACAACTTCCCGTCCATTGGGCTGATCCGGCTGATCCTGCCCCGCGCAAAGGTGATTGACGCGCGCCGCCACCCGCTCGACAGCTGCATGGGCGCGTTCAAGCAATTATTCGCAGCTGGACAGACCTTCAGCTACGATCTTTTCGAACTTGGAGAGTATTACCGTCAGTACATTCGCATGATGGACTGGTGGCATCAGACCCTTCCTGGATTTGTTCTGCAGGCAGACTATGAGGCGATGGTCGGTGATCAGGAGAATGAGATCCGCCGACTTCTGGATTTCTGCGGCCTGCCATTCGAGGAAGCCTGCCTCCAGTTCCACAAAACCGAGCGAGCTGTGAAGACTGCCAGTTCCGAACAGGTTCGCCAACCCATTTATACTGGATCACTAGGAAGTTGGCGGCGCTTCAGAAAACACCTCACGCCCGTGGAGCGTCAGCTAGCGGACATTCTGGACCGCTGGCCGCATGAAGGTTGACCGAGACGGCGTTGAGCAACGCCGGCCGGCTGCCGTTTGTAATAGCCACCCAAAAACCGGGTCGCTTCCGTTCTAGGGGTTGAAGATGCTGTGCCGCCCGGATAATTCCTGCACTCGTTGCTGGAGCGGGTCGTGTAGTGAAACGTCTAGTCTCGTCATAAGCAGTCGCTCGACCTGAAGCCGCAGATGACTTCTTTCGGCGAGATAGCGCCGCCTTCGAAGCGCGAATGGAACGGCAGGCAAGTTCGCTTCCTGCCGCTCCGAGTTTTCAGAGATCGATGCCCGTCGAGATTTCCAGCGCATCGTCAACGTCAACGCCCAGGTACCTGACTGTGCTCTCAAGCTTCGTGTGTCCGAGCAGGAGCTGGACAGCCCTCAGATTGCCAGTCTTGCGATAAATGAGGGCGGCCTTGGTGCGCCTGAGCGAGTGCGTGCCATAAGTTGCAGGGTTCAGCCCGATCGATGCTACCCAGCCCTGAACGATGCGGGCGTATTGCCGGGTCGAGAGATGAGGCGACGCTTCCAGCCGGCTCTGGAAGAGATAATCATCCGCACCCGGCATGCGGCCGCCGAAAAGCGCAGTGAGTGATCGTCGGGTGTTTTCTGTGATCTCGAACTGAACGGGCCTGCCGGTCTTCTTCTGGATGATCACGCCGCGCGACTTCACATGTCCGCCCGCCGCCACGTCCCCAACTTTCAGCCGGACGAGGTCGCAGCCCCGGAGCTTGCTGTCGATCGCAAGGTTGAAGAGGACGAGATTTCTGACGTCGCCTTCAAGCTCAAGCCGGGTCCGGATGGACCAGACCTCCTTCATCTTCAGAGCTGGCTTCTGACCGGTCAGTTTGCCAGCCGTCAAACGGCGAGGTCCTGCTGTTCCTGAGCCAACGCCAGCCCGCTTCACTTCGTCTTGCATGATGTTCCTCCTGTTCAAGCCACTGCGCAGCGCAAGCGGCTAGACGGGAGGCATGCAAACGAGCGGCTAGAACCGGCGGTGGCTGCCGTTCAGGAAAACTTGAGGGCAGCCCGATCGTGGCCCTTAGTCGCCGCTCAAGCCGGCAACAGCAGCTCGGCGTTTCCGACGAAGAACCGCTCGACTGCGTCGGCGCCAAGCGGCTGGATGTCTGCAGCCATGCGCCCGATGGGATCAGTGCCGCCCTCGGGGTGTGGAAAATCTGTTGAGAATGCGTAGATCTCGGGCATCCCGTACCGCTCGATCTGACGTGCAGTTTTCTCCCAATAGAAAGGCGTCACGCGGATCTGGTCGACAAAGATCTCTGACGGTTTGCGTTTCAGCGTTTCACGGACACGACGAGAAAGTGCGAGGCGGCTTTCCAGCAGGTCGACGAACGGCCCGACCCAAGTGGAGCCGAGCTCGATCACGCCGACGCGCAGTCCCGGATGCCGGTCAAAAACGCCGCCAAAAATCATACTCGTCAGATAATTCTGCGGCGACATGTGCATGGTTGCGAGCATGTGCGGCCCGACGGGCTCACCCGTGGAGAATGTGCCCGGTCGCAGCAGTTCGGTATCTTGCCATGCGTTCGATGCAAAGAAGCCGCCCTGGCCTCCGATATGAAATGTAACCGGCACCCGGGCTTCGGCAAGCAATGCCCAAAGCGGATCGACCTCCGGCGCAGCCGGGGAATAACCACCGGGCGCTACGCCGTCCTGAATGAAGATCGCGCGGGCGCCGCCTTCAATAACGCGTTCCGCTTCGGCGATCGCGCCTTCGATAGTGGTCAGGTTCAAAAGCGCCGTTGGGCGCAGGCGGCCGTTGCCGGCCTTGGTCCATCTCAGAACCGTGTCGTTGTATTCGCGGAGCACTTTGCCCGCACCGGGATGATCGGACCAGGCAGGCAGCGCTAAAACCACCTGAGGAAAGATCAACTGGCGTTCGATGCCCATAATGTCCATCGTCGCAAGGCGGCCCTCGGGTGTGGTTGCCCCCGGCGCGGCCGAGCCCTTCTTGTTCCAGGCTGTCTCGACCGAAAGCTCTGGTTCAACGACATCATCAAAAAACGGGTTCCCGATGAACTGTTTTCCGAACTGCGCCGTCGAGTGGCCAAAGACCTCACCCCAAAGCGAAGCAGGCACCTGAAGGTGGGCATCAAGATCAATTATGCGGCCATGGACGGCGGGGATTTGTGTGCTCATATCCGAATACTGGTTGAAAAGCCCGGCCAAGTCTACAACGCGTGAGGCACGCGAAACGGATTTGATTGCGGTTCAAATTCGTCGGTGTCGTAGGTCGCCGTCCGCGCGCAGCTTTCTCATTTCGACGACCAAGCTGCAGAGGTTTGAAACCAATCGGCCGCGATCAGCTCAGGCGTGTCTCTGGACTTCGCCTGAACGACAGGCTTGATTGAACCGCGGTTGCCTTTGGTTCGGAAGGCCAGACCAACAAGCTTCTCAGTGTATTGGGTGCCGTGATCAGCCTGAGTGATAAAGAAGGCGGCCGAGCTCCGCTCGGAGCGTGGCGCCTCGCGGCCTTTGCCCTGCCGTGCGTGCCGGTCGCTGCGATGCTGATGCCCGTGGTGGTCTACCTGCCAAACTATTACGCCACTGACCTGGGCGTCAGCCTCGGTGCCATAGGTCTCGCCTTCGGTATCGTCCGGCTATTCGATCTGTGGCTGGATCCGACCCTTGGTTTCCTCATCGACAAGACGAACACTCGGTTTGGCAGATACAGGCCTTGGCTCGTAGCGGGTCTGCCTGTCGCTGTGCTCGCGGTCTGGATGCTGTTCATGGCCCGGCCCGGCATCGACGGCAATTACATCCTGTTTTGGCTGATCCTGGGCTTTCTGGGTCAGTCCATGGCTTCCATGGCCCATGTTGCCTGGGCAGCTCGCATTGCTCCCGAATACAGCGAGCGGACAAGGATGTTCAGCTGGTGGCAGGCATTCACCGTGTTGGGCATGCTGGTCGTGCTTGCGATGCCTCCATTGATGAGCAGCGCTTTCGGCCTCGACTATGCGTCGGGCATTCGGGCGATGGGCTGGTTCGTAGTCTTGACGCTGCCGGCGGCGATCCTTTTCGCGCTGTTTGCTGTGCGTGAGCCGCTCGCCCCGCCGAACGCCAGCCAATCAAATTGGCATCATTACCTGGCGCTCTTGCGACGGCCATCCATTCTGAGGCTACTGGCGGCAGACATTCTGATCGGGACGGGACCAGTCATTGCCGGTACCCTGTTCTTCTTCTTTTTCGAGGCCGTCCGCGGCTGGGATCGCTCTGAAGCTGGTCTGTTGTTGTTGCTCTATTTCATCGGCGCCCTGCTTGGCGCGCCGCTATGGTCGCGGTTGGGCCGGGAGTTCGGCAAGCACCGCGCGCTGGCGGTGGCGGCCACTGCCTATTCGATCGCGCAGGCGTCGGTGTTGATTGCACCGCCTGGTTTGGTCTGGGCGGTCGTCACCATGATGCTGGCCGGCGTGCCCTATAGTGCGGGCCCCATTCTCCTGCGGGCGATGATGGCGGATCTCGGCGATGAAGAACGCCTGCACAGCGGTGTCGACCGCAGTGGGCTACTATTTGGTTTGCTGAGCGGCGCCGTGAAGATTGGATCTGCGTTTGCGGTTTTCGCCTCGGTCACGTCTATCGAGGCCATGGGCTTCAGGGCTGATCTGGGGGGCGGCAATGACCCGCTTGCGCTGGCCGCATTGTCGGGCGTGTTTGCATTGGTGCCCGCTTTGTTAGGGCTTGCCGGCGCGGCCCTTATCTCTGGTCATAAAATGGATAAAGCGGCGCATGATGCCATCCGCCGGCAGCTGGATGCGCGTTATGTCGTTCGGAATGAATAGCGACGTGATGATGGCTCGGCACCAGAGCTCGGACCCTGCCGGTTCTCCGTTCGAAAAGAGCGTAATCTGAAGTTGATCAACGTCGCGTTCCGGCGAACTGCCGCCGAATCCGCAAGCTGCCGGAGAATGGCTGGAATGAAGCTTACAAGCCTCATGGAACACGGACAACGGACGACTTACGCTACGGTTACAGAGAGACGAAGGCCCATGGCACGCAGGACGCCGATGAGTGTCGCAAGCCTCGGATTACCAGCGTCGCTGAGGGTTCGATAAAGCGTTTCTCTTGAGAGGCCGCTTTCTTTTGCTATTGTCGACATACCTTGAGAGCGAGCTACTACACCAAGCGCTTCAGCTATTTCGTTGGCGTCGCCATCCAACAGCACGGCGTCGAGATAATGAACTGCATCTTCCGCGGTTTTAATGTGATCCGCCACATCGAAGGGGGAGAACTTAGCTTTCGTCATCGGTCTTGTTCCTTCCATTCGTCCCACAGCTTCTTCGCTGCCCTAATGTCCCTGTCCTGGCTGGACTTGTCGCCACCGCCGAGAATAATCACCAACTCCTCGCCCCGTTGCCCGAAATACACACGGTAACCTGGTCCGAAATCAATCTTCAGTTCACTCACACCTTCGCCGACGGGCGCGACCCTTCCGGGATTACCACGTTCCAAACGGGCGAGCCGGCGCAGCACTTGTGCGGCTCCGGCGCGGTCGCGCAGATTGTCGATCCACTCCTCGAACACGTCGGACTTGAGTATTGTCGGCATAAAGAATTGTAGCCTATTGGCTACAATTGTAAAGAGCTTTTGGGAGAAAGTCGCCTTTCGGCGAAGTCCGGCCTGGCGCAGATGAGGCGGCCGGACGACATGATTGGATCGCTCTAGCCGGATCGCGGCGTCATCTCAGGACATAAGGGTTGAGGTCTCCCTGAGCGATGGACGTGAAGATGGACATAGAATCCCTGACCCTGTTCAGAGCGTGACACCCAAGGTATTCAACGACTGATCAGCGGGAGGTGTCGATGCCGTATACTGAAACGATTGGGGCCTTCGCGATCGTGCCCAGCAACGATCTCGCCTCTGCCATTCCATTTTGGGAACGATTGGGATTCTCGCGCATGGGCGGCGAAGATCAGTACGTCATCATTGAAGGCTGGGGCTGCGAAGTTCACCTGACGCAGGCGGGCGGCGGCGCCTGGCGTGTTCCGGCCGAGAACAATCCGTTCGGTGTTTTCATTCGCACCCCGCAGGTCGAAGAGCTCGCGGCCCGTGTTGATGACCTCGTGATCCGCCCGGGGGGCGTGCTGCGCCATCGCGAATGGGGCATGTACGAGGTCGGCATTGCCGGGCCGGACAACCTCCTGGTCCGGATCGGATGGCCTTCCTCGCTCATCAAAGGCGGCTAAGCTGACCGCGGCGTCTCACCGCTGCTGAAAGGGCAAGATGCTACCTCGCGCCCGAAAAGGGACGAGGGCCTGTTGATGATGTTCTGCGCAAGGACCGGGAACAGCAGGCCAGAAAGCATCAGGGCGTGACGGAAAGGTTCACTGGACCCGCCACCAGACGCTCGTCGTTGAATGCGGCCACAACATAGTCGCCAGGCGGCAGGATAAGAGGAATGGTGTCTTCGCCCGGCTGCAACAACAGGCGGTCGATAGGTACCACTTCATCACCGTCACCTGCGCGGCGGGCCTCGATGATCGCAAGCCCCTCTGCCGGACGCAGGGAATCCGGCACAGCAATGTCCTGCGTGCCTACGCCGCGCCGATAGTCCGGACGGTTGGCCGTGAACACAAACTCCGGAAACTGTACCGCCACATCCATGCCGGACCATTCCATGACCGGGCGATCTTCCAGATTCGCCGTCAACAGAGGCTCGCTGTCGCCGGCCGCACAGGCCGTGAGATCGATCGTGAGCGGATCAATCCCGGTTTTCTGCTTCAGCCGTGCAGCCATCATGGCAATCTCACCAAGGCTGAATTCCTCAGCGTGCCCATAGCCGACATGGATCACCACGCGGGTTTTAGGCGCTTCGCCCAATACCGCATCAATCAGGTTCTGCGCCTGCGCTTCCTCACGGACCGCAACCATCTCCCAGATGGACGCGCCCTCATCTGTCAGCGCCTGATCTTCCCTCTGCTCGTACGCAACCAGAACCATGCCGGACGCACGGATATCTTCCAGCATCCGAGCAAACACCGGATCCTGAGTATACCAACCCTGCCCCGCCTTGGCCGGACCTTCAGCCTGCTACGCGCCTTCTACGCTCAATGTCTCGGCGGCATAATGCGTGAAGCCCTCGGCGCGCAGCATGCCGACAACTTCGTCGATGAAAGCGCGGTGGCGTGGCCGGGAATGGCTCTCATTGATGATGACCAGCGTATGGTCTTTCGCCAGATCCCGGATTCCGGCCAGCGCCGAACGCCCTCCTTTGGAACCGTCTCTTTTCTGGTGCCAGGAATCCTCTGGAGGGATCAACGCCATCAGGTCATCCCGGCCCAGCATGGTCACCGCCTGATCATACCCGCTCCCGAACCCTCGCGCGCCCGGGTCCGCGAGAAACGTCTCGGCGTGCGAGTAGAGGAACTCACGCGCCTCCTGCATCTTCTCGGAAATGAGGTACTCAGCAGCCGGGCTTTCGCCCACCTCCGGCATAACGCTGGAAGACGGTGCGCACGCGCTCAGGGACAAAGAGCCTGCCACAAACAGAAACCGGAACACGCCGCCTACTCCCGCAAGTTGCCACTCGCGGAGCCTAGGCATGCCCTGCCGAAATGTAAAACCCTACCCCGCCTTGCGGGCGTCCGTGCCGCCGGCTTCCACCGCCTGCAGCTTCTCTGCCACGAGGAAGGCGAGCTCCAGCGCCTGTTCGCCGTTGAGGCGGGGGTCGCAGTGGGTGTGGTAGCGGCTTGAGAGATCTTCTTCCGAAATCGCCTGCGCGCCGCCGATGCATTCGGTGACGTTCTGGCCGGTCATCTCGAAATGGACCCCGCCCGGATAGCAACCTTCCGCCGGCAGGATGTCGATGAACTGGCGCACTTCGCTGAGCACGCGGTCCACGGGCCGCGTCTTGAAGCCGGTGCCGGTTTTCAGCGTGTTGCCGTGCATCGGGTCGCACGACCAGACGACCGTGCGGCCGGATTTCTTCACGGCGCGCGCCAAGGGCGGCAGGCCTTTCGCGACGCCTTCGGAGCCGAAGCGCGAGATCAGCGTGATGCGGCCGGGTTCATCCGCCGGGTTCAGCGTCTCGATCAGGCGGATCAATTCGTCCGTACCCATACCAGGTCCGCACTTGATGCCGATCGGGTTCTTGATGCCCTTGCAGAAGTTGACGTGCGCATGGTCGATCTGGCGCGTGCGGTGGCCGATCCACAGCATGTGGGCGGAGGTGTCGTACCAGTCGCCGCTGGTGGAATCGATCCGCGTCATCGCTTCTTCATAGCCAAGCAGCAGCGCTTCGTGGCTCGTGTAGAACTCCACCTGCGCCATCTGCGGCACGGTCTCGGCATTGAGGCCGACCGCCTGCATGAAGCGCAGCGAGGCCGAAATCTGGTCCGCCAGTTTCTGGTAGCGCTCGCCCTGCGGGGAACGATCGACGAAGCCGAGCATCCAGCGCTGCACGTTCGCAAGGCTTGCATAGCCGCCCTGGCTGAAGGCGCGCAGCAGGTTCAGCGTTGCCGCCGACTGCGAATAGGCCTGCACCAGGCGCTCCGGATCCGGCGTGCGGCTTTCCGGCGTGAATTCCATGCCGTTGATATTGTCGCCCTTGTAGGAGGACAGCGTCACGCCGTTCTGCGTTTCGGTCTCTTCCGAGCGCGGCTTGCCGAACTGGCCGGCGATGCGGCCGACCTTCACCACCGGCTTGGCTGCCGCAAAGGTGAGCACGACGGCCATCTGCAGGATCACGCGGAACGTGTCGCGGATGTTGTCCGGATGGAATTCCTTGAAGCTTTCGGCGCAGTCCCCGCCCTGCAGCAGGAAGGCATTACCGGCCGCAACTTCGGCCAGGCGCTGCTTCAGGCGCCGCGCTTCGCCCGCAAAAACCAGCGGCGGATAGCTCCTGAGGCGGTTTTCGACAGCCGCCAGCGCGCCCGCGTCAGGATAGTCCTGCGGGATGTGCAGCGCGGGCAGTTTGCGCCAGTCAGAGGGGTTCCAGGTCATTGCAGGGGCGCTCCAGTTCTGCGGGGCATAAATCACATGGCGGCAGGATGCTCAAGTTTCACGATAATTTCACAGCAGTAAGGTGGCCGATACGGGGTGCCTGGGGCTAAAAGGCCTTGGGGAATCAAGGGTTCAAGACGGGGTCCGCTGCGCATGCCGCATGTCTATATCAGCCATTCCGGGGCCGATCCCGATGCGCTGCTGCAGTTGCACGAGACCCTGCGGAGCGCCGCCATCGCGGTCCGCTACCCCGCCGGCGAGGCAGGCCGCGACGAGGCGAACACCGATATCGGCGCCGCTTTTGCCGTCATCGTGCTGGTCTCCGCCGCCGCGGTGCGCTCGAAATCGGTGCGCCAGGATGTCGAGACTGCCAAGGCGAGCGGGATCCGCATCATCCCCTACCAGATCGACAAAGCGCGCCTGAACGGCTTCTTCAAGCAGGAAGTCCAGCCGCATCTGCGCCTCTCCTCCGCCATGCCGGACGGGATGGACAAGCTGGTCGCCGAAGTGCAGGCGGCCTATCGCAAGAAATGCCCGGTCGTCGCGGTGATGAACCTGAAGGGCGGCGTGGGGAAGACCACCGTCACGGCGCAGCTCTCCGGCGCCTGGCAGGAGGCCTTCGGCGGGCGCGTGCTGCTGATCGACCTCGACCCGCAATACAACCTCACCCAGACCTTCTTCGGCATGGACGAGGCGGATGCGTCCTCGGGCGTCGACCGATCTGTCATCTCGCTGTTCGAGCGTTCGCGCCTGCATGCGAAGGATGCGCCGTCGCCGGCCGAGAACTGGCTGGGCCTCACCATTGCGCCCTTCACGCCGGCCGCGCGTGACAGCTTCGTCCACCGTGTACTGGGTACGGACGGTCCGCCCGGACGCCTCGACCTGATCTCGGGCCAGTTCGAGATCTCGAAATACGCCTTCGCGAACGACCGCGACGCCCTCGCCGCCATCAAACAGCATTTCCTGCGCTCGATCGATCACTACCGGAGCGAATACGATCTCATCGTCTTCGACACCAACCCCAACGCAACCTTCCTGACGCGCTGCGCGCTGGAAGCGGCCGACCGCGTGATCGCGCCGATGCATGCCGACATCTACTCCCTGCGCGGCGTGCGCCTCTTGAACCTCGTGATCCGCGACCAGATCGAGGAAGAAAAGCGCCCCGCCCTCTCGGTCCTCTTCAACGCCGTGAACCGCAACGAGCAATCGACCTTCGAAGGCGATGCGCGCAACGGTGTCTATGACCAGATCGCCGGCTTCCCGCTGTCAAAATCACTGATGGCGGCCGCTCTGCCGCGCTCCGCCCACTTCGCGGTCAAGGCTCCCGAAGACGGCCAGCCCGCCTGGCGCCAGCTCCTCGCCCATGCCGGCCGCGGCGGCGGCCTCAAGGCCATCCGCGACAGCCTGAAACAAGTGGCGCTGGAGCTGAAGGCGTTGAGCGAGGGCGGAAGCTCCGGACACTGACAAACCGCGTCAGGCGTTCTTCTGCCCCCCCCAAAGGCACTCTCAGGTCGTCAAAGATCGAGATAGGGCTTCGGCATCTTGTGCACGTCGGTATCCTCGGTCGGGACACCCGCTGCTGTCAGCATGGCGTGAATTTGCCCGCGGTGATGGGTCTGGTGATTGAAGAATTGGATCACGAAAGCCGGATTGAGCTTGCGCCTCGCATCAAAGTCCGCGCCGTCGGCCCATTCAAGGATACGCCGGTCCAACGCTAACCGCGCGGCGCAGAAGCCCGCCCAGTCATCGATCAGGTCAAGCGAGTCCTCGATCCCGCCTCCGGGCGGCGCTGTCCCGGAAAAATGCGCGAGCCAGGCTTGATCGGCCCAGTACAGATGCGAGAACGTCCGATGAATCGAACCAAAGAACGCGCCTCGGTCTGCCTTTCGCTCCGCCTCGGTCAGCGTGCTTGCCGCGGCGGTCATGCTCGCATTTTGCCAGAGATTGTACCTGGCCATCATCGGGAGATAGGCTCCACCGGGCATCTGCTCAAACCACCTCCGGCACCCATTTCGTCCGCATCGTGACCATCTCTTCCGCCGCCGACGGATGCACCGCGCAGGTGCGGTCGAAATCGTCTTTCGTCGCGCCCATCTTCACCGCGATACCCGCCATCTGGATCATCTCGGCGGCGTCCTCGCCGACGATGTGCACGCCGAGCACGCGCTGGTCGGAGGCGCGCACGACGAGTTTCATGAAGGTGCGCGTCTGGTCACCGTTCAGCATGTTCTTCATCGGGCGGAAACGCGTCTTGTAGATGTCGATCTCGCCGTGAGCTTTCCGCGCCTCGCTCTCGCTGATGCCGACCGTGCCAACTTCCGGCTGCGAGAACACCGCTGTCGCAATATCTGCATGGTCGAAATGCCAGGGCTTGCCGCCGAACTCGGTGTCGGCAAAGGCATGGCCCTCGCGGATCGCGACTGGCGTCAGGTTCACCCGGTCGGTCACATCGCCCACCGCCCAGATGTTCGGCGCGCTGGTGCGCGACCACTCATCCACGATCACCTTGCCATTCTCGCCCAGCTTGACGCCCGCCGCTTCGCAGCCAAGGCCATCGGTGTTCGCCTGCCGGCCCACCGCCATCAGCACCACGTCGGTCTTCATTTCATGGCCATTTTCCAGCTTCGCGCAGAGGCCGTCGTCCGTCTTGTCGATCCGTGTAAAGATGGTTTTCGTGATAACACGAACCCCGGCCTCTTTCAGGCCTTCATGCACGGCGATCCGCACATCCTCGTCAAAGCCGCGCAGTACCGTCTCGCCCCGGTATACGAGGCACACTTCGACGCCTAGCCCGGCAAACACATGCGCGAACTCCACCGCAATATAACCGCCGCCCGCGATCAGCATCCGCTTCGGCAGCGCCTCCATCTCGAACACGTCATTCGAGCTGATCGTATGCTCCACACCGGGCAGCTCTTCCGGCGAGGGACGCCAGGGCCGACCGCCGGTCGCGATCAGGATCTTCTTTGCGGTGACGGTCTTGCCGCTGGTCTTCAGGCGCAGCGTGTGCGCGTCCACGAATTCGGCCCGCTCAGCGAAAATCTCGGCGCCGGCGGATTTGAGGTTGCGGTCATAGATGGCCGACAGGCGGTCCACTTCGGCCTGCATGCCCGCCACGAATTTCGAGTGATCGTAGGACACCTCGCCCACAGACCATCCGTACCCGGCGGATTTCTCGATGCTCTTTCCGTACTGGCTGGCATACACCATGAACTTCTTCGGCACGCAGCCGCGGATGACGCAGGTGCCGCCCATCCGGTATTCTTCCGCCACGCCTACCTTCGCGCCGGCCTGCGCCGCGATCCGTCCAGCCCGCACGCCGCCGGAGCCGCCTCCGATCACAAACAGGTCAAAGTCGTAAGCGGGCTCGGTCATGGGAGGTGTCCTTGAAAATCAGGTTGAGAATGTGAGGCGCCGGGCCTCAGTATTCAATGATGCGGGCGCCGGTTTCGGTCCCGAAAATCACGGTGCGGGCAATGCCGATGAACAGGCCATGCTCGACCACGCCCGGCACATCGGAGAGGAAAGCCGCCGCTTTCGGCGGGTCCGGGATCAGGCCGCAATGGCAATCGAGGATGTAGTTGCCGCCATCGGTGACCAGCAGTTCCGCGCTGCGCGGCGCCTTGCGCAGCTCCACACGCGGGCGCTCGACGCCTGCCGCGACCAGCGCATCATGCACCTTCTTCGCCGTGATCGTATAGCCGAATGGGGTTACCTCGACGGGCAGCGGAAACGCGCCGATCGCCTGAACATCCTTCGTCGAGTCGGCAATCACGACCATGTGATCGGAGGCGTTGGCAATGATCTTCTCGCGCAGCAGCGCCGCGCCGCCGCCCTTGATCAGCACGCCGCCGGGACCCGCCTCGTCCGCGCCGTCCACGGTCAGGTGGATCCGGTCCACCTGCTCGAACGGGATCAGCGGCACGCCGAGACTGCGCGCGAGGTCGCGCGTCTGCACGCTCGTCTCGATGCAGCGCACGATCAGGCCATCGGCAATCTCGTCGGCCAGCAGTTCCACGAAATACTTCGCGGTCGAGCCCGTGCCGAGGCCGATGGTCATGCCGTCCTCGACAAACTCCATCGCCGCGGCCGCCGCGTTCTGTTTCTCGGTTTCGTAGGCCATCTGCCTGCCCTTAACTCTTCTTGCCCTTGGCGGCCTTTTCGGCCGCCTTCTTTGTACGGAAGGTCTTCGCCCAGCCCTCGCGCGTCATCTGCGGCGCGCGCGCCACCGCCAGCGCGTCGCCCGGCACGTCCTTGGTGATCACGCTGCCCGAGCCGACATAGGCCCCGTCGCCAATGCTGACCGGCGCAACCAGCGCCGAGTTCGAGCCAACAAAGGCGCCCGCGCCGATGTTCGTCTGGTGTTTGAGGAAGCCGTCATAGTTGCAGAATATCGTGCCCGCGCCGATGTTGGCACCGGCGCCGATCGACCCGTCGCCCAGATAGGCGAGATGGTTCGCCTTGGCGCCGTCGCCCATCGCGGTGTTCTTGGTCTCGACGAAATTGCCGACCTTGACGCCCCGCCCCAGCACAGTGCCCGGCCGCAGCCGCGCATAGGGGCCGATCTCGCACCCTTCGCCGACGACCGCGCCCTCCAGATGGCTGAACGCCCGGATGCGCGCGCCAGCCGCCACGGTTACGCCGGGGGCGAACACCACATGCGGTTCAACGACGACATCCGCAGCGATGGCAGTGTCGTGGGAGAAGAAAACGGTTTCGGGCGCAACGAGGGTGACACCCGCCTCCATCAGCGCTATGCGCCGCCTTGCCTGAAAAATGCCTTCTGCTTCGGCTAGGTCAGGCTTGGAATCGCAGCCGATGAGGTCGTCCTCGCTGGCGGTCACCAGGGCGCAGCGGCCGCCTTCGGCCCGGGCCTGGCCCACCAGGTCGGTGAGGTAGTATTCGCCCTTGGCATTGGCGTTTGTAATTTTTTGCAAAAGCCGGAACATATCCTTGGCGCGTCCGGCCATCACCCCTGAGTTGCAGATTCGCACCCTGAGCTGATCCGGCCTCGCCTCGCGCGCCTCGACAATCGCCTCAAGGTCCCCCGCATCATTGGTAATCAGGCGTCCGTAGAGTCCCGGGTCTGCCGCCTCGAATCCCAGCACGCCGAGACTTGCCCCGCCGGCCACCTTGCCGAACAGCTCCCCGATCACCGATGCCGGCACCAGCGGGCTGTCACCGTAAAGCACCGCCAGTTCGCCCTCGAATCCCGCCAGCGCGCCTTCTGCGCAGCGCACGGCGTGGCCGGTGCCCTGTGGCGGGTCCTGGAAGGCGATTTCCACATCCGGATGGTGCGCCTTGAGGTGCGCGATCAACCCGTCCTGCGAGGGGTGCACCACGGCCACGATCCGCGCGCAGCCGACCTCCCGCGCCAGCGCCAGCGACCAGTCCATCATCGGCCGGCCGCCCACTTCGTGCATCACTTTCGGCAGGGCGGACTTCATCCGCGTGCCCTTTCCGGCCGCGAGGATGACAGCGGCGCGCTGTTTCGGCGCTTGGGTCAAAGGCAGGCTCCCTCTCGCTTTAATTCGCCCCATCGCCTAGACGAAACCCCGCAGCTTGGCGAGGGCGAACCCGGGATGGATGACGCGCAAAACACCAGCTTCGAAGGCTGGACGATCCTGTTCGATCTGGACGGTACGCTGGTCGATACCGCCCCGGACCTGCTGGGCGCGCTGAACCATGTGCTGACCGGCATGAACCTCTCCCCGGTGCCGCTGGCGGAGGTTGCCGAGATGATCGGGCACGGCGCCCGCGCGATGATCGAAACTGGCATCCGGACCCAGGGCGCTGCCCTGTCTGCACCAGAAATGGACGCCGCGTTCGAGCGTTTCATCGCCTATTATGTCGACCATATCGCGGTCGGCTCGCGGCCGTTTGACGGCGCGATGGACGCGCTGGACGCCCTGCGCGAGGCCGGCGCCACGCTCGCCGTGTGCACCAACAAGCGCCAGGACCTGAGCGTGCGCCTGCTCGAGGCGCTCGGCCTGACCGACCAGTTCGACGTCGTGTTCGGCGCCGACCGCGCGACGAACCGCAAGCCCCACGCTGACCATGTGTTTGAAACGATTGCCGCTGCGAGCGGAGATCCGGCGCGCGCCCTGTTCGTGGGCGACAGCCGGACAGACGAAAGAGCAGCCCGGAATGCCGGACTGCCCTTCGTGTTCGTAACCTTCGGTTATGAGGCGGAAACACCTGAAGCGATTGCCGCTGATGTCACCATCAGCCACTATGCCCAGTTGATTCCAGCTTTGTCAGGCCTGAAGGATCAGGCCGTGGCTTCGCCCCGTGGCCGGTAGGTCGGGCGGGAGGAACCGCCTTCACCAAGGGCACGCCGGCGCGGCATGCCATTGACCATGTTGGATCGCACGTCGGTACGTGCGCTCCGCATTGCGGGAACAAAACCTGCGTCTATGAGGTCGACATCGACTTCGTAGCCACGTTCTGCCCAGTACGCATTGATCTTTTCGCGAAGGCGCCGAGCGCCATCTTCGTCACACCAGTCTTTCACTCTGCTCTCTCCAGGCTTGTTATCACTCTGGCGACTTACGCCGCCGTGCCTGTCCTTCTTAAGTTCATACTGCGAACCTTGATTGGCCCGTCTTGTATGTCGCGTAGATGACAACGTTTGCAGGTTTTCTCAAGGGCAAAATCGGGTAACGGTTTGGTAAGTTTGTAGCATGAACACTTATTCAGCATGAATGCTTGTTCATATTCACCTGACGCATGGGTAATTTCCGCAGAAAGTCTCCAGAAGTCAGAACCCAACGCGGTTTGAGCGTTTGTGACGCTCTGTCACAAGTGTGCAATACAGGGTCCCTCATTTCCGGGACAGCAGCATCCCCGAATGCAGGAATGCATGGCTCACAGGCAGAGCTATTACCTGGCTGGACGCCCTCCAGGCCTTCCGCTGAGTCAAACAGCGGCCGAATCTCTCGCGCATTTGCGCCTTACATACCGTCTTGACCTCCCCCGCCGGGCCGACTACGCCACGCCCTTCCCGGCGGGCGATTAGCTCAGTGGTAGAGCACTGCCTTCACACGGCAGGGGTCGCAGGTTCGAACCCTGCATCGCCCACCATCCTTCGCCGCTGCCGCCTCCTATGGCGCCGGCTCCGAAGCGCAGTATAAGCCGCCCGATGAAATCCTTGCTCCGCTCGCCCTTCGTTGCCGCCGTGCTTGGCTTCGTGATCTGGTCGTGGATGGCGCTGATGGCCTATACTATCCGCTGGACCATCGAAGGCGCAGACGGCGCCCGCCAGTCGCTCGATGGCCGCAGCACGGGAATCGTCCTCGCCTGCTGGCATGAAACGATCCTGATGATGCCGTCCGGCTGGTACCGCTCCATCCAGGGCTGGCCGGAACGGGGCGGGCACCGGCTCGCCATGATGGTCTCCCTGTCGCCGGACGGCGCGGCCGTGGCCAATGCGGTCGTGCGCTTGGATATCGATGTCGTGCGCGGCTCGGCCTCCAACAAGAAGAAAGCCGCCAAGGACAAGGGCGGCGTGCGCGCCATCGCCGAGGCCAGCCGGCGCCTCAAGGATGGCGGCGTGATCTGCATGACGCCTGACGGGCCGCGCGGGCCCCGCCGCATTGCGACCGCCGGCGCCGTGACGCTGGCCCAGCGCGCCGGCGCGACGGTCGTGCCCTACGCCGTCTCATCGAAACCGGCGCCCCGGCTCGACACCTGGGACAAATTCATCATCCCTCTGCCCTTCGCGCGCGGCGCCATCGTGTTCGGCCCGCCGATCGACTGCCCGCGAGAGGCGCGCCTTGAAGACCTTCAGCAGGCGTTGCAAACCGGCATGGATGCGGCTACGCGCCGGGCCGAAGAACTGGCCGGGTATCCCGCTGCGCCAGACCTCGCCGGAGCGGCCCTCTGAATGACGCCTGCGTTGTTCGCCTACAGACTGGCCACGCGCCTTGCCGCGCCGCTGCTCGGCTTTGCGCTGAAGGCGCGCGCCGCGAATGGCAAGGAAGACATCCTCCGCCTGAATGAACGCTTCGCCCGGCGCCTGCCGCCGCGCCGGCCCGGCCCGCTGGTCTGGCTGCACGGCGCCAGCGTGGGCGAAAGCCGCGTGCTGCTCGAACTCGGCCGCAGGCTGATCATTGCACGGCCCGGCGTGATGCTGCTGTTCACCAGCCAGACGCTGACCTCCGCGCGCCTGATGGGCAAGGAGATTCCGGAAAGCGCCGTACACGCCATGGCGCCGGTCGACACACCGATGGCGGCGCGCCGCTTCATCCAGCACTGGCGGCCGGACCTCTGCATCTTTGCCGAAGGCGAAATCTGGCCGAACCTGATCCTCGAGGCCGAACGGGCCGGTGCCCGCCGGGCGCTGGTGAATGCGCGGATGACCGATCGCTCCGCCGAAGGCTGGGCCCGCGTCAAGGGACTCTTCCGTACACTGATCGGACGGTTCGACGTGATCCTCGCCGCCGATCCGGAAACCGGCGCGCGGCTGGAGCGGCTGTTGGGCCGCGCGGTGCGCGTACCGGGAAACCTGAAATCGGCGCAAACGCCGCCGGACGCCAATCAGGTTGATCTTGCGCGCCTGTCGGCAAATTTCGTCAACGGGCGGCGCTGCTTCGTCGCGGCCTCTACCCATCCGGGCGAGGAGGAATTCTTCCTCTATGCGACCGACCGGTTCACCGAATCCGCCCTCATCATTGTTCCCCGCCATCCGGAGCGCGGCGACGAGATCGCCGAACTCCTGAAGGCCCGCCGCTTGCCCTTCGCGCGCCGCTCGAAAGGCGATGTGCCTTCGCCGCGCGACCGCGTGCTGCTGGCCGATACCATGGGCGAGATGGGCTTGTGGCTGCGCCTGGCCAATGTCGTGTATCTTGGCGGCGGACATGCCGCGGATGTGGGCGGGCACAATCCGCTGGAGCCCGTGCGTCTGCGCAAACCCGTGCTGACCGGGCCTTCGGTGTTCAACTTTGCCAGCATGATGGCGGACCTTGAAGCGCGCGGCCTCGTCCGCACCGTGATCGATTCCGGCCATCTCGCGGCAGGTCTCGCCGATCCACCCACCGTTTCGGAAGCCGCCGTCGCGGCTCTGGAAGCCGATGCCGATGCGCCGATGAATGCGACGCTGGACGCATTGCTGCCACTGATCCCGAAGCCGTTGCTCGACACGTCCGGGCCGGGCCGGTGAAGGCGCCGTATTTCTGGTCGGCGGGTCTTGATCCCTCGGCGCGAGACTCCGCCCCGATGCTGCGCGCCCTTCTGACACCGGTGAGCTGGCTTTACCTCTGGGGCTTCCAGCGCAAACTCGCCCGCGCCGTGCCGGAGCGCGTGTCCGTGCCGGTCATCTGCATCGGAAACGTGACGGCAGGCGGGACCGGCAAGACCCCCGTGGCCGAAGCGATCCGTGCGCGGATCACCGCGCGCGGCGTCCGCGCCGCCACGCTCTCTCGGGGTCATGGCGGGCGCGAACCTGGCCCGCTGAAGGTTGACCCCGCCCGTCACACTTTCCACGATGTGGGCGACGAGCCGCTGCTGCTCGCCGCCACGGGCGAAGCCTGGGTCGGCCGCGACCGTGCCCAAGGCGCGCGCGCGATGGAGGCAGCCGGTGTGGGCGCTGTGCTCATGGATGATGGCCACCAGAATCCGTCGCTGGCGAAGGATTTCACCTTCGTGGTCATCGATGCTGGCGCGCCGTTCGGCAATGGCCATGTTCTGCCCAAGGGCCCCTTGCGCGAGCCTGCGGCCTCCGGCCTGGCGCGGGCGGACGCCGTGATCCTGATGGGCGAAGGACCTATACCGGCCGCGGCCTTGCAAAGCGGCAAGCCGGTGCTGCGCGCCCGGCTCGAGGCGACCGGGCCTGCGCCTTCGGGGCCTCTGGTGGCCTTCGCGGGCATCGGGCGGCCGGAGAAATTCCTGGACAGCCTGAAGGCCGCCGGCGGCGATATCCGGGACGCTGTGCCGTATGCGGATCATCATCCCTACATGGCCGGAGACCTGAACTTCCTTCGCAACCTCGCCAAGCGTGATGGCGCGCGGCTGATTACAACTTCGAAAGATCATGTCCGCCTGCCCCCGGACATCCAGCCGGACGTTCTCGTGTTTCCGGTGAAAGCGGTGTTCGAAGATGCGGCGGCGCTTGACGCGCTGCTCGCGCCGCTCTTCAAACGGGCTGAGCCATGAGCGAGCCGACGCCTGCCGACTATGTCCGCCCGAAGGACATCGATAACCGCGCCACCTTCTGGCAGCGGGTCCAATGGCGGCTGGAGACGGTGGCCTGGGACCTGGTCTACTGGGGGCCGATGAAGGCGCTGGGGCCGGACAAGGCTTCGGACTTTGGCGGCTGGCTGATGAGGAAGATCGGCCCGGCCCTGTCGCAGCACAAGACGATGCGGCGCAACCTGCGCCTTGCCTTTCCCGAATGGGACGCTGGGCGGATCGAGGAGACCGCCCTCGCGGCCTGGGAAAGCGCAGGCCGCACCGCCGGCGAGATGCCGCATCTTCCGGCGATTGATCCATACACGAGCGGACGGGTTGAGGTCGCGGGCCTCGACGTGCTGGAGGCGATCCGCGACAGCGGCAAGGGCGCGGTCTTCATTTCCGGCCATTTGGCCAACTGGGAAATCATGCCGGCAGCCATCACCAAGCGCATTCCGCGCGCCGTGATGACCTACCGGGCGCTGAACAATCCGCATATCGACAAGCGGATCGCGGACCTGCGCGCGGCCTATGGCACGCAGGTCAATGCGCCGAAGGGAATCGGCACGCGTGAGTTGATGCGCGCCCTGTCGCGCGGCGCGCCGGTGGCGCTGATGAATGACCAGAAATTCAACGAAGGGATTCCGGTTTCCTTCTTCGGACACGAAGCAATGACGGCGCCCGGACCGACGCGGATGGCGCTGAAATACAAGGTGCCGATCGTGCCGGTCTCGACCGTGCGGACGGGGCCGGCGCGGTTCCGGGTCGAGTTCCATACGCCTTTCGTGCCTGAGGATACCGGTCATCCGGAGGCGGACATTCGCCGCGCAGTCGAGCAGATCACCGCCTTCATCGAGGCGCAGGTGCGCGCCCATCCGGGCCAGTGGTTCTGGCAGCACCGGCGCTGGCCGAAAGAGGCCTGGCGGGACGCCGGGGTCAGCTGACAAAAAGAGGGGCAGCTCCCTAAGCTGCCCCCTGAAGTGTTCGCGAGAGAGCGAAGTAGGGTTCAGCGCGCGTCGCGGCGGCGGGCGCGTTCGCGGCGGCGCGCGAGCAGAGAGGGTCTGGCGCTGGCGGAATCGTTGGCGGCGGCCGGGAGGGTCGCGGCGGCGAAGATGCGGTCCAGCACCGGCGAGGAGGTGGGCTGGGCGATGGGGCGGGCGAGGGTCTCGGTCGTCATGGAGGGGGCCTTTCGGGGTTTCGGCGACCGGAATGTCCCGGTCTTTGCTGGTAAGATGCAGCGGAAGGCCCGGATGGATGCAGGGCGCGCACATTTTTTTGACGACGGCCCTCACCTCCCATCGCTTGGCCACGGGCGCTGACAGTTTTGAGGTTCTGAAAAAATCTGGAACCATGCCCGGAGTATAACTCCGTGGGCGGAGGTGTGGCGGAAGGGCGCCTGAAATATTTTACACGCGCTTGAGGAAGCTGGATTTTATGTTTCGGGGGGCGTGGCTTTTGTAGGCACAAGTGCCGGCCCGGCGCGTGCGCAACCGGTTTCAAGGCGCCTCACCCTGATGCACGGCGTGCATCAGGGATGTCGAAACTTTCTCATTTGTTCTCATTTTTTATCGCGCAGTGGCGCGATTTTATCATTCCGGCGCAGGGGGTCAGGCGCCCTTGCCGAGGCGGGTTTCGATTTCGTCGAGGAGGTCGCGGACGCGTTTGGCATTGGCGCCGAGGTCCGAGAGGCCGACGCGGCTGGTCGAGCGGATGTCGATGCGCGAGCCTTCGCCCTCGCTGCGGACGCGGATCATGATGTCGTCCTTGAAGCCGAACCAGAAGCTCTCTTCGGTGGCGTCGATCAGGCCGCTTTCCGGCTCGGCCAGCACCACGGTCCAGCCGCGCGCTTCGACGGCGGCGAGGGCGGCGGTATAGGCGACATCCGGCGTGGCGGCAGTGACCAGCGGGGCGATCAGCGGATAGGGCGTTTCCTTCGGCGACTTGTGGGTCGCGGTGTCGAACTCGGCCTCTTCCTGGACTTCCGAGACGAGGCGGCCGCCCATGCCGGGCCAGCGGCCATCGGCGGCGGGGTCGATCACGGGCGCGTCTTCGACCGGGTTCAGTGCGCCGGTGGCTTCGCGCTGGGTGACCAGGGCGTCGCTCGGCTGGATGGGGCTGGACCAGTCGGTCTGGATGTCGTGCAGCGGCGGCAGGCGGGCGGCGCCGACACCGAAGGCGGCCACGCGGCCGAAAGCGAGACCGGAGATCAACAGCGCGGCGAAGGCGAGCATGAAGGCCTGTTTGCGCGGCGACTTGATGAGGGAGAGGATGACGGCGAGGACCGAGACGCCGGCGGCCACCATCAGCAGCAGCGGGCCCCAGGTGATGGTCATGACGCCGAGGCCGAATTGCCACTCCCAGAGACCGAGCTTGGTGCCGACGGCGGCGGCCACGAACCAGAGGATGGCGAAGATCGAGAGCGCGAGGGCGAAGCCTGCGAACTTGCCGCGCAAGCCTGCCGATTGCGCAGGCGCTGTGGTGGTCTCTGAGTCTGCGGTCATTCTGGTGCCTCCCGGGTTGCGGCGGAACCTAACCCTTTCTGCGCCGCCTGCAATGGCCCGAACGCGCGGTGCGTCAGGGATGCCGCAGGGGGAAGCCGTGGCGCTGGTGGAGCACATCCAGGATAGCCATAGGATCGTTGACGAACCCACTGCCCGCACGGGTCGCCGTCGCCAGCCCGGCGGGGGCGTCCTCGGCGAGGACCAGTACGGGGAGCGACTGGTTGGCCTCGCCGATCAGGGCGATCACATCCGCGCGAGGCCGGGGAAAGGCAATGCGGCGGACGTCCAGGGACTCCCCGAGGTGCGGAAAGGAGGCGAGCACGCCTTCCATCAGGGCGCAGTGCCAGCAGAAGAAATCCTGTCCCGGCAGGGCCGGATCGGTGAAACCCGGTTTCAGCAGGAACAGGATATCTCTGTGCACGGAGCGTCTCAGGCGGTCGGCAGCTTGTAGTCCTTGAAGGTCTCGCGCAGGGCGAGCTTGTTGATCTTGCCGGTGGCGCCGAGGGGGATCGCCTCGACAAACTGGACATCATCCGGCGTCCACCATTTGGCGATCTTGCCTTCGAGGCTGGCGAGGATTTCTTCCTTGGTCGGATTTTCGCCGGGCTTGGCCTGCACGATCAGCAGCGGGCGCTCATCCCATTTCGGATGGTAGATGCCGATGGCGGCGGCGTTGGCGACTTTCGGATGGCCGACGGCGATGTTCTCGATGTCGATGGAGGAAATCCACTCGCCGCCGGACTTGATGACGTCCTTGGCGCGGTCGGTGATGACCATGGTGCCGATCTCGTCGATGGTGGCGACGTCTCCGGTGTCGAAATAGCCTTCGGCGTCCAGCACATGGCCGCCGGCGCCCTTGAAGTATCCACCGGCCACGGCGGCGCCGCGCACGAGCAGGCGGCCGGACGTCTTGCCATCGCGCGGCAGCAGCTTGCCGTCATCGTCAACGATCGCGAGTTCGACGCCGAAGGGCGGGCGGCCCTGCTTCATCTTCTGCTTCATGCGGGTGTCGACATCGGCGTCGACCATGCCCGGCGGCAGCGCGCCGAGCGTGCCGAGCGGCGAGGTTTCGGTCATGCCCCAGGCGTGGATGACGTCCACTTCATAGTCCTGCTCGAAGGCGCGCAGGATGCGTTCCGGGATGGCGGAGCCGCCGATGAGGACTTTCTTGAGGTAGGGCAGTTTCAGGTTGTTGGCCTGCAAGTGCGTCAGCAGCATCAGCCAGACTGTGGGCACGGCGGCGGTGATCGAGACTTTCTCGTTGGTGAGCAGTTCATAGATCGAGGCGCCGTCCATTTGCGCGCCGGGCATCACCATGTTGGCGCCGGTCGCCGGGCACGACATCGCAAGGCCCCAGGCATTGGCGTGGAACATCGGCACGACCGGCAGCACCGAGTCGGCGGCGCCCATGCCCATCGCGTCCTTGCCCATGGTGACGAGGGTGTGGAGCACATTGGAGCGGTGGGAATAGAGCACGCCCTTGGGGTTGCCCGTGGTGCCGGAGGTGTAGCAGAGGCCGCAGGCGGTATCTTCCGGGAAGTCGCCCCAGCGCACATTCTGCGAACGCCCGTCGATCCAGATGTCGAAGGGAATCGCGCCGAGCTTGTTCTCGGGCATCGTGTCTGCGCCGGCATAGATGACGAAGGTTTTTACGGTTTCGAGCTGGCCCTTGATGGCCTCGACGATCGGCAGGAAGGTCTTGTCGAAGACGAGGACCTTGTCTTCGGCGTGGTTGGCGATCCAGGCGATCTGCTCGGGGTGGAGGCGCGGGTTGATCGTGTGCAGGACCGCGCCGATGCCCATGGCGCCGTACCAGGTGGCCATGTGGCGTTCGGAGTTCCAGCCGAGGGTCGCGACCCGGTCGCCGAGGACGATGCCGGTGTCCTTGAGGGCCGAGGAGACCTGCTTGGCCATGGTGTAGAGCTGCGCGTAGGTGGTGCGCGTGATGTTGCCTTCGACGCGGCGCGTGATGATTTCGCGGTCGCCGTGCTGCAGGCGCGCGTGCTCGAGGATCTTGTCCACGGTCAGCGGCCAGTCCTGCATAATGCCTTTCATTTGATCTTCCTCCGGTTCAGCGCGGCTCGGAGGTCCGGCGGCGCTTGTGATTTTTCGATGCCCTGTCTATGCGGGCAAATGCGCTGACGCAAGGAAAGGACAAGGGGCATGACGCGACTTCGGGTAGCGGTGGCGGCGATGGCCATGCTGGCGGCGTGTAGCGAGCCGGACGCGGCGGCCCCGGCGGCCGAGGCGGCGGTGTCCGAAGCGGCGGTGGCCGAGGCCGCCCCGGACGGGTTCGAGACCGTGACGCGGATTGCGCCCCTGCCCGAGTTGTTCGATTGCCTGCGGGAAAAAGGCGGCGCGGTCGTCTCGGCGCACCGGGGCGGGCCGGCGCCGGGCTATCCGGAAAACGCGCTGGAGACGCTGCAGAACGGGCACGCGCAAGGCATCCATGCCTTCGAGATCGACGTGTCGGAGAGCCGGGACGGCGTGCTGTTCCTCCACCATGACGACCGGTTTGGCCGGACGGTGCGCGGCGACGGGTATGTCGCCGATACCGACTGGGCGGATATCGCGCGGCTAAGGCTGAAGGATTCCGAAGGCGAGGTGACCGGGCTGCATCCGCCGAAGCTGACCGATGTGCTGCTCTGGGCGAAGCAGCATGGCGCGTTGCTGGAGCTCGACCGCAAGCAAACGACCGGGTTTCGCAATATCGTCGAGGCGGTGCATGCTGCGGAGGCGGAGCGCAATGTGATCATGATCTCCTATTCCGACGAGGAAGCGGGCGCGATTGCGAAGCTGGACCCGGCGCTGATGATGACCGCGTCGGCGCGCGGCGACCGCGACCTGGCCAAGCTGGAAGCGCTGGGCGTGGACCGCACGCGGGTCATCGGCTGGACGGGCACGCGCGAGCCGGACCCGCCGGCGTTCGAGCGGCTGCTGCAGGAAGGCGTGGAGCCGGCCTTCGGGACGCTGGGCCGCAAGGGCGAGCGGCTGGACGACCAGTACTGGGCAGATGGCGACGGCAGCGAGTATCAGCGGCTGGTGGACGACGGCGTGGTGTTGATCGCGACGGATGAGCCCTACCGCGTGGCCGACTATTTGCTGGCGGATGATGAAGGCTGGGAGGCCTGCGCCCGGCGCTAGGCGCGCGCGCTGCGCACCACGAACCAGAGCCAGACGAGCAGGACGGGCGAGCCGAGTTCGATGAACATCCCCGCCCATTGCTGGGGCGTGCCGGGGCCCACCGTGAGGTGGGAGACGAGCCGCCCGAGGCCGCCGATGACGAGCGCGGCGCAGATGAAGCTCATCAGGCGGAAATGCGTCTCGATTTTCGGGATGGCGTACCAGATGAGGAACGAGACAAGGACATAGACGCCGGACATGTAGCGGTACTGGTTGTCGACAGCGGCGGAGACCGGCGTGGCCGGATCCGCCCCGGCCATGCCGGAGATCAGCCCCAGCGCTGCGAACGCGAGCGGGATGACAGAGAAGAGGCCGAGTACGACCTGCAGACCGATTTTCATGGTGGAAACCCCCTATTGAAATGATTCCAGATTAGCCCTTGCCAAAAAATGACGCCTGCGTCATCTTTTTTCTTGGAGGGCCCCGGATGCTGAAGCTCGTCGGACTTGTGCTGCACTACATGCCGTTGATTTTCGGCATCGGATTTCTGGCCCCGCTCATCGCGCAGTTGATCGAGCGGGCAGGCCTGGCCCTGCCCTACGGGATTGCGCCGTTGGCGGCCGGGCTCGTGATCGGCGGGCTGTGGGGCGCGCAGGCACAGTTCCGGGGGCGCTGGATATGAGCGCGCTGGCGGGGACATCCGAGGCCGAGCTGATCCGGCTGGAGCGCGAGATTGCGCGCCAGCATCTGGACAAGTTTCCGTATTTCGCCGTGGCCTGGGCGTTCACGAACCTTGCAGTGTGGCTGTCGCTCTGGCCGCTGGTGTTCACCGGGATATTGCCGCTGTGGGCGGGATTCCTGATTGCGTCGTTCAATGTGGCGGCCTGTTACCTGCCGAGCCATGAGGCGCAGCATGACATCATCGCGAGGCCCGGCACGAAGCTGCGCTGGCTGAACCAGCTGGTCGGGCATCTCTCGACCATCCCTCTTGTGCTGCCTTACCGCGTGGCGCGACTGACGCATCTGGAACACCACACGCATGCGAATGATCCGGCGCTGGACCCCGATCACTCCACGCAGGCGAGCGGACCCCTGCACGCGATCTGGACGAGTATCCAGAACCGGCAGCCGGGCGCAAAAGGCGGCCTCAACAGCTATGCCGAGACGCTGAAGCGGATCGGCCGGGCGGACGTGTTGCTGGACGCCGCACTCTATAATCTCGCCTTCTACGGCATCCTGTTTGCGCTGGCCTGGAGCGGCCATGCGATCGAGGCGGCCCTGCTCTGGTGGCTGCCGCGGCATATTGGGCTGACTTACATCCATTACTACCTCAGCTGGGCGCCGCATCATCCGGCTACGGACAAAGGCCGCTACAGGGACACGCGAAGCTTCCGCGCGATCTTCGGCAATATCGGCTCGATGGGGATGCAGTATCATATCGTGCACCATCTGCATCCGCGCATTCCGCTTTACCGGACACCCAGGGCCTACTGGCAGATGCGGGAGATCCTCGAGGCGCGCGGGTGCCGGGTGGACGAGCTTTAGCGCAAGGCGATTGACCGCGATCCGTGTGCGGCGTATGAGGCGAGCGGGCCATGGGACGCCCGCCGCTCGTAAGGCTTCGGCCTCAAGGTGAAGATCCCCCGGCGCGCGAGCGCTGTGACTTTCACGGAAACATGTCCTCACCGGCAGTTCCGCGGCAAGGCGAGCCCCGCTGTGACGTGACTGCCCGGACTGAAGGATAGATCCGATGAAGACCCCTGTTACGAACCGGGACCAGGCAAAAGCCCGGGCCCGCGAACTGCGCGCCGAGCTTGGCGCAGGCGGTACGCCGATTTCGCATGCCGAAGCGCTGGAACGGGTCGCCGCCGAGCTTGGCTACCGCGACTGGAACACTGCTTCGGCGCGCCTCTCGAATGAGCCCGAGGTGCAGCTGCAGGTCGGCGACCTGGTGGCCGGGCGCTACCTCAAGCAGGCGTTCACCGGCCGGGTGCTGGGCGTGCGCGAAGTGGCGGGCGGCGCGGCGTTTGACGTCACCATCCGCTTCGATGAGGCGTTGGACGTGGTGGAGTTCGAGAGCTTCTCGAACCTGCGCACGCAGGTGCAGATCACCGTTTCGGCGGCGGGGGTTTCGGCCTTCCGCACGAGCGACGGCGTGCCGCACATGGTGGTGGAACGCACCAGCGCCGGGATCGTGTGATCCAGGCTCGTCCGCCTACGGATAAAGCCTGAGGCTCACCCAGCCCTCGCCCTTGCGGTAGAGCTTCAGGCGGTCGTGCATGCGGAAGGACTGGTCCTGCCAGAACTCGATTTCCGTCGGCGTCAGGCGGAAGCCGCCCCAGAACTCCGGACGCGGAATATCCGGGCCGTCGCCATAGATGGTGGAGACTTCGGCGATGCGCTGTTCGAACACAGCGCGGTCGGCCATCGGGCGCGACTGGTCGGAGGCGATGGCGCTGATGCGGCTCTGGGCGGCGCGGGAGGCGAAGTAGGTGTCGGCCTCGCCGTCGGACACGCGGGTGACGCTGCCGCGGATGCGGACCTGGCGGCGCAGGCTTTTCCAGTGGAAGCCGAGCGCAGCAGAGGGCCGCGCCGCCAGCTGCACGCCCTTGGCGCTTTCCAGGTTGGTGAAGAAGGTGAAGCCCGCCGCGTCGACGCCCTTCAGGAGCACGATGCGGACATCCGGGTTGCCGTCTGCGTCCACGGTTGCGAGCGACATGGCGTTGGAATCGTTGGGCTCATGCG
>CAMDAC010000026.1 GCA_945888325.1 Candidatus Sulfopaludibacter sp. SbA3
CACCCGGGCGCCAATAGTTCCGACCGGGCATAGCGAACAGTCCTGATCTCGGAAATTCCAAGTAACGGCTTCAGCCGTCACCAAAACATGATGCGAACGTCACGCCCGCTTCACTGTGTCCGCCTACCGGAGTTTTGGCCCGGTCGCCGACCGGACAATATACACTGGAGACGACCATGAAGCGCGCAAGACTCCTTGGCACGAGCGTTGGGCTTTTCTTTGCCCTCACATCCCCTGCCGTTGCCCAAACTATCGCGGCTGAAAGTGCCTCAGATAGTCAGGAAACTGCCGTGATGGACCGCGTGATTGTCACCGGCACGCGGGAGTCTGGCCGAACGAAATTCGAGTCTTTGGCGCCTGTGGATGTTCTTTCTGAGGCGGCCGTTCAGGGGTCAGCATCAGCCGAGTTTGGCGATGTGCTTGCTCAACTCGTGCCGTCTTTCAACGTGCAGCGCCTGCCGCTCGCCGATGGACAGGTCTTCGTCCGGCCGGCGTCGCTCCGCAATCTCTCTCCTGATCAGACGCTTGTTCTGATCAACGGAAAAAGACTGCACCGGTCCGCCCTTCTCGGATCGCGTGGATCGCAAGCGCCTGATTTTGCCCAGATCCCATCCTTTGCAATCAAGCGCGTTGAAGTGCTTCGGGACGGTGCCTCTGCCCAATACGGATCCGATGCAATCGCCGGGGTGATCAACGTTATTCTGAAAGATGAGCCCGGGCTCGAGGGATTTGCCCAGTATGGGCAGTATTATGAAGGGGACGGCGCCAATTACAGAGTCGGCGGACAGGGCGGCGTACAGCTCGGCGAGGCCGGTTTCCTGAATGGCGGGGTCGAATGGACGACCAGCGACCCCACGTCGCGCACGCGCCAGCGGCCAGACGCAATTGCTTTCCAGTTGGCAAACCCAACCCTCCAGGTTCCAAATCCCGTCCAGCGCTGGGGACAACCGGAATCGAGCGCCCTGCGCGCTAATCTGAACTTTTCCTATGACTTGGTCCCGTCCGTCTCAGCCTATGGCTTCCTGACCTATGGCCAAGGAGAAGGCGACAGTGACTTCAACTGGCGCAATCCGTCGTCGACCGGTAGCGTTTTCAACACCTCATCGGCTTTTCCAGGGTTCACGGCTCGGTCGATTTATCCGGTTGGTTTTTCGCCCATCTTTGGACAGGACGACGAGGATTATCAGCTCTCGTCCGGCCTGCGCGGCGCTTACGGCGCTGACTTCAACTGGGATGTGAGCGCGTCCTACGGTTCGAACCAAATTGATTATCGGATCGCCAACACGATCAACGCCTCGCTTGGCCCGGCCAGCCCGCTGGACTTTGACCTTGGCAGCCTTGCTCAGCGCGAATTCAACCTCAACGCAGACTTTGTCTACAGGCTGGATGTCGATAGCCTCGCTAACCCTTTGAACATTGCGTTCGGGCTGGAGCGTCGCTCCGAGACCTACGAGATCACTGCCGGTGAGCCGGCGTCCTATGCTATCGGACCAGGCGCTGCGACTGGGCTTGCGCCAAATGCGAACGGGTTTCCTGGCTTCAGCCAGCGCCAGGCCGGTGAGTTCGATCAGACGAGCAATGCCGCGTATGTTGATGTCGAGGCGGACCTGACGTCACGCCTGACCCTGGCCGGCGCTGTCCGGTACGAAGATTTCTCCGAGTTTGGCAGCTCCACAGACTATAAAGCGTCCGGTCGATTTGCCTTGACAGACAGTCTTGCCGCTCGCGCGTCATACTCAACCGGGTTCCGCGCCCCTACACCGGGCCAGCTCTTCTCGACTGCCACGACGCAAGGCCTCGATACCGTCACGCTACAGATTTTTAACTCTGGCCGCCTGTCGCCGTCAGATCCGCTCGCCATTGCTCTCGGAGCAGAGCCCCTGACGCCGGAGGAAGCCGAAACCCTGAGCGGGGGCCTGACATGGCGGACCGGCTTTGGACTTTCGGGTTCAATCGATGCCTATCAGATCAAGGTGACTGACCGTTTCAGCCAATCGGCGACGCGGGCTGTGCCGGCGGGGACGCCAAACCCGGATCTGTTCACAGGGGTGAGCTTTTTCGTCAACGCCTTCGACACAAAGACAACGGGTGTCGACCTGACGCTTGATTACCTGGCTGACCTTGGTCCGGGCACGCTTAATCTGACGGGCGCGGTGAACCTCAACGAAACCGAAGTTGAAGGCGGCACAACCAGTGTTGTGACCAGCGCCCAGCAGCGGCGGGTCTTCGAAGAAGGGCGGCCAAAGCAAAACGCGACCGCAAGCGCAAGCTACGATCTCGGCAAGCTGAATGTCACGGCGCGGGCACGTTATTATGGTCCGTGGACGGATAGTTCCGGCAACACGACCGGACTGATCTTCCAGGAATTCGGTGCCATCACGTTGTTCGATCTTGCGGTCGCTTATGATCTGACTTCGAATGTTTCTGTCAGGATCGGCGCCGAGAACCTCTTTGATACCTATCCGGATGAGGCGACGTTCCAGGCCAATCGCGGCTTGATCTACTCGCGTAACGCGCCCTACGACACAGATGGCGGACAGTATTACATTCGTCTTGACGCGAAGTTCTAGGCCCGGCTGAGCGGCTGTGAAACGGTTGATCAACGTGCCTGACAGGCGCAGCTTCCTGAAGGGAGCGGCAGGCACGCTGGTCGGCCTTTCGGCGGGATGCGCAACTCCCCCTTATCGCGCTGCTGAAAAGGGTGGGGGATTGAACGAAGATTTCTGGCATTCTGTCCGTGCGGACTTCGACCTTCCAGATGGCGTCATCCAGCTGGAAAATGGCGCCTGGGGTGTCATGTCCTTGCCCGTGAGGGAGGCCTACTTCCGGCACCAAGCGCGGGTCAACCAGCAAGGCTCATACTATACGCGGCGCGAGTTCGGCGCGGATGCGACCGCTGTGCGAGCCCGCGTCGCTGCGTCACTTGGTGTGCACACGGATGAGATTGCCTTCTCGCGCAATGCGACCGAAGCTTTGCAGGCTCTCATTGGCGGTTACAACCGCCTTGTGCCCGGTGACAGTGTCCTTCTCAGTGATCTCGACTATGACAGCATGCAGACGGCCATGCGGTGGCTCAAGAGCCGGCGCGGTGCTCAGATTCATGAAATCACTCTGCCTGAACCGGCCACCAAGGATGGCCTTATCCGCGCATATGAATCTGCGTTGGATGCCCATCCGGCTATCCGCCTGATTTTGCTGACACATGTCAGCCACCGCAATGGTGTCGTTATGCCCGTAGCAGAAATCACGGCGCTGGCGCGCGCCCGCGGCGTCGATGTTATTCTCGATAGTGCGCACGCCTGGGGCCAGGTCGATCTGAGGCTCAATGACATGGGCACTGATTTTGCCGGCCTGAACCTGCACAAGTGGATCGGCGCACCGATTGGTGTCGGACTGATGTTCATCCGCCGCGGCCGCCTTGCCGACATTGACCGTTTCATGGGTGAACCGGAGGGACGCGGGATTGAAATCGATACGCGTCTGCATACCGGAACCACCAACTTCGCGGCTTTGCTGAGCGTAGCCGACGCACTGGACTACCACGAAAGTATCGGGGCAGAGCGCAAGGCCGCGCGCCTGCGCTTCCTGGCTAACTCATGGACCGAACCTGCAAGGTCGCTACCCGGCATCGAGATCATTTCGCCTCCCGACCCGGCTTTGCGAGCCGGCATCGCCGCTTTCAGGCGAAGAGGCGAAACAAGCATTGAACAGAACCGAGAACTTGTGGAGCGACTGCTGAAGGAGTTTGGCATCTTTACCGTCGTTCGCTCTGGACTTGCATCGGGTGCCTGTGTTCGGGTTACCCCGGGAATATTCACGTCCGAGGCAGAGATAAGGGCGTTGCTAAACGCGCTCGAACAAATTGGCAGCTGACCGCGAAGGCCAGATCAGGACGGCTTGCGCCGAAGCCTGAACCGCATAACCCCACATTTCACGCAGCAGTAACGCAAATTGCGTTAGGTATTGTAGGGCAAGAGTGGGCCAGGTCGGCTCCGCCAGTCGGTTTCGGCATCCGGCAGGGTCAACTCAGTCCTGTCATTCGGCCGTCTGACCAGCACCAGGCCGGAGTTCGCCGAAAGGCGATGTTGATACTGCTTCTCACCGCAGGGCAATGATGTAGCGGTTTCGGAGCTCTCACTTTAGCTGGCATTCGGCGATTGGAGACGGTTCGTGGGGGCGCATGCATGACGAAAGTCATGATCTCCTAAAGCAGTATGGACCGGCCGGCGGCGTCAGCAATGGCGTCCAGCCTGACCGCATTTGGCATGAACGTGTGGTGGGACATCGCGCTGAAGCCTGGAAACGCGTATTCCCGCGAAATAGACGCCATAATTCGGGATGTGGACCATGTTGTGGTGCTTTGGTCGTCGCCCGCCGCGCTCGGCAAACGCCGAAAGCCCGGCGCGGCCGCCTTCCTCGCTGATCTCGAAAAAGAATGCCTGACCCTTGAACGTACACTGACGGACGGCTCCTACCGGCCTGGACGATACGTCAAGATCGAGCTCTTCGATCCCAAGCACCGGATCGTCTGCAAACTCAGGGGCTATCTCGTCAATGAAATCGTTTATCAAAGGCCTGTTCGCGCGCCGTCCGCGGAGCAGACGCTGACGACAGCACATTTGCTGGCGCGCATGGTGTTCAATCTCTTCTGCGTTTCGCTTCCGAAGCCACCTGGCGGTAGTGGCTCGAGGGGCGCAATGCGGGCTTCTCGACCAAGTGCCAGAGGGCGAGACTGGCAGCAATGACAAGGAGCGTGGCGGCGACAAAGAAGCCCGCCGCGCCGAGCTTGGCGGAGAGGCCGGCCGCAACCATCGCCTGAAGGATCGGAAAATGTGTGATGTACACACCATAGGAAATGTCGCCGAAACGGGCGGGGCTGAGCGCCGGGCCAGGCGCAAACGCGGCACCTGCGATTACGCCCGCGAGACCAAGTGCGCGCAGCGGCTCCAGAACGGGGTCAAGCAGCGACGCCCCGAGCAGGAACATGCCGGGGATTGCGCAGCCAAGCCAGCGGCGGCGCAGGATCGGCTCCATTTTCCACAGCGTTATGCCCATCGCGAAATAGGCCATCTGGCCTGGGAGCTGGCGGGCGAGTTCAGGGCCGAGGCTCTCTTCGAAGGCTCGGGGCAGGACAGCGGCCCAAGCTTCACCGACTGCATACAGTACCAGAATACCCAGCCACCAGAGCCCGCGCAGCCGGGTCAGCACGAACAGGATCAACGGCAGGGCGAGATAGAACATCACTTCTATTTTCAGAGTCCACAGAGCGCCGTTCACTTCTGTGAAGCGGTTCTCCCCAAACAGGCCGGGAAGGTTCGGTTCGAGGAAGTTCAGGAAAGACAGGTTCGCCAGGATATAGGACGCGACGCCGTACCAGTCCTGCGTCAGCGCAAAACTGATCGCTGCCGGAATGAGAATGATCACGGCATAAGCGGGCCAGAGCCGCCGGATGCGCTTGCCGGCATAATCCGAAAGGCTTGATGCGCGCGCGAGAGAGCCTGCGACGAGGGCGCCGGAGACGATGAAGAAGCCCTGGATCGACACTTCCGCAAGCTGGGCGAGACCGTGCTCCAATGGACCAAAGGGGGCGATCGCCCGCAGTGAAACGGCGTGGTAGGCGAAAACCGCGGCGGCCAGCACCAGCCGGATCAGGTCAAATCGGTTAGAGGCAGAGGTGTTAACGGTCGCGTGTGCGGACAATTGGTGTTCGTCCCAATGAATTTGACGGGGCTGGAAAGGGGCGTTGGCTTACGAGCTTTCCTACATAATTGGTCAGCACGGTGCTTTGGAAGCCCGGTACTGCTCATATGCAGCCCATCGAGGCACTGGCCGCTGACAACCGCTGCCTGGTGGCGGGTCTCTCGCACTTTGGGGGGCGGTTTAAGGTAACGACAAACTCTGGATTCAAAGGCAGGACCTACCGGGTCTGAGGTCACCGCCTGCCGCCCCGGCGCAGCATGAGTTGTCGGCCGAATTGCTGGAAAGCCGCTGCAGTTCGGCATTCGAACCGTGCCGGGGGAAGCTGGACTCGTTTCTGATTCAGAGGATCCAAAAAAAAAGGAAATAAAATCAGAAATATGCTCTGACCTGAAAAGCCCAAAAGAATGCTCATCTGACACTCCGCGAGGGGCAATCGTTGATCTGCCAAGGGCGGCCGGAAGTGCTGCCCGGGGTCACTCGACATCCGGAGGAATTACGTGAATCGACCAGTACCTTTTCGGCGCCGCTTCGCGGGCGTCGCAGCCCTTTCTTTGTCTGCTGTCCTGTCGGCGGCGCCGGCACTCGCGCAGCCAGGAGACGCCATAACCTTCAGCCTGCCGGCTGCGCCGCTCGGGGACGCGCTCCGGGCCTTCAGTATACAGACAGGTGTGCCGGTAATCTTTACCGAAGCGCTGGTCAGTGGCCGGTCGTCGCGCGCCGTCGAGGAATCCGCCAATGCGGAGGCAGCCCTAGGCGCGCTGCTGGATGGGACGGGCCTCGAGGCTGTCGCCGGAGCGGGCGGATATGTCATCCGCCAGAAAGCGGTTAGGCCTGAACGCGGGCCTGAGAACGCAGGCGCGCTTGTGCCCGTTCCTGAACCCGCGCCGAGCCGACCGGACACGCGCGTTGAGGCGGAGGAGGAAGCAGACCTACGAATTGACCGGGTGATGGTCACCGGCACGAGCCTGCGCGGGCTCGCGCCTGAGAGCTCGCCGCTTCAGGTCTTCACGCGCGATGACATTCTGGGGTCCGGGGTGACGACGACGGAACAGTTCCTGCGCACACTGCCTCAGAACTTCGGTGGCGGTTCGACAGATTTTACTGTGCGGGGGCTTCCGAATGATGGCAATTCGCAGCGCAACAATACCTATGCGACGGGCGCCAACCTGCGGGGACTCGGCGCCGGCGCGACACTTACGCTGGTGAATGGCGGGCGCCTCGCCCCCACCTCCACGATCGGCGATTTCATCGACCTCTCGATGATTCCTGCAACCGCCATCGACCGGATTGAAGTCCTGACTGATGGCGCCTCTTCGATCTATGGCGGTGACGCCGTGGCCGGTGTGGTCAATCTCATCCTGCGAGAGGATTTCCGGGGTTCGGAAACCTCCCTGCGCTATGGGTCCGTCACCGAAGGCGACCATGCCGAAACGCGGTTCAGCCAGACATTCGGCGGCGCCTGGGCTGGTGGCAACCTGATGGGCACCTACGAATACTTTGACCGCGGCAGTCTGCGCCTGTCGGACCGGCCCGAGATTGCTGCGCCCAGGCTGCTAAATGGCGGGCAGATCACGGTCGCGGACTCGATCAACCTGCTGCCCGAGCAGGCCCGCAACAGTTTTGTCCTGTCCGGAGGTCAGAGGCTGGGCGACCGGCTGAAGCTGTCCGCGACGGCGCTTTACTCTGACCGCAAGGTCAGCAATTCCACAGTGGGGATCGCGAACACGACAACCGTTGCCGACAATGAGATCGAGTCGGAAAGCCTCGCGGGAAACCTTCTGGCAAACTATGAAATCAGTGATTCCTGGGGGCTCTCCCTCGAGGGCGGCTATAGCGAGATACGCAGCGACCAGTTCCAGCAGATCGTCCAGCCAGCGCGCGGTACGCCCGTCCGTGTCCTGACAGATTCGGCGCTCTGGTCTGTCGGACTTGTCGCCAACGGAAATCTGTTTGAACTACCGGCAGGGTCTATCCAGGCCGCCGTCGGCGGCCAGTTCAGGAACGAGACTCTCCGCTCCGTGCAAGTTGGCGCTCCAGTCCTGCGGGACGGGGAGCGGGACGTCGCTGCCCTCTTCGGCGAGGTGCAGATTCCGCTCGTCTCCGAGATCACCGCCTTGCCCGGCGTCCGGCGCCTTGAGCTGAATCTTTCAGGACGGCACGACGACTATTCCGATTTCGGGGCCACGACGAACCCGAAAGCCGGGATACTCTGGGCGCCGGTCGACAATCTGAAACTTCGCTCGTCTTACAGTACGTCTTTTGCGCCGCCCAAGCTCGGCCAGTCCGGCGCGCTGGACCGGGGCGTTGGCGTGCTCCCCTATGATTTCATCCGCGGTGTACTGAACATTCCGCTGCCTGATCCGTCCCTCGCGGGCGTCAACTACATGATTACTGCGGGGACGGCGGCTGGGCTCGGACCAGAGACATCGCGCACCTTTACGGGCGGATTCGACCTTGACCATGTCTCTGGCCGACATGACCTCCGGTTCAGCGGGAACTATTACGATATCCGCTTTGAGGACCGTCTCGGTGTCACGCCGGTACCGGGTAACCTCAATGCGAACTTTGCGCCGGGTTTTGCCTTTGCAGATCCTTCCCTGTTTCCGGCTGGCACCGTGATCTTCTTTCCGGATGCGGAAGAAATCAACGCGGTCCTCGCTTCGCTCACCCGGCCTGTAACCTTTGCCGGCGGCGCCACGGCCATCCAGAATATCGGTTTCATCAACAATGTCTCGCTCACGCGCAACCTCGCCTCGACAGAAGCGCGCGGCCTCGATTTCCAGGCTGCCTATGAGACGGACGCGGATGTCGGGCGGCTGACGGCCAGGCTGAATGCGAGCTATATCCTGGAGTTCAGCCGGCGCGCTTCGGAGACCACACCGACCATCGAAACCCTGAACACGCAGTTTAATCCCGTCGACCTGCACTTGCGCGGGCAAGTCGGGCTTTCGCGCGGCGCGTTCACCGGCACTCTCTTTGCCAATTATGTCGATAGCTATGCCACGGACAGCACACAGGCAGCGAGGCCGATCCGTTCTTGGACGACCTTCGACCTGGCCCTCTCCTACCGGTTCGGGGAAGAGGCAGGATGGCTTGAGGACACCGTGATCGGGCTTTCCGCCCAGAACCTGTTCGATCAGGCGCCTCCTGCAACACCGCCCCAGACCGGCTCCGCAATTACGGGGTACGATCCGGCCAATGCCTCGCCGGTCGGCCGGTTCGTTGCAGTCGACATTCGCAAGTCGTTCTGACCCGGTGGCGACCCGCCGTCAGCGTTCAGGCCCCTCCGCGCGAAAGCTGCGGCTGAACCTCCTCGGCGCCGCCTGCGCCTGTCTCTTCATGACGGCGGGATGCGCGACGGCCGCGCCCGCAGTGGAGGGGCAGGCGGCCCGGCCGGTAACTGTCGAAGACGCTCTGTCGGCGGAATTCATCGGCCGGGCGGAATTTTCACCGAATGGCCGCTGGCTCGCCTACAATCTGGTCCCGCCCTACGCGTCACTTGCCGACTATTCCTACTGGATGCGTGCCTTCGGACTGAGCGGACACCAGCTCTGGCTGAAGGATCTGGAGCGCGGCGGTCCGCCCCGGCTGCAGCCTGGCCTCGACCCGGCGGCGACGAACTTCCTCTTCGGGATTTCGCCCGGCAGCACGCGCCTGGTCGTGATCGAGCATTGGAAAGGAAGATTGCGGCTCGCAGCTTGCCGGCTGGGCGAAGACAGCTGCGTCCGCTTTGATCCGATGCCGGACATTCGCGACCGGTACGCCGCCGGCCTGCAATGGAGCGAGCGGCTGGTCTGGATTTCCCCCGATACGTTTGTCATGCCGATCCGGGATCCGGACCAGCCCGGTTCAGAAATGCGCAGCCGCGGCGCAACCGGGACCTACCTCCTGGAGGCATGGAGCCGGGCCTGGTCTGGTAGGGGCGTTACCGCGTCCGAAGCCATCAGCACGGCGCGCGATCGCTCGGGCGAGACGGCCACAGGCGCGCTGGCCGCCTTTGACCTTTCTGCCGGCAAGATCCGGATCCTCGCCCCGGGCCGGCATACGGGTGTCACGGCGTCCCCGGACGGGAGGTTCCTGCTCGCAGCAGAAGTGTCGGAGCGCGCGCGTCCGCCTGAGACGGCGGCGCCTGTGGCGCGGGAGACCCATCCGATCTTTGACCGGCGGTACGCGCTCCGGCTGATCGACCCGGCGAGCGGGGAGGTCCGCTCGCTGGACGCCCCTTTCCACGTCGACCCCGGCTCCTTCACCTGGCGCGCGGACGCCGGCGCGTTTGCCGTCTACGGATGGGATCGCGGCGAGGCGCCCGAGGCCGGGCAGTTCTTCCTCTTCGACCTCCACGACTTGCGGCCCGTTCCAGCAACGACGGGGGCTTTCCGGTATACGGCCAGCATTTCCGATCCGGCTTTCCGCTGGTGGCCGGGGCCTGCGCGGGCCGTCCTGCTCCGTGACGGGCTGGTCGTTCACGGCGAAGCCCTCCCGGACGCAGCGCCCGGATGGTTCCTGCTCCGGCCGGACGCCCCGTCGGCCAGGCTCTCCGAAGGCGCCGGGACCGCGCGCGCCGACCTGATCGCGGAAGAAGCCGACGCTGTATCTGTCCTGTCGGACGCCGCAGCCTATCGGCTGGCGCCGGGCGCGCCGCCGCAGCGCTTCGATTTTCCCGGCGCTGCGTCTGTCAGGTTTCCGGACTATCGTCCGGTCACGGAGCATGCGTGGTCCGGCGAGGCCTTCCCCATGCCGCGGCTCACGCCCCGCATCCTGCCAGAGGCGCCCCTGGTCATCCTGCAGGACAAAGCGGGCAATGATATCGCGGCCGGGGTGCCCGGTTCCGGACCGTCCGGGCCCGCGGCATGGAGGCTCGACCTTCCGGGGCCGGGCGGGCGGATGCTTGCGGCGTCGCGTGAAGCGGGCGCGGTGCTCGCGACCTTCAAGGAGGGGGCAGCAACGCGCCTTATGCTGTTCCAGGCGGGCGGCGGCGGCGAGGAACTGGCCCTAATCAACACGCGTCTCAACCAGGTCGAGCCGCCCGGCACACTGGAAGTAAAGTATGACCTGCAAGGCCGGGACAGTGCAGCATCGCCCCGGCAAGTGACCACCTGCCTCCTGCTGCCTCCCGGCTTTGAGCCCTCGCGGCGATACCCGGTATTGATGGAACTCTATCCGACAGGGACGGGCGGAGACTGCAGGACGATGTCCGATACACCCGGAGCTGGTCCGATGGCCGGCGACATCTGGGCCGCGCGGGGGTTCATCTATGTCCGCCCGGCCTTACCGCTCGATCTTGCCTGGACGCCCGAAGATCCCCTCGGCAACCTGGGCCTGCTGGTCGACCAGACGATCAATGGCATCGCCGCGGCAGGCTTTGCAGACCCGGACAGGGTCGTTGTCTTCGGCGCCAGCCAGGGCGGGATCGCATCGCTGGTCGCCGCGGTCCAGTCGGACCGGCCCGCGGCTGTCATCTCCTTGAACGGCTGGGCGGACTATTTCAGTCACTATTTCGGCGCGCGCGGATTGATGCGCTATTTCCATCTCGACCAGAATGGCGGCGACAACCGGTGGCGCTACGAATGCCGGGGCAAAGGCGCCTCGCACGGCTGCCCGTTCGGATTTGGCGTGCCTGCCCTGACGGCGCCGGAGGCCTATGCGCGGGCAAGTCCCGTCGCGCAGGCGCGCCGCGTCACTGCGCCGGTCTTCCTCGTCCATTCGGATTTGGATTATTTCGACATCGGCCAGTATGACGAGATGTTCGGCGCGCTCTACCGTGCCGGCAAGGAAGCGCGCTATGTGCGCTACTGGGGAGAGGGGCACGGATTGTCATCGCCCGGAAATATCCGGGATCTCTGGATGAGGATCGACGCCTTCCTCGAAGAACATGTCGATCTCGCTCCCGCCGCATCCGTGGAACCACCTGCCTGAAGGCTACCGCGGCGCCTGGCGGCCGCCGAGTTCGGTCTTCCAGCGCCGGAGCCAGCATTCGATGACATAGTATACGAGGATCATCCGGCCGAATGTCTGTGTACGATAATTCTGCGGTGTAAGGCAGGCAGCGATATCTCCCGGATCCACATACCCGTCTGCCACCAGTTCGCCGCCCCGGAGCGTCTCCGAGAGGAGGGCCTGATTGGCGCCGAGTTGTTCGATGAAGAAACGGGAGGCATCTCCCTTGGACCGCCTCAGGCGAACCATGTCGGGTATCAGGCCCGTCACGGCAAGGCGCACAAGGCCCCGCGGCACGCCGCCGGTACAAAGCACATCTGCGGGTATCTTCAGGCAGAGCTCGATCAGCGGCTGCGAGATCAGCGGATGGGTCAACGGCGCGGCACCTTCCGGCGCGAGGGCGTTGCGGATCTGGACCATATGGACCAGTCCTGCGACCTGCCGGAACTTTTCCGGCGGCGTGCCTTCCGGCCGTCTTGCCCAGACCGGGAGAAGATCGGCCGGATCGAGACCGGCATGCGCGCGCCGATTGATGCGGGTCTGCCGGTTGGCCATTCCCGCATGGACGTTCCGCCGGTTCTCTTCGCCGAGCAGGAGGGCTGGCCATGTATCCCGCGCCACGCGCCAGACCGATTGTTCAGACAGGCGAGCCGCGTTCATCAGTTCGCCCAGAGTATGGCGGCCGAGGCCGCACCGGCGCACATGATCTGCAAACATCAGCGGCGAGCGGGTTTCAAGGAAGAGATGATCACCGCCCTGGCCGGTGAATGTTGCGCGCCCTTCCTCTGCGGCCATGCTCGCCGGAAGGGCCTGCCCCAGAAACTCGCGGTAAGGTCGGACCGTTGGGGGATGCTGGTCAGGGGCGGGAAGGGGCTGGGCCGGGTCGACCCTGATTTCGGCGAGGTCAAGGCCAAGGAAACCGGCGAGCGCGCGGGCATAGGTGGTTTCTGCAGGGTCACCGCCTTGAAGGACGAAATGTACGCCCTGAACATCGAAGCGGTTGGCAGGCTCCGACAGCATCGCTGCGACGATCGCCGAATCGAGGCCTCCGGAAACATTGATGGCTAGTTTCGGTGCGCTCATCCCATGGCTCTGGACGACAAGGCGTATCGTCTGCCGGAGCTCGTCGGCTGCCTCTGCCGCCGGCCGCGTGTCGGGGCGGCGTCCAAGTTCCCGGGGATCCCAGGCGAGAGCTTCTTCGGACCCGCACTCTGAAACCGCGAGGCAGAACCCGCTCTGGAGTTCGCGTACCTCGTTCAGGCCGGTCGCGCCGTTCTGGATCTTGTCATAGGCAAGGAGCTGCGAGACGAACGCCCGGTTGATCGTGAGACCTCTCCGGAACGCGGCGGGGCAGCGTTCCAGATGGGAGAAGACGCACGTGACTGGGCCGCGCCTTGTATAGAAGCAGGGAATCGAGGACGCCGGATCGGCAATAACGGTCAGTCCTGCATTGTGTTTGACGAATGCGACATAGCTGCCCCAGTACCCTGTCAGCAGGCTTTGGCCGCCGGATGCGCGAATGGCGGCGGCGGCGCCGGGGGAGAGTTCGCTGAGGCAGGCGGCGGGCGAAAGTGTGCTTGAACGGGCGAAGAGTTTTCCGAACACAGCGCCGCTGTCGCCGAGGCTAAGAAGCCTGGGGCCCGCCAGCAGCGCGGAGAGATCGGCGACATAGAGCCCGGCTTTTTCGGACCGGAACGCCCTCGATGGCCGGAGGCCGGCCTCGTCGATGAGCCTGCGCGCTTCCTGCCGGGATTCGGGCTCGTGCTGGCTCCAGATCAGGGCGAGGAAGGCGGACATCGTGATGCTCGCTCAGACCGTCAGGATCGGTTGGTATCCGGCCGTCACATCGAGGTCCTCGTTCAGCAGGTAGCCATCACAGGAAACCCAGCAATGGGCACGAAAGGGAGAAACGCGCACGCCAAAAGTCCAGTCGGGATCGATGCCGTACTGGCAGAGCAAGCGGACGAGCAACAGGCTCCGGAAAAAACAGGCATCGTGCGCGGAGAAGAACCAGGGTGTCAGTGTACGGAAGGACCGGGTGAGAGAAGGGGCATCTTTATTCCGGACGCCTCTTCTTGCGCGCGCCGCCGCCTTCCATCGCCGGACCGAAGCCAGGATGCGGGGCAGGTTTCGCCGCTTCGGATCCCGCAGGTGGCAAAGTGTCAGGAACATGAACGCGAACAGGGCTGCGTCCCGAAGCCGGACCGGCGCGCCGCGCTCAGCCGGTAGCTGCGCAAGATTGCGTGTTTCAATAGCCGGCGCGATGACGTTCCCGGGATGAAGCTGGCGCGCAAGGAGGCCGCGCTCGCAAAGGCGGTTTTCAAGGGCGGCGGCCTGCGCGCACAGGGCCGGGGGCGCGCCGCCTTGTGCGATCTGCGAGAACCACAGCGCCTGGCGCCCGGCGAGGACGAAATACCTGTCCTGCAGCGTATGCAGGAAGACCCAGGCTTCGCCGACGCGGCAGGCATGAACGCCGGATGCCAGAGATGTGCGGGTCATCATCAGCCTAAGGTACTCTTGCGCGGGATCGGCGATGGGCCGGCGCTGGGGGGAAAATAGAAAGGGGAGCATCAGCTCCCCTTTCCGTTTCGATCGGTCAGATCCGCGAGTTGGGACCAGACGCAAACTCGACGTCCTGCTGCAGGCCGCCGCGTGTTTCTTCGGACACGGATCCGAGTTCGATCGGTTCGAATTCGTCCGTCTCCGGCGTATTGAGGATGTGGTCTTTCATAGTGCTTTTCCTTTTGGGTTTGAGGGGGTGTCGCTGGCCTGGCGACACGCCGACAATGCCTGCAACTTAAGATAGAGTCTATGCTCCAAATTGTTAAATATCTGATATATTTCAAGGTCGTGACAAAAGGTGCCTGTCGCTGCCCCGCGGGGCAGGCATCTGGGTGCAGCTGCGTCGCCGGCGATCTGCCAGGCGCGTCAGGAAGGCTCGCGGCGCCGAGAGGCAGGCACCGGGAGCGCAACAGGTGACTGGCGGATAAGGGCGCCCGCCTTGTCGGTGTCCCCGTCGATCAGAGCGGCGCGCGCCCGCAGGGCGGCGTAATAGCCGCGTGCGTGCGCATCGGTCCGGTAGAGGGCGGGTGAGCTGACAGCTGACGCAAATTCCCTGTCGGGAACTTTCCAGCCATGCCCGTAGGTTTCTGCAAGGTAGCGCTCCGGCATGCCGGGCACAGGCCATCGCCGCCCGCCGAGGACAGCATGGTCAACAGCAAAGCCCGTGAAGCGCCACTGGATGTCGCCTTCGGTGTCGCTGAAGCCGCAGGTCAGGTGCTGGCCTGCGGTGTCGTGGAGAAAAATGTCCACGCCCACACCGCGATGTTGCAGGCCGAAATACCGGTCGCCCGGGCGGGTGATCCGCGGCAGGAGGATGCTGTCATGCGTGCGCAGGATCGCGGCGATATCGGGGCCGCCGTCCGGATTGCGGATCACGCCGATGTCGATATCGCGGTCATGGGCAAGCGGGCCATGGCTGCGACGGAACCCGAGGAGGGTGCCGGCCGCAAGGAAAGCCGTGACGCCGGCCTCGGCAAGGACCTCCAGGATCTCGACGAGAACGCTCACCGCCTTTTCCGGAAGGAAAGCCGGTCGCGGATTTGGGACTGCGGGATCGGCGCATGTGTTAGCCAGGAGCCGGCTGGCTTCGATGAAGGCCGCCTCGAAGCAGCCCTGATGATACCAGGCGCGGGCAAGCAGGCGGTCGGGCATCGGCGCTCCGCTGACCGGGCCGCGACAGGACATGAGAAGTGCGCCGGCCTCCTGCGGCCGGCGCGCTGCCAGCAGCGCCTCTGCCGCTGCGCGGCGATCTTCAACGGCGCCGCTGAGCCCGCAGTGTCCTTTCAGCATGTCCGCTGCGGCATGGAGGGCCTGCTGGCGATCTGCCTCGTGCGGGGTGATGTCGGCGATCGAAGCCCAGGCCCTTGACGCCAGCGGACCAGGCTTCGTGAGGTGACGGAACACGCAAAGGGCGGCCTGGCGCTCGCCGAGTGCAACAAGCGCCAGGCCCCGTCCATAGGCAGCGCCGTCATGGGCCGGTTCCTGGTCCAGCAGCATCTCGAACTCACCTAGCGCTGCGGCCGGGTTTCCGGACTTCAGCTGCGCGGCGGCAAGGGCGTAGCGGGCCGTGTCGTTGCGGGGTGACAGCGCCAGGATTTCGAGCAGCGGCGCCAGCGCAGCGCGCGCCTCGCCCGCCCTGATGCTTCGGATGGCGGCGCTGAGCTGCCCATCTGTTTCAGGCTTGGTGCTCCGCTCATCCTGCAGCATGTCCTGACCTCCTGGAGCCGAATAGCAGCTCTCCGAATGCTAACATTAATAGATTATATAATCAATCTTAAAGGGAAGAGATCACCGGGTTGAAACGGTCAGGGCGCGCTGAAGTTGCTGTCCTGTAGCGCAAGGCCGCAGGCGACGGCTCCAAGGTTTCCAATCAGCTTTGTACGGATGATCAGAGCGTCCCGGACCGGCAATGAGTCCGGGCGGACCGGTATCGTCCAGGTTCAGTTGTTCAAGGCGGCGCCCATCGCATTTTGTCTCTCAAGGACGTGCACGGCGCAATTTGCAGCCTTGCCGGCCGCCACTGCCGGGATAGCGCGCGCGTCTGCTGGACGGGTTACCATTTGCGGCCTACAATCGTTGTAGTTGTATGTCGGTAAGCGTTGCGGCGGGAGAAGGACATATGAAAAAGGCTGGGACAGGGGGTGAAAATCCGAGGTCGCCCAAGGACGTGGACAGGCTTGTCGGTGAGAATATCCGCCGCCTGCGGACCCAGCGCAACCTCACACTCGCGCAGACCTCCGGGGAACTCGGCATAAGCCACCAGCAGCTTCAGAAATATGAGACCGGGGCGAACCGGCTGAGCGCGGGGACCCTATGCGCCGTCGCCGCGGTCCTCGGCGTATCGATCGAGTTGCTTTTCCGCGACGAGGGCGCCGTGCCGGGCAAGGCAGCGAGCCGGCAAGCCAGGGCAATGGATCAGCTTCGTACCGAAGGCAGCTACTGGCTCGGCCGGGCCCGTTCGGAACAGAAACTGCGCCAGATGGTCCAGGTCCTGAAGGCCCTTTCTTCCGAGAACTGATCATTCCGGCAGAAGCTTCCAGGATCAGCCTGCGGGGCAAAAGCCCTGACCGACAGGCGAGGCACTCGGCAAAGTAGATTCTTGCCAAGATAGAATACGTGTTCTAGTATTGTGCGCATGAGAGGAGAGGGCTCATGCGCGCCTACGACGGATCGGCTGTTCTCGAAGCGATCCGGGCCATCAATTCAGCCGGAACGCCTGAGGCGACACTTTCAGCCCTGTCGGCCTTCATCGACGGCTATGGGTTTGAGAGGATCTACCTGGGCCAGCTCGTCAACCCGGCGAACGTCCCGCTCAAGGATATCCTCTACCTTTCCGACTGGCCTGAAGAGCTGAAGGAGCAGCGCCGGCTGCAGATGGCTGCCCTGCATGATCCGGTTGCGCTGTGCGCCCTGCGCTCGAAGTGCCCCTTCACCTGGGCTGAGGCAAGGGCAACTGCCTCGCGCGCCGGCAAGAGGACGGTCGACCTGGTCCGCGATCATGGGATCACGGACGGCATGATGTTTCCGATGCATGCGCTCCAGAGCGTTCCCGGCGGCGTGTCGCTGGGGGGAAGCCGGAAGACTGACCTCACGCGCACCCAGGTCAAGGAACTCGAGATCGTCTGCCAGACCGCCTATTATCATCTGGAGGCGATGCTCGGACCGTTTCCCTACCAACAGCTTGCGCAGCTTACCCGCCGCGAACGGGAATGCGTCCAGTTTGCTGCCGCGGGTAAATCGAACTGGGAGATCGCAGCGATCCTTGGGATCGCCGAAGACACCGTGAAGAAGACGCTCCACCGCGCCGGCGGCAAGCTGGAAGCCGTGAACCGGGCTCATATCGTCGCCAACGCTATCGCGCGCCACCAGATTTTTCCCTGACAAGTCCCCGAAAGGGGACATTACACGCCGCCTCATTGCGGGCAGGTTCGACCTGTCCGAAAAGGAGAGGCTGATGTTCAGGATCATCACACCGCAGAACCGCGACACCTACCGTGACCTCGTCGCTGAAATGCATGAAATGCGCTACCGGGTCGTTGTCGGCGAATGGGGCTGGGACATCCCGGGTGTCGTGGTCGGCCACGAGGCAGACCAGTTCGACACTGACCAGACCCTCTATGTCATTGTCCAGAACGATGCGGGCGATGTTGTCGGCACCTCGCGCCTGAACCCGACGACCGCGCCGCACATGTTGAGCGAACTCTTTGCCGAGTGCTGCGACCTGCAGCCCTGGCCGGTCGGAGACGACGTGTGGGAATGCTCACGGTTTGTCACCGAGCGCGCGAAGATGATCGACCCGGTCGAGGATTTCCGCGTGCGCTGCCGGGTCGGCATCGGGCTCACGGTCTGCTGCCTCGACCGCGGGATCACGCGCCTCAGCTGGCTGACCCATCAGAAGTTCTACAACCTCGTCCAGCAGGTCTGGAAGACCGAGCCGCTCGGGCTGCCGCGCCGCGATGAAGGCGACTGGGCCTGGATACCGGCGGTCTCCTCGATCGACGCAGCAACGCTCGACCGCCAGCTTGACCGTTACCGGAACGCAGAGGCGATTGTCGAGGCCTACATGGAGCCGAAGCTCGCTGCCCGCCGCGGGAGGGTCGCGTGATGGCCCGAAATTCTCCCTGTGTTTCCGCTGACGATTGCGGCGTGTTCGGTACAGACGGGGTCGTCTGCCTGCGGAGCGTCCTGACCGCGGCCGAAGTCGGTCAGCTGCGCCGCGCTGTCGAGCGCCAGATCGCCGGGCTGCACCAGTCGAGGACCGGTTATGATTTCGAATCCCTTGCCCGCCAGGTCTGGACCCCGGGCCGGGACGTGGATACCGGGGCGGCCGACCGTTTCGACATGGCGCGCTTGAAGGAGATGGTCGGCGCTGACCCCCTCGCGCGCCCGCTGCAGGAGGAGGTGCCCGCTGGCGGCGACGGCCTGTTCTTCTACGATGTCGCGGCATGGAAGCATGACCTGGGCGTGCGTGAAGTCGCCTTCGATTCTGCTCTGCCGGAAATCGCCGGCCATCTGATGCAGGCGGCCTATGTGAATTTCTGGGAGGACACGACATTCGTGAAGGCGCCCCGCACGCGCCAGAAGACCGCGTTCCACCAGGACCTTGCCTATTTCCAGATCGAAGGAGACCAGTGTGTCGTCGTCTGGATCCCGCTGGATCCGGCTGATCTCGGGAACGGCGTGATGCAGTACGTCCGCGGATCACACCGGTGGGGCGAGACCTTTGCCCCGAACGTCTTTGTCTCGCAGACGCCGTTCGCCGCGTCGCCGGAAAAACGCTGTCCGGATATCGAAGGCGCGCCGGGTGACTTCGACATTATCTCTTTCATTGTCGAGCCGGGCGATGTGATCATCCATCATGTGAAGACGGTGCACGGCGCCGGCGGCAATCCCAGCGACCGCTGGCGGCGGGCGGTGTCACTACGCTATTGCGGGGACCAGGTTCGCTACCGTGACCGGCCGGGCGCCATACCGCAGGTCGGCGTCACCCATGGTTTGAAGGATGGGGACCGGCTCCTTGCGGCGGACTATCCCGTCGTCTGGCCGAAGCCGTGGCCAGGGCTCAGGCTGGCGGACCTTTACGGGCTCTGAGTGCGGCGGGGCCGGGGTGTGAAGGCCGGACTTGGCGACGAAGGATATTACAGATTCTCATTTTCAGATGGCCAGCTGAAGCCCGCATGCCATCCTCGCCAATCGGCCCCGATTGTACGGCATCGGGTCTCTTGCGACGGTTGCGTCAGCTGAGCTTCAGGAAGTAACGGGTGGATTTGAGTTCCCCCTCGCGGACGAGCGCGCCTTTGGCGACCATGTCGGCAAGGTCGCGCGTTGCGGTTGCTGTCGGGGCTCCCGTGATGGTCATGTAATTCTTCGCGCTGAGGCCGCCCTTGAAGCCGTCAATTCCTTCCGCGAACATGACCAGCAACGCTTTGTCCTGCCTGGTGTTCAGCTGCCCTGCGAGGCGATCGAAGAGGCGGGCCTTGCCCAGCATGAATTCGACCTGACTCAGGCTTAGGTCCTGCGCCTCGAGCGCGATGTCCGCAAACCAGTTCAGCCACCGATCCGCGTTCAAGGTTGCGCTCGCCAGCTCCAGTTCGCGGTAGTACGCCTTGCGGTGGCGCAGCAGGGCGCCGGCCAGGGATGTAAAGACGGGCCGCTGCCTTCCTTGGGCGAGCGCCTTTTCCGAGATGGCACGTCCGATCCGGCCATTCCCGTCTTTGTACGGATGAATGCACTCAAACCAGAGATGCGCAAGACCGGATCGCTCGATCGGAAGCAGCGGCGCAGCGCCTGTCGGCGCCGTCTGGTTAAACCAGTCGATGAACGCCGCCATATGGCCAGGGACGGCGCTGGAGGGAGGCGCTTCATAGTGAACCTTTGGCGCATAGGAAGCGCCCGATATGATCTGCATCGGTTCTTCGTGCTGGCGGTAGCCGCCGACGCTCTTCAGGCCGCTTCGGCCGTTCAGCATTGTCCTGTGCCAGCGATGAAGCATCGCGTCCGAGAGCGGATCACCTGATGTCGTCAAGAGGTTGACCATCATTTCAGCGATCCCGCTTTCGGCGGGTCGGGCCGATGTCTGGTCGGCCTTCAGCCCAAGGGCGCGCTGAATCGAGGATTGGGCACTTGCGCGGTCCAGCGTTTCCCCCTCGATCTGAGACGTATCGATCGCTTCGAGGCTCATGACCGATATGCTGAGATTGATCCTGTCTTCCTCAGAAATATGGCGCGACGTGCCTATCAGGACGCCGGCCTGCTCAAGAAAGCGAGCCTCGCGCGCGGCGAGTGCGGGCCGGTCCCGGACGAATTCCGGCCAGTCACGAAGTTCCCAGTTCCAGGCCATGATCGATCACCCGACGGACTCGGCAGCGCTCGCAGGTTATGCAGCCTCCCAGGGTGAAAACATTCTTCACGCGTGAGGCGACGGTTGATCGCAATATCCCCCTGCAGGGGAAGTGGAAAGTTGTCTGCGTTTCATCAGTACGGGAAACAGCAGATGCGAGGAGCTAGCGCCTCGCCAGCAATGACCTCGAGCCCAATTGGGGAAGGATTGCGCCCGGGCACCGTGGGCGCAGCACGATTGGGTCCACTTAGGTGCAAACGCCGTCTGGGCCCGGCGGGCCCAACACAACGCCTGCTTTAAATAGATCTTACCGATCAGGAAGTATCGGGCGATTCCGACAGGGTGGGAAGCAATTTCTTCCCGACCGGGAAGAATTAAGCTTGTGGTAGGGCTTCTTCATCAATTTCTTCCCGATCGGGAAGGTGAAATATGATAAAAACGGCCAGGGAATTCGGACAGCTGGTGGCGAAGGCCCGCAAGGCGCTCGGCATTACGCAGCGCGAGCTTGCGCTGGCGATCAATGTTGGCGAGCGGTTCATTGTTGAGCTTGAGGCTGGCAAGCCCACGGCGCAGCTTGGCAAGGCGCTCGCGGCGGCGCGCGCTGCAGGCGTGCGGCTGGAAGACATGTCAGGCCTGACCGGCGCGCGTGACGCCTGATGCCAGATGTGTATGCAGATGGCGTTATTGCCGGGGCTATAGAGACCGGCCTGCGCGAAACGGCTTTCATCTATGATCCCGCCTGGCTGAAGAGCCCGGCACGCTTTCCGCTGTCCCTGTCGATGCCGCTGTCAGCGAGGGAATGGGGCCCGGATGTCATTCTTCCCTGGCTCATGAACCTTCTGCCTGAAGGTGCGCCGCTTCGCGCCCTCACACGCGCGCTCGGTGCGTCAGCCGAAGATGTCCTCGCCCTCATAAGCGCGTCGGGGGGAGATCTTGCGGGAGCCCTTTCGATCCGGCCGCCGGCCGGGCTCGCCCGGAACGAGCCGATCAGGGATGAAGCCGCGCTCGAGCGTATTCTGAACGAATTGCCCGCAAAACCCTTCCTTGTCGGCGAGGAAGGCGTGGCCATGAGCCTTGCCGGCGCGCAGGATAAGCTCCCCGTCGCGTTCGAAAACGGCGCCTTCTATATCCCGGTCAACGGAGCTGCCTCGACTCATATCCTGAAGCCGGACACGGCATCTCTCCCGGGAAGCGTCCAGAATGAAGCCCTGTGCATGCAGCTCGCGCGCCGGTGCGGGCTGAATGTCGCTGACGTCACCACCGGGATTGCAGGCGATCGCAGCTATCTCCTCGTCACGCGGTATGACCGTATACTGAACGAAGGCGCGGTGCGCCGGATCCATCAGGAAGATTTCTGCCAGGCCCTCGGCCGCCCGCCCGGCGCCAAGTACGAACACAACGCGACCGGAGTCCCGGGGCCGTCGCTCGCCGACATGTTTGCCCTCATCGGCGAGCACATGACCGCGCGGGACACCAACCGGTTTCTCGACGCTGTCATCTTCAACGTCGCCATCGGGAACGTGGACTCTCACGCGAAGAATTATTCTATCCTGCTGACTCACGGCCGCGTCGAACTTGCGCCTCTCTATGACCTGATGTCGGGCCTTGCCTGGGCCAACATCACCGAGACCCACGCTCAATCGGTAGGCGGCCAGCGACGGGGCAGGTACATATTGATGCGTCATTGGCAGCGCCTTGCCGCCGCGGCGGGGCTGTCGGCGCCGGCGGTCCTGCGCCGCGTTGTCTCCGTCTGCGACAGGATAGCCGACGAGCTTCCACGTGCCCGCGAGGACGTTCTTGCAATGCCGGCCGGAGAAGGCGTGCTGCTGGAGACGGTCAGTCGCGAAATCGCCGCACGCGTTAAAACCGTCCGGTTCAACGCGCGCACTGGCGAGCCCGGTGACCCGGCCGATCACCCGGAGGATGGAGACACCCCGGGAGACTGATCCTTCTGGCCAGGCATCAACGGGGTGGACGCACAGACTACCTCGCCCCCGAAGGCTGCCTGCCGTCCGGCACCAGATCCATCCAGTCACTCGGCGGCAGGCCGAGCGTCAGGTCGAGGAACATCGGCGCGATCCGCCACAACCGCTTCGAGCGGGTGTTGGACAGCACCACGATGCCGGTATCCTGATCGGGCAGGAACATGATCTGCGCGCCATAGCCATCGACTGTGCCGCCATGCGCAACCACCGTATGCCCCGCATATTCATAGACACGCCATCCATAGGCATAGTGCGATGACGTGAGGCCCGGCAGGGCGCCGCGCATCCGGCGCGTCTCTGACGGCGTGCTGACTTGCGGCGCATGGATCCTGCCCAGCACGCCCCGCGGCAGCACGTCCGGCGCGTTGCCGAGCTGCGCTTTCAGCCACTGCGCCATGTCCCGGATCGAGGCGTTGACGCCGCCCGCCGCCGGCGTCGCATAGTAGGGCGCCTTCACCTCCATCTTCGTCCAGGGAAAAGCGGGTTGAGTTGGGTCCTTCTGGCTTTTCCGGCTGTGCGGACGGGCCCAGCTCGCACTGAGGGTAAGTCCCTCCAAACCATAGGACGCCGTCTTCATGTCCAGCGGCTTGAACAGCCGCGCCTCGACAAGCTCCGCAAACGGCTCGCCATACGCCTTCGAGAGCGCCCGGCCGGCGAGATCGTAGGTGATGTTCTGGTAAGCGTAACAGTCCGCCGCCGGGCAGATCAGTTTCACCTTGCGAAACTCCGGCAGGATCACGTCCGGCAGCTTGCCCGCTTCCAGCAGATTGTCATAGGCGTTGGGCGGCAGTCCCGTCCGGTGGCTGAGAAGGTGGGCCAGCGTCAACGATGTCTCGGCGCCGCGCGGCAGCGCCAGGTCCGGCGCAAACCCCGTGACCGGCGCATCGAGGGAGAGCTTCCCCTCCGCCGCGGCGAGGCCGACCAGGCTGGAGGCGAAGCCCTTGGAGAGCGACGCGATGCGGAACACCGTGTCCCCGGTCACCGCCTCGCCGCCGCCGACTTCCGTCTCGCCATAGGTGCGCAGGAACGTCACTTCGCCGCCGCGCACCACGGCGACGGCCAGCCCCACGAAATCACCGGTTTCCATCGCCTGCTGGAGGTTCGCCTCCAGCCGCAGCAACTGCGCATCGGCGACGACCTGTGGCGGGACGAAGGGCACCAGCGGGAGAGCCTGAGCGCTGTTGAGCGCATGAAAGCCCGACAAACCCGCCACCAGAAGGCTGGCCGCAGCCTTGATTGAACGACTGGCCATCCCTGCGCCTCCGCATCCTCACCCCGGTTAGAACCGGGTCCGCTGGTCCTGTCCAGATCGGCTGAAGCACGCCGGTATGAGGGGCGCGAAAGGTCAGCCGCACGCCGCCCGTATCGGGCGGCGGCGCCAACTCCCCTGCGCTGGAACCGGGGGGCTCAGTCTGTCCAGATGGGCGAAGTCCAGGCGCGTTCCTGCAGCAGGACCGGCAAATCCGGATTGGGCGGTGTGCCGGCCCGGGCTGCGTCCCAGGTGCTCCACCGGCAGGCCGGATTTTCCAGTACGCGGACATAATAGGCCGCCTTCTGGCCGGGCGCCCAGTCCGGATCGTGCCAGAAGGCTCTCAGTTCCGGCGCGCCGGTACCGGGCGTGGCGGCGCAGGTCTTGATATCGACCGTGGCGCCATTGTCCGGGCAGCGATGCGTGGTTGCGTCGGGCAGGGCGCCGCCGGAGCAGGCCACATCATACACCGCCTCCCGCGCCGCGCCGCCGTCCTCCCAGGCCTTGACGATCTGCAGTCGCTGCAGCGGCGAGGACAGCGGGTCCTGCGTCGCCCAGGCGATGAACGCCGGGCCGGTCGTGCCCGGCGCGCGGTCGAGCTTGCCGCCCATCGGCACGCCGCCGGCATAGGCGCGCTCGAGCAGGTCGGCCTGGTCCATGATGTCGGGGGTATAATTTCCGGCAAAGAAGCGCGGCCGGATGCGCGGCCCGCTCGTCCCGAACGTCTCGCGGCGGCGCATCGCATCGAAGATCGTCTCCCGCGTATTGGCCTGTGCCCACACACCGGCGAGACCGCTGGCGCTGTATTTTGGGCCGGACAGGTTGCGGCGGGCTTCCGGCTTCGGGGCGTCCTCCCAGGTGTCATAGCCTTCCGGCGGAACAGACATGCGCTGGCGCGGGCCGGCGCCGTCCTGGGGGAATTTGCCCCAATGGTTCTTTTCGACAAACGTACCGGCGGCGATATGGGTATCGCTCGAGCCGATGAAGCCGAACGCATACGGATTGAATCCGATCTCTTCCTGAAGGGCGAGCCCGCGCGAGAGGGCAAGGCGCGCATAGTCGCCCTCGTTGATGGTCGCGAGCATCGCGCTGCCGATGAACTGGTCATAGAGCTCGAAGCCGGCCCATTCATCATTCGGCGAGAAGGCCGGGTGGGTTTCGGATGTGCCCTTGATCTGGGTGATTTCGACGAGGGGCTCGTTGGCAAGGCGCGTGCGCGCCCAGGTCTCGTCCACCGGCTGGCCGGAATAGGTCTCGAAGGCGAACATGCCGCCATTCGAGGCGTTCGAGTTGTGCGGAATGGCAAGCGAGTCAATTCCCGCCGTGCGCTGCGCCTGCATCCAGGCCCAGAGATCTTCGGGATTGACCGATTGCAGCGTCGAGAAAATGGTGGCCGGCGCCTTGTCCCGGAAGATCACGTTGCGGTGCAGGTTCCCTGCAGCCCCCGCTTCGGCGCTGATGACTTTCATTGCCGTGAACTCATAGCCCGCAAATGTCGTGAACTTGCCGGGCTCGTTGTACTTCTCGGCCGCCTCAACCGTCCGTGCCCAGACGGTATCCATCGTGCCCTGGTCATTGATTTCGGCGATCGGCTGGCCGGTCACGAAGGACACCCCGATCTGCTGGAACACCTGCGCGGCCTCCTGGGCATTCTCCCCGAACGCAGTCCTGGCGGTTTCGGTCTGGGACAGGGGGTGCCCCTCGGTATCCATCGCGGGCACGATCCCGAGATATTCGCTATGGTCGGTCACGGCGAGGAAATCGAGCGGCGGGCCTTCAAGCTGGATGTCGAAGCCGGCATCCTGCCGGATCGTCTCGCCTTTCGCGAAACGGTAGGCATCCTCCGGTGTGCGCCGCACGCCGAACACATAGGCGTCGAACGAGTTGCCGGTGTGGACGTGCACATCCCCGAAATAGGCGTTGCGGACCGGGTTGAGGGCGATGCCATCTGGTGTCTGGGTTTCGGCCTGCGCCGCCTCGGGCGCGGTGTCCTTTTGGGTGGCACTGCACGCTGCCAACAGGATGGCAGCCCCCGTCATGAGTACGCGGATCTTCATCTTTTTCTCCCCCCTGCCTATCCAGGATGCAGGCCCGTCCTCTTGGGCGTGACCGCGCAGCTACCTTTTCATTTTGGAATTCTCCCGGCAAGCGGTAGCAAAATCAGGGGGCAGCCGGCAGACCGGCGCCGGGGAGGGCAGATCAGATGGAAAACGCGCCTGCAGGCCCGGAAAGCCCGGCAGAGTCAGGCCGCGCCGGCGTGCCAGCGGGCGTAAGGCCCGCGCTGCGCCAGTTTGTCCGCGAGCCTCTGGTCCATTTCATCGCCGCCGCGCTCGCCATTTTCCTCGCGAGCGCGCTGGTGCCCGCGCGGCTCGATGCGCGGGAGGCGATTCGTATTGGCGCGCCGGAGATCCAGCGTCTAGCGGGCCTCTATGCCAGCGAGGCCGGACGCCCGCCCGGCGCCGGCGAGATGCAGGCCCTGATTGCCGACCATGTGGAAGTCTCCGCGCTGGCGCGCGAGGCGCGCCGGCTCGGTCTTGATGAAGGCGATACCGTGGTGGAACGCCGCCTCGCCCAGAAGATGCGCTTCATGATCAATGATCTGGCGGTGCCGCCGCCGCCGGAAGACGCCGTCCTTCGCCAATGGTTCGCCGCAAACCCTGGCGCCTTCGTGCGTCCCGCACGGACCAGCTTCGACCATGTCTTCTTCCGCACGCCCGACGGCCTGCGCCTGTCATCGGTCCGTGCGCAGCTCAACGCCGCCGGCCCGCCAGACTGGCGCATGCAGGGCGACGCCTTCATGCTGGAGCGGGCCTATGCCGCGCTGCCGGACGCGGAAATCGACCGCCTGTTCGGCCGGGACTTCACCCACGCGCTTTCCGCACTGATGCCAGGGCCGCAATGGCAGGGCCCCGTCGCCTCGGCCTTCGGGGTTCACCTCATCCGCGTCACGGGACGAAGCGCGCCGGAGACGCCCCCCTTCGAAAGCGTGCGCGACGAAGTTCTCGCGCATTGGCAGGAGGCCGAACTCGCCCGCGCGAATGCCGACGCCGTCCGGGAGATTGTCTCGCGCTACAAGGTCGAGATCGAGGCAGAGCCCCGCTGATGCTGGCCCGGTTGCGGATCCGTATCGCAGCATCCTTGTTGCTTCTGGCGGCGGTCCTGGCCGGGGCGGCCTCTGCGCACGAGGTCAGGCCCGGTTACCTCGAACTGAAACAGTCCGGGCCGGCAAGTTTTGCCGTCACCTGGAAGCAGCCGATCCTCGGTGAGCGCATCCTCAGGCTGAGGCCGGTCTTTCCGGAAGGCTGCACGGCGGGCGCCGAGACGGCGGAGCAGGTGGGGGTTGCGTTGATCCGCCGGTTCGATCTCGCCTGTCCCCTCAGGTCCGGTGAGATCCGCATCGAGGGCCTCGAGCGGTCCCTGACCGACGTGTTCCTGCGCATCGAGCGGCTCGATGGCAGCATCGCTGCCCATGTCCTCAGGCCCGCATCACCCGCGATCGATCTGGCCGCGCCGGCGGGCGCGCCGCTCGCCGCCTATGTCCGTATCGGGATCGAACACATCCTCTTCGGCTGGGACCATCTCCTGTTCGTGGCCGGCATCGTCCTGCTGGTGCGGCCCCGCCAGCTCCTCGCCACCGTCACGGCGTTCACGCTCGCGCATTCGATCACGCTGTCACTGGCGACGCTCGGACATGTGAGCCTTCCGTCTGCACCGGTCGAGATCACGATCGCGCTGTCGATCATGCTGGTCGCGCTGGAAGCGTTGCGGCGCGGCGAGGGAGTGGAAAATCTCAGCGCCCGGTTTCCCTGGCTCATCGCGTTCGGGTTCGGGCTGATCCACGGGTTCGGGTTCGCCGGCGCGCTGTCCGAAATCGGATTGCCGGACGGCGCCAGGGCCTGGGCGCTGCTGCTGTTCAACGTGGGAGTCGAGATCGGCCAGCTCCTGCTTATCGCGGGGCTTCTGCTCGCAGTTTATCTGGTCAGGACACTGAAACCGGAACGCCTCGCCCCCGTCCTGCGCGCCGGTGCCTATGTCGTCGGGACAGCCGGAGCGTACTGGACCATCGAACGCACCTTCGCCCTGCTTCAGGCCGCCGCATCCTGAGGGCAGGCGAGGCCCGCTGCCTGCCGGGGTCAGGCCGGCGTAACTTTGGAGTGCTGCCGGATCTGCGCCATCACCTCTGCGATGATGGCAAACGAGCGGCGGCGCTTGTCCTGATCGTACATGTCCGAGACGATCATCAACTCGTCTGCTTGCGTGCGCTCCAGAAGGGCGATGATCCCCTTACGGACGGTGTCTCGATTGCCGATGATGCTGAAGTTCAGCATCGAGGAGGCCTGCGCGCGCTCGACCGGGGTCCAGTAGGTGTCGATATCGGCGATCGGCGGCTGGGTCAGCTTGCGCTCGCCGCGCACGAGGTTGGCGAACGACATCTGCTGAGAGGTCGCCAGATATTTCGCCTCCTCGCCGGTCTCCGCCGCGATGATGTTCACACCGATCAGCGCATAGGGCTTCGGCTGCTGCTTGGAAGGCCGGAAGCTGGCGCGATAGATCGCCAGCGCCTGGTCCAGCATCTGCGGTGCAAAGTGCGAGGCGAAGCCAAACGGGAATCCATACGCCGCCGCCATCTGCGCGCCATAGAGGCTGGAGCCGAGAATCCAGAGCGGCACATTGGAATTTGATCCGGGTACGGCTTCGATCCGCTGACCGTCCCGCACCGGTCCGAGCCAGGCCTGAAGTTCCAGCACATCCTGCTGGAAATGGTCGGAGGCGGACGGATCGCGCCGCAGCGCGCGCAGCGTGTTCTGGTCGGTGCCCGGCGCGCGGCCAAGGCCCAGATCTATGCGGCCGGGATACAGCGCCTCCAGCGTGCCGAACTGTTCGGCGATCACATAGGGCGCATGGTTGGGCAGCATGATGCCGCCCGCGCCGACCCGTATTGTCTTCGTGCCGGCCGCGATGTGCGAGATCACCAGCGAGGTTGCCGCCGTCGTCACGGCCGCCATATTGTGATGCTCGGCCACCCAGAAGCGCTTGTAGCCTAGCGCCTCGGCATGCTGCGCCAGCCGGCGCGCCTCGTGCAGTGCGTCGCCGCGGGTGAACCCCTCGCGCACGCGCCCGAGTTCAAGAATGGAAAGTGCCGCCATCGGAGCGTCCTTTGATCTGGTTGCCTTAAGATGGGCATTCCGGCCTGAATGCCAATGGTCCTAAAATCCAGCCGGCTCGGCCAGCTCCTTTGACGAGAGGCAGATCGCCTTGAACCGCGCGCCCATGTCGTTCGGGTCGATCAGTTTGCGCGCCGCATCGAACACGTGCTCGGCATCGTCCGGATTGGCGGCGACCAGCTGGTTCAGCCGTGCCTGCGCGCCGAGGCCAAGCAGGAACATGCCCTGAGGCGTCGGCCCTGCCACATCGAGACCGGCGGCCGAGGCCAACCGCGCCAACCTTCCGAAATCCACATCCACCGTCAGGTCGCTCATCCCCGGCGCCTCGAGAGGCCCGACCTGACGGCCTTCCCGGTAGGCCCGCAGCGTGTCTCCGGGCGCCCGGTCGTCGGGCCCGTAGTCGATGAACAGCGCGCGCACAGGTCCCTTGCGCGAGACGAGATCGGCGACCACCAGATCCAGCCCTGTCTGCACTTCCACGGCGTCCCCCGCCAGCGCGGCAGCCTGCGGCGGGCGCGGCTCGTCGGCGGCGAGGCCGAAGGCCAGCTGGCCACCTTCGGCGAGGCCGACCACGCACTCGCGCCAGTCACTCCCCGCCCGGCGAAACTGGCGCGCGGGAAGGCAGTCGAGATACTCATTGGCGATGATCAGGGCAGGACCGTCCGGCACGTTCGCCAGCGCTTCGGCGAAGTGCGGATTCACCGGCGCAAACAGGTCCCCCAGCGCCGCTTTCAGCACCGGGCTCGGCTCGACGAACACCAGCTTCATCGCACGCACGAACTCCTCGCCGCCCACCGCACCTGCCACCCGCAACGCGTCCAGCATCAGCTGTCCGCGACCCGGACCGATCTCCACCAGCTGGAAGGCCTCCGGCGCGCCCAGTGCCCGCCACTCATGCACCAGCCAGACGCCGATCAGCTCACCGAATATCTGGCTGGTTTCCGGCGCGGTCGTGAAGTCGCGCCCAATGCCGGGACGCGTCGCGTAGTAGCCGGCCTGCGGGTCGTGCAGGGCAATCTGCATGAAGGTGGACAGGGGAATCGGGCCGCCCGTCTCGATCAGGCGCACCAGCCGGTCTTCAATCGTCATGGTTCAGTTTTATCCCGGAATGCGCTTATCGCGCCTTTGCGGGCACCAGATAAGCGGCGCCGAAGATGCCCGCCAGCAGGATCAGCACCCAGGCGGCAACCGAGCTGAAATCATAGACAGGCTGGTTGCGGTAGAACCAGTGCAGCCCGACATGCACGACCGCGAACACGCAAAGGCCGTAGCGAATGGACGCGCGGTTGCCCGTCTCGGCGAGAAGCAGCATCCCGATCACGATAGGCACGTGCGCCCACATGAAGATATGCTGGTCAAACGAGGTGTAGGAACTGGCGCTGAGCGACAGGGGATTCCAGGACTGGCGAAGGGTTGAATCGAGTTCGTGCGTGAAAAGACACGCCGCCGACAACCGATAAAGGCTCTCTGCTCTCACAGTCGCACCCCTCCCCAGGATCGCGCGATTGGTCCGTAAAACTACCTATTCACAGTTTTCTATACCTGCTTTTCCTGCTGTTTCAAGGCATTCCAGATCAACCATGCGCCACCCAGCCACATCGGCACCGACAGGATCATGCCCATGGTCAGCCATTCCGGCAGTCCGCTGACAAAAGAATCGGGCTCGCGGAAGTTCTCGGCAATCGACCGGCCAGCGCCGTACATGAGCAGGAACAGGCCCGCGACGAGGCCCGGGCGCTTCAGCGCGCCGAACTTCCAGATCAGAATCGACAATACAATCAGGGGGATCCAGCCCTCGAGCACCGACTCGTAAAGCTGGCTGGGGTGGCGGGCGAGTTCGTCGCCGCGGTAGACCCAAGTGTCGGTTTCCCAGTTGAAAGCCGGCGGGGTTGAGCCCGGCACATAGCCTTCGGGAAATACCATGCCGATGGAGGCATCGGTTGGCCGGCCATACAGCTCCGCATTGGTAAAATTCGCGATCCGCACGAGTCCGATGCCGATCGGCGCGGTCACCCCGGCAATGTCGCCGACCGACAACAACGGCACGCCGCGCTTGGCCGCGAAGAACCAGAGCACCAGCGCCACCCCGAGAATGCCGCCATGGAAGGCCATCCCGCCGTCCCAGATGCGCAGCACCGTCAGCGGATCCGCCGTCAGCACATCCATCTGGTAGGGCACCATGTAGAACAGGACATAGCCAAGACGGCCGCCGAGGATGATGCCGATGATGATCCAGAACATCAGGTCATCGAGGCCCTCCTGCGACAGCGGCGGCTCACTCTTCCAGAGCGAGGCGCGCTTCAGCAGCTGGGAGCCATACCACCAGGCCCCGCCGATGCCCGCGATATAGCCGAGCGCGTACCAGCGCAGATGGAACTCGCCGAGGCCGACAAAGCCGAAATCGAGGGACAAGAGCGCCGGGCGCCACTCGGGGAAGGTCATAGCAGCCTGGCTAAGGTAAACGCTCATCATCGTCAGCAGTTCGGTCATGCGGCGTCTTTTCCCTGTCTGCCGGCGCGCCTATCTGTTAGGCACCGCCTCACCCGGCGCGAAGGAGTAACTGCATGGCAGGCACAAATCCACTGCTCGATGACATCGCCAGCCTGATGACCGGCGCCCTCGGCGCTGCGCGCGCAGCAGGCGAGGAAGCCAAGACCGCCGCGCAGGCCCGCGTGCGGGCCTTGATCGCCGACATGGACCTTGCTGGCCGCGACGAAGTCGAAGCCCTTAAGGCCATCGCCACCGCTGCGCTCGACCGTGTGGAAACCCTGGAAGCCCGGCTGGCCGCCCTCGAAGCGGCGCAGGCGAATTCCCCGAAATCCTGAACGCCCACTGTTGAAGCCGATAGACAAGCCTGAGACGGCCCGGTTTGTTCGGGTGTGGATTTGTCACACGAATCCGGCACCAATCCACGAAACCGATGCGGAGGCGCCCGAATGAGCCTTGAACTCGAACACAGCCAGGACTTCGACATCGACCCGCTCGATATCGTGGAAGTGGTTCTGGAAGCCGCCAACTGGCCGTTTGAGCGCGACGAGGAAGGCACCCTTCAGGTTGTCGCTGAAACCCGCTGGGGCGACATGGGCGCCCTGTTCGCCTACCGCCCGGAACCTTCCGCGATCCATTTCTCCCTCACCCTCGATGTGAAGGCGATGGCCGCCAAGCGCAGCGCAATTGCCGAACTGGTGATGCTTGCCAACGAGCGCCTGTGGGTCGGCCATTTCGATTTCTGGTCAGACGACGGCGTGATCATCTACCGCTACACCTTCCCGATGGAGGGCCGCGACGAGGTCAGCCAGGGCGAAATCCGCGCCGTGCTCGCGGCGGCCGTCAGCGCCGCTGACCGGTTCATGCCGGCGTTTAACTTCCTCGTCTGGGCCGGCAAGTCGCCGCGCGAAGCCATAGACGCAGTGATGTTCGAAACCCACGGCGAAGCCTGAGACACAGATGGCTGTTGCCCCGCCGTCCCTAGTTCTGATCGGGGCCGGCCGCATGGGCGCAGCGCTCGTGCGCGGCTGGCTGAAGGGCAAGTCGAAGCGCAAGATTGCCGTCATCGAGCCGCGACCGTCGGAAGAAATTTCGGCCTGGGCCGCAGACGGCCAGATCATCCTGAACCCGCCGCCAGCCCCCGCCGCCATTCTTGTGCTCGCGGTCAAGCCGCAGCAGTTCGCGGGCCTTGCGGAGATGGCGCGCGGCTTCGTCAGCTCAAAAACGCTCGCCGTGTCGATCATGGCGGGGGTGCGCATCGCGCAGCTCTCACGCCGGCTGGAGACCTCCCGCGTCATCCGCTCGATGCCCAACACGCCGGGATCAATCGGGCAGGGCATCACGGTGTTCTCGGCGGCGGCCGGTCTCGCTGCGGCTGACATTGACGCTGCCACCACATTGCTCGCCCCGCTCGGTGATGTGCATGGTCCCGTGGACGAGTCGCTGATGTCTGCCGTGACAGCGCTGTCGGGCAGTGGCCCGGCCTATCTCTTTCTGCTGGCGGAATCGATGGCAGAGGCGGGAGAGTCCGAAGGCCTGCCCAGAGCGCTTGCCCAGCGCCTCGCCCGGCGCACTATCGAAGGCGCTGCCGCGTTGATGGCGGCGAGCGGCGACGACCCTGAAACCCTTCGCCGCGCGGTCACTTCCCCCGGCGGCACCACCCAGGCGGCCCTTGACATCCTTATGGACACGGGTGGGATGCACCGGTTGCTGAGAGACGCTCTGCGCGCTGCCGCCGCCCGCGACCGGCAGCTGTCAAAAGAGGCAGACTGAAACCCCGGGAGGCCCGCCTTGGCGGCTCAAGAAAAGATCATCGAGAAGGGGCTGAAAGCCGCCCTCGACCTGGCCGCGACCGGCGCCTGGTCGGATATTCCGCTGGCGGACATTGCCGCGAAAGCGAAGCTGACACTTTCGGACTTTCACGGCGTCGCTGCGCGCGAAGATCTCGTCGAAGCGATGGACGCGCATTTCGACAAGGCGATGTCGGCCGAGGGCGTGCCGGACGAGACCTCGGCGCGCGAGCGTCTGTTTGACGTCATCATGCTGCGTTTCGAGGCGATGGAGCCTTACCGTGCAGGCATCACCGAGATCACGAAGTTTCGCGAATCTTCGCTGTTCCATCTCGTGCGTCTGCCAAATCATCGCCATGCCAGCGCCGCCTGGGCGCTCGCGTCAGCTGGTCTCGACAATGATGCAGGCGCGCCCGCCAGCCTCAAACGCATCGCCATCGGGATCGTCATCGCGCAGGCCGAACGGGCCTGGCGCAAGGAAACCAGCGGCGATTTTGCCCTCACCATGGCCGCGCTCGACAAGGGCCTTCGCCGCGCCGAGGAACGCCTCGGACAGTTTCGCCGCCTGACCGGCGGCCGTTTCGCCACAAAACCAGAAACCGAAGAAGCCACTCCATGACCCGTCCCGGACTCGATACCCATCCGCTCGAACTGAAAGCGGACTGGTTCAACACGCTGTTTGCCGAAATCGGCATTGACGCCGAGGTGCGCGGCTTCACCGCCAAGTCGATCGGCACCGGCCAGATCGGCGAGAACGTGCGCTTCGTGTTCGACTATGCGCATGCAGGCGCGAATGCGCCGAAAACGCTGGTGGGCAAGTTCCCCTCGGCCAGTGAAGCCAGCATCATGACGGCAAAGCTGCTGAACCATTACAAGCGCGAAGTGATGTTCTACCGGACCTTCCCGAAAGTGGCGGGCCGCATCACGCCCGACGCGCTGTATACGGACTATGATCCGGAGACCAACCGTTTCGCCCTTATCATGGAGGACATGTCGCCGTCCGAGCAGGGCGACCAGCTGAAAGGCTGCGGCGTTGAAGACGCGCGCCTTGCCATGGAGGCGGCCGCCGTGCTGCACGCCTCGCACTGGCAGGACCCCGTTCTGGACGAGCATGACTGGCTGCAGGGCTCCGCCAAGGCGCCGCCGCCGGGGCTCAGCTCCGAAATGGTCGCCGGCCTCTGGGGCGGCTTCAAGGATCGCTACGCCGAGAAGCTCAACGCGGACCTGATCGAAGTGGGCGACGCCTACGCCGCGAGCCTGCCGAAATGGGGCGAGGCCTATCAGGGCCCGTTCGCGCTGACGCATTCGGACTACCGCCTCGACAACATGCTGTTCGGCAAGCCGGGCGCCAAGAAGCCGCTGGCCGTCGTCGACTGGCAGACTGCCGGCAAGGGCGCGCCCGCCAATGACGTCTCCTACTTCATCGGCGCGGGGCTCACCCGCGAGGATCGCCCGAAGCATGAGCAGGCCCTGCTGCGCCACTATCATGACTGCCTGAAGGCCGAGGGCATCACCAGCTACAGCTTCGATGATCTCTACACGCACTATCGCTGGTTCGCCTTCTACGGCGTCTCGGTCGCCTTCGCTGCGGCCATGCTGGTGAAACAGACCGAGCGCGGCGACGACATGTTCCTGACGATGCTGCGGCGCCACTGCGCCCAGATCCGGGAAAACAACAGCCTCGAGCTACTGAAGCCGCTGGCTTGAGCGCGACCTTTGCGCCTTCGCTGACACAGCTTCATCCCGGTAAATTTCCGGGAGCCAATCTGTTTGAGCGTTACAGCCGCCGCAAGTCCCGGCCCTGAATTCTTGGGTACGTAAAGATCATGCCAGCCATGGATTGATGACCATGATCGGCAAGCCTGAAAAGTCCTTCGTGTTTCTTGTCGCGAGATCCGCCCCGAGCGCCCCCGCAATGCCGGCGATCATCATGTCGGAGGGCGGAGCATGAAGGCCTTCCCGTTCCCGCAAGGCGCGATACCGGCCGCAGACAAGGGCTGAAACCTCATCGAAAGGCAGGACTGTAAGTGGACCGGCAGCAAAAATTAGCTGATCAAAGCGGGCGACCAGATCATCCTTTCGGCGTCCGTCTGCCAACCTCTCCAATCCATAGGCTATTTCAGAAACCGTCACGGCAGTCGTGGCCACTGGCGTATCGCCAAGCCCCAGCATCCATCGGCCGAGGGCTGGGTCAGGAGCAGGTCGCATCAGCTCGGACAGAATGTTGGTGTCCAACAGGATCATCGCATTCTGCCGCTCAGTCAAAAGTAGGCGGGGCGCGGTCTTCACCGCGGGCAGGAAAGTCAAGCTCGATGCCTTTGTCACCTGCAAACAAACTACGCGAGCGTTCCCAAAGGGCCGGGCCTGTACCCCCGCCCACGACGTTGCGAAGAATGTGACGAGCTTCTTCTTCCATTGATCGTCCATGCAGGGCTGCGCGTACCCGCAGCCGTTCCTTGATCTGGACGTCGAGATTTCGAATCGTGAGTGTTGCCACGGGACACCTCGTTTTTAGGGTAAGCAGACGAAAGATATCAGATAGCATGCAATGATTGCAATGCTTTCACTTTGCCAGGGGTGCAAAAATTCCTCCTCAGGTGTACTGGATCAGCGTCCTGGAGTGCTCTCATGCGCGCCCAGTTCGGTGCAAAGGCCGCCAGTTTGCAGCTCGTGAAGGGGAAACTGGCAAGCAAGCGCTGCCCGAGGCGCGTTTTCGCTCCAGTTAGCTCGATTGTCCCGCGCCGGAACAGGTTTCCAAACATCCTCCTAACGGGGGCGTCCAAACTCAACTTCCAAGTCAAGGCCGGGCTTAAACCGCGTCGTGTAGGGTCTGTTTAATACCCCTGCAGAAGCGGGGTGAAACGCATAGGACCGTGAAGTGGTTTTGAACATGAACATGCAGAATGCCCGCCCCATGAGCGTCAAAGGCCCGGATGGCCAGACCCTAACCCTCGCCGATTTGCCGTCGCCCGGCATTTCCCGCTGGGTCACCCGCCGCAAGGCCGAAGTGGTGGCCGCCGTCCAGGGCGGTCTCCTGACCCGCGAAAGCGCCTGCGAACGCTACAACCTCACCGATGAGGAATATGACGCCTGGGAGCGTCTCTACGCCCGCCACGGCTCGAAAGGCCTGCGGACAACCCGCCTCCAGCAATATCGCCGTTAACGCGGCGGTCGCCTTGTTAAACCTGCCTTAAGGCGGGCCTTCTAGCTTTCCGGGAATCTGCCGGCCCTGTGGCCGGTCCCGGAGGGCTCGATGGCGTTTGGAGGCAGCACGGCAACCCGGGCCACGGGGCTGATCCGCCCGCTGGCGATGCTCGCCTGCGCGCTGGCGCTCGGCCTCCTGTGCTGGCGCGGCGCCGCCTTGCTGACGGGGCCGGGCGCGGCGGTCTCCGCCAGCCCCGCCGAAGCCGCACTGGCGGATGTGCTTTCCCCGGTCGCCGGCCCCGGCCTGTCCCGCCTCAGTGTCACCTATAATCCCGAGGGTGGACGGACCGTTCTTCTCCTCGTGGATGATCGCGCCTCCGTGCGTCTGCCCGAACTTCAGCACATCGCGCCGATTGCAGCCGGGATCGTTCCCGAGCGCGGTGATAAACTTGTTATCGAAACCCTCGCTTTCGCCGAAGGCCTTCCCGGGCGCCCGGATGCGGCGGCCTGGGCTGAGCTTGCAGGTCTTGCAGCGCTCGTGCTGATCGGCGGGGCGCTGGCCGTGCTGGCGGGGCAATCGGCGCCCATCCCGGTGCCGGCCGCGCAGATCCTTCCCGCGCCCCTGCCTGCGGAGCGCCCGCGTGAGGCGCCGCGTGCGGTTCGGCCGGTGGCGGCTGCGCCGTCTGCGGATGCGGCGCTCGACATGGCCCGGCGCGATCCGGCGCGGGCGGCGGCGGTCGTGCGCGGCTGGATGAATGCCAAGGATGATCCGGCATGAGCGCCCTGGCGAAACCTTCCCATGTACTTGCTCCGGGCCTTGCCCGCTCGGCCCGCCTGATGCGGGCGCTCGGACCCGATGCTGCGCCGATCTGGGCGGAGCTGGGGCCGGAGGAAGCCGAAGCGCTGAGCGCCGCCATGGACCGGCTAGCCGATGATCCGTCGGCGGACGGTGACGCGCTGCGCCGGTTCACGCAGGTCCAGAAGGCGACCAGCGGCGCCGGTGTCTGGGCGGAGCTGTCGGCTCTTGATACACCCGTACTCGCCTCGCTGCTGCGCCACGAGCGCGCGCAGGTCGTGGCGCTGATCCTTTCGCGCCTGACAGGCGAAGCCGCGGCGAAGCTGCTGCGCGTGCTGCCGCCGTCTCTGTCCATCGAGGCGATGCAACGTTTGCTGCATCTCGGCGAAGTGCACCCCGCCGCAATGGCGGGCCTCGAACAACACCTCAAGGGCCGCGTCTCGGCGCTGTCGCGCGACGGGGCAACGGCCGGTATCGAACGCATTGCCCGCATCTTCGACCGGCTTGATCCGCGGGCTGGCACGCTGTTCCTCGCCGCGCTTGAAAAGGCCGAGCCCGGTTCGGGCGACAAAGTCCGTTCGCTGATGTTCACCTTTGATGACCTTGCCACGCTGGATGCCGGCGGCATGCAGACCCTGCTCGCCGCCGCAGACCGCACCGCTCTGGTGACTGCATTGAAAGGCGCCAAGGAGATCACGGCAGCAGCCTTCTTCGCGAATGTCACATCTCGCGCGGGCGACCTGCTGCGCGAGGAAATCGCCGCGCTTGGCCCCGTCCGCCGCGGCGACGTGGAAACAGCCCGCGCCGAACTCGTGGAACTTGCGCGCCAGCTGATCGGGCGCGGCGAAATCCATGCGGGCAAAGCGTCCCGTGATGACGAACTCATCGAATGACCGCGCGCGCCGTGAAATCCTTCTCCGCCTTTGACTTCCGGGCCGACTTCGGCCCGCAGCCGGAAGAGGTTGCAGCTGATCCCGCGCGGGTGAGTTTTACCGGCGAGGAGATCGCCGGACTGATCGCGCAGGTGCGGGCCGAGACGCTGGCGGACTTGGCCAAGGTCAGAACCCAGAGCGAGAGCGAACGGCTGGCTGCCGTGACCGCCGAGCTGACCCAGGCGCTCGACGAGATTGCCGAGGTAATGCGCCTTATTGCGTCCACGCAGTATCATGCGACAACCGAGGCGCGCCTGCGCAGCCTCATCGACGGCGCCGCCGCGCGCATTGCTGGCGGGCAGGGCGACCTGTTTGCCGAAATTGGACGAGGCCCGGAATGACCGAACCGACGAACCCTGCCTTGCACCGAATGCTGATGGATGTCCCCGTGCGTGTTGAAGTCGTGCTGGGCGAAGTGCGCCTCACGATGGAAGAGCTGATGGCCCTGTCGCCCGGCGAAGTGCTGACGATGGAAAAACAGACCGGCGAGCCGGTCGACATCTATGTCTCCGGACGCCTGATTGCGCGCGGCAAGCTGGTCGTCGCGGACGGCGAACTGGGCGTCACGCTGACCGAGATTGTCGATAGCCGGGCGATGGCCTGAATTAGTTACATCTGGAACTAATTTTCCATCCGGCCTATATTGGCGCGCATGGACACTGCCTTTGCAAAGAATCGCTATCACGGCGCGCCGCGCGCGGCTGATTTCACCATCGACCAGGCGTGGGACACCTGTAGCGCCGCCGAGCATGACCGGTGGGACCGGTTGTTCCGTCGCCAGCGCGAGGTGACCAAGGGGCGGGCCTGCGCGGCGGCACTGGAGGCGATGGGGGCGCTGGAACTTTCGCCGTCCGGCATTCCGCACATGGGGCGACTGTCCGACCGGCTGGAGAAGCTGACCGGCTGGCGGATCGTGCCGGTGGCGGAACTCGTGCCGGATGACATCTTCTTCAACCATCTCGCCAACCGGCGCTTTCCGGCAGGCGCGTTCATCCGCCCGGAAGCGGAGTTCGACTACCTGCAGGAACCGGACATCTTCCACGACCTCTTCGGCCATGTGCCGCTGCTGGCGAACCCGGTGTTTGCGGATTTCATGCAGGCCTACGGCAAGGGTGGCCAGAGGGCGATGAAGCTCGGCCAGCTGCACAACCTGGCGCGGCTTTACTGGTACACGGTTGAGTTCGGACTTATTCAGGAGACGGACGGTCTGCGCATCTATGGCGCCGGGATCCTGTCCAGCCCTGACGAGACTGTGTTCGCGCTGGAAGATGCGAGCCCGAACCGGATCGGTTTTGATCTCAAGCGCCTGATGCGGACGAAATACATCATCGATGATTTCCAGCAGACTTATTTCGTCATCGACAGTTTCGAGGCGCTGCTGGAGGCGTGCTACCAGGATTTCGGCAATGTCTATGCCGAAGTGAAGGGCGAGCCGGATATCGAAGCGGGCGAGGTCGTCGCTGGAGACCGCGTGATCACACGCGGCACCCATGCCTGTTTTGAAGCGGGCGGAAGAACCCGGAAGCTCTGAAAAGTCGGGCACGCGTCTGCACCTTCGCCGCTCCAATCCGCGCGGTTTGGTGCTTCATTTCAAACTTGCATTGTAGGGACAAAGATCATGTCCGCAAAAACCATAGGGCTGCTGGCGTCCGTCGCCTTGCTGGCATTGACGGCCTGCGCGAAGAAGGCCGAAACCCCTGTCGCGGGTGCGGACCAAGACGGCGAAGCTGTTGCAGAAGCACCTGCTGCGGCTGCAGTAATCGAAGTCAATGAGGGTGAGCCCATCGACGGAGATGTGACGCTTACTGTGCCAGTGACCGTCATGGCAGGCGCGGAGATAGATCTGTCGTTCACCGGCCCGGCCAATCGCGGCGACTATATCGACATTGTGCCGCGGGGTTACTCGCAGACTTCGGGGGAACTGAATTACATCTACATTCCGGCAGCCGCCAAAGGGGAGAAACTGCGCGCCCTGACCGCGCCGGGCGATTATGATGTCCGCTATGTCCTTGAGCTTGCGGGCACCCGGATCATCAAGGCGGTCCAGCCGCTCACGATCACCGCGGCCTCCGCTTCACTCACGGCGCCTTCGGCCGCCTCCGGCGCAGAGCCGCTCAGCATCGAATGGACCGGTCCCGGCAATCCGGGCGACTACATAGATGTCGTCCCGGCGGGTTATGCGGCGACCAGCGGCGAGATTGCCTATGCCTATGCCGCAAGTGGCAATCCGGCGAAGTTCAGTGCTCCCGGCGCGGCCGGCGCCTACGAGATTCGCTACGTGATCGAGGGGCCTGGCGGGCGGAAGGTGCTCGCGTCATCTCCGCTGACCATAACACCGCCGGTCGCCAACCTGACGACGCCAGAGACGGCCCGCAAGAACGCCAAGTTGATCGTGGAGTATGAGGGGCCGATGCGCGCCGGCGACTACATCGACCTTGTGAAGAAAGGCTATGTCGCGACCTCGGGCGAGCTGTCCTACTTCTACGCCGATGGAGAATTCGCCAACGAACTGGAGATGCCAGCAGAGGCTGGCGAGTATGAAATCCGCTACGTGATGGAAGCTCCCGGAGGCCGCATCATCCTGGACCGTAAGGCGATCGAGGTCAGATAGCCGTCACAGGGAGCGCGCCGCTGGCCTGCGCCGCCTGATCAGTCCCGGTGGCCGATGATGGCGCCGGTCGCGATCAGATCGGACAGAAGGGCCATCGTCGCTTTGCCGGAAGAAGCAAAAGGATCAAGCTCCGCGCGCTTGAAGTATTTAAGAAGCATCGCCGGATTGAGCTTGGTGATGTTGACCTGCGCCATGGTCCAGTTGCCGAACTGGCGCACTTCGATCTCTTCGTAGATCAGCAGCCTCACCTGCTGGTGGCGCTGATCGCGCACGATCGCGTTGAAGAGGTCGCAGACTTCGTCGCGGCCTCCCTCGATGACCTGGATGAAGAGATCCTCGGAGACGCACAGCAGGCCCGTGATACCGAGCGCCGGATTGTTCTTGCGCGACTGTTCGAGGATGCTGTTTACGAACGCGCCGCTGAGCGGCTCGAGGGGGCGGCTTGCATAGAGGCAGCGAACGAGCATGGAAGGCCTTACTTTTTGTTGTTCAGGAGAGCGAGGAATTCGCTCCGCAGGATATGATCCTTGAGGAAAGAACCGCGCATGACGCTGTTGATCATCTTGGTCTCGTCGTCTTTCACACCGCGCCAGTGCATGCAGAAGTGATCGGCTTCCATGACGACAGCAAGACCGTCCGGGCGGACCTTGTTCATGAGCACTTCGGCCATCTGCGTGATGGCCTCTTCCTGGATCTGCGGACGCGACATTACCCATTCCGCGAGGCGCGAATACTTCGACAAGCCAATGAGATTTGAGTGTTCGTTGGGCATGATGCCGATCCACAGCCGGCCCATGATCGGGCAGAAGTGGTGGCTGCAGGCGCTGCGCACCTTGATCGGGCCCACGATCATCAATTCGTTCAGGGAGGAAGCGTTCGGGAACTCTGTTACAGCTGGCGCCTCGACATATCTGCCGCTGAACACCTCGGTCAGGTACATCTTGGCGACCCGGCGGGCGGTGTCCTGTGTGTTGTGATCGCTTTCCGTGTCGATCACGAGGCTTTCGAGCACGCCTTTGAACTTCGCCTCGACTTCTGCCAGCAACTCATCGAGTTCGCCAGGCTGCAGGAAGGCCGAGATGTTGTCATTGGCATGGAACCGCTTCCGGGCGCTCTGGATACGCGCCCGAATTCTCGACGAGGCGGCCTCTTTTGGCACAGATTTCGGCGTCTTCGGTTT
>CAMDAC010000027.1 GCA_945888325.1 Candidatus Sulfopaludibacter sp. SbA3
ACCTACCGCGCGAACAAGCGGGTCGTGTACATCAAGAGCATCGATTCCGACCGCGAGATTGCCTACGACCTGACGCCTGGCACCGTCGTCAAGCCGGGCGATACCCTGCGGATCGGCGAACGGATCTTCTGATCTCCCCCTGAGGCAATATGTATCGAGGCGCTGCAGGACCCTGCGGCGCCTCTTTTTCATGCAGCGGAAGGCTCACCAGGGGGTAGACTCCGAGGTGGGGAATGCTGTCCCTGCCGTTCGAATCCCTGTTCTGCACAGTGCTGGTGCACCGGCGGCGCTTCGTTGATGCAATATTTAACGAATACTTCTCCCCGCAGGTGAAAGTTTTAATTTTCGCTTAATTCGCAGGCGCAGCAGTGGTATGCAGATTGCAATTGCCAAGTTCAGGACAAGGGAAGGCTTTGGGCTGGCTGCCGTGGGGGCGCCTCCAAAGCTTGAACTGAACGCGGCGAAGTAGACTTGAAGGGGAACTCAATGGAATTCCGGTTCGGCGAGCAGACAGGAAGTCTGCCAGACGATGCGTACTCGGATGACGCAAGCGAAGGCTCGCCGAAGGGCGGGGACTTCAGTGCGAAACGTATTTTCGACATCGTGGCGGCATCGCTGGGACTGTTGTTCCTGGCCCCGCTGCTGATCCTGGTTGCCCTGCTGATCCGTCTTCAGGACGGCCAGAAGGCGCTCTATTCCCAACCGCGCTGGGGTTACAAGGGCGAGCCCTTCCAGTGTTTCAAGCTGCGCACGATGGTGCCGGACGCTGACAAGAAACTTCAGGCCGTGCTGGAAAGCAGCGCCGAAGCCCGTCTGGAATGGGACCTCACGCAGAAGCTGACCAACGACCCGCGCATCACGCCGCTGGGCAAGTTCATCCGCGCCACCTCGATCGACGAGCTGCCGCAGCTGCTGAACATTATCCGCGGCGACATGTCGGTCGTCGGCCCGCGCCCGATCCCGCTCTATGAGCGCCCCAAGTATGGCGAAGGGTTCGTCCACTATGCCCGCGTCCGCCCAGGCCTTACCGGCCTTTGGCAGACCAGTGGCCGCAGCAACACGACCTATGCCGAGCGCATCCAGCTCGACACTAGGTATGTGCAGACCCGCACCTTCTGGGGCGATGTCTGGATCATCGTGAAAACCGTTCCGGCGGTGCTGCTCTCCGTCGGCGCAAAATAGGGTGCAGGGCCTGGCGCGCCAGGCCCCTCCCCGGTCATCCGCCCCCGGCCGCCAGATGGCGCGGCTGAACCGCACTTGAGACAAGTCGCATGGCCCGAGGTGGAACAGTGCGGACCTTCGAGGTCTGGCGGATCAGTCTCTTCGGGCTCATCGCCATCGCGGTACTTGCAGGCTTGGCCGCGCTGATGACCCCGCCGCGAGATGACGCCACCAGGCCGATGAAAGACGCGGGCGACCGGCCGGACCGCCAACTTGCCGTTTCGTTCGTGCACCATTTTGGCGGCCCGCATGATGAGGCCGAGTGGTACAAATCGGACTTTTATTACCCGAACTCCGACCATCCGGCCTGGAAAGCGAATCTCATTCACTTCAAGAAGGACCGGGTCGAGCTGGAAGTGCGGCGTCAGAGGACAGCCTACAAGAAGATTGCCGGTGCGGAGTATCAGCGCCGCGGATTTCACCACTTCGGCCGCTATGAGGTCGTCATGCAGGCAGCGCCCGGTTCAGGCACGGTCTCTGCAATGTTCACGCATACTCATCAGCAGTTCGGTGACCCCCATGACGAGATCGACATCGAGTTTCTCGGCAAGGATCTCACCCGGCTGCACGCAAACTATTTTACCAATGGCCAGCAAGTTGGCGGCATCTACATCCCGCTGGGTTTCGACGCGAGCAAGGAAGTCCACCTCTATGCGTTCGAATGGGAGCCTGACGAGATCCGCTGGTATGTCGATGACCGGCTCGCGCACACCGCCACGCCCGCTGACATGCCGATTCCGCAAACGCCCGGCCGGCTCATGGTGCACCTCTGGAGCGGAGGGCGGGATCAGGTCGGCTGGCATGGCGAACCGACCTTCAAGGATGGCGCCCGGGCAAAGTTCTACTGTCTCAGCTATCAGGCGGCCGGCGACGGAACCGGACAATGCTCCGATACGTTCAGAGCCAGCCGCCCTGGCCGCTGAACTGCCGCTGCGGCGCGCCGCCACCCTTGCCCTTCCGCTGACAGATAGCACACGCCGCCTTCATGACTGAACCACGCAGCGATCTTTCCGCCACTGACCAGGTGTCTGAACTTCACCAGACACGTCTGGAGCGCGTGTTCGGCTCGTCGATGTTGTGGAACATCGCGAACAATCTCGCGACCAGCGGGATCACCATGGTGGTGTTCATCTTCCTGACCTACCGGCTGGACGCTGCCGTATTCGGGTTGTTCGCGCTCGGTGTGATCATCGTCGACTACTTCAATTTCCAGGCCCGCTCGGCCTGCCTCGACACGGCTGTCCTGCGCCGCGCCTATTCCAAGCCGGAAATGGACACGATCTTCTGGGCCATGATGGGCGTAACGGTCTGCGTCATCGTCGTCTGCGCCTTTGCCGGCAGCTGGCTGGCAGCGGCGAACAATGAGCCGAGCCTGACCTACATCATGCCGGCGCTGGCGCTGACCCTGCTGCCGGTTCCGCTGTCGATTCCGCCCAACGCGATCATGTTGCGCGACCATGATTTCAAAGGAGGCGCGATCCGCGGAATCATCAGCGCGGTGGCCGGCGGCGCGGCGGCTTTGCTCGTGGTGTTCAGCCCGTTTGCCGAATGGGCACTGGTGGCGCAGCGCGGCACCCAGGTAACCGTTTCGGCGCTGATCATGGCCTGGCGGGTGCGGTGGTGGCCGGGCTTGCACTTCTCGGCGCCGCTGGCGGGCGGATTTCTCAAGGATGCCGGCAAGATTTTCGCAGGTCAGGGGATCGCCTCATCCTTCATGCGCGTGCTCGACCTGATTGTTGCGTTCAGTTTCGGCGCGGCAGCCGTCGGTTTCATGCGAATTGCAAGCCGGTTCGTGGACATCATCTACGGCACGTTCATATCGCCGATCAGCTCGCTCTGGGTCGTCTTGCTGTCGGAAGGCACACAGACCAAGGGCGACCGTGACATGTTGTACCGCCGCCTGTCGCAAATGTCGGCGCTGATCGTTTTGCCGATCTTTGCCGGTCTTGCTCTGACCAGCCAGGATGTCGTGGCCGTTACTTTGAGCGACGAGTATGCTCCGACAGCGGACATGTTGCTGATCCTCTGCCTGGTCGGCCTGTTTACACCGTTCACCTATTTCCGAAATGCGGCCTTCATTGCGATAAAACGGATCAACTTGCTGATCACCTTCTCCCTGATCGATCTGGTCATCCTCACCGCTGCGGCGCTGGCCTTGTCGCAATACTCCGCCGAGGCCGTCATCTCGTCCCTGCTGATTACCGAGGCCGTCCGTATGGGCATGACGGTACCGATCCTGATCAAGGACATGCACACGAAGCCCATAAGCCTGCTGATGTCAGTACTTCCGGCCTACGTCGGTTGCATTGTGATGGCCGGCGTCGTCATGCTGATCGACTACCAGACACCGGGTTTCGATCCGTGGCTGAGACTCGGGCTCAAGATTGCGGCAGGCGCGCTGACCTATGTCAGTTACCTGCTGATCTTCCATCGCAACTGGTCGATGGCCGCGACACGGATGATGCGCTTCGGGGGACGCGGCGCCGAGACGCCTGAATCCGTCAGCGCCGTTGTGACGCCCTAGCGTCGCCCACCCGCATAGCCGCGCGGCTCAGCGGCGCTTTCCGACTTCATGCTGAGCGCGATGCGCTTGCGGGCCGCATCCACTTCCTTCACCCGTACGCGGACCACCTGCCCGGCGCGAACGACCGTATGCGGATCCTTGACGAACGTGTCCGACAGCTCCGAGATGTGGACGAGGCCGTCCTGGTGCACGCCGATATCGACGAAGGCGCCGAAGGCCGTGACGTTGGTAACGACGCCTTCGAGGGACATGCCGGGTTTCAGGTCCGAGATTTTCTCGATGCCGTCCTTGAAGGTCGCGGTCTTGAATTCAGGGCGAGGATCCCGGCCTGGCTTTTCAAGTTCCTTCAGGATGTCGGCGACGGTCGGCTCGCCGAATGTGGCATCGGCAAAGTCACGTGGTTTGAGCTTCGAGAGGAAGGCCTTGTCGCCGACGAGGCTTTTGACGTCGCGGCCTGTTTTTTCGGAGATGCGCTCGACGACCTGGTAGGCTTCGGGGTGGACGCTGGAGCCGTCCAGAGGATTCTTTGCGTCGCGGATACGCAGAAAACCCGCGGATTGTTCGAACGCTTTCGGGCCCATGCGAGGCACCTTCTTCAGCGCGGCGCGGGACTTGAACGCGCCGTTCTCGTTCCGGAAGGCAACGATGTTCGACGCCAGCGTTTCATTGAGGCCGGAGACGCGGGCGAGCAGCGGCGCGGAGGCGGTGTTCACGTCTACGCCGACGGCGTTCACACAGTCTTCGACGACCGCAGTAAGTGAGTGGGACAACGCGGACTGGTCAACATCATGCTGGTACTGGCCGACGCCGATGGCTTTCGGCTCGATCTTCACCAGCTCCGCCAACGGATCTTGCAGGCGGCGGGCAATGGACACCGCGCCGCGGATCGACACATCCATGTCCGGGAACTCTTTCGCGGCGAGTTCAGAAGCAGAATAAACAGATGCGCCAGCTTCGGAAACCATCACGCGGGTGAGGCCGAGATCCTGCATCTTGCTTTCAAGCTCGGCGACGAGTTTGTCGGTCTCGCGGCTGGCGGTGCCGTTGCCGACGCTGACGAGCTGCACCTTGTGCTTCTTGGCGAGTTTGGCGAGCGTCATAAGGGCCCCTGCCCAGTCGCGCCTCGGCTCGTGCGGGTAGATCGTGTCGGTGTCGAGCACCTTGCCGGTGGCGTCGACCACGGCGATCTTGCAGCCCGTGCGAATACCGGGATCGATTCCCATGACGGTTTTCGGGCCGGCCGGCGCGGCGAGCAGCAGAGCCTTCACGTTCTTTGAAAAGACGCTGATGGCTTCGCCGTCCGCGCGCTCCTTGACGCGCGCGAACAGGTCATTCGTGCAGGCCGGGGCAAGGCGGGTCTTCCAAGCGATCTCGGCTGTCTCGGCAAGCCAGGCATCGGCGGGGCGGCCCTTGCGGGCAAGGCCGGCCTTGGTCATCACCAGGCCGACCGCCGGATGCGGGCGATCATTAGCATGCGGAATATCCAGGCCGAGCTTCAGCACGCCTTCTTTCTCACCGCGCAGCAACGCGAGGAGCCGGTGGGACGGAAGCTGCTCGATCGGTTGGTCGAAATCGAAGTAGTCAGAGAACTTGGCGCCCTCTTCTGCCTTGCCCTTGGCGACGCTGGAGCGGACCTTGCCTTCAGCCCACATCTTCTCGCGCGCGGCGCCAACGATTTCTGGCGTCTCCGCGAGGGTCTCGACGACGATATGGCGCGCGCCTTCCAGCGCCTCTTCGGCGGAGGCGACGCCCTTGGTTTTCGAAATAAACTTTGCAGCGATCTCCGCCGGATTGAGATTTGGATTGGCGAGCAGTTGTTCGGCCAGCGGGGCGAGTCCGGCTTCGCGGGCGATGGTCGCCTTGGTGCGGCGCTTTTGCTTGAAGGGCGCGTAGAGGTCTTCGAGCGCGACCTTGGTTTCAGCGGCGTTGATCTGTTTTTCGAGTGCAGGGGTGAGCTTGCCCTGCTCGCGGATGGATTTGAGGACAGTGTCGCGGCGGGCATTGAGGTCTGTGAGATAGGTGAGGCGCGAGGCCAGGTGGCGCAGCTGTGTGTCGTCGAGGCCGCCGGTGCGTTCCTTGCGGTAGCGCGCGATGAACGGGACCGTAGCACCCTCCCCGATCAGATCGATTGCCGCAGAGACTTGTTTTTCCTCGACATTCAGTTCGCGGGCTATGAGGCGGGCAATCGAGACGGGGGCGGCGGACATGCGCGGAAATTCCTCTGGATGAAGGCAATTCGGGCATACACCCGAACGGGCATCATTGGAGCCTGCATGGTTCACAAAAGGTTTCCGGCAGCGGCTATTTGCCGGGCGGAACGGGCACCTCAGGGGTGAAGATAGTCAGCGCGATTGCTGCCGAGGCGGCTGCTTCGGCCTGGCGCTCTTCGAGTTCAGCCTTGGCGAGCCGGTCGGCTTCCGACTCCCGGCCCAACATTTCCGGCGACCCGGTGAAGACCGCTTCCGCAAGGGACTGGCGGTCCTCGTCTTCAACCTTGTCGCCCGGCTGGGCAAACCAAGTGACCATTTCGCAGCCTCCGGCCGGCAACCTGCCCTGCGCTTCCAGACTGGTGACGATAGATTGCTGCTCCGGAGAGAGGGTGCAGGCGCTTACCGGCGCGGCCGGCTCCGGCGCGGTCAGCCGGTCAATGTCCGGGGCGTCCGACAGGGCGAGCGCGGGGTCGATCTGGTCGACGCGGCTGCGGCCGGCTTCGACCGTGGAAAGTTGTTCAAACGCGGCGCTGCTGCGCTCTGCCGTGGTGCGGAATTTGGTGACCTGATTCATCGCCGCCGAGCGGTCAGCTTCGGCGTGGGCCATGGCCGGCACGGCAGCGAGCGTCAGCAGGAGAGCCGCATGCTTCGGACTGGGCCACCCTGCGCGCATGTCAGGGGCCCGTCTGCGTGATGGAGATCTGCGCGCCGCCATACTGCGATACCGAAAGGCCGAGGGCGTCGCCGTACTGGCGATGGACAAAAACGTTCCCCGCGCCGGTCTGGGAGATTTCAGAAAGATTTGAGCTGCCGTCCTGGATCACGTCGACGACGTTGCTGCAGGCGCATTGGGCGACACCGACCTTGTTGTCTGAGCCAAACTGCGCAACACGGGTCCATGCTCCGTATACGGAACCTGTCTGCGTGACCTCAATGATATTGCTTGCCCCATTCTGACGGATGATGGCCAAATTTTCCTGACCCGTCGTTTCTGAATTTGAAGAGCTCACCCCGGAATAGAGATCACTGCTGATCAGCGAGGACTTAAGGTCAAGACTACCAAGCAATGCATCCTCACTGGACACCTGCGCGGCGGCGGTTCCGACAAAAATGAGGGCGGCCATCAAGGCCGCCCCCACTTGCATGAAGCGATACGACTTCATCTGGCGCTTACTGCGCAACGTTTGCCAGATGGCCGGTGCCAGTCTGGACGATGTCAGACTGAGCATAAGCGCTGGCCTGGTCAACGAACGCCATGTTGGTACCGCCATTCTGAAGGATCGACGACAGGACGTTACCGGCCCCGGTCGAAAGACCGGTCTGGTTCACTTCGGCAATGTTCAAACCGCCGCCCGTCACGTCGTCCAGCTGCTCGATTTCAGATACCGCAAAGTTGCCGGACTGGATGACACGGGCAATGCTGCCCTCATCGGACGCAGCCTGCGTGACTTCGGCGATGTTGGCGGAACCGGTGGTTGCGATTTCCACCAGACCGTCGCGCGATTGCTGAGTGACCGTTGCCGCGTTGGACGCGCCTTCCATAGTGATAGTGATCAAGCCGTTTACACCGTCTTCTATCACTCGGGCATCATGGTTGAAGCCAATCTGCGAGACGAAGATGCCAGCATTCGCACCATCATTGTCGATGTCCACACGGCTGCCGAAGGTTTCACCCGAGGCGCCAGGACCGGCCTGGAAGGTGCCCTGTACGACTTCAACCACACTGTTCGAGCCACGCTGTTCGACGACCGCGGTATTTGTGCGGCCGTTCTGGTCAATGTTCGCGACAGGCGCTTGAGCACCGAACAGCTGACGGATGGTGCCGGTGTTCCGGTCCCCGCGTTGCTGGATTGACGCCGTTGCATCCGGCGCAACCTGGAGGATCGTAGCAGCGTTGTTGCGGGTCACGAGATAGTCATGGATCTGGTCGATCGATGCATCGCCGCGGGCGCGGCGCTGATCGATCAGAGCCGTGTTTGCGAAACCCTCACCGAATGGGCTCGTTGCAGAGGTCTGCGTGATCGAAGCGTCATTTCGGACGCTAATCTGGATAATCTCGGCTCTGCCCTGACCGTTGATGATGCCACCAACCGCCTGGTCGATTTCTGCTTCGTTGAGGTTACCCGTCTGGGTAATCCTCGCCGAGTTATCGAATGAGGTCGACGGAAATTCCTGGGCGTGGGCCGAGGCAAATCCGAGTACGGACATTGAGGCAGCAAGAATAAGATGTCTTGTCATAATCCTCTCCCTGAGGAGGGCCAACGGCCCTGTTACTGGTTGATCGACGCGTAATTGTTGCTACCGACCTGCGTAATGAACGACACGGAGTCATTCGAGGACTGGGTCACCAGAGCATCGTTGCCCGAACCGCCCGACTGGCTGATCTCGGCATAGCTGTCAGCGCCGGTCTGCAGGACATCGATCAGACCGGCATCTCCGGTCTGGGTGATCAGGACCTCGTTGCCAGCACCCGTCTGATCGACCAGGGCTTCGTTGTTGAGGCCGCCCTGCGTGATCGTCGAGAGGTTCTCGTCACCGGACTGCGCGACCGTCAGGCCGTTGCTCGTACCGGACTGAAGAAGAGCCGCTTCGTTTGTGAAACCGAACTGGTTCAGAGCAAGGATGTTGTCACTGCCCGACTGGCCGACAGATGCCTTGTTGTCATCGCTGAGCTGGATGATGCCCATTTGGTTGGCGGAACCGGCCTGCGAACCGTCGAGGGTGTTGCCCGTGCCTGTCTGTTCGATGTTCACAGCCGAGCCATTGGCAGACTGAACGAAATCCGCAGTGTCTCCGACAACGTTTCCATCACCGGACTGGTTGCTGACGAATGTCGAGTTGCTGCCGAGCTGGCTGACAGAGGCCATGTTGCCGCTGGACGTACTGATCTGGGTGATCTGGACGAGCGAGCCGACGCCCGATTGGTTTGCGGCTGCGATGTTGTTCCGGCCGCTTTGTTCTATTTCAGCCGTGTTGTTTGCACCGCCTTGCGTGACATAGGCATCCTGGTCATCGCCCGATTGAATCACGGAAACGACGCCATCGGTGCCGGTCTGTTCGACATCGGACATGCTGCTGTTGGACGTGCCAGCGGTGTAGCCCTGATCAATGGTTACCGAGCCGCCAAAGCCGGCCTGGTCAACGACCGACGAGTTGTCTGCGCCGCTTTGCTTGATATTCGCCGCTTCTGCGGTCCCGGCCTGATTAACTTCCGACGCGTTGCCGCTGCCTTCTTGAATGACAACAGCCGAAGCGCCGTCGCCGGTCTGCGCAATGTTCGAAGAGTTCACAGCGGTCGATGCGGCGCCGGTGTTGATCTGCTCAACATTGGCAGTGTTCTCGTCACCGTTCTGATCGATATCGCTCGAATTGCGCGCGCCGCCCAGACCCGAGGTTGCGGTGTCCGACTGCAACACCAATGCGGAGTTGTCGTCGCCCGTCTGGTCGATGTCGGAAGCGCCGGCATCTCCGCCCGTCTGATCAACGATGGCCGACTGGTTCGTGTTGTTCTGCGTCACATTGGACGAGTTGGCGAATGCAGGGCTCGCCATCACGAGAGCCATTGCCGCGCCTGTCATTAGTTTAATACGCATGTTGATACTTCTCCGTTAATGCGTCCCGGACTGCCGACCGGCAGCCCCCCAGGTTAGTTCCAGCCCTTGTGTCCCCGGGGCCGGCAAGACTGGCGCGCAAGGCGCCCCTCTTTTTATTGGCCTGCCATGGTGTAGTCGGCAGAAGCCGTCTTCATGACACGCAACATCTCATAGTCAGTCCAAGAAAACCTCTGCAATTCGCTCTGCGCAACCTGATTCAACTCGTAAGATACAGAATAGGAGGCCGGCACAATCTGCGGGGCAGGTTCACTGACCACATCAACTGGAAGCGCCGCCTGCGGAGCATCTACCCCAGGAGTTTCTGCCGGCGGAGCGGCCTCGCTGACTTTAACTTCACTGCTGGCTGGCTTGTCTTTACGCTCGGATTTGGCGGCGCGCGCCTTGCTGCTGACCGCGGCAGACTTGCTGAACGGCGGCACCGCTTCTTGCTGGGCGAAGCTGATCTCCGGATCCGCAATAAAGCCGTCTCGCTCGGCTACATATTGTTCGAGCAGCGCTGCGCCGGCGAGCTGGTCCTGGAACTGCCAGACGCCCAGCGTAGCGCCTTCCATGATCAGAAGTTCAACGGCCTTCTCCGTTGCCTGGCGCAATGCGAGGAGGTCCGGCTCGTTGGTCGTGATACCGGTGTCCACTTCGAGGAGTTCCTTGAAGCTGACATACCGGAACGCGTTGGCCGCAACGCCGATGGATGCGATCTTTTTCGAGGCGACGACGGAGGTAATCACTTCGCCCGATTTCACGCTGACGGCGCGCAGATAAACAGTCACCTTGTCTTCGCGGTAGTCCGTCTTCGCGCCGATACCGAGAAAGCGAGCGCCTGCGCCTCCGGTCAGTGTATTGGTGTCATAGCCTATTATGCCGCCTTCGAGAATTATCCCCGCAAAAAGTAGCGGCGGAAGGGCCGTTTCATTTAGCTCTTCCTCACCGAGATACTGTTTGCGCATCTCTCGGATGATCTGGCGCTCTTTAAGGAGGTTGTCGAGATTTTCGCGCTCTATCACCGTAAACCAGCTTCGGTCTCCGGCGTCCTGGAGGGCCTTGAGAAGAACCGATGTAGAGCCTTGGGTTACGGCGCGCGACAGCGTTTGTACGCCTTCGGACGGCTTGAACTGTCCGGTCTGATCTTCAAAGGAATATACTGCGACCGCCGCCTTTTCGACAGGCGCAGGAAGCGCGCGAAGCCGAGACTGCGTTTCGGTGCGAACTTCGGAAATGGCCGGCTGCTGGATAAAGCCGGGATGGTCGTCATGCGTGGTGGCGCATGCGCCGACCATCAGTGGGAGGAGGGAAGCGCCAAGCGCCAGGCGTCTGAAAGCTCGCAACATTTTAACCACCCCCAGGAACGAGATCACCTTCGCCGGTGATAAGCCCGCCGAGGTCGTCCAGCGATCCAGCTTCATTTTGCGAGTCCGGTGCAGGGACCGAAAGGTCGCCACCGCTACCACCCAGAAGAAGGGCTATCTGCCCTGCCGGGTCGCCCTGGCTCGTCTGGCCGAGGAGGGGGATGGAAATCTCAGTCACTGCGCCGGTTGTAGAGTCCGTGATCGTAAGTGCGACGGAGTCCAACAGGCGCACGAAGGTGATGGTCTGGTCACCGAACGTTATCGTCCCGCTATCCTGCGGGTTCTCGCCGAAGATTGCGTCATTGACCTGCGCTGCGAGCGAAGAGAGCAAGCGGCTCTGCAGCTGGCGCAGGAACTGATCAACCTGCGTGTTGCCGCCGGTCGTGCTTTCAGGATCTTTGTAATCGTTCTGGGCATTTGCAATGCCAAGAAGATGCGCCGAGTTGAAGCTGTCACCTCCAAAGGAAGGGTTGACCGGCGTATACACCAGTTCCTGAGCGAACGCCGTGAGGCCTATCCAGCTGAGAGCGGCAACTGAAACAGCTGCGCGCGAGATTAGTTTTAGTCCTACCATAATGTGCGTCCTCGTTTTGGAGGACATCAGCTAGCACCTGATTGCAATGGCTGATGCGTCCCCACACATCTATATGCAAGATAAACGCCAGTTGTGATTGGGCGTCAACTATCAGACGTCTATCAAGTACCTATTTAACCTTAATAGCCTCAAGTAATCGCATTTGAGGTGAATATCCTGATCTTCGGCTAGCGGATGTCCGGGTCGATCCACATTCCAGAGATGGCAAATGTGCCCGCGAGGGAGTCATAGCGGACAATTTCGGCGCCTCGGGATCCAACATGCCTGTTGGGGCCGAAGGTCAAAGGCGGTGTCATCCCGCCCTCAAAATTGCGCACCGCCTCAAGGGTATCGAGAACACCTTCGCGCGAAACGTCTCTGCCCGTGCGCATGAGCACTTCGATCAGCAAGGCTGCAGCCGAATAGGCATCGGCTTCCGCCAGGATGAAAGACTTATCGTTCCTGGCTCGGGCACGCGTCTGGGCAAAAGCCGATTGGGCGTTGCGCGCCACACGGCTGAGCGGCGTTGCAAAGGCGACGTAAGTTTCGGAAGGCAGGAGCTTTCGGCTGGCTGGCGGAATGCTGGAGAATACTGTCTGCGTGAGGAGCACCCTTTTGGCGGCCGTCGCTTTGTCGAGGCAGCTGGCGGAGACTAGCAGGACCGCGTCGCCCTTCTTCGCGGCGCAGCCATCCTTCACGCTAACGACGCCCCATTCCTGCGCCGCAAAACGCTTAAGCGCAGATGACTGGTCCGCTTCGCTGGCGACGAGCGCAAATGCACCGGCCGATGGCGTAGACGCCGGCAACACTGAAATGACTGGGACCGTCGTATCGAGCCCCAGAGGTGGCACGCTTTGCGGGAAGACGAGTGCAAACACGTTGGCGCTCTCCGCCCCGGCATTTTTCGGCGACACGGTGCGGAAAGTGAGCTTTCGTCCGTTCACGCCGCCCAGCTTGTCGATGTCGCCGGCCAGCACACCGAGCAGTTTCTGCTGCGCCTGACTGGCCGGGTTGGCCGGGTCCAGCACGATGCCGATGGTAAGCGTATCGTCCGCGATACCTGGATCTCTCGCGTCAGCCACAACGGCCAGAAAAGCCCAGACGTCAGCGAGCTGTTTGTCGGTCAGATCAAAGCGCGGCATCGCTTCTGACAGGGCATTGCCGCCGGAATCCTTGCCAGCGCGGACAGCATTGCGGAAGGAAGAGGAAGTGTAGGGCGGGCGCTTTCGCCCGGTTGCCTCTTTTACGGTGTAGGGGCGGGTCAGCGCATCGCGGCTGATCTGGCTGGGCTGGACGCCGCGCTCGGCTTTTCCTGCACCGGTTCGACCATGGCAGGAAGCACAGGGAAATGTCCGTGCCGGCAGCTTTGTCGAAAGGTCGCCGATCTGGACGTCTGCCGTATCGAGAGCCGAGCCCTTTTCGCCGAAGTATATGGCGCGTCCGCGTTCCTCAGAAGCGGTCAAGTCTGCGCAGGCCGGCAGAGCCAGCGTACAAAGCATGAGCGCCAGGAGCGAAAGAACTTTAATCTTTAATGCCGTCGGCAATGTCTTTGACCTGTGCAGCGATCACGGTATCGCTGAGATTTGCAGGGATCTTGCGCCAGCGAGCTGTCTTGGTGTTGCCGACGAGAAGGGCCGTAAGGTGGGCTTCCTTTTCGAACACCTGCCCCATTTTGTTGCCGACCGCCTCGATATTCTTTTCGGTTCCCGTAACATAAAGCCATCCGGGACCCGCTTTGAACTGCTTGCGATACTCCGCCATCACGGCTGCGGTATCAACTTTGGGATCGACGGTGATTGAAACAAAGAAGATATCCACGCCCATTCGGTCCTTGAGACGCTCCTGCACCCGCTGGAGGGAGGCGTTGATCAATGGGCAAGCATCTTCGCAAGCCGTGAACATGAAGCTGATCACGACAGTGCGCCCGGCAAGGATATCCGAGTAGAATTTCAGCTTTTCGCCGGTGTGGCTGATCAGGACGGTGTCCGTGAAATACTCGCGGGCCTTGTCTTCGGTATCAGAGGCGGAAATGTCGCGCGTCACCACCTTGCCGCCCGGCTTTTGACCGGTGCCGTGCGCGAGCGCGGGGGGACCGGAAACGGCCCCGAAAAGCGCGGCAAAAGCGATGACGAAAAGGGAGCGGAAAGGATGCGCTGGCATTAATAATGTCCTCAGTGGGCATGCTGGGTGGTTTGCGCTTCGCGCGCCGCGACGAGTTCGCGAACTCGGCTTTCTATAAATTCCGGATCCGGCATGCCATAGATACGCGAGAATTCTTCGGCGGAGGCATCCCCGATCAGGATCATGGCTGCGTGGTTCTCAGGATTGGTTGCGTAGGCATTGAGCCAGGTCAGCGCCTCATCCATCACGGGCTTTTCTCCCGTCAGAAATGTCCAGTCGGCATTGTGAGCGTCGGCAAAGTCGGCGAGGCGTTCCGGCGTGTCTACGCGGGAATCGACGCTGAGGGACACAAACACCAGGTCTTCAGCTGGAATGTCGGCAAGGTCACGCTTTGCCTCTGCCAGCAGGGCTGTGGTGACCGGGCAGATTGTCTGGCAGGAAGTAAAAATGAAATCGACAACGACGATCCGTGAACCGATCACATCCGATTTCAACTGCCGCTCGGCGCCGGCCTGATCGCGCATTGGCGCATCGCTCAGCACGACCAGGGCTCGCTGCTCTGCCCCGGACGCCGGAACGTCTGCCACCTCAGTATGGACGTGGCGTTCGGCATGCTCGTGCTCGCCCGTGGCCTTCCCGCTGCCACAAGCCACCAGCAGCAGCATCGCGGCTATGGCGCAGCCGGTGGAGAACCTTGCGCAGGCGTGTTCTATGCCCCGCGTCACTGGACACCTCCCCCGCTCGGTGGGTCCTGCACAATAATCGTGATGAAAGCGAGCTTGGAGTAGTCTAGCCCCTGGCTGCGGACCGAGGGGTAAATGTAATAGGCGCCAGACGTGTTCGGCGTGAACGCAAACTCGAACCTGCCATCTCCCAGGGACTTCACCTTGTGCTCCGTGCGGTCCTGACCAGGTGCGCGGAACGTCAGTACCGTCACGTCATCTCCGGAATACGGGGCGCCGTCCTTCGCCGTATCATTCAGAGTGAAGCGGATTTTCACTTCCTCCCCGGTAGGGGTCAGTGTTCCACCGCGCGTTTCATAGGCAATGCGCAGCGGGAGCTCGTCCCTTGCCAGGTTGGGGTTTATGGCTGCGGCAAAGTCAAAGCATTCGATGAGCTGCGGGGAGTCTAGCGTCAGGATCATCTGGTAATTGCCATCGGCCGGGATCTTTACGGTCGAAATATACTCGCCGGGCGCCGCTTCCTTGATGGTACGGTCTGCAACGATCGCCGAGAGCGGCCGGTGACCGTAGTTGCCGAAGCTGCCCATCGGGGCGTTCATGCCTTCCATATAATAGAAAACGTTCGCGTCTCCGGGGCTTACAACGATGGTCGAAGCTTCGGTCACGGCGGTCGCGAAGAGGTCTGAAGGCAGAAGGAAAGGCGAATCCTTAGGAGGCCGGTCACCCGCTTCAAAATGCGATACCGTGACCTGGCCGGTGCCGCCGATGTCGGCGAGACGGATCATCGAGACGGTATTGTTAGACAGGCTACGGACGAACCCGTAGGCGCGCGAAAACACGACCTGGAATGGCTCACCCTTGATATCAATCCTATGCACCTGGGTATTGTTGGCAGTATCGAAGACGAAGACGGCGTCCTTGGCGGGGTTCACGACAAAACCGTATCGACCGTCAGGCGTGATCCGCATCGGGCCCAGGCCCGGCTCAAGCGGGATCGTCGCGCGCACCTTGCCGGATGCCGGGTCCAGCACAAGCACTTCGCCGGTTTCCCCATCGGCCACATAGGCAGCTTCCGAAAGAGCGGAATAGGCAAGCGAGATCGGAATACCCTTCAGCTCGAAGTCCTTGGTCTTCTTCAGTTGGCGAACATTGATCAGGCTGACTGTCCGGTCATCTCGGTTGCTGACCAGAGCAAACCGGTTGTCCGAGGTCACCACCAATTCATGATGTCCCTTGCCCGTTTCGATATGGGCTTTGACTTCCTGCTTTTCGGTATCGACAACGGTGACGCCGGGTTTCGCGCCGGTCGTTCCGACCCAGGCGTAACGCCCGTCCGGCTGAACCGTGATCCGCGAGGGCCGGTCACCAACCTTGACCGTCTTTCCGACGCGAAACGTGTCGAGGTCGACAAAGCTGACCGCGTTGACCGATGACATGGCCACATAGACCTGCTTTTCATCTGCTGACCGGGCCCAGTCTTCCGGAGGGCCCGGAAGGATGACCTGCGTCAGCAGCTTGGTGATGCCGCGTACGCCGATAATCGGGTCGATAACGGCGATCGATGGGTCGGCGTTGAGCACGACAATGTAGTAGCTGTTGAGGTCGATCATCGGCCGGATCCCGACGAAACCGCTGAGATAGGTCGCTGCCGAGCGCTTACAGGCCTCCGGTTCGGATTTTGTACCGTCCCGAAGTGGATCGATCCAGGCCGCCGGAAGCAGGCCGGTGACGGGCTTGCCAGTGGTTGAATCCGTGAATTTGAGGCTTACCTGGGCGATCTCGCCCGCCTTGAGCGGCTTGTCGGGCTCGACCACGGAGGTGATCGAAAAGTCGATCTTCAGGCCTTCCCGGGTAACGGAATCGCCTGAAACAGCAGATGGTCCGGAGCGGAAGAAGAGGAACGCGACAAACAGGCCAACGCCGGCACACATTGCGATGATCGGGCCCAGTTCGCGAACCCTGATCGATTTCCAGAATGGCGTCATTTCCTATTTCCCGTCTGTTCTGATGTCTGGGAAGCCGGGTGAGCAAGTTTCATGCCCACCCGGATATCATCAGATCAAGGGGCGGTGGCCGGTTCTTCGACCCTGACGACACCCCAAAGGCCGTTCAGGTTCCCGAAGGATGCCACGTCACGGTAAAGGAAGTCACCCGGCACTGCCATTGAACCACCTGCCTTGGTAAGGATGTTCCAGCTGTTGCCGGTGACGATATTGTCCGTCGTCGACCGGGAACGATGCGTCCAGTGCGCGCCCATCACATCGGAAGGGGCGTTCACGGATCTGAAGGGTTCTTCACTCCAGTTATGGCCGAGGATGGTCAGGGTCGTGTTACGGGCGTAGCCGGCAGGAATGGCTATGCGGAACCGCATCTCCTGTCCGGGGCGCGCCTTGTAGACCGGCGTTTCCGGATCCTTGCCACCCGTCATGACGTTGGAATAGGCACGGAAGGCATTGGCGATCGACGCGAGGCCTGGCCCGGTCGGTGCAGGCAGTACGCCTGCCTCCGCACCGAATGGGTCGGGCTGTTCTACCTCGGGCGCGCCGCCGGCAGTAGCCCCGTAGCCCCAGTCAGCGCCGGCAGGGAAGCCGAAGCGGAACCAGAGAGGCTCGGCGGCAAAGTTGATAGCGGCCCCGCCTGCATCATGCGCGTCTTCCGGCACACCCGGGCCTTCACCCGAGATGTTCTCCACCGGCGTACCATCGCGGTAGCGCATGTTGACGGACTTCTGGAAGACCATCGAGAAGTCGCGGAAGACGCGGCCACCAGGCATTGTCACCGTCGCCTGGGCCGTCGTGCCGGCATCAAGCGCGAAGGTCGAGCCTGCTGGCAGGATGGTCATCACGCCCAGCATGCCTTTCTGGCCCTGCTTGATCGTGTCCGCCGGGAAGATCGGCATAGCGCCGTACTCCATGGGGGTCGCGACGAGCGGGAACGATTTGCCTGCGAGGGCGCCGAAGGCACCTGACTTGCCACTACCCGAAGAAGCGCGGGGACCGAGTTCCAGGTCGCCGGCGTAGAAGCGGTAGGTGCGCACGCTGCCAGGGGCAACGGTCTGGACCGGGTTCAGGCCGACGTTCATGCCGTCATCACGTGACACGTCATACTCAACCTTCTGCGTGTTGAAGCCGACATGGCTCGACGCGCGGATAAGGTTGTTGTTGAACGTGGTGTAGCCACGCGGATCCCAGCGGTCACGGATGACCGTGTAGTGTTGCATCACATAGCTCGCGAGGTCCGGCACCACGGCTGGCAGACGGTTACGAACGGTGACTTCGATACACTCACCGGCCGCCGCCCGCACGCTGACCGGCTCGAACTTGTAGGCGTTCGGAAGCTGTGCCGGGCAAAGCGGATTGCGTACGCCGCCGAGACGGGCAGAACATGCCGCCTTGTCCGCCGAGGTGACGATCTTGGCACGCAGATCCGCCGTCGGAACATAGACCAGCGCTGTCGGATCATGCAGCGGGCCAGCTTCGCCGTTCGAAAGCTGGGTGTTGCGGGTGTTATATCGCAAGGTACCGCCATTCGGGTCCAGCGGGCCGCCCACGTGCATCAAGGCGGAAGCGTCCGAAGGAATGATCGACGCATTAAACGGCGTCTTGATCACACTGTTCACGGCGACCGCCGAGAGGTCGTAGGCGCGAACCGGCGCCGTTTTCGGGCAGACGCCGTTGAACGCGGTGCGGTTGCTGATCGTGATCGGCACAGTACGCGGGTTGTTCGGCAGAGACGCAAGGTCGGCGCGGCTCTTCTCGTAGGTGCGCAACACGCCCCACGTTCCGGTCCACAGGCCTTCCTGCGAGCGGTCCCAAGAATAGAGGTAGTCGGCCTGGTTTACTGCCTGGTCGATATCGCCAAAAATTGATGTCGCAAACGACGCCTTTTCCGACAGACCCACTTGAAGAGCGCTACGCCAGCCGGATTCGTTAGCTGTTCCGAAACCAGCACCGCCGTTGAGCCACTTCACGCCATTCACGGTGGCTGTGTGCTCGTGTTCGTGTCCACCGGCCATGATCTTTATACGGACGATGTCACCTGCGTTCGAGCGCAATACTGGCGTGAAGGGGTCACCGTTGCGGATGTCCTTAGTCAGCGCCGGATATGGCGTTGAGCCGAGCTGCGTGTTGAGCTGAGGGATTTTGCGGTCCGTTCGCGTCTGAAGGGCGTAGGACAGGTCACCCGCCAGGCCGTCGGACTGCGAACCCTTCTTGCCATCCGGTCCGACCTTGTTCGGATCGTACACGCGGTAGCCGAGCGGCTCGTTGCGGTAGTTGATAACGAACGTACCGATGTCCGCTGCAGAGACAGCTTCGGGACAAGGCCGCGGAACACCGCCAGGGCAGATAGAGTAAAGTCTCACAGTATCCGGGAAAGGCGCAGACTGGCGCACCGACGGATTGAGCGCAAAGCGGAAGGAGTCTGCCGTTGGCGGAGCAGGCTCGCCCGCCGCGTCGACCCCTGTCCAAGCGCCAGCATTGTAAGCATGCGCGAAGTCCTGCGCAGCAAGGTAGAACTCGCGGTAGGAGTCGTCCTTGCCATCGCCGTCGATGTCTTTGGCGAGGATGATGGCCTGCCAGGAGGTCGGGCCGCCATCAGCGCGCGTGTACATCTGCTCGCCCGTCTCATTGTGCTTCCAGACCGAACCGGCCGGGTTCACGAGCAAGGTAGCGTAGAGTCCGACCTGCTGGTGGGTAGACGGACCGAAGTGATCGTGCGTGAACGTCACGCCAAGACCGCGGTCACGGCCCTCAATGTTGTGCAGAGGGTCAACGAACCAGCGCTGGATCATCGTACGGGCGCCGAGATACTTGCCGTTAGGACCGGCTCCGAAGAAGGGGTGAGCGGCAGGCGTCAAGAGAGCGTCGCCGGTGCCTTCTTCAAGCGTGTAACGGTTGATCGCTTCGATCCGGTGGCGGACTGTTTCCGCGCCGAACACGCCGTCCTCATAGTTCCAGCCGTTGGCTGCGCCATCGGCGGCCACGAGGTCCCATTTCGGCAGGTGAATATGCTGGCCGATGATGTCTGTCGGCGTGGTCACCTGGTAGTCGTCGACCATGTAGAATTCAGGGACGAGATTGGTCTGGTAGTACATCGCACAATCGTAAGAGTTCAGACGGAACACGAAGGGTTCCGGCGCACGGGTCTTGGCGAGCGTCGGGGCAACGTCTTCCCACAGCGTGATGATACGCTGCTGCGGATAGTGATCGCCGAGCTTGTTGAACACTACATCGAGCTGGATGTTCGCGCCCTTGTAGACGCGTGGATTGTCCGCACCGAAGGCAGCCGTGAACGTGTTGGCAAGGCCGTTGCCGGCGGCAGAGAAGAACTGCCCTGCAACGCCTGTGTTGAACACATCGCCTTCGTCATCCATGCACGGCTCGAAGAAGGGCGAGCCGGGCTGTGGCAGCGCACCATTGGTGCGATAGGAGGCCGGCAGGACCGTACCATCCGGCAGTTGGCGGAAAGTCGGATGGAAACGCGTTGCGTGGAACGACATCGCCGCACGCTCGACATCACTCCCATACTCGCTGATGAACTGAGCTTTCGCCTTCAGAATGTGCTTCTCGAACGAGAAACGCGTCTGGTGATCTTCAGAAATGCCGCCGACGGCGTAGCCATCTAGGAAGTGGCGCGGCAAACCGCCGTCCCAGCCACCCGAGCCGGGGTTGCCTGGATTGGGCGCCATGTCCAGCGGCGGTGACGGCGCCCGCTGACCGACTGCGCCTTCCATGCCGCCGATCCAGAACGGAAAGCCGGGGTTTTTAAGTCCTGTCGGATTGAGCTGGTTGTCCGGGTTGGCAGGGTTCAGCGACGCGAGCACTGGGCGCACATCGATCAGCGACGGATTGGTGTCTGCGCGGTCAATAACGGCCTGGCTTGATTCCGGCTGACCGTCATTGTTCTTGTCAACCGAGGCAACGTAAACGCGGCCAGGCATTGGCGCAAGCGGCTTGCCCGGCAGCGGAACCAGAGCGGGAATCGGAGTCCCGGCGAGGATCTCGCCATCCGGCAGAGCGCGCGCGCCTACGGCCGGCTTGCCACGCTCAAGCGCAAAGGCATCGCGGTGGAAGCCATCGGAACCGGTTGCAACGTCGAGCTGCGTGCCGGCCTCGAACGTGTCATGGTTGCGCCAGAGCGCCCACATGCCTTGGGCAAAGTGCGGATAATAGTGGCAGTGATAGATGGCGTCGCCCGCAGACTTGTTGCGGTTGCCCGACCCACCGAACGCGATTTCGTAGGTATACGCACCGCCAGGGCCGATACCCTGGGCGTCCATGTAGTTTGCGTTGTCATCGTCCGGGTTTGCCAGCCACTGGTGGTTATGAAGGTGGAAGATGTGGTGCTCTTTCGGACCTGCATGCAGGTTCCGGAACTTCACGAAATCACCGATATAGGAATGCGTGACGTTGGCCGGATCATCCGGGTATTTTGCGTAGGACGCGCGGATACTCGGATCGCGGTCACAGAAGGGATCGCCGGGCTGCGGCGAGCAGAACTCGAGGCCGGCATTCGCCGGCACGTCGACCAGCATCGCCGGGTCGCCCATGGCGAAAGATGCCAGGAAGAACTCTTCATAGGCGCAGGACAGGCAGTCATGCGCCGGACCGACGCCAAGCCGGTTGGCGATCACTTCTGAGCCGGCCCCTGCCGCGCCCTGATTGATCATGAAGTGGTCGCCCACGCCGTGTAGCGTGTGGGAGAAAACAGGGTCTTCATACCAGAAGGGGAAGGCCTGCTTGGAAACGGTCTCGTCGTTGAAAAGCGCGATGAATTCGCGGAAAGGCTCAAGGCGGTTGGGCAACGCCGGATTGGTGGCGCCGCGCGCTTCAAGCGGATAGGTGGTTGCCGGGAAGGATCCGTCTGGATTAGGGCCAGAGATAATCGCGGTCACATCGCTTGCGACCAACTTGATGCTGGTTCCGGACATGTCGAGCATGTTGAGGATTGGCTTGCCAGCCTTGCCTTCATCCGTCCACGGCGCGCGGTTCGGATAGCGCGCCTCATAGTTGATGATCGGATGGCCACCGGGCGTAGTGCCGATCGAAGCAAGACGCATGTCCTCTTCGGTGACCTGGCTACGGTAGAAGTTTGCCTGAACCGGCTCGACCTGAACCACTCCGAACAGACCGTTCCCCAGGTTTCCGCCAGTGCCTTCGCCGCCAAAGCTGACAGCATGCGACAGCACGAGGTGGGAGCCCTCAGCGTCTGCATAAAAGCGGTATGTCTTCGTCTGGCCTACGTCCGCGAGCGTGTTGGGACCCTTGCCGACATAGGACGATGTGTCGCCCGCTGAATCCAGCGCGCTCATGCCGAGCGGCGTAAAGCCGGCGCGGCGTTCAGCGACCTGATCGTTGATCGTCATGATGCTCGGCATGGCGTTATTGGGGTTCGCCTGCGAGCTCAGGAGGTTGGTGAACTTGACCTCAAGGCAGTCACCGGAACGTACGCGCAGGACAATCGGGCGCGGGCGTTTGTCGGACCGCAAGCCGACATTGCCTGGCGTCAGGGTTCCGCCAGCCGACTCAGGCTTGCCCGTAGAGCGGTCGATCACATCCGAGCGCAGGGCATAGATCATCCCGTTGACGTTTTGCGACCCAAGCCTGTTGAACATCAACGGCTGGTCGAAAGCGACAACGTCAGCCTTTACCGTCCTGCTGCAAACTGGAAGTTGTGCCTGAGCCTCAAAATTGCTCGAGAATGCGCCAATCGCGCATACAGCCAGCCCAACGGCCAGCCTAGTAAGTCCACCCAACACGTCCCACACCCAAAATTCACGGTTAAACAAAACGCGCAAAGGCTGTCCCGGCCTTAGCACAACAATAAAATGCGCCAGGAATTGGTCTCTGTCTAGGCTTTTGGGTCGAAATCTTGTGTTTGTTTCGACGATTCAAGTAATGGGGGAATTGGGGGCAGCACTGCTCGCTCATTCAGCAGTACTTTCAACGGCGACTGCATGTTTGTGCCTAATTATCGGGCGTACTGCAGCCGCGCGGAAACTACCCTGGGCTTGCCGCCCGCTACCAGCCGGATCTGGACGATCCGCGGCAGCTCGCCGTCCGACGCTAACGATTCGGGCTGGAATTCAGAAGAATCCTGAAGCGGGAGTGCGCCATAGTCGAACGCAATGTTATCGGCGCATTCGAACAAGATACGTTCGTCTGAAGCTACAGGGGCGAAATTTGATGCCAAGGTCACATCCTCCCAGGTGAGGACAAAATCTGACCGGCCCGGACAGACCGGATTGGGTTTTGCGAGAAGACCGAGGCGGGAATAGCCCGCCGGCTTGCGCCCGACCTGGCCATCCACGACAAAGCTGACGCCGTCGGGCCGCGCCTCGAATATCACCCGGGCATCGAGATCATACCCTTTCGGCGAAAGGGCGCGTGACAGCCAGCGTTCAATCAGCCACTCGGTCTGTTGCCATTCGGCTTCGCTGTCATTGGCCTCGGCGGCTTGCCAGAGCCGAAGCCCGGTGCGGACCGATTGGGTTACGGCGACCGAGATCAAGGCAAGCAGGGTGAGCCCCACCAGCATCTCCAGTAAGCTGAAACCGGCTTCGGAAGGTCGCCGCAGGGTCATGGCACCGTCTCCAGGCTCAGTTCCTCCGGAAGGCGCATCGTCTGCAGATGCACGAGGCGGCCGGCCCGGTCAGTCACCTTTATATCAACGCGCACGAGCTCGGCTGCGACTTGCACCATCGTGACTTCCCAGACCGTACCGTCCGGATCGGCCCCGCTGCGGGACACCTCGAACGTGCGCGCCAGATCGATCTCTAGCAACAGGGCCTCGGCCCGCGCAGTGCGTTCGATCATCGAGTCATGAGCCGCCTTGGCACGGGCCGAACCGGAATAAAGCTCCAGCAAGGCCATGCAGGCGAGGCTGAAGATCACCAGCGCGACCAGCGTTTCCATCAGGGTAAAGCCGCGCTGGCTCATCGCGGTTCCTGCCGTTCGATGCGCGAGGTCAGCCAGTCGACCGTGACACTTTCTTTGCGTCCCGCGCCTTCAAGGGTAAATTCGCCGCCCGAGGAAGAGCCATCCGGGAAGAAGATAATCGCCGATGGGCCTGCTGAAGCCGAAGACACCAGACCCACATTGACACCTTCCGGAATGGTGATCGGCTCGGTCCCTGCGCGCTTCAGTTGTCGCGCGTCGGCGTCGAACACGATCCGGACCGCCCTGCCCGAGGACTGGGCCACGAGCCGCGCTTCACGCAGCAGGCTGACCGCTTCACCCGACAGGCGCTGGATCTCAAAGGACGGGCTGCGGCGCGAGGCGGAGATCGATACGACGGTCATGGCCAGCGCCAGGATCGTCAGCGCGACGAGCAGTTCCAGAAGGGAGAAGCCGGCCTGACCGGGAATGCGCGGGCGCGGCATGATCACACCGCCAGATCGTTGACGCTCATGATCGCACTGAGCAGCGTCAGGACAATGCCGCCGATCAGCACGCCCAGCGCCAAGGTCATCACCGGGCCCGCAAGCGTGGTCAAGGTCGCAATCCGGCGCCGGCTGCGGCTTTCAAGGATGGATGAGGCCTGCGCCAGTTGTCCGCCCATGTCGCCGGACCGCTCGCCCACTGCAGCGAGCTGGGAGGCCGTCATCGGCAGGAAGCCGTCATTCGCGATGGCATCGGAGAGGCGGACGCCGACGCGCACCTCATCGGCAATCCGGTCAAGCGCCTTGCGCACGAGCGGGTTGCGGGCGCCCTGCCCCGCAATTTCCATTGCAGGAACAAGGCTTACGCCGTTTTCGAGAAGCGCCGACAGCGATGTGAGGCACCGCGCCGATTCCATGTCCCGGATCAGCGGGCCCACGACCGGAAGGCGCATGGCGAGCGCGCTCATCGAGCCACGACCCGCCGGCGTCCGAGACCAGCTCATGGCCAGCAGCCACACCACCAAGGGCGTGATGGTCAGCAAGGGCCAGGTGTCTCGCAACCCGTGCGAGGCCGCCATCAGCCAGGCAGCGGCTGCAGGCGTTTCATTGCCGGACGTTTCCAGCACCGGCTCCAGCGCCGGAGCGACCACAAGCAGGATGATGCAGATGGAGATGATTGCAGTGAGCAGCAGGATCGCGGGATAGATCAGCGCGCCGCGCACCGCTTCCGTCAGACGCAATTCGTTGTCGATGGAGTCCGCCAGCCGGCCCAGGACGGTCACCGTGGAGCCGCCCTCTTCACCCGCGCGGATCAGCCCGATGACATAATCCGCTGGCGGCGAGCGCAGCCCTGCCATGGCATCCGCCAGAGACTGGCCGTTGAGAACACCGCTGCGCAATTCGTTGGAAAGGCGCGAGACACGTTTGTCTTCCGGATCATCGGAGAGGAGCTTCAGCGCCTCATCGAGCGGCAGTCCGCCGGCAAGCATGGACGCGAGGTTGCGGCAGAATCCCGCCAGAACTTGCGGCGGTTGCTTGCCTGCCGCCCGACCTTGCCTGGCTGCGGCAGCCGAACCTGCATCGGCCATCTCAAAGGGCGTCAAGCCCTGCCCCATCAGGTCGCGAACGGCCTCGGATTCCGATGTCGCGCTGACCACATCGCTGACGACACGGCCATCGGCTTGAAACGCGCGGTAGCGGAACCTTGCCATCAGGCCGCGTCCATCCCGATGACCGAGAACACCTCGGTCAAAGAGGTCTTGCCCGCTGCAGCAGCCCGAACACCCTCTTCAAAAAGCGTCAGCATGCCTTCGCTGCGGGCAATCGCACGCAGGCGGCTTTCGGGCGCTTTCTCGAGGATCGCGGTTTCTATGGCGGGTGACATCGGCATGACTTCCGCGAGGCTCATCCGGCCTCTGTAGCCGGTGCCCCGGCACTCTTCGCAGCCAGCGGCTGCGCACCAATGAGTGTCGGCGCCGGGCGCCAGCAAAGTTCCAAGGCGGGTCTGCATTGCCAGGGGCGGCGCTTCGGGGCGTTTGCAGGCGTTGCAAAGCAACCGAACCAGGCGCTGCGCCGAAATCGCGTTCACGGTGCTCGCAACCAGATAGTCCTCAATGCCCATTTCCAGCAAGCGGGTGACCGTTGCGGGCGCGTTGTTGGTATGGATGGTCGACAGCACCATATGGCCGGTGAGCGCCGCTTCTACCGCGATCGATGCCGATTCCAGGTCGCGGATCTCGCCGATCATCAGCACGTTCGGGTTGTGGCGCAGCACCGAACGCAGGGCGCGGGCGAAGGTCATCCCGATCTCGGGTTTGACCTGGATCTGCGAGACGCCGGGTATCTCGTACTCGACAGGGTCTTCGACCGACATGAACTTGACCTGCGGATTCATCAAATGGCGCAGTCCCGCATAGAGTGTTGTCGTCTTGCCGCTGCCGGTCGGGCCGGTGACGAGCGTTATGCCGTTCGGCTTGGCAAACGCCGTGGTCAGGCGCTCGCGGGCATGATTGGAAAGGCCGAGGGCCGGCATGTCGAGGTGGGCGGCTGTCTGATCTAGCAGGCGCAGGGTAACGGTCTCGCCATGCAGGCTGGGCATGGTCGCGACGCGCAGGTCGATGTCGCGCCCGCGTACGGCGGTGCGAATACGGCCGTCTTGCGGAAGGCGGCGCTCTGCGATGTTCAGCTTGGCGAGGATCTTGATGCGCGAGACAACCGCCTCGGGCGAACCTTCAACCGGCAGGTTGACCGGCGACATCGCACCGTCGAGGCGCATGCGGACCCGCACATGGTCGCGCTCGGGCTCTATATGAATGTCTGATGCGCGCGCTTCCACAGCCATGGCCAGCACGTCCTCGACCCAGCGGATGACCGGAGCCCCCCGTGCCAGATCAATCAGGCGTTCAAGGTCATTGTCCGAAACTGATACAGTCGGCTCGTCCGCTCCTGCGGCATCGTTTCCGGGGCGGATTGCCGAAAGCCAGGCCCGGATATCCGACCGCGTCGCGACTGCGCGGCGCACGGAAAGACCGGTTTTATAGCTGACCGCGTTGGCGGCTTCGTCATCCAGTGGGTCCGCCATGGCGAGCACGACCTCGCCGCCTTCCACCGCCAGCGGAACGACATTGGAGTCGAGCAGGAAGCGTGGACGCAGCCCGGCGAGATCTGCCGGAATCCGCGGCGTACCCGCGAGTTTGGCATGTGAGAAGCCAAGAACTTCCGCGAGCGTCGCCGCGACCGCTTCTTCAGAGCAGAGACCAAGCTTGATCAAAACGGATGGCAGCGGCTCTCCGGTTTTCTCCATCGAAGAGAGTGCCCGCGATAGTTTCGCCTCATTGATGTGACGTCTCGCGACCAGCCGTTCACCGAGAACCAGCCAGACTTCCTTGCGGCCATTCGATGCCTTGGCCGCGCCCGCTTTCGCTTGAATCTTCATGCCTGCCGTGTCTCCGCACCAACTCAGCTCACGCCGCCTGTCCCACGGCAAGCATGTGGCGTGCCACTTGCATAACACCATGGAAGGATGCCGTCCGCAAAGGCCTTCAATTGACACCTTTCGCTTTGCATCGACTATAGAAGTGTACCTCATCCGGTCTCGGGACAGACCGGCGGGGAACGGGGACAGGACCAATGCCTATCGACCAAGGATCATCCCTCGGCAGTGATCGCGCATCCGCCGGATCGGCGATGACGCCACACGAATTCATGCGCTGGTGGGGGTCAACCCTCGCCGGAATGACGCCCGATTGGCTGAAAGCAGCTTTCGTACCAAACCGGAATTGGGTGATCGTGCGCCGCGAAGGCGACGGCTTCACCGTATACTCTGAGAACGGACTACCTGTCGGCTCTCTCGCCGATAGCGGGAACGCGCGCTCGAAAGCTCGCTCAGGCGATGTGCTGGCGCTTCTGTTGCCGGGTGAAGCGTTCCTCCGTCAGCGCCGCCTGCCTGCCACATCCGAACAACATTTGCGCAATGCGCTTCGCCTCCAGATAGCTGCCGATACACCCTTCGAACTCGACGAAGTTCACGATGATTGCCGGATTGTCCCGGGCGCCGAAGAAGGCGGGCAGTTGCTGGCCGAGCAAGCCCTCGTCAAGCGGAGCGTCATCGCGGATCTGGTCGCGCTGGCGGCCGCCAACCGGATCGACCTGGCCGGCGTCGATGTCGCCGGCGAAGACGGAAAACCTATTGGTTTCAACCTTTTACCGGAGAACCAGCGGGCGCGGAGCGATGCTTTCCTGCCGCAGCTCAACCGCGGCCTGGCACTCGGTGCCCTGGCGCTTGCCGTGCTGACAGGCACGCTCGGCCTGTTGGCCATGGACCGGAAACTCGGCGCGCTCGGGCGCGAAACCACCGCCATCCGCGCTGAGGCAGCCTCAGTGCTCGACTTGCAGCGCCAGGCCATCGCACGCGTAGATGCAATCCGCATGATCGAGCAGCGCACGGCGAGCCCGGTGCGTTTCACAACCTTGATGGACGAGATTGCTACGGCGCTGCCGGAAGATTCCTGGCTTGAAGGCCTCGCTTATGATGGCAAGCAGATTTCGCTCGTCGGCCTCTCCCGCTCATCTGACGGTCTCGTCTCGAAACTGGAATCCGTTCCGGGCGTTACCGGCGCCCGGGTCGTCTCTTCGATGATGCGAGATGATCGTCTGAATGCGGACCGTTTCCGCATCGAGCTCCTGCTCGAAGCCGATATCGTCGCCGCGTCGTCGGCAACCACAGAACCAGCGACCGCGCCTGAATTTGCATCGGAGGACAACGGATGAACCTCTACAGTCTTCCTCGTCAACGCCAGCAACTGATTGCTGCTGGGCTGCTCGCGGCCGCCTTGGCTATCGCCGGCATCGCTGTGGCTGCCCCTGTCGCCGACATGATTGCAAAAAAGCAGGGAGACATCCGTAAAGGCGAAGCCGACCTTGCCAAGTGGCGCGGCATCGCGGCTTCGGCCGAGGTGATGAAAGCGGCGTCGACGGATCCGGCCGCCAATCTGCGCACTGTCGCGCTCGCTCTGCCGGCTTCGACCGACGCCCAGGCCGCTGCCAGTGTACAGGCCATGGTTCGGCGCATGCTCGGCGATGCAGGGGCAGACCTAAAGAGCATCCAGCCGCTGGATGCACGCGGCGCCGGAAGTTTGCGCGAGGCGGGCGTGCGGGTGATTGCGCTCGCCACGCAGCGCCAGCTCGACGACACCCTATTCGCGCTCGACAATTCCAATCCGCGCCTGTTCATCCGCGAAGCCAATTTCCAGCTCGCCTCCGGCAGTGGCCGGGACGGTGAAAGCCGCGAGGCGCCCGTTCTCCAGATTCGCCTTGATGTGTTTGCTTATGCCCTTCCGGAGGAATGAGAGATGAGCTTTGTAAGGGCGCCCACCGCGGTTGTCGCTGCCATGCTGGCCGGGCTTTGCGCCTTGCTGCTGCTGGCGCTGACAATGCTGACCACCGGCTCGGCAAGCCGCATCGATACGTCGGACATCGTGCACCCAACGCTGACGCCGCCGGCCATGCCCGCCTTGACGCTTCCCGGCGACCGCGCGCGGGCTTCGGCTGAACAGCCGATGTTCCATCCGAACCGGAAGCCGATCGCAGCAGAGTTAACGCCCGGCGCGGACGGCGGTGCCTCCGAAGCCACGGAGGCTCCTTTTATCCTTAAGGGCGTCGTTATTGCAAATGGCACAGCCCGTGCATCACTCATGCGGAGTGTCGAAGGCGACATTCAGTGGGTGAAACGGGGAAATACGATTGACGGTTGGGAACTGGAAAGCGTGCGGTCCGACAGGGTCGAGCTTTCCCGCGGAGAGTACAGAACAACTCTCCATCTCTACCCGGAACGTTAACCACGGCTCCCAAAAGCAGAACGCAGGGATCAAGTAGAATGATTACGAAGACATTGGTGACCAAAGGCCTGCGCGGCCTTCTTCTATGCGGCGCGGCGTCCATGGCGCTTGCAGCTTGCACTAGCACCACGACGACAGGACCATCGCGGGGTGTCTATTCGCTTCCGCTCACACCACCGCCCGTCCCGGCTCCTGAAACAGATGTTCAGCCAGCTGACAATACCGAAACGGCCAGCGTTCCGCCTGCGGACGATGGAAGCTTTGAATTGCTGGGCAATCCTGCGCAACTTACCGGCCCGCTTGGCGCTCCCGGCGGAGGCGAACGCGGCACGATCACGATCAACCTCAACGCTGTGCCCGTGGCCGACGCCGTCCAGCAGGTTTTGGGCGATATTCTCAACGAAAACTACGTCATTGAAACCCAGCTCACAGGTGATGTCTCGCTGCAAACGAGCCGTCCGGTTAGCCGCGAAGGCGCCATCCGACTGCTCGAAAGCGTGCTCGCGAGCCGCGGCGCCGAATTAATTGATGGCGGTGGCTTCTACCGGGTCGTAGGTGCTGGCCAGGCCGGTAACGTAGCCGGCGGCAGCGCCAACATGAAGATCATAGCGCCGCGTTATGTCTCCGCTGAAGCGCTCAAGGATGTGTTCGCCGGCAGCAGCGACAAGTCGATCACTGCCGAAGTTGACCCCGTCCGTAACATACTGATTGTACGGGGAAATTCTGCAGCCATCGCCGAAGCTGAAAAGCTTGTTGCAGTGTTCGATGTAAACTGGATGCGCGGCATGTCGTTCGCCGCCGTACCGATCACTTACTCCTCTCCGACGCAGGTCGTGTCCGATCTTGAAACGATCCTCGGCGCCGGTTCAGGCGGCCCGCTTTCGGGCGCCGTCCGCTTCGTGCCGCTTGACCGGCTCAACACGGTGATCGTCGTCAGTCCGCAAGCGGACTATATCGCCGAAGGCAAAGCCTGGATTTCGCGCCTGGATCGCTCTGGCGGCGAAGGCGGCCAAAAACTCTACGTCATCCCGATCCAGAACCGACCGGCAACGGAAGTTGCGGCGATCATCACCGATGCCCTTTCCAGCAGCGGCGGCGGCGATGGCAAAGGCCTTCGTCCCGGCGACCGCCCCGTTTTCTCCTCGACCGGCGAGGACGAAGGCGGCGATGTGACTAGCGCAAGTGTCGGCGGCTCAATCGAAGTCAGCGGCAGCCGCGGCAACGGCCCGGCTGCGCGTATCATCGCCGACGATGCCAACAACGCCATCGTTGCCCTCGCCACTCCGGAACAGTTCGGCATCCTCGAGAATGCGGTCTCACGGCTCGACGCGATGGCCAACCAGGTGTTCCTTGAAGCCACCATCGCTGAAGTCACCCTGACGGACAGCCTCTCTTACGGCCTCACCTGGTTTTTCCAGAGCGGTGAATTCAACACGACCTTCAGCGATGCCGCCAATGGCGCCGTGGCCTCGCAGTTCCCGGGCTTCTCGGTCCTGTTCTCCGGTCAGGACGGCCGCGCCGCCCTCTCCGCAGTTGCCGGCATCACGGACGTGAAGATCCTGTCGGCGCCGTCGCTGATGGTTCTCGACAACCGCACGGCGACCCTGCAGGTCGGCGACCAGGTGCCTGTCGTTACCCAATCCTCCGTCAGCGTTACCGATCCGGACGCGCCGATCGTCAACTCGGTCTCACTTCGGGACACGGGTATCATCCTCTCCGTTACGCCCCGCGTCAACGACAGCGGCCTTGTGATCCTCGAGATCGACCAGGAAGTCAGCGATGTGGTCGCAACCCAATCTTCGGGCATTGACTCGCCGACCATCCAGCAACGCCGGATCAGCACCTCGGTCTCCGTCCGCGACGGCCAGAGCGTTGCGCTTGGCGGCCTGATGCGTGAACGCCTGTCCGACACCGAAACGAAAGTGCCGCTGCTGGGTGATGTACCGTTCCTCGGCAAGCTGTTTTCGACGACGACCACCGAGTCGACCCGTACCGAACTGCTCGTGATGATCACGCCCCGGGTGATCCGCTCGACGGACGCTTCGCTCACGGTTACCGATGACCTCGTCCGCCGCATGAAGTCGATCGAAGACACCTTCGTGCGCCGAACCGCTGCGGAGGCACCGGCCGTCATCATAGAAGACGTCGCTTCATGACAAGTCGGCGCCCCGGTGTGCGCAAGGCGCAGGACCGGGGCGCCGCACTCATTCTCGTTGTCTGGGCTGTCGGCCTGATGGCGGTGATCGGTGCACTGATTGCGCGTGATGCCCATCTCGACGCCCTGGAAGGCAACCGGATGCGCCAAGCGCTTGACGGCCAGCTACTCGTTGAAAGCGGCCAGCGTATCGCGCTCGCCCGCCTCGCCCAGCCCGCCAATGGCCTCTCGTCAGGTTTCCCGTTCATCTGCGATCTTGAAAAAGGCCGTCTGCTGATCAACGCACGCCCCATCAGCGCGCTGATCGACATCAATGTTTCGCAGGAAGAAACCCTCGCCGCGCTGTTTGCCGCGCTCGGCGTTCCGGGCCCCGACGCGGCCAGCCATGCGGCGCGGATTGCCGACTACCGCGACGGCGACACTTCGATACGTCCAGGCGGCGCCGAATATGCCGAGTATACACGTGCGGGACTGGCCTACGGACCTGCAAACCGGCCTTTCATCCGCACCGGAGAGCTTTCAGAAGTGCTCGGCTTGCCGCCCGAACTGGTAAAAGCGCTGCTGCCTTTCGTAACCGCACATTCATACAGCGCGCAGGTTGACCCGCTCTACGCGTCGCCGGAAGTCCTGGCAGCGCTTGAAGTTTTTGGAACGCGCGCCGGCACCAGCCTGGAGGATCAGGCCTGGGCTGAAAGCGCGGAAGGCGGCGCAATGTTCGCCGCCGAACCGGTTGTCGTGGAAGTCATCGCGCAGACCGCCTCCGGCTTTCTGACCGGCGCGGCGGCCACTTATGGACCACAGGAATGGACCCTTTCGGGCAGCCGCCGCCTGATCGAGGAACGAGCCGCTGGTCCGGAGCCGACGCTCGCGGCGGGCGCAGCTTTGCCCGAACCCGGCCCGTGTTACTGAGGGGTGTCCGGGCGGCCGATATCGGCATCTTCGCCATTGCCGCCTTCGGCTCCGTCGCGGCCAAGGGAATAGACGCGCACACGCAAGCCATCTTCCGTAGACGCATAAAAATAGGGCGCGCCCCAAGGATCGGCAGGCATGGCTTCTTCATCGAGGTAGGGCCCCGACCAGCCGGCCGCCCCCGCGGGCGCTTCCATCAGCGCATCAAGTCCTTCGCTCTCGGTCGGATAACGGCCGACATCGATCAGGAAGAGGTCCAGCGCGCCCTGGATATTCTTGACCTGAGCTTCAGCGGTCTGGGACTTCGCGCGGCTGAGATAACCGATCACGCGCGGCGCCACGATCCCCATTACGAGAGCCAGGATGACAAGCGCCACCAGCAGTTCCATAAGACTGAAGCCGGCCTGCGCGCGGCGAATTGGAGCGTCCCGTTGCATTTTAGTATTTCCTTGTCCCACAGCCGCAAAGGATACGCATTTTTTGCGCCACGCCAAGCGATGCGCCAGAGCGGAGCGCAGCAGGAATGACGACATACGAAATTTTCCTCGTTCTCGCTGGGCTCCTCATCGGATCCGCAATCGATGCGGGCGCCGACCGGTACGCCCGCGAGGAGTCGTGGATTACAGGGCGCTCGCGCTGCAGGACATGTGACCGCACGCTGAACTGGTACGAACTCGTACCGTTGGCGAGCTGGGTGATTTCGCGCGGGCGTTGCCGCACCTGCCACGCGCCCATCGGTTGGTCCTCCCCGGCAACGGAACTTGCCGGGGCATTGATCGCTGTCGGGGCAGTCTTCTGCGCGCCGCCTGGCCTCCTGACATTTACGGTACTCTTGGGTTGGCTACTGCTGGCTCTCGCCGCGATCGATTTCAGGACTTTCCTGCTGCCGGACGGCTTCAACGCGGCCGTGCTTGTGCTGGGCCTGGCCATGCTCGCATGGGCGAGACCCACAGAATGGCCGCTCCACTTCGCCGGCGGCGCACTTGGCTTCGGCCTGCTGTGGATCGTGGAGCTCGCCTACCGGAGCCTTCGGGGCCGGGACGGGCTCGGACGGGGAGATGCCAAGCTGCTCGGGGCGATCGGGCTCTGGGTCGGGGCGTACGGAATTGCGCCGGTCTTGCTGATCGCGTCGCTCAGCGGAATAGCGGCGGCGCTCGGGCTCTCCCTGCGCGAATCGAAAATGCTCAGCCGGCAATCCGCCATTGCATTCGGTCCGTGGATTGCGCTCGGCGGATACATCGTCTGGTTGTTGCAGGCCGCGCCAATTTCGCTGGTCGGCGGGGCATTATAAGCTAAGTTGCGACCGGCAAGCTCTTGCGCGCCGCGTCCGCGGTCCTGAAGTTTTGCGGTTTGAAAGCCGCGAGTTAAGTCCAGCCTGAAATGATCGCACCAACGACAACAAACCCCGCGGGCTGCTCCTGTTGGGGAGGTGCCAGGATGCCGGACCGCGCCAGAAACTCCCCTAGCACTACCATTGCAAGACGCGCTGATCATCTGGACCGGCCGTCAATTTGGCACACTGATTGCACCTATGATTGGACGCCTCTTTAGCCTGGATGAGTCTTGATTTTTTATTCAAAAAGCAGCCTGGAATGTTTGCGACTCAAAAACGAAAGTGGAATTTACAAAATGAAGTTGTCTACCGGATTGGTGACATGCGCTGTTTTCCTGAGCATCAGCCTGACGGCAGTCCCGGCGAATGCAGACCCTGGCGAGAAAGACCGCGGCAGCAGCTATTTTGAAAGCGAAGCGTCCGAAGATGCGCGCAAGGCGCGGCGATCTATGGAATTGAGCGGCAACCGCACAAAACGCAAGGCCGACGGCGTTTCAGAGCGCATTCTCATGTGGTTTGATGTCATGCTCGATACGCATGCCATCTCCCAGACGCCTGGCCAAATCGGAGCCGGACAGCAAGGCGGGCCGCTTCGTTCGACGCGCGGCTATGCAATGACCACGATTGCGGTGTTCGACGCAGTGAACGCGTTTGAAGGCAAATACCTGTCTCATGGCGATATTCCGCTTGCGAAGCGCGGGGCGTCGATAGATGCTGCGATCGCGTACGCTGCGCATGATGTGATGGTGCGCGTATGGTCGCAGCAGACTGCGCGTCTTGACCAGATCCTTGCCGATGACCTGGCGAGCATAGATGCCAGCGCAGCAGCCAAGTCCAAGGGAAGGGCTGTTGGCCAGGCAGCCGCTCTTGCGATCATCGACAAGCGCATGAACCTCGCGACCAACCTACCCGATGACGGCGCACAAATCGCCGAAGTAAACTGGGGACAGGGCGGAAGCATTGCCACGGGAAACATGGATGCACGGGGATTTGCCATCAACAGTGGCCAAACTGGAGCATTTCAATGGACGCCCGATCCGGAAACAAACAACCAGCTGGCGCTCGGGGCTAACTGGGGCGCCGTCAAACCGTTCGTCCTGCGCAGCGGCGCGCAGTTCCGCGCAGAACCCTTCGCAGCACCGGGCACCCCGAAATATCGCGGCATTTGGGAGGACGTGAAGGCGGTCGGGGCATCACCTGAGACGGCTGGGAGCAAATCAACAGCTCGCACGCAGTTTATTGCAAACTACTGGGGCTATGAGGGCACCCCGCTGCTCGGCGCACCGCCTCGCCTCTATAACCAGATTGCAGTTGAGTTGGCGAAGCGCCAGCAGATCAATGAACCGATTGAGCTTGCGCGCTACCTCGCACTCGTCAACATCTCGATGGCTGACGCTGGCATCGCAGTTTGGGATACGAAATACTTCTACAACTATTGGCGCCCTGTGACGGCGATGCGTTCAGACGATGGCGACACTGCCACGCGAAGTGATCCGGACTGGACACCGTTTGGCATTTCGCGTGCAAACCTCGCAAAAGCCCTGCGGGTGACACCGGACTTCCCAGCCTATTCGTCCGGTCATGCGGCATTTGGTTCTGCGATGTTTGAAACCGCCCGCGGGTTCATGCCGGACGGCACGTCCTTCACGTTCGTCTCGGAAGAGTACAATGGTGAAACTGCTGATCCGTTCAATCCTGGCATTGTCCGCCCGCTGGTGCCGGTAAGGTTTTCAAGTCTCAGAAAGGCTGAAATCGAAAACGCCCGGAGCCGCGTATACAATGGCTCACATTGGCAACTCGACAGCGATGTCGGCGCACGCCAGGGGCAGCAGATTGCCCGCTACGCGCGCGCCAACGCGTTCAAACTTCCCTGAACGGAGCATCGAAGTGCACCCTGCGCATTCCGGAATTCGAAAGAGCTGCTTCGAAAGAGCTGCCTGGCGTTTTGCCGCGCAGCTTTCTGGGAGCTAAGCCTGAATTCGAGAGCAATGAGGCAAGAGTGCTCATGAGATTTTTGTCAGGCTTGCGGAAACATCTGGCTGTTTCCTTGCTGCTTTTTACAATGGCGTGTCATGGTGCGGGACCAGGGCCCAGTTCACCAGATATGCGGGCAGTGCTCGACCGGATGGCGCGCGAAACTGTGGCCAGAGCTTCGGTGGCCGAAGACAGACGGCCTGCTTTCAGCCAGACAACCGTGCTGAGACTTAATCCGATCATGAAAGAGTCAAAAGACGCGCTGGCTCAGTTCGATTTGATCTTGCCCGAATACCGGAGGGCCGTAAAAAGCGGCGACACTGCGGCGGTCGACCTCCTGCGCCGACAAATCGAAATACAGCTGAAGCGGAGCATTCGCGCCCACTCTGCTTTTCAGGCCGAAAAAGCAGCACTAGAGGCGAGTGGCGAGTACTTTGACAAACTTATCCTTGAGACAATGGAAACGTTTGTAGCAGACGCCCCTGCCGAGATCTCTGCTGAGTTGGAAAGCTAGTCCCTCAGCTCAAGAAGACAGGGCGCTCGCCTACAATCGAATAGTGTTTTCATCCACGCAGGCACTCACGGCTGCCCAACTCGAGCAGCCACGAAATGCGCTCGGCGAATACATCGTCTGGCTGCTGCAAGCCTCCCGAAATCCACTCCTTGGCCGCACTCATTAAGTAAATTCTCCAATTAAGCGAATCTATTTGCTGAAGTTGAAGTACTACTCAACAAAGAAGTTCGGTGTGCTGTGGGACAAAAGTGGCGTACCTAAATTTCAGTCTGAGTTTGGAAAAAGTAAAACAGGGGACACAATGTTCAGGAAACTATTGAAGTCTGCGGCAGCTGCCGTGGCATTGGCAGGGGTTTGCGCGACGGCCACTGCGCAGGGGGTCGACGTTGAGATAGAAATCGAAGGTCCGCTGTCGGCTTATACGGCCACAACCGCGACATCGGGCGCCCTGACGGTGATGAACAACCGGGTCCTGGTGAATTCGGCAACTGAGTTCGTTTCCCCGACCGGATCGCGTTCGTCGATCCTGCGTCCGGGTACACGAAACCCGCTGTATAACATGACGCAGTGGATGCGGGGCGGCACCTATAACGGCCGCGTACGCCCGGGTCTGCTCGGCGGGACAGTTATCGTGACTGGCGTTTTCAATTCGCTGACTCAGACAATCACGGCTTCGGAAGTCTTCTCCGACGTTGCCGAAAACGTGATCCTGGGTGTGGTGACCGATGCGCGCTGCTCGACCGCGAAATGCGACGGTCCGACCGACTACATTCGCGGCAATGGCCCGACAGGGCCCGTTTTCATTCCGAACAAGGACCCCCGTCTCACGGCGCTGCCGATCACGGATGGAGGCCTGTTTGAACTGGACTTTACGCGCGCGGCACCGAACGCGCTCGTCGGCACCGGAGCAGCACCGACGACTTTCGCCGGCGAGGGTTACTTCTCCGACGACAAGATCTTCCCGGTCGATGCCCCTGCACCGCTCGAGCAAGCGCTCGTCTACTGGGCATTTGAGCTCGGCGAAGCCCGTCCTGACCTGATCGCAAACCCTACAATCCCGGAAATCTCGTCGCTGCGCGTGCGCTGCACCGAAGGCAGCCGCATCGAAGTCCGCGGCTTCGTTCATGCACCGGTAAACCCGGACGGCACCGCTCTCGGTGGCAGAACAGCCTCCGGCGATCTCAACCCCTTGACCGGCGGCCAAGGCCGCATCCGGGTAACGATGGTCGTGAACGGCGTGCTGAGAACTTTCCTCGACGCAGACAACGCACCTCCGTTGGCTGATCTGCCGACCACCTACGGTGTATACACCCTGCGCCAGGATATTGGTCAGTGCGGAACGTCTGTAAATGTCTATTGGGACCGCGGCGCCAACGAAACTCTTCGTCCTTGGGCCCAGGTGCTCAACGTGCCCGTCGACCGCCTTCGCGAAGAGTAAGAAGGCGCCTGGCTTCCCAAGGCCTTACGCTTCCAGATCAGAATGGCCCGCTTCGGCGGGCCATTTTTTTTCCTCAGGTAACAACGCAGACGTAAGCGTACGGGCCGACATCTACGATGAACTCGATGAGCAGGTCAGCTATGAAGCCCCGCAGATGATCGCAACCTGCGTACTCGAACTCCACAACGACCGACTCTCAAACCATCAACTCAAGCCGCGAACTGTAAGCGCAACGAGCGCCCCACATGCTCAGTGCATTGACTTTGTGGCGAACGGCCCTGGCAGAAGTTCATCGAGGCGTTTCATCGGATGGCCTTGGGCGATCGCCTCAAGCGTTGTCCTGAGGTAGCCGAACGGCTCGACGTCATTGAGCTTGCAGGTCTCGATCAGGGACGCGATGCAGGCCCAGGCCTTCGCGCCTTCATCGTGCCCGGCGAACAGATGATTCTTTCTGCCAAGAGCCAGAGGACGGATGCGGTTCTCAACCGGGTTGCTGTCCATCTCAACACGGCCGTCAGAGAGGAACACCTGCAGCCCGCCCCAGCAGTTGGCGATGTAGGTGAGATGCTCACCCAGACGCGATTTGGCAGAGACGCGTGCGCGCTTCTGTTTCAGCCAGTC
>CAMDAC010000028.1 GCA_945888325.1 Candidatus Sulfopaludibacter sp. SbA3
TTCTGCGGCCTGTTCCGGGGGGAGAATTCCGGGCGGCGGGTTGTGCGGGTGGGCGCGGAATAGATTGTGCGCTGCTCTTCGCAGGCACCTGCAGGGTGGGTGTTTGTGGGTAGTTTCAAAGATTCGATCATGCAGGGAGTATACCTCCGTGCACGAAGGTGTGGCGGAAGGAATGGCGAAGTATTTTGTAATGGCCTGATCGGAATGCGTTTTATTTTTCGGGCGGGGTGGTTTTTGTAGGCGCAAGTTCGTGCACCTGCCCTCGCCTGCCCGCGCCAGACGGCTTCATCCGCATGCAATCAGTGCACACGGGACGCCGAATTTTTCTCAATCATTCTCATTTTTTATCGCGTAGCCGCGATCTGTTATCGCCTGGTATCGCCTCAGGCGCGCAGGTCGCGGCCGACGTTTTGCAGGAGGGCGTTGGCGAATTTCGCATCGCCATCATCGAAGAAGTCGTGTGCGAGGGAGACGTATTCGTCGAGGATGACGGCGTCGGAGAGTTCCTGGTGGGCGATGAACTCGCCGCCGGCGGCGCGCATCAGGGCGCGCATGGTGGTGTCGAGGCGGGTGAGTTTCCAGCCGTCGGCGAGACGCGCGAGGATGGCGTTGTCGATGCGGGCCTGATTGTCCACCACGGCATTGACGATGGACTTGAAGAGATCGGGATCGGCGTCTTCGATGGGGGTGCCGTCCGGGCCGAGGCCGAGGCGGTCTTCCATGAACTCGCGCACGGTGGCGCGGGCCGACTTGCCGGTCTGGTCCATTTCGTAGAGCGCCTGCACGGCTGCAAGGCGCGCGCCGGCGCGGCGGGCGCGGGTGACGTCGAAGGGGAGCTTCTGGCCGCTCACCCGATCAGTTCCTTGCGGAACTTGATCATCGCGAGGCAGGCATTGGCGGCTTCAGCGCCCTTGTTCTTGCGCTTGCGGTCGGCGCGGGCGAGCGCCTGAGCCTCGTTCTCGACCGTGAGGATGCCGTAGCCAATGGCCTGGCGGCGCTGGACGATCAGGTCCATCAGGCCGCGGGCGCTTTCGCCGCAGACGTAATCATAGTGCGAGGTTTCGCCCCGGATGACGCAGCCGAGCGCCAGCGCGCCGTCAAACCGGCCGGAATCGGCGGCCATGGCGATCAGGCCCGGGATTTCGAAGGCACCGGGGACTTCCATGACCGTGACCTTCGCGCCCGCCGCTTCGAGCACTTCCAGCGCGCCTGCTTCCAGCTCATCGCTGATATGTTTGTAATAGCGCGAAATCGCGACAAGGACGCGGGCGGCCATCAGGTTTTCTCCTCGTTCAGGCGTCGCCAGCCCTCTATGGTCAGGCCGTATCCGTCAAGACCCGCTAGGCGGGTCGGCTGCGTATCGGAAAGGTAAATCATGCGCCGGACGCCCAGTTCGCGCAGGATCTGGGCGCCGATGCCGTATTCGCGGATCGGGGCGGTCGGGTCACGCGGAGTGGCGGATTTGAGGCCCAGGCGCTCGGCCATGGCGTTCGGGTTCATCATGTTGACGAACACGATGACGCCCGGTTCCGGCGCGTCCGAGATCAGTTGCATGGACTTGCCGACGAGGTTTTCGCGGGGGCCCTTCTCGCCGAGAATGTCCGCCAGAACGTCGGTGCGGTGGACACGGACGATGGTGGTCGAGTCCGGGCGGATGTCACCGTGGACGATGGCGATGTGCTCCGAGCCGTCCATCGTGTTGCGGAAACAGACGGTGCGGAAGCCTTCTCCGTAGGCGGAGTTCAGCGGGGCTTCGACGCGGCGTTCGAGGAAGCGGTCGTTCTGGCGGCGCCAGGCGATCAGGTCCGCGATAGTGCCGATCTTGAGGTTGTGCAGCTGGGCGAAGGCGACGAGCTCCGGCAGGCGGGCCATCGTGCCGTCATCGTTCATGATCTCGCAGATCACGCCGGCGGGATAGAGGCCGGCCATGCGGGAGATGTCGACGGCGGCTTCGGTATGGCCGGCGCGCACGAGGGTGCCGCCTTCCTTGGCGATCAGCGGGAAGACGTGGCCGGGGGTGACGATGTCGCCATGATCCTTGGTCGGATCAATCGCGACGGCGATGGTGCGCGAGCGGTCATGCGCGGAGATGCCGGTGGTGACACCCTCTTTCGCTTCGATTGAGACGGTGAAGGCCGTCTGCATGCTTTCGCGGTTGTTGCGGGTCATCATGTCGAGCTGCAGGGCGTGGGCGCGTTCCTGCGTCATCGACAGGCAGATCAGGCCGCGGCCGTAGCGTGCCATGAAGTTGACCGCTTCGGGCGTGGCGAAGGTGGCGGGGATCACGAGGTCGCCCTCGTTCTCGCGGTCCTCGGCATCGACGAGGATGAACATCTTGCCGTTGCGGGCGTCCTCGATGATTTCCTCGATGGACGAGATCGCGGCGTGGAATTCGTTGCTCATGGCGCGTTACTTTCCTTCCGGCGCGTCGGCGCCGATCATGCGCGCGACATAGCGGGCAAGCATATCGATTTCGAGATTGACCTTGTCGCCAGCCTTCAGGGCACTGAGGGTTGTCACCTCCCAGGTGTGCGGGATGATCGCGACCTGAAAGTCTCCGTTCGGGAGCGCAGCGGCAACGGTGAGGGAGACGCCGTCGATGGCAGCGGAGCCTTTGGTGGCAAAGTAGCGGGCGATGGCGGCGGGCGGGCGGATGGTGACGCGGAAGCTCTGGCCTTCCGGCTCGACCGACACGATCTCGCCAACGCCGTCGACATGGCCGAAGACGAAGTGGCCGCCGAGTTCGTCGCCGAGCTTCAGGCTCTGTTCGAGATTGACACGGGCGCCTTCCTTCCAGGTGCCGAGGACCGTCTTGGAGAGGGTTTCGGGGACGGCTTCGACGGCGAACCAGGCGCCGCGCGGGGCCTCGCCCTTGTCCACGACGGTGAGGCAGACGCCGGAGTGCAGGATCGAGGCGCCCATGGCGACGCCGGCGAGCGGGTAGCCGCTCTCGACTTCGAAACGGGTCAGGCCGTTGCGATGCTCTGCGCGGCGGATGGTGCCGACATCGGTGACGAGACCTGTGAACATTCTGGATCCTGCCGGGGCCTGGAGTAGGTGCCTGTTTCCATGAAACAGTCACCTGCTCCAGTCTTTTCTTGTCGCGGCGTTTCCCCGAAAACCGGTTCCCGTTTTTCGGAACGCCGCTCTATTGCTCAGATCGAACATAAGTGTCGAGGACGTCGTCTCCAATCCGTTCCGTCGCGACAGGACGCCAACGGGTCGCAGACTTGAGATTGTCGAGGCCGAGTTCGCCGAGGGCGGAGAGCCCTTCCCCGCCGATCAGGATGGGGGCGCGGAACCAGGCGAGTTCGTGGACGGCGCCTTCGCGCACGAAGCTGGCCGCGAGGTGGCTGCCGCCTTCGAGGAGGATGGTGCGGACGCCTTCGGCCTCGGCGCGGCGGAGGAATTCGCCGACGCTGACCCGCAGGCCGTTGCCGCAGCGCCAGACGGCGGCGCCGGCGGCGACGTGCGGGCGGGCATCGCTGCCGGCGGTGACGATGACGACGGGGCCGACGTTCAGCGACGTCATCAGTTTCGAGGTGAGCGGCGTGCGGGCGTGAGAGTCGGCGACGATGCGGAGCGGCTGGCGGGCGGGCAGCGGGATGGTGCGGGCGGTGAGCAGCGGGTCATCGGCGAGGACGGTGCCGACGCCGACGAAGACGGCGTCATGGGCGGCGCGCATCTCGTGGGCGCGGGCGCGCGAGGCGCTGGAGGTGATCCACTGGCTGGTGCCGTCGGCGAGCGCGATGCGGCCGTCGAGCGAGGTCGCAAGCTTGAGGGTGACGCGGATGCCGGTCATGCCTCGCCGGCGTCTTCTTCGTCGAGCGCGGCCTTTTCGATGAACTGGGCGAAGTCGCTCGGATCCTTGAAGTCGCGGTAAACGGAGGCGTAGCGGACATAGCCGACGGGATCGACTCGCTTCAGCGCTTCCATCACGAGTTCGCCGACTTCCGAGGACGGGATTTCGGTTTCGCCGCCGCTTTCGAGCTTGCGGACGATGCCGGAGACCATCTGGTCCACGCGCTCGCGGTCCACGGGCCGTTTGCGCAGGGCGACCATGATGGAGCGCTGGACCTTCTCGCGGTCGAACAGGGCGCGCTTGCCGTCGCGTTTGACGACCATGATCTCACGCAGCTGGACGCGCTCAAACGTGGTGAAGCGGGCGCCGCAGTTTTCGCAGACCCGGCGGCGGCGGACAGCGGTATCGTCTTCAGCCGCGCGGCTGTCCTTTACCGATGTGTTGTCTGAGCCGCAGAAGGGACACCGCAAGACGTATCAGGCTCCCAGACCGTCATAGATCGGGAAGCGCGCGGTCAGCGCCATGACTTCGCCGCGCACGCGTGCTTCCACGGCGCCATTGTCCTGGGTCGAGAGGGCATCGACGATCTCGCCGATCCACTTGCCGATCTGGGTGAACTCGGCTTCACCGAAGCCGCGCGTGGTGCCGGCAGGCGAGCCGACGCGGACGCCGGACGTGATGGTGGGCGGAGCGGGATCGAACGGGATGCCGTTTTTGTTGCAGGTGATGAAGGCGCGCTCGAGGGCGGCTTCGGCATCCTTGCCGGTGACGCCCTTCGGGCGCAGGTCGATCAGCGCGACGTGGGTGTCGGTGCCGCCGGAGACGACATCGAGGCCGGCGTCCTTGCAGGCTTTTGCCATCGCGCGGGCGTTGGCGACGACCTGGGTGGCATAGGCGCGGAACTCGGGCGAGAGGGCCTCGCCAAAGGCGACGGCCTTGCCGGCGATGACGTGCATCAGGGGGCCGCCCTGGATGCCCGGGAAGATCGCCGAGTTGATCTTCTTGGCGAGGGCTTCGTCATTGGTGAGGATCATGCCGCCGCGGGGGCCGCGCAGGGTCTTGTGCGTGGTGGTCGTCGCAATGTGGCAATGGTCGAGCGGGTTCGGGTGGACGCCGCCCGCGACGAGGCCGGCGAAGTGGGCCATGTCGACGAGGAACAGCGCGCCGACTTCATCTGCGATCTCGCGGAAGCGGCGGAAGTCGATCTGGCGCGGATAGGCCGAGCCGCCGGCGATGATCAGCTGCGGGCGATGCGCGCGGGCGAGGCGCGAGACTTCCTCGAAGTCGATCAGGTGATCGTCCGGGCGCACGCCGTACTGGACAGCGTTGAACCATTTGCCGGACTGATTGGGCTTGGCGCCGTGCGTCAGGTGGCCGCCGGCGGCGAGGCTCATGCCGAGGATCGTGTCGCCGGGCTTCAGGACCGCCTGGAAGACGCCCTGGTTGGCCTGGCTGCCGGAGTTCGGCTGGACGTTCGCGAAGCCGCAATTGAAGAGTTTCTTCGCCCGCTCAATGGCGAGTTCTTCGGCGATGTCCACGAATTCGCAGCCGCCATAGTAGCGCTTGCCCGGATAGCCTTCGGCATACTTGTTGGTGAGGATCGAGCCCTGCGCTTCGAGGACGGCGCGGGAGACGATGTTCTCCGACGCGATCAGCTCGATCTGATGCTGCTGGCGGGTCGCTTCCTTGGCGATGGCAGCGGCGATTTCAGGGTCGCGGTCGGCCAGCGAGGTTGTGAAAAAGCCGCCCGAGAGGGTCTGCGGGATGTGCGCCGAGTCTGCCATGTAAACCTCCGGGTCCGAGTCCCGCGCTGTTTACGCGTGTGCGCCCATCGGAGCAACAGTGCTCGGCGGATGTTCAGGCTGCTGCGACAACTGGCGTAAAGCAAATATATTCGAGGACTTAGGCGGCTGATACTTTACGGATACTGCCCACTACAATTAAACGTGATACTATTCTGGTACTGGCCCTGTGAATACAGGCCCAGTAGGGGTGGGACATGAAAGAACTGGAAGAATCCGAGCTGCTCGAGATGACCGTAGAGATCGTGTCATCTTATGTGGCGAACAACGTATTGCAGGCGGGCGCGCTGCCCGACCTGATCAAGACCGTGCACGCGACCATTTTGGGTCTGACGCAGGGCGCCGAGGCGCCGAAGGAAAAGCTGGAGCCAGCGGTTTCGATCGCGAAATCCGTGACAGCCGAATACATCATCTGCCTGGAAGATGGCCGTAAACTGAAGATGCTGAAGCGCTACCTGCGCACGCGCTATGACATGACGCCGGAAGAATACCGCACCAAGTGGGGCCTGCCGGCGGACTATCCGATGGTGGCGCCCAATTATGCCAAGCTACGGTCGCGGCATGCGAAGCAGATTGGCCTCGGGAAAAAAGCGCTGCCGGCCCCAGAGCCTACGCCGCCCGATCCAGCCCCAGCTGCTTCCACACCGCGAGCAAAGCGGCGACCAGCTCGTCCATCATGATCTCGTCATGCACCGGGCTCGGCGTGAAGCGAAGACGCTCGGTGCCGCGCGGGACGGTGGGGTAGTTGATCGGCTGGACGTAGATGCCGAAGTCGAACAGCAGCGTATCCGACAGCGCCTTGCAGCGTTCCGGGTCGCCGACGAGCAGCGGGACGATGTGCGACGGCGAGTCCATCACGGGCAGGCCCTGCTCCAGGAATTTCTGCTTCAGCTGCGCCGCTTTCTGCTGATGGATGGCGCGCAGGCGGCGGCCCTCGCCGGTGCGCAGCTTGCGGATGCTGGCGAGCGCGCCGGCGGCCATCACCGGGCAGGTCGAGGTGCTGAAGATGAAGCCGGAGGCCATCGAGCGGATCGCGTCGACGACAGTCGTATGGCTGGCGATATAGCCGCCCATGACGCCGTAACCCTTGGCGAGCGTGCCTTCGATGATGTCGATCCGGTCACCGAGACCAAGCATCTGGGCGACACCGGCGCCCTCGTCGCCGTAGAGGCCGACGGCATGGACTTCATCGAGATAGGTCAGCGCGCCGAACTCTTCGGCGAGGTCGCAGATTTCCCGCATGCGGCCGAAATCGCCGTCCATCGAGTAGACGCTCTCGAAGGCGATGAGTTTCGGGCGGGCTGGGTCGTCGAGTTCGAGCAGGGCCTTCAGGTGTTCGACATCGTTGTGGCGGAAGACGCGGTATTCGGCGCCGGAGCGGCGGATGCCCTCGATCATCGAGGCGTGGTTCAGGGCGTCCGAATAGATGATCAGGTTCGGCAGGATCTTGCCGAGGGTGGACAGGGTCGCGTCATTCGACACGTAGCCGGAGGTGAAGAGGAGCGAGGCTTCCTTGCCGTGCAGGTCGGCCAGTTCGCGCTCGAGATCGACATGGTAGCGGGTGGTGCCGGAGATGTTGCGCGTGCCGCCGGAGCCGGCGCCGAAGCTGTCGATGGCTTCGTGCATAGAGGCGATGACATCGTCGTCCTGCCCCATCGCGAGGTAGTCGTTGGAGCACCAGATCGTGACTTCGCGCTCGCCATCTTCCATCCGCGCCGTCGCCTTCGGGAAGCGGCCCTTGTGGCGCTGCAGGTCGATGAAGACCCGGTAACGGCCCTCGCCGCGGATATTGTTGAGGGCGTCTTCGAAAGATTTGAGATGCTTCATTGGCCGCACGCTGAGTTTCACTGTGAGGGTGCCCCGCAAGGGGGCGCCAGGCCTCGTTTCCTTAAGCCCGGCGCTAATTTAGGCTTATCCGTGGAATTACCTATGCGGCATAACCGGGCAGCTGGCGGTCCAGCTTGCGCAGCAGGGCCGGCCAGACCAGCCGGTCCGTCAGGGTCGACATGCCGGAGCTGTGCTTGGTGAGGCCGCCCTGGCCGGCAACCTTGTCCTGCAGCTCTTCGCCGCACTCCAGAACGCCGTCGCGGCCCGCAGTGAGAGCCATGATCTGCATCTTGCAGGCGCGCTCGAGGAAGAACATGCGGGTGAAGGTCAGCGCGGCGCTTTCACCGCAGGTCAGCGTGCCGTGGTTGCGCAGGAGCATGGAGTGCTTGGTGGGGCCGAGGTCGGCGACAAGGCGCTCGCGCTCGTCGAGGTCGAGGGCGACACCTTCATAGTCATGGTAGGCGATGTCTTCGCGCACGATCATGGCGGTCTGGCTGATCGGCAGCAGGCCTTCCTTCTGCGACGAGACGGCGACGCCCTGGTCGGTGTGGAGGTGCATCACGACGGTGGCATCTTCGCGGGCGGCGTGGATGGCCGAATGTATGGTGAAGCCGGCCGGATTGATCATCGCGTCGGTTTCCTGGACGATGTTGCCCTCCAGATCGACCTTCACGAGCGAGGAGGCGGTGATCTCCTCGAAGAAGTAACCATAGGGGTTGATCAGGAAGTGGTGTTCCGGGCCGGGGATCCGGTGGGAGATGTGGGTGAAGATCATGTCGTCCCAGCCGTAGAGGGCCGTCAGACGGTAGAGGGCGGCGAGATCGACCCGCGCTTTCCATTCCGCTTCGCTGACCGCGCTGCGGATGTCGATATTCGGGTTACCGTCGGCCATGTTGTCTCTCCCTGTTTGTGGCAGGGACTTTAACCCAAGTCCGGCGGCCGCGCCAGATGAAGGTGACGCGCGTGTCAGGTTCACCCTACACCCCTGGGGTGCCTCGCCTTGACGCCATGCTCAAAGCATTTGCACATGCGGCCATGGCCGACCTGAAACTTGCTTTTTTCGCCTCCAAACGCCCTGAAGCGCAGGAGGCCCTGCCTTTGCTGGCGGCGAAGTACGGCAATGTGCCGGAGGATGAGGCCGACGTTGTGGTCGCCCTTGGCGGCGACGGGGCAATGCTGGACACGCTGCGGCGCCGGTTTGGCGATAGCAAGCCGGTCTACGGCATGAACCTCGGCACCATCGGCTTCCTGATGAACGAGTACCAGGCCGACGGCCTGGTCGCGCGGATCGACGCGGCGGAGCGGGCGAACCTGACGCCGCTGAAGATGCTGGCGGTGGATATCCACGGCGCCGAGCACCGGGCGCTGGCGATCAACGAGGTCTCGCTGCTGCGCCAGACGGCGCAGTCGGCGCGGCTGCGCATCGCGGTCGACAGCCGCGTGCGGATGGACGAGCTGGTGTGTGACGGGATCATGGTGGCAACGCCGGCCGGCTCGACCGCCTACAACCTTTCCGCCCATGGGCCGATCCTGCCGATCGGGTCGAACATGCTGGCGATGACGCCGATCAGCGCGTTCCGGCCCCGGCGCTGGCGCGGCGCGCTGCTGCGCCATGACGCGCGGGTGGACATCGAGATCCTGGCGCCGGACCGGCGGCCGGTTTCTGCTTCGGCGGACAACCAGGAAGTGCGCGACATCGTGCGGGTCTCGGTGGAGGCGGACCATTCAAGCCGGTTAACCCTGCTGTTTGATCCGGGGCATGCGCTGGACGAGCGGATATTGACCGAGCAGTTTGGTTTCTAAGGCATTCTTGCCGGGCGCGCGTCAGCTTACTGTTAAGGCTTGGCGGTTAACCTTCGGGTCTAAACTTAAAGGCCTGATGCATGTTCGGAAAACTCCTCTCCAAGGCAAACCTCGCTGTCGGCGGCAACCGCAAACAGAGCCAGGCCCTGCCACCACCGGACATTTCGCGCGTCATCAAGCCGGCTGCGCCGGCCTATTCGGCGACGTTTACGGAAGCAGCGACCGAATCACTGGCGGCGGACGCCGAGCGGGCGGTCGACAACCTGGCTGAGCAGTTCGAAATGTGGATGCGGCGCGATCTCGAATCGCTGCGCGCCACCTGGGCGGATGCCCAGCAGCCGGAGGCCACCGCCGAGGACTACCGGCGCCTCTACACGGCCGCGCACAACATCACCGGCGCGGCGCCGTCCTATGGCTTTCCGGCGGTGGCGCGGCTCAGCAAGTCGCTATGCCTGCTTCTGTCGCAGACGCGTCCCGGCGAGAATGCGCCGCTGATCAACCTGCATGTCGAAGCCTGCCGGGCGGCGATTGCTGCGGGTCCGGAAGGAGATGCCAGCCACTCGGTGGCGGACGCCGTGTGCGAGGCGCTGGAGCGCCGCGTGGCCACACGGCTTGCCAGCTGATCAGACGTTGACGCGGGACAAGAGTTCCATCGTCTGGCCGTAACCGGCCTCTTCCGGAATGTAGAGACAGGGCTCGCCATCCGGTGACTTGCCGACTTTCGGCAGTACGCTGATGACCGGCTCGGCGCCGAACGTGCTCATGGCCTCATCGACTGATGTGGCGCGGGCGAGTTTTGCAAGGTTCATCCGTGTGGGGAAGATGATCGTGGCGGTGCCGCCGCGTTCCTGCGCCAGGGCGTCTTCCGCTGTCAGCCAGACGGCATCGGTGGTCTCGCGGCCATCATGCGCCGCAATCTGCCAGAGGGGCGCCGGGGCGACGTAGAAATGGGTGTCGAAGCGTTTCGGCATCATCACCGGCGTGATCCAGTGGCCAAAGTGTACGAGGCTGTCGAGGGCGAGCACGAGCTCGTGTTCCTGCATCAGGGCGAGGAAAGACACCTCGCCCCGGTCCACGGCGCTGCGGTGGGGCGCGAGGAGTTCGGCAATGTCGGCGCCGACCAGCGGCGCGCCGGGACCGCGCACGGCGCGGCGGCGGGCGATCAGGAGGCCGGATTCCTCGTAGGCCTCGCGGATGGCGGCAATGCGCGCATCCTGCTGGACCGGGCCGAAATCGCCGTCGGTCCAGTCATCCCAGTCCGGGCTTGCATCGGCGGCAGCGGCTTTTCCGCCCGGAAACACCAGCGCGCCGGCGGCAAAATCGATCTCGTAATGGCGCTTCACCATCAGCACCTCCGGCTTCGGCGCGGCGTCGCGCAGCAGCAGGATCGTGGCCGACAGCCGGGGCTCTGGAGGGGCGGGTTCAGTCATGGTGGCCAAAATCCTTAAAATTTCCGGGAAAACTCACTGGCCGGCTGCGCGTGATGTTCAACTCCAGCCGTTAGGGAAGGCAAGAGCCAGACAACCGACGCAACAAGGAAACCTGATGCGCCCCTTCCCCCGCCCCAACATGAGCCTTGTGCAGCCCGCGCGCGGACCGTCCGTCCGCTTCAAGCCGGTGATGCACTTGCTGGGCGGGGATTCGCTAGGCCTGGTGGCCGATGAGCCGATCGAGTTCGAGGAGCGCGTCGCGTTCGGGCCGGTGGCCAATGACAATGAAATGCCCAGCTCGGCCAAGTGGATGGCGGGCCGTCTGGAACGGATTGCCAGCGCCGCCAGCGCGCAGGAAATGCCGCACCGACCGATTCTCGTGGCCGCGCCGATGGCCGGCTTGTCCGATCCGGACACCGCCGTGGCCTGCGACGCCGCTGTGCGCCGCACGGTCCTCTGCCAGCAGGAATTCTGCCTGATGTTCACCGACGCCGCGTTTGCGGGCGATCCGGCTGACAGCACGGCACGCATCGCGCGCCTGCGCCGGGTGGGCTTCCGCGTCGGCATCGACATGCGTCATTCCTGGCAGACCCCGCTCAGCGAAAGCTTCCGCATACTGATCGACACGATCCGGGTGGACGCCGATGCGCTGGAGGCCTCGAACGAGCTGCGTGACGTGGTGTACGCCGCGAACTCGGCCGGCATCCTGGTCGTCGCCGATCACGCCAACTGGCGTGACGGGGACTATCTGAATGATCTTGGGGTAGCAGGCGCCGTGGCGCCGCAAACTGACGGCTGAACCTAGGCGGCGTCGGTGTCTTCCAGCGCATCTTCCCGCGACGCCATCTCGGAATAATAGTCGAGCTTGTCGAGCAGGTAGTCGAGATCGTCCTTCGGGATCGCCTGGAACTGGGTCAGCACGCGCTCGATCATCCGTACACGGAAGCGGGCGCGGTCGTTCGGCCCGCCATCGTGCTGGGTATCATGGAACACGGTGACCGCGGCCTTGAAGGCCGGCAGCATTTTGCGCGGCAGGCCGGCGCGGTCGAACACCGCCTGAAGGCCCAGCGGGCCGGCATCGTGGATCATCAGCCAGACGCGCTGGTGGGCGACGCCTGAAAGTTCGGCCAGGGCATGCTCGACGAAGCGCATCTGCCCGCAGCAGAGCGCGCGCATGATCAGCGAATTCGAGAGACGGCCATTGAGGTTCAGCTGCGAGACGAAGCGCGGCAGGTCGTTGGTGCGGCCCGACTGCTCGACCAGGTCGATCGTCGCGCGCTCGCGGGCGCTGGCGGCCAGATCGATGGCGAGCTGGGCCGGGAGCTCATGGCGGTTCACGAGAATGTCGAACAGCTGGCCGGAGACCAGCGAGACCATCTTCTCGGCGATGTGCGTCGGGATGAAGTCGCGCTTGATCAGGCCGGCCTGGACGATCTCGTCGCGGCCGAAGCGGCGGAGCGTGTCGTCAAAGGCCTTGTCGGTCCATTCCGCGCCCTGGTTGGCGGACAGGGCCCGGACGGCTTCGACCGCGCCGTGCTCGGAGATGATTTCGGTGATCGTGATCGACAGCGCGTCGCGGTTGGCGATGGCGGCCTGCTTGGCGGCGGTGACGGAGAGGACAAGCTCGACGAGGTCTTCGTCCGAAAACACGGGCGAGTCCTGGAGGACCGGGATAGCGACCGCTTCGATGTCGCGGGCGAGCTTCAGGGCCACTTCGCGCGGCAGGATCGGAGAGGAGCGAAGCGTCACCGCGAGCGTGCGGCGGACGAGGTCGGCCGCGTCTTCGGCGAGGATGGCGATGATCTCCTCGGCGAACGCCTTCTCGGTATCGGTCAGCACGTCCAGCGCGATGCGGCGGCAAAGCCGGTGGGCGACCGAGGCGCGTTGCTCGGGCGTTTCGCCCCGCATCAGGCGAAGGATGTCGTCCTCAGTCAGCTGGGGCCGGATGCTCTGGACCGTCATGGGCGGGCTCAATCCTAAGATTCGGAATTTGGCCGAACCCTGGGCGAGGCTGGTTAATATCCGTTTACCAAGCGGCGGTTCCTGCAACATGGACCAAAGAAAAAACCGGCCGGATCGCTCCGGCCGGTTCTCAAATTGTGTCCTGGAAGCAACGCTTAAGCGTCGTCTTCCTTGAACAGGTCGTCGCGGGAAACGGTGGTTTCCTCAACCGTGGCGACCGCGAGGATATGGTCGACGACCTTGTCCTCGTAGATCGGGGCGCGCAGCTGGGCCATGGCGTTGGCGTTGCGCTGGAAGAACTGCACGACTTCCCGCTCCTGGCCCGGATACTGGCGGGCTTCGCGGATCAGCGCCTGGTTCACTTCCTGCTCGGTGATGCGCACGTCCGAGATGCGGCCCATTTCGGCCAGCACGAGGCCAAGGCGCACGCGGCGCTCGGCGATCTTGCGGTACTCGGCTTTCAGCTCGTCTTCCGGTTTGACTTTCTCTTCCGGCGAGACGCGGCCGGCATCCATTTCGGTCTGCAGCTGCTGCCAGATCTGGTTGAACTCCTGCTCCACCATGCCGGGCGGCAGGTCGAAGCTGTGGGCGGAGTCGAGCTTGTCGAGCAGGTCACGCTTCGCCTTGGCGCGCGAGGCGTTGGCATGCTCGGCGGTGATCTGGTCGCGCACGAGGCCGCGCAGCTGCTCGAGGCTTTCGAGGCCGAGGCCCTTGGCGAACTCTTCGTCGATCTCCGGCGTCTGCGGGGCGCGGACTTCGTGGACTTTCGTCTCGAAGACGGCGGCCTTGCCGGCGAGATTGGCGGCCTGGTAGTTCTCGGGGAAGGAGACGTTGAGCTCCTTCTCATCGCCGGCCTTGACGCCGACGAGCTGCTCTTCGAAGCCCGGGATGAAGCGGTTCGAGCCGAGGACGACCGACTGCTGCTCGGCGGTGCCGCCTTCGAAGGCTTCGCCGTCGATCTTGCCGACGAAATCGACAATCACGGCGTCGCCGTCCACCGACACTTCATCAGCGCCGCGGGGCTCGTACTTGATGTTCTGGCCGGCGATGCGCTTCAGCGACTCGTCGATCTGCTCGTCGGTGACTTCGGCGACCGGACGGGTGATCGTCAGGCTGGCCGCGTCGACGGGCGTGAATTCCGGCATCACGTCGACATTCATCTGATAGGCGAGGTCGGCCTCACCTTTCACGACTTTCTCGATGTCGCCGTCCATCTTCACGGCCGGCTGGCCGGCGGGGCGCAGGGCGCTGTCCTCGAGGGCTTTCTGGTTGGTCTCGTTGACCAGCTTGTCGATCAGCTCGCCCATCAGGTCGCGGCCATACATCTTGCGCACGTGGGCGGCAGGAACCTTGCCTGGACGGAAGCCCTTGAGCTTCATCTGCGGGCGGATTTCCTCGATCCGCTGGGCGAGTTTCGCCTGGAGTTCCGTGGCGCTAACCTTCACCTCAAAGGTGCGGCTGAGACCTTCTGCCTTGGTCTGAGTGACTTCCATGTCCTCGTCTTTCGTAAATGAATGCGCCGCCGGGGGAGCCGCCTGGGGCCCCGGATACGCTGAATCCTGCCTGAAGCCGCGGCTTATGTCATACGGGGAAGCCCCTGTCCACGCCGCGTGGCGGGCGAGTGCAGCGCCCCTCCCCGCCCCGGCCCGGACGCCCGCCGAGACAGGCGATTGCCCCCGGCAAAACCCTCGCGTAAGACCCCGTCACGTGCGGATGTGGCGGAATTGGTAGACGCACTGGATTTAGGTTCCAGCGCCGCAAGGTGTGGAGGTTCGAGTCCTCTCATCCGCACCACAGGTTGTTCAGAGAACCTTGCCAAGGCGGGCGGCGCTGCCGAACATCTTCTTTCTGGCCTCGGGCAAGGCCCGGAGGATGCAGAAGGCGAACGCCAGAGCGAGAAGGAACGCCTCGTCCCGCGTCAGTTCCGCGATGGAAAACACCACGACCGAGAACATGCAGAGGAATGTCAGGCGCACCATCTGGCTGGACAAGGCGTGCTCGTCGCCGCCGGCGCGGCGAATGGCGTACATCGACCAGGTCCGGACGATCTGCGCAAAGCCGAGGGCGACGCCCCCCGGGTGGATCGGGAGCAGCAGGGGCGGGCCGAAATACTTGGTGGCGTGGAGCGGCAGGTAGACGAATACCCGCCACGCCAGCGGCACATGATTGAAGGCATAGAAGACCATCCGCGACAGGCCGAGGAATACCATCCAGATAGCCGTCAGCAGGAATATGCCCGCTTCTGTCGGGGCAGTGTCCCTGAGGCCGAGGTTTGCGAGCATCGACACCCGCAGCTCCATCGGGATGACGGCGAACGCAGCCAGCGTGACCAGCGTTGCCCATACCCAGGCTTCAGGCTCCATGCGGAGTTTGCGGTGCGCGTAATAGGCTTCGGAGAGTTTTGGTTGCGCCTCTGTTCGTTCGCCGATGGTGTCGTTCTGGGCATAGCCGATCTCATAGACCAGAAGGTAGGAGACGAAGATCATCACGAGGAAGATGAAGACCGGAACGATGCTGGGGCCGTGCAGCGCCGCGAACATGATAAGGATGACCGGCAGTTCCTCGAGGAAGACCTGTTTCACCAGGAAGCCGGGCGAACGCTTGATCCGGGCGGTATAGAAGAACGGGAATTAGGCGGACGCGTGCGCCGGCGTGGTGTTTTCGCCGGCCCAGCGAATGACATGCGCCTGCCGCACGGCTTTCAGGATATCTGCATCATCCCTTGCCGAATCCGAGACGACGATGTCCGTATCCGGATTGATCGTGAATCCGTTGCGCGCGAGCATGGCGAGCTTTCCACGCGCCCGCGCAGACGGAAGCTCGAAGAGGCCCGGCGCGACGATGGTGGCGTGCTCGAAGGGAGAGCCTTTCAGCAGCGCACGGATGATCCAGTGCAGGCCGAAGCTGACGATGATGATGCGGCTGGGGTCAAGGCCGCCGACGGCGGCTTCCAGCAAACGGTTGCGCTCGCGGGCGTAGATGTCTGGCGCTGCCTTGCGGAAACGTCCGAGCGTCCACGGCGCCAGCAGCAGCACCATTGCGACGCGGACCGCATCGCGCCAGACGAAATATCCGTTCTTTCCGAGAAATTTCCAGGGAACGAGACCCGAAACAAGCTTCAGGAGCGGAGCGAGAATGGACGAAGGGCGCGCTTCATTGAGGAAGGCCTCGGTCGAATTCCAGAGAAACAGCGTATGATCAAAATCAAGATAGACGTGGCCAGTTTCAGCCAGATTGCCGATGTCCTGCCGTAGCAGGTCAACCTCCCCGCGCCTGGAGGCCAGAGTAGCAGCGTGGAGCTTACTCAAACTGCAGCCTCCTTGCCGCGATCGCACTTCAGTGTTGCTGCGTGCTACGCGAACCAACCTACAAGACTCATGCAACGCACGGGTGAGGCGAAAGTTCCCTGAACTGAATAAAAGCCAACAACTCGCCTCTGGCGCGACCACGAGACCAGTTGCCACCTTCCGGTGCGGCGCGCTGCGGGTGCCGGGCAACTGCTGCTCCATGTCTTCGGCAATCAACCGCGGCGGCGGGCTGCGCTGATGCCTCAACGTCAGCCTTGTGCAGCGATGGCGCCGTGGCATGCTTGCCTTCGAATTCACGTATCGGGAGAAGCGTCATGGCGGCTGCGGCTGAAGGTTTCCAGGTCAGGCTCGTGCCGGAAGACGAGTACACGCACGATCCCGGCACGGCCGAGAACTACAATGAAAGCATGTATTTCAACGTGTTCGACGCGGGCAAGCGCGCCGGCGCGTGGTTCCGGATCGGCAACCGTCCGAACCAGAACTATGCCGAGATGTCGATGTGCGTCTATTTCCCGGATGGCCGGGTCGGCTTCATGTTTGCGCGGCCCGCGATCAGCGGCAATTCGGAGATGAATGCGGGCGGGCTCAAGATCGAGGTCGTGACACCGTTCAAGGAACTGCGCGTGACCTACACGGGTGAGCTTCTGGTGATGAAGGAGCCGCTCCAGATGGCGGATCCGAAGGTGGCGTTCCGGAACAATCCGCGCCTGCCCTGCCGGATGGAGATCACCTATACCGGGCTGTCGCCGATGTATGGCGGCGAGGTACTAAAGGCGGACGGTTCGCCGATCGAGATCGATCCCGAGAAGTCGTTCGCCAAGGCGCACTATGAACAGCATTGCGGCGCCAAGGGCTTTATCGAGTGCGACGGCGTCCGGCTGGAGATCGACGGGCACGGCCTGCGCGACAAGTCCTGGGGGCCGCGCCACTGGCAGGCGATCGAATGGTATCGCTGGTGCCCGATGAATTTCGGTCTGGACTTCGGGATGATGTTCAACGTGATGAGCGACGGCAAGGGCGGCGCCCGGCCGAGCGGCATGGTGTACCGCGACGGCGTCTACGATGACATCATCGCCTGCGACCTGACGAGCACCTGGGACGAGAACGAATACCAGACAGACCTGACCGCGAAGATCGAGACAAAGGCGGGCAAGAATTACACCGTCACCGGCAAGGTGCTGTCGCTCATCCCGCTGCGCAACCGGCGCACGACGCCGGACGGGGTCGAGCTGACCACACGCATCACCGAGGCGATGACCGAGTATCATTGCGACGGAAAGGTCGGCTACGGCATGAGCGAGTATCTCGACCAGATCATCGACGGACGGCCCATGGGACGTCTGGCGGGGCACTGATCCGCTAGCGCGCCACCATCTCCCCATGCAGCGCGCTGAGGATATCCGGCAGCTGTTGTTCCAGGTCTTCGGCGATCAGCCCGGCCCCGACGCGGCGGCCGGCCTCGCCATGGATCCAGGCGCCCATGGCGGCGGCGAGGAAACTGTCCACGCCTTGCGTCATGAAGCCCGCGAGAATGCCTGCAAGGACATCGCCTGAGCCGGCGGTGGCGAGCCAGCGCGTGGCGTGGGTGTTGACGACGACATGCCCGCTCGGCGAGGCGATCACCGTGTCGGCGCCCTTGACGATCACGAGGCAGCCCGCTTTCGCGGCGGCCTCGCGGGCGGCTTCGATCTTGTTGGGCGCGCTGTCGAGAAGGTCGCCAAAGAGGCGTTCGAACTCGCCGGTATGCGGCGTCAGCACGTCCGGTTCGCGCAGCATGGCGAACAGGGCGGAGGGATTGTCCGCGAAGACCGTCAGCGCATCGGCATCGAGCACGGCGCGGGCGGCGGATTTGAGCACGGCGGCGACGTTCTGGCGGGTCTGCGGCGTGACGCCGGCGGCGGGGCCGATGATGACGACGCTGGCTTTCTGGGCGGCCTCCAGAAGTTCGTCTGCTCCGTCTACGGAGGACAGCATGATCGCGGTGAGATGCGCGGCATTGGTCATCATCGCCGAGGGCGGCGAGAGCAGGGTCACGAGCCCCGCCCCGGCGCGCAGGCCTGCGCGGGCCGCGAGACGGGCGGCGCCCGTGGAACTCATCTGTCCACTGACGACTTTCAGGTGGCCCCGGCGATGCTTGTAGTCGCCCTGCCCCGGTTGCGGCAGTTCGGCCGCCCAGAGCGCCGGACTGTTTTCCATCGCGCGGGTCTGAGTGGGCACGCCGATATCGGCCACCATCACGGCGCCGCAGAAAGCTGCACCGGGCAGCAGCACGTGGGCCGGGCGGAGCGCCGCGAAGGTGATGGTGCCTTCGGCACGGAAGCAGGGCCCGAGGGGCTTCGCGGTGAAGCCGTCGATGCCGGAGGGCACATCGACCGACACCACGCGCGCCGGGCGGGCGGCGAGCGCGGCGGCAGCGCCTTCGAGCGGGCGCGTCAGGCCTCCGCCATACAGCGCATCGAGCACCAGCTCATGCGGCGCGGTGAGCGCCTCCTCGAGCGTGCCGACCTTGCCGTCCCAGAGTGCAGCGGCCTTGGCGGCATCGCCTTGAAGCTCGGCCACCGGCACGGCGCAGAAGACTTCGACCTTGCGCCAGAGTTTGGCGAGTGCGGCGGCCGCGACGAAGCCGTCGCCGCCATTGCCGCCGGGGCCGCACAGGACCTGGATATGGCCTTCCGGCCAATGCGCGTGGACGAACTCGGCCACCGCCTCACCGGCGCGTTGCATGAGGGTGAAACTGTCGGTGCCCGCAGCGATTACCGCCTGCTCAGCGGCGCGCATTTCCTGCGGCGTAAGAATTGGTCTGCCCATGGGGGCGGCTCATAGCACGCGGGTGGCGGCTTCGCTTCCATATTCTGCCACGCGCAGACCGGCGCCGCGCCGCTCGAGACGGGTCACCGAGCAATGGCCGGGACGGAACACGGTCACCCGGTCACCTCCCTCCAGAAGGCCGCACAGCGCGTTGATCGCCACGAAGTGGGAGAACACGGCGGTGTGGGGTGGCAGGGCCTCGACGAAGGCGCCCATGCGCGCGCGCCAGTCCACGAACGGCGCGCCTGCTTCGGTCCAAGTACCGGCCATCAGGTTGCGAAGCCAGGTGACGCGGTCCTCGATGTCCGGCGGCGTGCCGATTTCCGAAACCTGCGGAGAGATCGCCGGCGTAAGCGAGAGAAGGCCCGACAAGGGCGCCGAGGTTTCGCGGCAGCGCTGCATTGGGCTGGAGATGATGTTCGTGATGGCGAACGCCTTCAGCTGCGCCGCGACGGCTTCCGCCTGCTTTGCGCCAAGCGCGCTGAGGCCGGGATCGGGATGATCCCCCCAGCCCGCTGCGGCCTCGCCATGCCGGATCAGGTAGATCAAGCGGCGACCGGCTCGCCGGCCATCGCCTGCGGTTGGAGCGCCGGAGTGTAGCCATTCTGGCCGAGCAGCTTGAGCGTCTCGCGGTAGATGACGGGTTTCGCGATACCGAGCCGCGCGCGCGCCGCGTCGAGCGGCTCGTGCATCAGGGCGATAATGTCCTGCTCGATGATCTTCTGGGCGGCCGCGCCATTGCGTTTGCCTTCCCAGAAACAGTCCATGATGCGGGCACCCTTGGGCGCGTGCTTTACGATCGTGCGGCAGCCGACATATGCGATGAAGATGACGCCGAGGCCCGGTTGCTGGCTGTACGTGAAGGCCAGCAGGGAGGCTTCGCCGAGTGCGTCGCGGTTATAGCCCGACAGCACATGGAAAAGGTCATGCGTGTCGCGCAGACGATTGCCGTACCACATCATGTCGTCTTCGTATTCGCGGGCCTTGGAGCGGAACTTCTCGCTCTCGTCCACGAGGCCCTGGGCGGAGAGGCCCTCGCGCTCCATGAACTCGACATAGGCGCGCCCGACCGTGCCGTCCGGCAGGTCCCGGATCCAGCTGTGATCGTCGAGGATCGGCGGCAGGTAGGGCTTCTCCTTTAGGAGTTTCTGCCCCTCGGGCTTTGCCGCAAAGGCCCAGAAGTTCTTCTCGAACGAGTTGCCGTTAAGCGCCTCGATGATGTGGAACACCTGTTCGGTGTCTTCCTTGTCCGCGATCAGCTTTTGCATGTGCGACCACGCCTTGAGCGGACGGAAGGCCGCCGCGCGGCGATCAGGATGGACATAGGCTTGGGCGGTCATTCGGCGATCTCCGGGAGGTAGCCATCCTGTAGCACGCACGCCCGGAAGTGAAAAGTGACGCAGGCGTCATTATTTAGGATTTCCCGCCAGAAACGTCTGCCTAATTGTTAGGCGCGGGCGCCTTATTATTTACCATGCAGGGTATGCGGCGCACGACTCCCCCGCCTGACTATCGCGTCCACACCCAACACCCCATACGCACGATTGAAATCTTAACCGGGCGCTTGGGGAGAACCACGCATGAAGAAGATCGAAGCCATCATCAAACCGTTCAAGCTCGACGACGTGAAGGAAGCCCTTCAGGAAATCGGCCTGCAGGGCATGACCGTCATCGAGGCCAAAGGCTTTGGCCGCCAGCGTGGCCACACGGAACTCTACCGCGGCGCCGAATACGTCGTCGACTTCCTGCCGAAACTGAAGATTGAAGTTGTCCTCGCCGACAGCGCTGTTGAGGGTGCCGTAGAGGCAATCAAAAAAGCTGCGCATACCGACAAGATCGGGGATGGTAAAATCTTCGTCTCGGATGTTATCGACGCTGTGCGCATTCGCACCGGCGAAACCGGCGACGCCGCGCTCTAAGCTCACACCGGCGCGGCCTCCGCGCCCTCATATCAGGCAGCACAAACAGCTCACCAGAAGGCAAACCCAATGGCTGATGAACTCTACAAAAAAATGAAGGACGAGGACATCCAGTATGTCGACCTTCGCTTCACCGATCCGCGCGGGAAGATGCAGCACGTCACCTTCCACAAGAACATGGTCGGCGAAGACTTCTTCACCGAAGGCCAGATGTTCGACGGCTCGTCGGTCGCCGGCTGGAAGGCCATCAACGAATCCGACATGCTGCTGATGCCGGACCAGGCCACGGCCATCATCGACCCGTTCTTCCAGCAGACGACGCTCGCCGTGATCTGCGACGTGCTGGACCCGATCACCGGCCAGGCCTACAACCGCGATCCGCGCACCACCGCCAAGAAAGCCGAAGCCTATGTGAAGGCATCGGGCATCGGCGACACCGTGTTCTTCGGACCGGAAGCCGAGTTCTTCATCTTCGATGACGTGCGCTGGTCGATCGAGCCGCACAGCACCGGCTACAGCTACGACTCGGCTGAACTGCCGATCAACACGAGCAAGGAATACCCGATGGGCAACATGGGCCACCGCCCAGGCCCGAAGGGTGGCTACTTCCCCGTGCCGCCGATCGACTCCGAGCAGGACATGCGCGGCGAGATGCTCACCATCATGGGCGAGATCGGCCTCGACCCCGAGAAGCACCACCACGAAGTGGCACCGGCGCAGCACGAGCTTGGCCTCAAGTTCTCGACGCTGACCGTGATGGCTGACCGCATGCAGCTCTACAAGTATGTGATCCACAACGTGGCCGCGTCCTACGGCAAGTCGGCGACCTTCATGCCGAAGCCGATGTACAAGGACAACGGCTCGGGCATGCACGTGCACCAGTCGATCTGGCAGGGCGGCAAGCCGCTGTTCGCCGGCAACAAGTATGCTGACCTCAGCGACATGTGCCTCTACTACATCGGCGGCATCATCAAGCACGCGAAAGCCCTGAACGCGATTACCAACCCGTCGACGAACAGCTACAAGCGTCTCGTCCCGGGCTACGAAGCGCCGGTTATGCTGGCCTACTCGTCGCGCAACCGCTCGGCCTCGATCCGCATTCCGTTCGGCTCGAACCCGAAGGCGAAACGCATCGAAGCCCGCTTCCCGGATCCGATGGCGAACCCCTACCTCGCCTTCGCAGCCCTGCTGATGGCCGGCCTCGACGGCATCGAGAACAAGATCCACCCGGGCGATGCCATGGACAAGGACCTGTACGACCTGCCGCCGGCTGAAGCCGCAAAGATCCCGCAAGTCTGCGGCTCGCTGCGTGAAGCCCTCGCTGCCCTCGATGCAGACCGCGCCTTCCTCAAGAAGGGCGGCGTGTTCGATGACGACCAGATCGACTCCTATATCGAGCTGAAGATGGAAGAGAACATGCGCTTCGAACTCCATCCGCACCCGGTCGAATTCGAAATGTACTACAAGATGTAAGCTTCGTGGCCCTTGGGCCGTGAGCAGGGCCGGCATCTTCGGATGCCGGCCTTTTCTTTGCCATGAAGGCTGATCAGGAAAGGGCGATGATGAAGCTTGTGATTTTCTGGGGCAGCTGGCTCTACTTCCCTTTCGCAGCGCTGTGCCTGTGGGCCCTGCTCCGCGGCCGGCCCGCCGTGAAAGTCGCCGCTGCCCTGGCGCTCGCGATCACCAGCGTGCTCGCCTACGCGCGCTTCGTTGAACCGCGCCAGCTCGTCACGCACCGCGAGACGATTGTTTTGCCGGGTGCCAGCGAAAGCTCACCGTCGATCCGGATTGCGCTGTTTGGTGATCCGCATATCGGCATCTTCGGCAATGCCATGCCGATCGAGCGCATCGTGGCGCGGATCAATTCCGAGGACGTCGACGCGGTCTTCCTGGCAGGCGACCTGACGTATCATCCGGACCCGGAGGATATTCCTGAAGACTTTGCCGCGCTGGGAAACCTTGACGCGCCGCTCTTCGCCGTGCTCGGCAATCACGATGTTGGCCGCCCGGGAAGTGACCTGACGGATCCCCTGCTCGCCGCCCTCGGCGACGCCGGCGCCACGATCATGCACAACCGCGCGGTCGAGACGGATATCGCAGGACACGGCCTCATCATCTCCGGCGCGTCCGACCTCTGGCAGCGGCGCCAAGATTTCACCTTTTCGTCCGGCCTGCCCGCCGGCAAGCCGGTGATCCTTCTGACGCACAATCCGGATACGGCGCTCGTCGTGCCGGATGACTTTGCCTATGACCTGATGCTCGCCGGCCATACGCATGGCGGACAGGTTCGCATACCGGGCCTCTACCAGAAGATCCTTCCGGTCACCGGCCCGTTCGACAAGGAACTGGACCGCTATGCTTCGCCGGCGGGAGAACGACTTGTCTATGTGACGACCGGAACGGGCATGGTCGGTGTGCCGATGCGATTCCTGATGCCGCCGCGCGTGGATATCCTGACGATCCACCCGCCGGAATGAAAAAGCCCCGGCGGTGAGGCCGGGGCTTTCGAACTTCCGTGTCCGGAGGGGATCAACCCGCTTCGGTCTGGGCCTTGTTGGCATGAACATAAAGCGGCTCGGCATTGCCTTCCACCACTTCGGCATTGATCACGACTTCTTCGACGCCGCGCAGGTTTGGCAGTTCGAACATCGTGTCGAGCAGGATGGCTTCCATGATCGAGCGCAGGCCGCGCGCGCCGGTCTTGCGGCCGATGGCCTTGCGCGAAACCGCGACAAGCGCCTCGGCCGTGAAGGTCAGCGCCACGTTCTCCATGTCGAACAGTTTCTGGTACTGTTTGAGCAGGGCGTTCTTCGGCTGGGTCAGGATCTGGATGAGGGCTTTCTCGTCCAGGTCTTCCAGCGTCGCGATGACCGGCAGACGGCCGATGAATTCCGGGATCAGACCAAACTTCTGCAGGTCTTCCGGCTCGGTGCCGCGTAGCGTCTCGCCGACGCCCTTGTCACTGGCGTTCTTGATGGTCGCGCCAAAGCCGATCGAGGCATTGTCACCGCGCGCGGCGATGATCTTCTCGAGGCCGGCAAACGCGCCGCCGCAGATGAAGAGAATGTTGGTCGTGTCGACCTGCAGGAATTCCTGCTGCGGATGTTTCCGGCCGCCCTGCGGCGGAACTGCCGCAACGGTGCCTTCCATGATCTTCAGCAGCGCCTGCTGGACGCCCTCGCCCGACACGTCGCGCGTGATCGAGGGGTTGTCCGACTTGCGCGAAATCTTGTCGATCTCGTCGATGTAGACGATGCCGCGCTGGGCGCGCTCGACGTTGTAGTCAGCGGCCTGAAGCAGCTTCAGAACGATGTTCTCGACATCCTCGCCGACATAGCCGGCTTCGGTGAGCGTCGTGGCGTCGGCCATCGTGAACGGCACGTCCAGGATGCGGGCGAGCGTCTGCGCGAGCAGCGTCTTGCCGCAACCCGTCGGGCCGACGAGCAGGATGTTGGATTTCGACAGCTCCACCCCGTCGGCCTTGCCGGCATGGGAGAGGCGTTTGTAATGGTTGTGGACCGCGACCGAGAGGATGCGTTTCGCGTGGCGCTGGCCGATGACATAGTCATCCAGCACATCGCAGATTTCCTGCGGCGTCGGAACGCCCTCACGGGACTTGATCGCTGAGGTTTTGTTTTCCTCGCGAATGATGTCCATGCAGAGTTCGACGCACTCATCGCAGATGAACACGGTCGGTCCAGCAATGAGCTTTTTCACCTCATGCTGGCTCTTCCCGCAGAAAGAGCAGTAGAGCGTGTTCTTGGAGTCGCCGGAGCCGTTTTGCTTCGTCATAACTTCCTCAATGCCGTGAAACGCTTAACGCAGGCTTTAAGGCCTGCCTGGAAGCGATCCGGTTGTTTAAGTCTATAGTTGTTCGCCAAGCCTGCAAGGGGCGGGCCGCACGTTGGAAACAGTGGATTATTTCTCGTCATCCGCCGACCGGCGCTCGTAAACCTTGTCTACAATGCCGAATTCCATGGCCTGTTCGGCCGTCAGGAAGGTGTCGCGGTCGAGTTTGCGCTCGATGACGTCATACGGCTGGCCGGTGTGACGCACATAAATATTGTTAAGACGGCGCTTCAATTCGATAATCTCTTCGGCATGGCGCTCAATATCAGTCGCAACGCCCGAATAGCCGCCCGACGGCTGGTGCAGCATGACACGGGCATTCGGCAGCGCGATCCGCATGCCTTTTTCCCCGGCGGCAAGCAGCAGCGACCCCATCGAGGCCGCCTGGCCGATGCAGACCGTCGAGATCGGGCAGCGGACATATTGCATGGTGTCGTAGATCGCGAGACCCGACGAGACGTAACCGCCTGGGCTGTTGATATACATGGCGATTTCGCGCTTCGGGTTCTCGGATTCGAGGAACAGGAGCTGCGAGGTCGTCAGTGCCGCGACGCCATCATCGATGGGCCCGGTGAGAAAAATGATGCGCTCCTTGAGAAGGCGCGAGAAGATATCAAAGGCCCGCTCTCCCCGGCTCGTCTGTTCGACAACCATCGGGACAAGGTTGAGCGCGGTCTCATGGATATTGGACATCAAAGTAGCCTTTGAAAAAATTGGCTGAATCGCTTGCGATCAGGTTTGGCAGATGCCCCTATATTTGTCCACGCGAGCGACGCCACAAGGGGGCTACAGCTGTGGAAAGGCTTAGCGGAACGGCCATTCCGGTTCATTGCTCGGCAAGGCCGCTGCCGGATCGCGGATAAAGGCGAGGTAATCGCTGATCACTTTTTCGCGCTGCAGGTCGCTCAGCAGCACGTGATAGCCGTCCTTGTAGTAGACCGTGCGGACATGCGGCGGCAGATGCGGCGCGGTCCGCTTCAGTCCGTTCGGCGGCACGACCTGGTCATGGGCGCCATAGGAGACGAGGACCGGAACCCGCGCCGGCAGACGCCGCACTTGTTCGTGGGCCCTCTCCATCAGGGCGACGGCGCCCTTCAGCTGGTCGATCCGGTTTTCCTGCGCGTGATGCGGGTCAACGTCCTGGATGGCCAGGAACGCGTCATTGTCCGTCAACTTCGGCTTGGCAAACTTTGGCGGGCGCACGATGAGGCCGGGCGCCGCCTTTGAACCGATCCAGAGCGTGGAGGCGAACAGCGGGTTGAGCGCCCCCCAGCCGCGCAGCCCGGGACCCGACAGGATCAAGCGGTCCGCGAGGGGTTGGCGCTCGGAGGCGAAAGCGGTGATCGCAACGGCGGCCCCCATCGAGATGGCCACAACACTGACGGTCGCGGACGGATGCCGGTCACGCGCCAGCGAGACAGCGGTACGCAGGTCCTCCTGCATGGTCGCGTCCCCGGCCCAGAGGCCCCGGTTCACGGAACGGCCAAAGCCGCGCTGGTCATAGGCATAGACCGTGACACCACTCCGCGCCCATTCAGGGGCCGCGAGCCGGAACTCACCCGCATAGTTGTTCATGCCGTGAATGCCGACGATGACGTGCTCTGGCTCGGTGACGCCGTCGGCGGACCAGATGCTCAATCCAAGCCGGGCTCCATCATGGCCTTCCATAGCGCCTTCGCTATCCAGAAAGGCGGGCATGGCGTGGCTCAGCAGGCGGTGGGCGCTGTGTTGACCGAGGCCCATCGCTTGCAGGCCTGGAGGAATGGCCACTCACCTTCCCCGCTGGGCAGGACGGCGCTGGGATCCTTCATGAAGGCGAGATAGTCCGCGTGCACCTTCTCGGCCTGCAGGTCGCGTTCGAGCATGTGGTAGCCGTTCTTGTAGTAGACGGTGCGTGTGCCGGCGGGCAGCAGCTTCGCGGTGCGTTCGACGCCGTTCTGCGGAATGACAATGTCCTTCGCGCCGTACGACGCGAGCACCGGAACGCTCTTCGGCAGGCGCGCCGAGGCCCAGTGCGCGTCCTCCATCAGGTTCACGAGGCCGTAGACCTGGTCGATACGGTTCTCATAAGTCATGTGCGGATCGGACCAGGTCCGGCGCAGCATCGCGTTGTTGTCCGACGGCTCGATCTTGATGAGTCCGGCGGGCGGCACAACGATCCAGCCAGGGTTGGTGTAGGTCGAAGCCAGAAGGCTCATCCGGTACAGCGGATTGATCGCGCCCCAGCCGCGCAGGCCGGGGCCCGAGAGGATGAGGCGGTCGGCCTTCGGCGGATCGTCCGACCCGAACGCCGTCATCGCGACCGACGCGCCCATCGAGATGCCGACCACCGTGATCACCGCGTCCGGATGGCGCTGGCGCGCCACATCGACCGCTGTGCGCAGGTCCTCGCGCAGCAATTCCTCGTCCGGCCAGAAGCCCTTGTTGGGTGACCGGCCAAAGCCGCGCTGGTCGTAGGCATAGGTCGTCACACCGCGCGCTGCCCAGTAAGGCGCCGCCATATGGAACGCGCCGGCATAGTCGCTCATGCCGTGCACGCCGACGACCACATAGTCCGGATCATCCGTCCCTGCCGCTGGCCAGACCGTCAGGCCCAGGCGCGCGCCATCGGCGGCCACGAACGTGTCCTCGTCGGGCAGGAACGCCGGCTCGATCTTCGCGGCCGATTCGAGTGCGCCAATGACCACAGGGTGTGCGCAGGCCGGCAGAGCGATCGCCGCAAGGCCCGCAAACAGCGCAGCGAGGCCGATCCGGGCGCTGTTTCTCCAATCCTGAAACGCAAACTTCGTCATGGCGATACCTCTTGGCCCCGGCGGGGCCGTCAACTCAGGACTATAGAATTTGCACCTGAACGCCCAGTGACAAGTCCGGAAACACAGGAGACGCGCCGGAAAACCGCCCGGCCCATGCTTGATGACCCCTTCATGACATGCGAGACCCGCCCCATCAGAAATTCTGGCCGGGCCTCCCGGCCTTGCGTACTTCGCGGGAAACCCAGACATGATCCTACGCCTTGCCCTCCTCAGCGCCGCCGCGGCGCTCACCCTCACCGCCTGCGCCCCTGACGCGGCCGTTCCGGTCACCGAAGCGCCAGCCGCTGCGGCGGAAGAACTGCTGCTGCCGCTGCCGGAAGGCACGACGCCGGCGATAACCGCCGCTGATCTGGCCGTCCGGATCAAGACGCTCGCCGACGACACGTTCGAAGGCCGCGGCCCGGGCACGCCGGCCGGTGAAGCTTCCGCCGCCTGGATCGCCGCCGAAATGGCGCGCCTCGGCGTGGCGCCCGGCGGCGACAACGGCACCTACTTCCAGGAAGTGAAGATGGTGAACCAGACCGTCGACCCCGCCACCTCCGAACTGATCGTGACCTGGCCGGACGGCGAAGACCTCTCGCTCGGATTCAAGTCGCAGGCCGTCTACTGGTCGAAACGCCAGAACGCGGACCAGGTGAGCTTCGCGCCGGGCGATGTCGTGTTCGTCGGCTACGGCGTCGTGGCGCCGGAGTTCGGATGGAACGATTATGCCGGGCAGGACTATACCGGGAAAACCGTAATCATCCTCGTCAACGACCCCGGCTTTGCCACGGGCGACGCGAGTTTGTTCAAGGGCAACGCCATGACCTATTATGGCCGCTGGACCTACAAGTTCGAGGAAGCCGCCCGCCAGGGCGCCGCCGCCGCACTCGTCGTGCATGAGACCGACGCCGCTGCCTATGGCTGGGACGTTGTCACCGGCTCGTGGACCGGCGCGCAGTCCGATCTCGTCCGCGCCGATGGCGGCGCAAGCCGCGCGGCCGTCGAAGGCTGGATCACGCGGGAGATGGCCGAGCAGATGTTCGCCAAGGCCGGTCTCGACTTTGCCGCGCAGAAAGCGGCTGCCAATGCGCGGGGCTTCACGCCCGTCGTGATGGAAGGCCTGAAAGTGCGCGGCACGGTCAACCAGACCATCGAGCCGCTCTCGAGCCGGAACGTAGTCGGCGTCATCCCGGGCGCGACAAAGCCGGACGAATACGTTCTGTACACGGCGCACTGGGACCATCTCGGCATGAAAACCGGTGAGAAGACCGGCAAGGAAGGCGAAGACTTCTACGAAGACGACATCTTCAACGGCGCCGTGGACAACTCCACAGGCTCGGCCGCACTCCTTGAGATCGCCGAAGCGATGAAGGCCGAAACGCTGGACCGTTCTGCCCTCTTCGTTTCTGTCACGCTTGAAGAATCCGGCCTGCTCGGCTCGGCCTATTATGCCGAGAACCCGACCGTGCCGCTCAACAAGATCGTCGCCGGGATCAACATGGACGGCGCGCTGCCGATCGGCCTGACCAAGGACATGGTCGTCGTCGGCTACGGCGCCTCGCAGCTGGAAGACCGGCTGAAGGAAGTGCTCGCCGCGCAGGGACGCGTGATCAAGGCGGACCCGACGCCGGAAGCCGGCTATTTCTACCGTTCGGACCACATCTCCTTCGCCAAGAAGGGCGTGCCGATGCTTTACGCTGACGGCGGTGAAGACAAGGTCGAAGGCGGCGTGGCGGCCGGCAAGGCCGCCGCCGCAGCCTATACGGCTGAGCGCTATCACAAGCCGATGGACGAGTACTCGGATGACTGGGATCTCGCCGGTTTCGAGCAGGACATCCAGACGCTGTTCCAGGTCGGCCGCGACATCGCGAAGTCCGCCGACTGGCCAACCTGGTATGCGGGCAACGAGTTCGAAGCGGCCCGCAAGGAAAGCCTCGGCGGTCAGTAACCGGCGATGCTGTCCTATCAGCACGGCTTTCACGCGGGCAACCGCGCCGACGTGCTGAAGCACGCCGTGCTGGACCTTGTCCTGCGCGACGCAGCGAAGGGGTCCCGTCCGCTACTCTATGTGGAAACACATTCCGGGCGCGGACGGTATGACCTGACCGGCGCGCAGGCCCGCAAGGGCGGCGAGGCGGATACCGGCATCCTTGCCCTGCTGAAGGGAAACGCTCCGGCGGGCTTTGAAGACTGGCTGAAGCTCGTCCGTCAGCGGACGGAGAAGGACTATCCGGGCTCTCCTGCCTTGGCGCTCACCCGCCTTCCGGCCTCGGCCCGCGCGATCCTGTTCGAGCGCCACCCGGCCGAGTTCAAGGCGCTGACTGAGAATGTCGGCGCTGACCCGCGCGTGCTGATCCGCGAGGCGGACGGTTATTCGGGCGCGCTGAAACTTGCCCCGCGCGGACACGAGCAGATCATCGTGTTCTCCGACCCGAGCTACGAGACGCGGCGGGATATCGAAGCGCTCGCCCTCTGGACCCCCAAGGCGCTGAAGCGCTGGCCGACCGGCATGATCCTGCTCTGGCTGCCCCTCTTCCGGGACGGCCGCGAGGCGGAGTTCGGGGAACTGCTCGCGGAACTCGGCGCCAACCTGATCGCCGGGTCGCGCTGGCCGGTAGCGCCGGACGAGACCAGTTCGCTGGAAGGCACCGCGATCGTGGGTTTCCGCGTACCGGACTCCGTCGCGCGCAAATCGGAAGCGATGGCCCGCGACCTTGAGGCGCTCTGGGCCAAAGGCGCCTGAACCTCACAGGAAACGCAGCCGGTCCACCGGAAAGCCGCGAGGCCTGTATTTACTTTAAGGTGAATATTGGTAAATTTCTAACATGGATTGTATTCGGCTGATCAATTCAGAGCGCCGGCGCCTTGACGAGCGAACGCTCTCGCCTGCCTTTCATCTCGCCGTGATCGAAAAAGCCTTGCGATTCATTGATGAACAGCTGCCGGGCGCCGGAACACGTCTTCAGGCAGAGGAGGCCGCCGAGTTGCGCTCGGCCTGCGAAGAAGCGCTGGAAGCGCTGGCGGACCGGCCGCCGCTGACGCACCTCCCACACGAATCCCGCCAAAATCTTTCGCGTTGAATTGTGCCGCGCTGGCCGCGGACTTGCATTGCCGGGCGGGTCCCGATCCCGCACGAAGAGCCATGTCCAAACCCACCTCTCCCCCCGATTCGCTGCGCCCTGTCATGGACATCCTCGTCCAGCGGCAGCTCGACAACATGGCGACGGGCAACTCGGCCTATCTGGAAACCTTCCTGCGCATGGTGAAGCGGTCCGGGATGGACATCCGCATCGTGTTTGCCCCGTGGCAATCGTTCGGCAACCGGCCCTGGGCGAGTGTGCATCCGCGTCTCGCTGGGCTGACGAAGGACATCGTGTGGCCAGGCGCGGTCAAGCTCGGCAGCCGCTACTGGTCGCTCTCTCCCCGCATCTGGATGCGCTTCGCCGTCCGCCTCGGCAAGGAAGCCGCCCGCCGCCTCGGCGCCGAGATCGTGATCCCGAGCTATCTCGGCCGCGAGATCAGCGCGCAGGAAGCAGCGATCGTCGCGCGCGCGTGCGATGCAAATCCGTCCGCCATCACGTTGGCCGAATACAGCTCGATGGGCCCTTCGTTGAAGAAGCTGAAATCAGGCACGATCCACGCCTGCCTGATGCACGATCTACTCTCGGACCGCGCCGAGCGTTTCCGCGAAGGCGGCCAGGTGATCGACTTCGACGAGACGAGCCTTGAAACAGAGATCGGCTGGCTGTCGAGCTGCGATCTCATCTTCTTCATCTCGGCCAATGAACTTGCGAAAGTGCAGCGCCACCTGCCGGACGCACAAATGGCCTGGGTGCCTCCGGATGCGCCCGATTATCAGACCACGGAGAATGCCGGCGCACCGCGCGTGGTGTTCATCGGCACGGTGCACGGCGGCAATGCCGAAGCGCTGAACCATTTCCTCGACGACGTCTGGCCGCAGGTTCGCGCCAAGGCGCCGGCGCTCGACTTCTGGATTGCGGGCTCGATCGGCAAGACGCTGACGCCTGCCCGCGCCGCGCTGCCCGGCGTGAAGGTGCTTGGCCGCGTCGAGTCCCTCGAAAGCATCGGCGGGGCAAATGCCATCGGCATCGCGCCAACTCGGTTCGCCACCGGAACCAGCATCAAGGTCGCGGAATACCTGTTGCTCGGCATGCCCGCCGTCGTCTACCCGCTCGCCCTCGAAGGCTTCGGGCATGCGCTGGACGACCTTGTGGTCACGGCCAATAGCCCGGACGCGCTGGCTGCGGAAATCCTGAACCTCGCGAATGACGGCACGCGCCGGGCTGCGCTCTCGGACGGCGCCCGCAAGCACGCGCGCACGCGCCTCTCCCATAACGATGCCGTCGCGACCATCCACCGGATGCTCGCAGAGCGCCGCGCATAAAAAAGCGGGGCCGGATCGCTCCAGCCCCGCCCTGTCCTTGTATCGCTTGAGCCTTACTCGGCGGCGACCGCCATGTCGGCCGCGGAAAGGTCCGTGTACCGCTTCAGGTGGTGATCGACGTTGCCGAACTCGGAATCGATGATGGTCAGGCGCTTGAAGTAGTGCCCGATGGCGAGTTCGTCCGTCATGCCCATGCCGCCGTGGATCTGGATGGCGTTCTGGCCGACGAAACGGCCGGCCTGGCCGATGCGGACCTTGGCAGCCGAAGCGGCTTTCTTCCGGGTCACATCATCCTCGTCCAGTTTCAGCGTCGCCATGTAGGTCATCGACACCGACTGCTCGGCCTCCATGAACATGTCGACCATCTTGTGCTGCAGCACCTGGAACTTGCCGATCGGCGTGCCGAACTGCTTGCGCTGGCGCGAGTATTCAACCGTCATCGTCTGGGCGACTTTCATCGCGCCGCAGGCTTCTGCGCAGAGCGCGGCAATGGCTTCGTCCGTCACGCGCTCGATCAGCGGCAGGCCGTTTGCGGCATCGCCGATTGCTGCGTCCGCGCCCACCGAAACGTTGTCGAAGTGCACTTCCGAGGCGCGGCGTCCGTCAACGGTCGGATAGTCACGCGTGGTTACGCCCTTGGCATCCTTGGCCACGATGAACACGCCGATACCCTTGGTGTCGCGGCGGCCACCGGCCGTCCGTGCCGTGACGATCAGGTGGCTCGCCCAAGGCGCGCCCACAACGACAGCCTTGTGGCCGGAAATCTTCCAGCCGGCGCCGTCCTTCTTCGCCGTCGTCTCGAGGTCCGCCAGATTGTAGCGGCCTTTCGGTTCGGCATAAGCAAACGCGAACACGCGCTCACCGGCAATCATTGGCGCAAGGTGCTCGGCCTTCTGGCCTTCGGTGCCGCGCTTCAGGAAACCGCCGCCTACGACGACCGACTGGAGGAACGGCTCGACCACGAGGCCCTTGCCGAATTCTTCCATGACCACCATCGCATCGATCGGGCCGCCACCAAGGCCGCCGTCTTCTTCGCTGAACGGCGCGGCCAGCAGGCCGAGTTCGGCGAACTGGGCCCACATCTTCGGACGCCAGCCTTCTTTTGAGGCCACGACCTTGCGGCGCGTGTCGAAATCATACTGGTCCTTGATCAGCCGTGCGAGGCTGTCGCGGATCATCGTCTGTTCTTCAGTGAAATTGAAATCCATGAGTATTCCTCCCTGCCCCCGGCCTTAAAGGCCGAGGATCATCTTTGTAATGATGTTGCGTTGGATCTCGTTGGATCCCCCGTAGATCGATGTCTTGCGCATGTTGAAGTAGGTATCTGCCGCGAAGTTCGAATATTCCGGGCCGACGCCGAAATCATTGACGCCGTGGCCGTCCATGCCGCGCGCATACGGCGCGCCATAGTTGCCGACGGCTTCCAGCGTCAGCTCGGTCAGGCGTTGCTGGATCTCGGTGCCCTTGATCTTGAGGATCGAGCTTTCCGGGCCCGGGCCTTTGCCAGCCGCTTCCGATGCCAGCGTGCGCAGTTCGGTGAACTCGAGCGCCGTCAGGTCGATCTCGAGCTGGCTGATCTTGCGCGAGAAATCGCCGTTGAGGATCAGCGGCGTGCCGTCGATCGTCTCGGAGGAGGCGATGTCACGCAGGCGCTCGATGCCGCGTTTGGAGCGGGCCACGCCGGCGATGCCGGAGCGCTCGTGCGCCAGCAGGAACTTCGCGTAGGTCCAGCCTTCGTTTTCCTTGCCGACGAGGTTCTCGACCGGAACGCGCACGTCGGTGAGCCAGGTCTCGTTCACTTCATGCGTACCGTCGATCAGCTTGATCGGGCGCACTTCGATGCCCGGCGTCTTCATGTTGACGAGGATGAAGGAGATGCCTTCCTGCGACTTGGCCGAGGGGTCGGTGCGGCAGAGGAAGAAGCCCCAGTCCGCATGCTGGGCCAGCGTCGTCCAGGTTTTCTGGCCGTTGATCACATAGTGGTCGCCGTCGCGCACGGCGGTCGTCTTGAGGCTTGCGAGGTCAGAACCGGCGCCCGGCTCGGAATAGCCTTGCGCCCACCAGACGTCGCCCGACAGGATACCCGGAAGGTGCTTCGCCTTCTGCTCTTCGCTGCCGAAGGTGTAGATCACCGGGCCGACCATCGAGACGCCGAACGGAAGCGGCATAAGCGCGTCCACGCGGGCGTTTTCTTCAGACCAGATGTAGCGCTGGGTCGAGGTCCAGCCGGTGCCGCCGTATTTCTTCGGCCAGGCCACTGCCGACCAGCCCTTCTTGCCGAGGATCTTGTGCCAGGCGAGGAACTGCTCGCGGCTGAGATCCTCGCGGGTCCCCATGTTCATGAGTTCCTTGGGATAATTGTCGCGGATGAACGCGCGCACTTCTTCACGGAAGGCGTTTTCTTCAGGCGTGAAATCAAGATTCATTGTCGGTGGTCCTCCGGTGCCTCTGGATGCCTATTGGCAACTCTATGTCAGTCAAAACCGTGCACTGGCAAGGTGACGTGCACGTAAACGTAAAGAATGCCGCACTGACCTAGCGTCATGCATTGGCTGGCTTGGCAATGAAGGGCGCGCAGGCGGTTTTGAGCACTCCGATTGCCGTCGCCGAACCGAGCCCGCCGCCGGTCTGGAACTGCAACTGGAGAAGCGGTGCCAGCCCGATCCGTTCGAGCGCCGCTTCGTGTGCCGGGCGCTGCGTGATGTGCGAGGCGAGGCAATGGCTGACCGCCACATTCGAGACGGCGTGCACCACGCCGGCCGCAATGGTCGTCGCGAAGCCGTCGAGCACGACCGGAATGTTTTGCTGCCGCGCCGCGATGATCGCCCCGACGCAGGCCGCCAGTTCCCGGCCGCCTAGGCAACGCAGCGCTTCCAGCGGGTCCGACAGGTGCCCCCGGTGCAGCCGCAGCGCTTCGCTCACCAGGGTGCTGCGCTTTTCGGACAGACTGGCCGGCGTCTGGGCGCTCGGGCGCACCCAATAGTCCGGGGAGCCGCCATACAGCGCGCAGGCCACGGCCGCTGCTGCGGTGCCCACGCCGGCGCCGGACACGGCAATCGCCAGCAGGTCCGGCTTGTCTTCAACGGCTTCAAATCCGTAGGCGATGGTCGCGGCGCATTCGCGCTCGGTCATCGCCGCTTCCTTCGCGATACTGGGCGTCGGCCGGTCAAGCGCCAGCTCGAACACGCGCACGGTCGCTCCGGCCTGCGTTGCGATGGCCGACAGCGGCGCGCGCCCCTGCGCCAAAGCATCGATATGCGCCCGGGTGTCGGAGTTGCTGGAGAGCGATACGCCCTGCTCCACAATCCCGTGCGAGCCCGCAAAGATCGCCAGTGTCGGCTTCTCGATCCGCGGCGGGAACCGGCGCTGCCAGCGGGCCAGCCACTCGGCAGCCTCGCCGAGGCGGCCAAAGTCGCCCTCCCGGCCCATGCCCATGAGCGCCTCGCGCACCCTTTTGCCGGAGGCCAAATCGGCCTCTACCGGCTTCAGAATCAGGTCGCGAACATCCGAAAGAGGGGATTTCTGGGCCGCAGGATCGCTCAAGACTGGTCACTCCGTGCGCAAATCATCTGCGCGGCATTTAAGGTATCAAAGATTTCAGGGCCTGTCCGGCAAGGATTTATTACGCGATCTGTGCAAGACTTGAAGGAGTCCACCAATCGGTGTTTGCTATAGACATGCCCACCCCTCCGATAAAGAGCCCTTGTATCAAGGTTTGCGCCGTTGACGGCCAGACGGGGTATTGCCTCGGCTGTGGCCGCACGCTGCCGGAAATCGGCCGCTGGGTTCAAATGGGGCCGGAAGGCCGCGACGCAGTAATTGCCACCCTCCCCGCCCGGATAACCCAGCTTGAACTGATGGGAAAACGCTGACGCATGGCCCTGCGCAACCTGTTCTTCGTGATGTTCACGGCTGTCTTCATTGCGATGGTGATCGCGTTCGGTGTGGCCCCCCGCCTCAAGGAGCAGGCCGCCGCGCCTGCGCCCGTGACCGTGGCGGTCGCCACGCCTGAGCCCGCCCCCTCGACCGGTTCGCGCGCGGCCTTCATCGACCGCGAGGATGATGGTCATTTCTGGACCCGGGCCGATGTCAGCGGCACGCAGGTGAAGTTCATGGTCGACACCGGCGCGAGCATCGTCGCGCTGACCTATTTCGATGCCCAGCGCCTGGGCCTGAAACCGGAAGAGCTCGACTTCGATTCCGAAATCCGCACCGCCGGCGGCATCACCTATGGCGCGCCGGTCATGCTGGAGAGCATCCGCATCGGAAAGGTCGAGATCGAAAACGTCAACGCCGTCATCCTGCGCACGGAACTCGAACAGTCCCTGCTCGGCATGACTTTTCTCGGCGAACTGAATTCCTACGAAGTCCGCCAGGGGCAGATGATCATACGCCAGTGATCGGCTTGCCATCGAGGCCCTTGCCGACCCCGATCTCCCAGGCGAAGCGCGCATCGTCGCCCGCCCAGCGCGCGTAAGCGACGCGGCCTTCCAGGCCAGACGCTTTCATCAGCGCACGGTACCAGTTCTCGACACCGGCATCGAGCTTGCGCGGATGCACGCCCCATAACAGGCAGGCCTGGCGGACGCGGTCCTCGTCGATCGAGCCATAGAGGATCGGCGTTTTGCCGCGCACCCGGGAGAACCGGGCCAGCCGCTCGAACGCGCCGGTGCGCAGCGCCAGCGCCGTTGCGCCTTCGGCCTCCGCCATCGCCAGCGACGTCTGCGCAACCACATCGATCGCCGTGCGCGCAGGCTCGTCGCCGTCGAACTGCAGCATGGACCGGCGATAGTCTTCGGCATTCTCGGTTGCCCGGATGATGCGTGACATGATCGCCACCGCCGTCGCCGGATGACGCCCCACGGCCGTCTCAGCCGACAGCATCACCGCGTCCGCACCCTGGTAGATCGCCGTCGCCACGTCCGAAGCTTCAGCTCTTGTCGGCGCCGAATTCTCGATCATCGATTCCAGCATCTGCGTCGCGACGATCACCGGCCGCCCTGCTGCCCGCGCGGCCCGGATGATGCGCCGCTGGATCACCGGCACTTCTTCCGGCGGATATTCCACGCCGAGATCGCCGCGCGCCACCATCACGCCGTCCGAGGCATGGATTATCTCACGCAGCTCGCCCAGCGCCGCGGGCTTCTCCAGCTTCGCGATCAGCGGAGCCCGGCCATTGATGATCGCCTTTGTCATCGCGATGTCGGACACCGACTGCACGAAAGACAGCGCCACAAGATCGACCCCGATCGACAATGCAAACTCGAGATCCGCCTTGTCCTTGTCGGTCAGCGCTTTCACCGGCAACGCCTTGCCGCGCACGGTGAAGCCCTTCTTGTCGGAAATCTTGCCCGGCACATCCGCCCGCACGCGCAGCGCCTTGCCGGCGGCGGTCACCGTGAAGATCAGCTTGCCGTCATCGACAAGGATCGTGTCACCGACTTCCAGCTGGTCGAGGATAGCCTTGTGCGGCACCGGGATCGTCTCGGAGGCGTCCGTGCTCTCGGCCGCGACGAGGGGGTACTCGCCCTTCCACGACACTTTCATCTCGCCGCCCGGAAAGCTCCCGACACGCACTTTCGGACCCTGCAGGTCCGCCAGCGCGGCCAGCGGCCGGCCGACCAGCGCCTCCACCTTGCGAACGATCTCCAGCGTCGCGCGGTGATCCTCGTGGCTGCCATGCGAGAAGTTCAGCCGGAACACATCGGCGCCCGCCTCCGCCAGCGCGCGGATTTCCTTCAGCGTCCGGCTCCGCGGGCCGAGGGTCGCA
>CAMDAC010000029.1 GCA_945888325.1 Candidatus Sulfopaludibacter sp. SbA3
ACCATGCTTCGCGGTTTCACCGTCTCGGCCCTCGTCCATGCCAGCGTCCTGGCCATGGCGATGATCTCGTGGCCGCAGGCAGATTCCGAGTGCGACAAGGCGATCGAGAAACTCCGCCGCGAAAATCCGGGCATCCGCGCCATCGAGATCGTGGTCGCCCTGCCGCAATGCGCCAGCGTCGCCGACCTTCCAATCGACTTTGAGGACGTCGGCCTCGTCTCGAATGTCAGCGAGCTGCGCAAGGCGCCCGATCCGAAGGAAGAAGCGCTCCCCCCGGAGCCTGAACCGGAAGTCGAGGAGGCCCCGCCGGAGCCTGAGCCCGAAGCGGCTGAGCCGGAGCCCGAAGAGGCCGTCCCCGATCCGCGCGCCGCCAAGGAGCCCGAGCCGAAAAAGCCGGAGCCCAAGAAGCCGGAACCGAAAAAGCCCGAGCCCCTGATCAAGAAAGAGCCGCCGAAGAAACCGAAGGAAGACGACCTCGCCTTCCTCGATGATTTCGACTCGGTGCTGAAAGACAAGCGGCAGGAGCGCGCACGAAATACTTCAACGGCAACCGACCGTCCGAACATCGGAAATGCAGACCGCGATCGCGAAGGGGTGGGCGAGAAGTCCGGCAATATTGGCTCGCTACAGGCAATTCTCAAACGCCAGATTGGTGATTGCTGGGACGGCATCGAGGACCTGCCTACAGAAGATCAGATCGATGTGGAGGTCAGAATGAAGCTTGCGATAGACGGAACGCTGGCTGAGCCTGTCGAACTGGTCAGCCCGAAAGGCGCCGGCCTGAGCCGGTACAAGCAGGTAGCGATACAGAAGGCGCTGCTTGCTGCCCGCAGCTGTGCTGCGTACCGCCTTCCAAAAGAATCGTATGATCAATGGAAAGATATCGTCGTGACGATCGGCCCACCTCGGAGCTGATCGCATGCGTAACAATCAGAAGGAGTCTGAAGGAATGACACATCGGGCCACGCACTATCTACGGCGGTTTCTCGCCGTCGCCCTGATCGCCCTCGGGCTGGTCGCCCCGGCCTCGGCGCAGCTGCGCGTGCGCGTCGATCAAGGCAATTTCACCCCGACCCCCATCGCCATCCCGGACTTCCAGGTCACCGGCGCCAATTCCGATCTCGCCAAGCAGATCGTCGAAGTCGTCCGCGCCGACCTCGCCTCCACCGGCCTGTTCGACTTGCAGAACCCGGCCTCCTTCATCCAGCGCGATCTCTCGATCAATGCCGAGCCGCGCTTCGCCGACTGGAAGATCATCCGCACTGAAGGCCTGGTCGTCGGCACGTTCGAGGAACTGCCCGACGGCAAGGTCGCCGTCTCCTTCCGCCTCTGGGACATCTATGGCGGCGAGCTCATGCGCATCAACGGCGAGCCGGGCCGCCGTCTCACCACGACGCCCGAGAACTGGCGCCGCATCGCCCACAAGATCGCCGACTCGATCTATACCCGCCTGACCGGCGAAGACCCGTATTTCGACACGCGCATCGTCTACATCGCCGAAACCGGCCCGAAGACCGAGCGCGTCAAGCGCCTCGCGATCATGGATTCGGACGGCGCCAACCAGCAATACCTCACCTCCGGCCGCTCTACGGTGCTGACCCCGCGCTTCTCCCCGTCGGCGCAGGAAATCACCTACATGTCGTATGAAGGCGGCAAGCCGCGTGTCTATCTCTTCAACATCGAGACCGGACGCCAGGAACTGCTCGGCAATTTCCCCGGCATGACCTTCTCGCCCCGCTTCACCCGGGACGGCCAGTCCGTGCTGCTGTCGCAGGCCCAGCGCGGCAATACCGACATCTACATCATGAACCTGCGCACCCGCGAATCTGACCGCCTGACCGACCATCCGTCGATCGACACCTCGCCCTCGATGTCGCCGGACGGCAAATCGGTCGTCTTCAACTCCGACCGGGGCGGCACGCCGCAGCTCTACATCATGAACACCGACAAATCGAAGCGCACCTGCCCGGGCGGCGGCAGCGACGTCGCCTGCCGCATCACCTTCGGCAAGGGCCGGTATTCGACCCCCGTCTGGTCCCCGCGCGGTGACCTGATCGCCTTCACCAAGCAGGAAGGCGGCAAGTTCTATGTCGGCGTCATCGGCATCGACGGCAAAGGCGAGCGCCTGCTCACCGAGGCCTATCTGGACGAAGGTCCGGACTGGTCACCCAACGGGCGCGTCATCGTCTACTTCCGCGAGGCCCGTCCCGGCGCCAGCCCGCAACTCTTCTCGGTGGACCTGTCCGGCCGCAACGAACGCCGCCTTGTCACCCAGACCGATGCGTCGGACCCGGCCTGGTCGCCGCTGTTGCAATAGCCAAACATTGCCTAGATTTAAGCAGGCCGCGCCCGTGCGGCCTGCTAACCCGGCGCCGAAGCCGTGATTCGGTCGAAAACGGTGCGGCACGCGGTTGTCGTCCAAATTTGGCCGGATTATGCAGTTACAGTTGTTTTGTTCAGGGGGCGGAAATTATTCTGCCCTAGCAAGACGGCGCATCGTCCATTCCTTAGGAGCCCCGACACCATGCACACATTCCTCAAAGTCACTGCAGCAGCCGCGCTTCTGGCCACGGGCGCTTGCGCCTCGAAACCGAAGCCCGTTGAAGAAGCCGCGCCGGTCGCCGAGACCCCCGTGGTCAAGGAAGAAGTCAAAACCGTCGACACGACGCCGGTTGTGACCTCCTCCATCGCCCCCGGTTCGCTGGAAGACTTCCGCGTCAACGTTGGAGAGCGCGTCTATTTCGACCTCGACCAATACCGTCTCGACACCGAAGACCAGGACATCCTGAAGCGTCAGGCTGCCTGGCTCGCGTCTTACCCGAACATCCGCATCCTCATCGCCGGCAACGCCGACGAGCGCGGCACGCGTGAGTACAACCTCGCCCTCGGCGAGCGCCGCGCCAACGCGGTGAAAGAGTACCTCGTCAGCCTCGGCGTGGCCGCTTCGCGCGTCGACACCGTGTCCTATGGCAAAGAGCGCCCGGTCGTGGCCGGCTCGGACGATCAGTCCTGGGCTCTGAACCGCAACGGCTGGACCCAGATCGTTTCGGGCGCCACGAGCTAAGCCACCCATAACTGCGAAAGCAGATGGTCCAAAACAGCCGGGCGCCATAATTTGGCCCCGGCTGTTCCTTTTACTGCCGTGCTCACTGCCTGTTTGCGTATCGACGTAGGATCCCCCGCCATGTTGAAAGCTGCCCTGACCAGTCTCGCCGTTGCCGGCCTCCTGGTTGTCCCCGCCACGTCGCAGACCGTGACACTCCCCGCGCGCGGCGCGCCGATCACCAAAGGCGTGACGACCGGCGACCTCTCGGTGCAGGTCGACCAGGCCCGCCAGAGCGCTGCGGACCTGCTCGTGCAGGTGAACCGCCAGCAGGACCAGATCAGCACACTTAGCGGCCGCGTCGAGTCCCTGGAATTCCAGCTCGGCCGCGCGACGGAAGCCAACGAAGAACTGCTCACCGACAATGAGACCCTCGCCCGCGACGCGCAGGCGATGCGCCAAACGCTCGACCGCCAGGCCCGCGCCATCGCCGGCATGCAGGTGATCCTCGGCATCGAGCCCGAACCGGTCACCGACACCTATTCTGACGTGGATCCGGCAGGCCAGTCCTATGCCATGACCGCGCCTGCCTCGAACGGCCGCGGCGTTGACAGCTCGGGCCCGGCGCAGCTGACCCCGAGCAGCAGCGGCCTGCCCGAAGGCTCGCTCGGCACCCTGTCCGCCAGCCAGTTGCCCGGCGAAGCCGGCGCGCTGTTCGCCGAAGCCAAGGCCCGCCTGATCCGGCTCGATTATGCCGGCGCGGAGGAAGCCTTCCAGTCCTTCATCGACCAGTTCGGCAAGGACAAGCAGGCCGGCGAAGCGCATTTCTGGCTGGGCGAAGCGCTGCACCAGCAGCAGGCCTATGCCGAAAGCGGCGCCGCCTACACCACAATGATCCGGTCCTATCCGGATGACGTGCGCGCCCCGGACGCCCTCGTCCGCCTCGCCCGCGCCATGCGCTTCCTCGGCGAAAGCACCAAGGCCTGCACGGCGCTCGATACGTTGCCGAAGCGCTATCCGAACGCCACGAAGGTCGTGCGCGACCTCGCCGCCGTCGAGCGGACCCGGTCCGGGTGCGCGAACTAGACCTGACGACCCGTTTTGACGCGGCGCTTGGCGCCGTGCCGGAAGACTTGATAGCGGGGCCCATCGGCCTTGCCGTCTCCGGCGGCAGCGATTCCGTTGCCCTCCTGCACCTCGCCCATCAATGGGCCCGCCCGCGCGGGGCCAAGCTGCTTGTCCTGACGGTCGATCACCGGCTGCGCCCCGCCGCAGCGGCAGAAGCTGCAGAAGTGGCGTGTCTCGCGGGCGAACTCGGCCTCGCCCATCAGACACTCGCCTGGGATGCTCCGGTCGCGCGCCAGTCCGCCGCCCGCCGTGCCCGCCACGCCTTGCTGGCCGGCGCGCTCAGGGCCGCAGGCGGGCATCTGCTGCTGACCGGCCACACGGCCGACGACCAGGCCGAGACCCTCCTGATGCGCGCCCGTCAGGGCTCGGGGTGGTACGGACTTGCCGGCATGCGCGCGCTGTCGCTCTCGCCGGTCTGGCCGGAAGGCGAAGGCGTCTGGATCGCGCGTCCGCTGCTGGGTGAGACGCGGGCTGATCTGCGCACGTGGCTCGCCGGGCAGGGGAGCGGCTGGATCGACGATCCCTCCAATACCAACGCGGCCTTCGAGCGCGTCCGTATCCGCACACGCCTCGCCGCCAGCCGTGCGCTGAAAGACCGGACCCTCGCCTGCCAGCAGCACTTTGCGGACCTGCGCCGCCTTGAAGACGCGCTCCTCGCCAACTGGCTCCTACGCCACGTCCATATCGGCGCGGACGGCACGGTCATCGCCCAACTCGCGGACCTTCCGCCCGAGCGCGCCGCGCGCGGTCTTGGCGTCCTGCTGCAATGCGTCGCGGGCCGAGAAACCCCGCCCCGGTCCGAAGCGCTGCTTCACTTGGCCGCCCGCAGCCTCGCAGTCCCCGCCTTCCGGGGCGCCACGCTCGGCGGCGTCCGCCTCAGGCCTTCCCGGGCCGGACTGAAGCTCGCCCCCGAGCCCGGCGCCCGCCAGAACCCGCCCTCTCCAGAGGCCCTGACCGCCCGGATTAACGCTTTCCGGCGCCTTTTTATCAATTCTGCGCAAGAATTCGTCGCAGGCGCAGGAAAGGAGTCGTTTTTGCAGGGGTTGGCGCCTATCTTCACAACCAACACCGTTTCCATTGTGCGAGACTTGCCATGAATGTTCGTAACCTTGCCGTCTGGGGCGCGCTCGCCCTTCTGGTAATCGGGATGGCCGTGATGATGGGGGGCAACCCCGAAGTCGCCCGCGCCAAGAACGTCCGGCTATCGGAAATCTACACGATGGCCGAACAGGGCAAGCTCGCGGACGCCACCCTTGGCGACACCAAGCTGATGGTCACCACCACTGATGGCCAGAAGCTGATCAGCGAAATCCGTCAGCTCGACATGACCACCGAGACGATCCTGCGCGACAACAACGTGCCCTTCAACGTCGAAGCCGATGTCGGCCGCAACAACGTCGCCTCGGTGCTGCTCTCGCTGCTCCCGATCGTCCTGATCGTCGCCTTCGTCTTCTTCATGATGCGCCAGATGCAGGGCGGCGGCACGCGCGGCGCCATGAGCTTTGGCAAATCCCGCGCTCGCCTCCTCACCGAGAAGCATGGCCGCGTCACGTTTGACGACGTCGCCGGCGTCGATGAAGCGAAGGAAGAACTGCAGGAAATCGTCGAGTTCCTTCAGGATCCCTCCAAGTTCCAGCGCCTCGGCGGCAAGATCCCGAAAGGCGCGCTGCTCGTCGGCCCGCCGGGTACCGGTAAAACGCTGCTCGCCCGCGCGGTTGCGGGGGAGGCGGGCGTGCCCTTCTTCACAATCTCCGGTTCGGACTTCGTCGAAATGTTCGTCGGCGTCGGCGCAAGCCGCGTGCGCGACATGTTCGAACAGGCGAAACGCTCCGCGCCCTGCATCATCTTCATCGACGAGATCGACGCTGTCGGCCGCTCGCGCGGCGCCGGCCTCGGCGGCGGCAACGATGAACGCGAGCAGACGCTGAACCAGCTGCTCGTCGAGATGGACGGCTTCGAGGCCAACGAAGGCATCATCATCATGGCCGCGACCAACCGTCCGGACGTGCTTGACCCCGCCCTGCTGCGTCCCGGCCGTTTCGACCGCCAGGTCACCGTCGGCAATCCGGACATCATCGGCCGCGAGAAAATCCTGCGCGTCCACATGCGCAACGTTCCGCTCGCCAAGGACGTCGAGACCAAGACCATCGCCCGCGGCACGCCCGGCTTCTCGGGCGCCGACCTTGCGAACCTCGTCAACGAGGCGGCCCTCCTTGCGGCCCGCCGCGGCAAGCGCGTCGTTGCGATGGCCGAGTTCGAAGACGCCAAGGACAAGGTCCTGATGGGTCCCGAGCGCCGCTCGATGGTGATGTCCGAAAAGGAAAAGGAACTCACCGCTTGGCACGAAGCCGGCCACGCGATCGTCGCGATGAAAGTCCCTTCGGCCGATCCGGTCCACAAGGCGACGATCATTCCGCGCGGCCGCGCCCTCGGCATGGTCATGCAGCTTCCGGAAGACGACAAGCTCTCGATGTCGAAGGTCGAGATGACCTCGCGCCTCGCCATCATCATGGGCGGCCGCGTCGCCGAAGAGCTGAAGTTCGGCCTCGACAACGTCACCGCCGGCGCCGCCTCCGACATCCAGCAGGCGACCCGTCTCGCCCGCGCGATGATCACCCGTTGGGGCTATTCGGACGTCATCGGCCCGGTCGATTACGGCTCGGACCAGGGCGACGTTTTCCTCGGCCAGCAGCTGATGCAGTCCTCGCACATCTCGGAAGAAACCTCGCGCAAGATTGAGGAAGAAGTCCGCAAGCTGATCGAACAGGGCAAGGAAGACGCCCGCCGCATCATGACGGAATCGCGCGCTGACTGGGAAGCGGTCGCGCTCGGCCTGCTCGAGTATGAAACGCTGTCGGGCGAAGAGATCGCCAATCTCATCAAGGGCACCCCGCCGAGCCGTCCGGACGCGTCGGAAGACGATGCCGGCCCGTCCTCCTCGGTGCCGGTGATCGGCAAGCGCAAACGCCCGGGCATCGACCCCTCGCCGAATCCGGCCTGAGGCAAATCCAACCTTTCTTTTGAAGCCCGGCCTGACTAGGCTGGGCTTCATGCTTTTCAGAACCGCTTTTCCGACCGCTTTCGCCCTCCTAATCACTGCTTGCGCGAGTGCGCCGGTGGTGGAGACTCCCTCGGCTTTCGAAGCCGCTCTCGCGCCGTTGTGCGGGAAGGCGTTTGAGGGGCGGATCGTCACGACTGACGCGGCCGATGATGACTGGCGCGCGCAGCGGGTCGTCATGCATGTGCGCAGCTGTGATCCCCGCTATGTCACGATCCCCCTGCATGTGGGGGAGGACCACTCGCGCACCTGGGTGCTGATGCAGGTCGGCGATGACTGGGAGCTGCGCCATGACCACCGGCATGAGGATGGCGAGCCAGATGTGCTGACGCAGTATGGCGGTTTTGCCTCAACGGATGCTGATGCGCTGCGGCAGGAGTTTCCGGCCGACCAGGCGACCAAGGACCTGTTCGACCGGGAGAATATTCCGGTCTCGAAAACCAATGTCTGGGCGGTCGAATTTGATCCGTCTGCGAACCTCTTTGCCTATGAGCTGAAGCGCCCGAACCGGTTCCTGCGGGTGGAGTTTGATACCTCGAAGCCCGTTGCGCCGCCGCCGGCGCCGTGGGGCTGGCCGCCGCTGGACTGACGCGGGTGCAGCTGCGGCTGGACCATGTTGCGGATCCGCCGCGCACGCCGGTGAGCCGGTTCGTGCACCGGCCCCTGGACGGGGCCTTTCATACTGCCACCATGTTCGAGCCGCCCTTTCCGCCGCCTGTGGTGGGGAAGGGGCATCCGTTCTGGACGCTGGAGCACCGGGGGCATGAGCTTTACTTCGCGAGCCCCGAGGAGATGGCGCATGTCGCGGATGTGCTGGGGGCGCGGGTGATGAAGCGTCCGCGCGAGTTGGGGCTCGAGCAGTCGGCGGTGAACTCGCACTGGCTCAGCTGGAAGGCAAAACCGGGATGGCGACTAACTAGTCTTGCGTGTGGGGTGTAAGGCAGCGGCGTTCGTTGCCCTTGCCACCAAATGCCTTAGCGGAGCGTTCGATAGGGAATTGGGCTGATCGTTACAGCCGTCTGCGCCAGATCAAATCCAGCAGCAGCCAAAAGCGTCTTAACTGTTCGCGCTTTCAAATACGAATCATCAGTTGGGCCGATCATGACCTCCTTGATGATCTTGCGAATATCCAATGGAGCGCTCGTTATTCTTTCGTCCGGTTTGATTGGAAAGCAAAAGTACTCATACATCCCTCGTCGGCCGCTTACTGCCCTTACAAGTGACGTGTAGGTGCCATCGTGGTCCTTGTGGCGCCGCCACACAAACCGCCATTCTCGCTCCTGCTTGAAACCAGAATGCTTGTGCGTAATAGCGAGAAGAAAACAAACTTCCGCAAAAGCGTTTATCGCGTAGCCAACATTCGCGCGCAGTACCGACTTTTCAATTTTCTTCAGGTTGTCTCTAAAATGCTCCAAGACCTTTAGGGCGCGAAGTGCGAACTCTTGATCGGTTTCATAGTGAACCCGATAGATCACAATCTCGCTCTCAAAAAGATCAGGAAGGCCCAAAGCGATCGGATCGATAACTATTGCGACCCCGTTCCCGTCCGCCGCATATCCACGCCACATGGCCAAGTTATCGTGGTCTCCAGACTCCGGCGTGCAGACGCTCCAGCAGGAGACGAAGGTGTCAAAGAGATCAGTGCTCAGATGGTGCTTGTAGGTTTCGTTGAATTGATCACCAAGTTCAGCGTCTATTGAGCGGATATCAGAAATAACTTGAAACAAGGACTCCCCGTGAGCCGATAAGCGGCCGAGAAGTTCCTTTCCGCGGGTCACTTCCTCGTAGTCGTTCATAGCGACAACGGAGCTAAACCAAATCTACTCGTTGCGGACGATGCCCTCGAGTACGGGAAATGTCGTATAGTGAACCAATCGCGCTAGCTCATGCGAGTGCTCCGAGAACGCTGCAACAATTGGCTCAGTCAGCAATGACCAAACTAACGTCGACGAGTCTTCATCCTGCATTTCGTCCATCCGCACTGAATCGCTGCACACGCTAGATTGAACAGGGTGTTCAGTAAACGGCTTGATCAGTTCTAAAGTTCGTCTCGCGGCAAAGTTAGAAAACTGAAAGTAGCTTCGAAAGCTTGGTCAAGCGGCTGCTTGCCCTCAATGCCTAAAATGCCTCATTCCCGTGAACACCATCGCGAGGCCCGCTTCGTCGGCGGCGGCGATGACGTCTTCGTCGCGGATGGAGCCGCCGGGTTGGATGATGGCGGTGGCGCCGGCGCTGGCGGCCTGGAGTAGTCCGTCTGCGAACGGAAAGAAGGCGTCGGAGGCGGCGACGCAGCCGCGGGTTTTCGGCTCCGGCCAGCCGGCGGTTTCGGCGGCGTCTTCGGCCTTGCGGGCGGCGATGCGGGCGCTGTCGATGCGGCTCATCTGGCCGGCGCCGATGCCGACGGTGACGCCGTCTTTCGCATAGAGGATCGTGTTGGATTTCACGTGCTTGGCGACGCGCCAGGCGAAGAGGAGGTCGGCGAGTTCCTGTTCGGTCGGGGCGCGTTTTGTGACCACTTTCAGGTCGGCGCGCGTGATGCGGCCGGCGTCGCGGTCCTGTAGCAGGAAGCCGCCGGCGACGGTCTTGGCGAAGATGCCTTTTGCGGCGGGGTCCGGCAAGCCTTCGGTGATCAGCAGGCGGAGGTTTTTCTTCTTCGCGAAGATCGCCTCGGCGGCGGCGCTGGCGCCGGGGGCGATGACGACTTCGGTGAAGATGTCGGTGATGACTTTCGCGGTGGCCTCATCCAGCGGGCGGTTGAGGGCCACGATGCCGCCGAAGGCGGAGGTTGGGTCGCAGGCGAGGGCTTTCGTGTAGGCCTCGATGATGTCCGTACCGAGAGCAACGCCGCAGGGGTTGGCGTGCTTGATGATCGCGACGGCGGGGGTGGCATCGCCCAGCTCGCCGATCAGTTCATAGGCGGCGTCGGTGTCGTTGATGTTGTTGTAGGAGAGTTCCTTGCCCTGCAGCTGGCGCGCGGTGGCGACGCCCGGGCGCTTCTCGCCGGTGACGTAGAAGGCGGCGTTCTGGTGCGGGTTTTCGCCGTAGCGCAGGGATTGCTGGAGGCGGCCGCCGATGGCCGCCCAGTCCGGCGCGCTCTCGCCGTTCTGACGGGCAAACCACTGGGAGATCGCGGCGTCATAGGCGGCGGTGCGCGCATAGGTTTTCGCGGCGAGACGGCGGAGCGTGGCGTGCGAGACTTCGCCGTTCGCGTCCAGTTCGGCGAGGACGGCGGCGACGTCGGAGGTGTCCGTACAGCAGGCGACGAAGGCGTAGTTCTTGGCGGCGGCGCGCAGCATGGCGGGGCCGCCGATGTCGATGTTCTCGATGCAGGTTTCGAAGTCTGCGCCGGAGGCGACGGTGGCCTCGAAGGGGTAGAGGTTGACGTAGATGAGATCGATCGGAGCGATGCCGTGGGTGCGCGCGTCGGCGACGTGGGACGGGTTGTCGCGCAGGAAGAGGAGGCCGCCGTGGACCATCGGGTGGAGCGTCTTGACCCGGCCGTCCATCATTTCCGGGAAGCCCGTGAGGTCGGCGACGTCCATGACGGGGAGGCCGGCGTCCTTCAGGGCTTTCGAGGTGCCGCCGGTGGAGATCAGGTCGGCGCCGTGGCTGCGCAGGCGGGTCGCCTGATCGATCAGGCCGGTCTTGTCGGAGACGGAGATCAGGGCGCGGCGGATCTTGAGGGGGGCGGTCATGGCGGTCTCCGTGTGGCCCGCGCGGCCTATCACGGAGGGTGTGGGGGTCAAGACTCTCTGACGAAGGCCCAGCGGATGGCGTTGGGGGGCTGGCTACCGTCGCCGTTGGGGTCGGCGAAACCGGACAGGACGATCTGCTCGGGCTGCTCGACGATGCCGCGGGCGAGGTAGACGGTCTTCTCGAGGCGGGCGCCTTCGTGGCTGGTGCGGAAGCGCCAGACGGTGCCGGTGTCGGAGAACAGGCGGATCGCGTCCTTGCCCATCATCGCGGTGATGGTGGGGTGGAGGTGGAAGCGGATCTCGAAGGGGATGAACTTCTTCTCGTCATTGAAGGCCTGGGCGACGGGGCGCACGAGCGAGTCCTCGCCGGTGAGGCGGTCGCCCTCGCCGGAGATGAAGATGCGGCGGCGGTGGAGCAGGCCGTAGGCGGCCTTGTAGCCGGCGTGCTGGGCGTCGAGCCAGATCTCGGTGGCCTCCTCAAGGCGTTTGGCGGCGATGCCTTCCGGGCCGATCAGGGCGCGCAGCTTGGTTTCGTCATTGGCGATGAAGCTGGCCGAGTCGCGCCCGCCGAGGATCAGGGTGGAGTGGGCGGAGGTGCGGCGGACGGCGGCCTGCCAGTCGACGTTCACCTCGGCGGAGTAGCCGCAGGACGTGACGATGCGGGCGGGGCCGTCGGAGAGTTCGAAGCTGAGGGCGCCGGCGCGGGCATGGTCGCCGAACGGGCGGGGCGGGGCTTCGCCGCAATCGAGCACCAGGCGCAGGCCGCCCTTCTCGACTTTCTGGAAGCCGGACTTCGGCGCGAACATGAACTTGCGCGGCGGGGCGGGCAGGCGCGCGAGGACGGCGTTCACGACTTCGGGGCGGGATTCGTCGCCGTCATGGAAGGTGTTGAGGGCGCCGTCGCCGGTCTGGAAGAAGGCGAGCATGGCGCCCATGCGGGGGATCCACTTGTCCAGCCAGTCGGGCACCGGGCGGTGCGCGCGGGTCAGGGCGTCGGCGAGGGTCTGCAGGTGGATCAGGGACGAGAGGATGTGCGCCGGGCTGCGGGTGACGTGGCCGCCGTCCGGCAGGATCTGCGCGGTGCACTCGGACTCGAGCCGCTCCAGCGCGTCGCCGAGGCCGGAGCCTGCGCGCAGGCAGAGGGCGCTCGCGACCAGCACGACGGCGCCGAGCCAGCGCGATTTCGGATCGTGCGCCGCGCCGACGGTTTCGTGGACATAGCGCAGCTGGCGGGCGAGGGCGTCGACACGGGCGGTGCGGGCCTCGACGGGGCCGGCCTCCAGCAGGGCGGGGCCGCAGCGCAGCCAGTTCCAGCAGCGGCTGGCGGTCGGCTCGAGGCGCCAGGCGAAGCCGTGGAACTTGCCGAACTTGGCGACCCAGTCATCGGTGAGGGCGATGGCGCGGGCCTGGCCGGCCTCGCCCTGCGCCATCAGGTCGGAGACCCAGGCGAAGCGGTGGATCCGGTCGGCGAAATGGCGCGACGGCATTTCGGTCGCCCAGGGGGACTGGCCGTGTTCGAGGACGATGCGCTGCTGGCCGATGCGCCAGATGCCGGCCATCAGCGCTTCGCCGCGACGGTCATCCGGGGGGGCCAGGTTTTCGAGATGCAGGCTGAAGGTGTCCGGGCCGTGGCCGGTGAGTTTCAGCTTCTGAAGGGTGGAAACTGTCGCGTCTTCGCCGGAGACACCACGGAAGCGGCGCCAGAGCGCGGCGTCATCGCCGCTGGTCCGGGTCCGGTCGGCCAGGAAATCTTCGCTGCTGTCTGACAGGTCCTTGCCGTCCAAGATATCGTCCGTTCACGCCCGGACTTTGGGACGAAGCGCCCGGATATTCTCCGCATAGGCGGACGGGCCGCCCTGGAAGACGGCGGAGCCGGCGACGATGGCGGTGACGCCCGCGGAAATTGCTTTCGGCGCGGTCTCGGCGTTCACGCCGCCGTCGATCTCGAGGATGATATCGCGCCCGGTCTGGTCGATCATCCGGCGCAGCTGTTCGGTCTTGCGCAGCTGGCTGTTGATGAAGCTCTGGCCGCCGAAACCGGGGTTCACGGACATTACGAGCACAAGGTCGATATCGTCGAGGACGGGCTCGATGATGCTGGCGGGGGTGCCGGGGTTCAGCGCGACGCCGGGGCGCATGCCGGCGGCGCGGATCGCCTGCAGCGTGCGGTGCAGGTGCGGTCCCGCTTCCGGGTGCACGGTGAGGATATCGGCGCCGGCCTTGGCGAAGGCGGTGATGAACAGGTCCACCGGCGCGATCATCAGGTGCACGTCGAAGGGCTTCTTGGTGTGCGGGCGCAGCTTCTCGATGACCGGGGGGCCGAAGGTGAGGTTCGGGACGAAATGGCCGTCCATTACATCGACATGGATCATGTCGGCGCCGGCCGCATCAATGGCGCGGATTTCCTCGCCCAGCTTGGCGAAGTCAGCCGACAGGATGGAGGGGGAAATCAGGACCGGAGACATGGGCCCATCCCTAAAAGGGAACAGCCGGCTGCACAAGGCAGCCGGCTGTCCGTTTGTTGTGGGGTGGGCCGGATTTACCAGGGCCCAATCACCGGGGCCCAATCACCGGGGAATGAGCTTCCAGCCATCCGCGCCGGCGATGGCGCTGACCGGGGTGCCCGGCTGGATGTACAGGTCTGCGCCCTGGATGATCTCCTTCACTTCGCCATTGTCGAAGCGAACGATGTAGGCGTAGCCGCGCTGGGTGCCGACAGCCTTGCCGGCTGCGTTACCGGCGATACCGCCGACCACTGCGCCGCCGATGGCGCCGGCCGTCTGGGCCTTGTCGCCGCCGCCGAGTTCCGAGCCTGCGAGGCCGCCGAGCACGGCGCCGGTGGCGGTGCCGATCAGCGAGCGGTCCGGCTTGATGGTGACTTCGCGCGCCGAGGTGACGACGCCGGTGTAAACGGTGGAGGCCTGGCCGACCGAGCCGGTGCTCGTGGTGCCGACGCCGTAAGAGTTGGCACAGCCGGAAACGGCCAGTGTGAGGGCAGCCAGCGCGCCTGCAATCGCTTTACGCGTGGCCGAGTGTGCAGAAAGCTGCATCATCATTCGAGTTCATCCTTTCGCATTGCATACCTGCGATGGCGCCATATAGCCGCCAGCCGCCTGAATGAGACATGAATTTTCGCATGGAATTGCGTTCACTTTGAGGCTTTGGCCAGCCGCGCAATATAGAAGGCATCACAGTCGCGCGAGGGGCCGGGCAGGGTGACCACGTCGCCTTCGGGCGTGACGCAATCCTCGAAACCGGGGCATTCGGCGGCCGAAACCGGCACGCGGACGAGGCTGCCGCTGGTTAGCGCGGCGTTGACCACATCGCGCCCCTCGGCGGCGATCGGCGAGCAGACGCAATAGACCAGCGTGCCGCCGGGGGCGAGAAGGCGGGTGGCGGCGGCCAGCAGCCGGGCCTGTACAGCGGGGAAGCGGGCGACATCCGCCTCGGTCTTGATCCAGGCGCCTTCCGGGTGGCGGCGCAGCGTGCCGAGGGCGGAGCAGGGGGCGTCGAGCAGGATCTTGTCGAACGGGGCCTCCGGCGACCAGGTCTCGCCATCGGCGACGATGACGTCGGCGGTGAGGCCGGTGCGGGCGAGGTTTTCGTGCAGCCGGTCAAGGCGCGGGGCGGAGCGATCAAGCGCGGTGACGGACGCGCCGGTGGCGGCGAGCTGCAGCGTCTTGCCGCCGGGCGCGGCGCAGAGATCCAGCACACGTTCACCCGGTTTCGCGGCGAGCAGTTTCGCAGGCAGGGCGGCGGCCTGATCCTGAACCCACCAGGTGCCTTCGGCGAAGCCAGGGATTTCCTCGATGGCGCCGCCGGGTGTCTCAACGGAACCGGAGGGGAGTAGCGGGCCACCGATCAGGGCGGCGAGCGTCGCCGGATCGCGGGCGGCGGTGAGGTGCAAGGCAGGCTCGCCGCGCTGGGCATTGGCGAGCGCGCGGGCGCCGTCCGTACCCAGACTATCCGTAAAACGGGCGCGCAACCAGGCCGGCCAGATGTTTTCGGCGGGCAGGGTCTCGCCGGGCGGGGTGGCTTCCGAGACGCGTCGCAGCGCGGCGTTGAGGAAACTGCCGCCGGAGCGCGCCCCCTTGGTCAGGCGCGCGGCGTCCACTGTCGCATTAACGGCGGCGTGCGGGGCGACATCCAGGAACCAGACCTGCGCGGCGCCGGCGCGGATCAGCGCGCGGATCTCGATGCCGGTGGCCGCCAGCGGGCGGGACAGGAACGGCTGTACGGTCTCGTCGATCCAGCCGAGATGGCGCAGCGCCGACGACGCGATGGCGCGGGCAAAGCCGCGGTCGGAGCCTTCCAGCTCGCCATAGCTTTCCGACAGCTCCATCGCTTCGTCGAGCGTGCGCCGCTTGTCGAGCGTCAGGTGCAGGAGTTCAGCGGCGGCCAGCCGGGATTCGGCGCCGCTCACGCAGGGTGGCCAGTGCGGATCAACCCCATGGGCCAGCCGTGCGGCGAGGCGCCATGTCCGGTGCGCGGGACGCGGTCACGCCCATCTCGCCCGCCATGCGGCGCAAGGCCTCGACGCGGTTGGCGGTCGATGGGTGGGTCGAGAAGAAATTGTCGACGCCGCGCCCGTTCAGCGGGTTCGAGATGTACATGTGCGCCATCGCCGGCGAGCGTTCCGCATACGGATTGATCTGGGCGCGGGCGCCGCGCTCGATCTTTTCCAGCGCCGAGGCCAGCCAGAGCGGGTTGCCGCAGATCTCGGCGCCGCGTGCATCGGCTTCGTACTCGCGCGAGCGGCTGATCGCCATCTGCACGAGGCCGGCGGCAAGCGGGGCCAGGATCATGATGGCGAGACCCATGATCGGATTTGAGCGGCCTTCGGAATCGCGCGGGCCGAAGAACATGGCGAAGTTCGCCAGCATGCCGATGGCGCCCGCAAGTGTTGCGGTGACGGTCATCGTCAAGGTGTCGCGGTTCTGCACGTGGGCGAGTTCGTGCGCCATCACACCGGCGACTTCCTCGCGCGTCAGCGCGCTGAGCAGGCCCGTGGTGGCGGCGACAGCGGCATTGTTCGGATCGCGGCCGGTGGCGAAGGCGTTCGGCTGGGGCGTGTCGATGATGTAGACTTTTGGCTGCGGCAGGCCGGCGCGGTCAGCGAGTTTCGCCACATCATCTCGGAAGGCGCGCAGCATCGGGTTGCGGGTGTCGGCAGGCACTTCCTGCGCGCCCTGCATCCTGAGGACGATCTTGTCGGAGTTCCACCAGGCGAACACGTTCATGCCTGCGGCCACGGCGAAAGCTATCAGCATGCCGGTGGCCCCCCCGATGAGGTAGCCGATGCCCACGAACAGGGCGGTCAGCATGGCCAAGAGGACGAAGGTTTTGGCGGTGCCCATGGGGCGGTAGACTCCATTCGGTTGCGGCGTTGTAGCATGCCGGGCGGACATTGCCTCCGGCCAAGCCTATATGGGAAACTGTAAATGGAACGGGAAGACCTGGATGGCCGATAACGAGGCTGTGATCTCAGCGCAAGAGGCCGCCCGGCGTGCGGCGCTGCCGGACGCGGCGCGGCGGGCGTTGGAAGAGGCCGATGCGCGCCTTGCGGCGGACGCCGCGCTTCCGAAGGACGAAAGCGGCGGCCCGAAAGGCGTCGAGCCGACGCGCTACGGCGACTGGGAACGCAAGGGCATTGCGTACGACTTCTGACGCGCGTGGGCCGTGAACGGTCAGACGGTGACGTCCGCAAAGGGCTGCCGGCCGCGGGCGCGGTTTTCGCGGTGCAGCGTCGAGACCGAGTCGATCAGGCCCCAGCTGCCGGTCAGGGCCATCGCGAATTCCATGTACTCGTTGGCGGGCTCGGCCGCGAAGACGGCGCCGGCGAGGACGATGTGCAGCAGGGCGACCGAGATCACCAGCGACAGGCCCGCTTCGGCGAGGCGCGAGGCGCGGGTGCGCCGGCCCGCGACGGCGTGCCAGGCATAAAGGGCGATGGAGAGGGCCAGCAGGGTCCAGAGCACGGGCGCGCGTTGCGCCTCGAAGGCAGGGTCATACGCGAAGGCCGCGAGCAGCTGGGGCGCGGCGGCCTCGGTCGCGACACTGGCCATCAGCTTGGCGGGGCCAGCGGCGAGGATCGAGAGACCGGCGGTCCAGAAGAGGATGGAGACGGCGGCGAGCGGACGGTTGACCACATCCGGATCGCGCACCGGCGGCAGCGCGCGCGGCGACCATGCGCCTTGCGGCCTGTGCCGCCGCACGGCGCCGATGGCCCAGAACAGGATCAGCAGCGCGCCGAGGATTTGCAGGCCGAACTGGATCGCACCCTCGGCCAGGCGGCCGGGGAGGGCCGCATCGGCGCGGGCGGCCGGGTCGGACAGTGCGACGCTGAGCGCGAGAATGGCGAGCGCCGTGAGGATGGTGGCGGCGAGCTTGCCGAACACGCGGGTATCGCGCGCGTCGATCACCGGCGGCGGCGTGTGATAGTTCAGCGCGGCGAGGGCCGGATCGCCGAAGCCGGCGAGCAGGGCGCGTGCAGTTTCCGGGTCCGGAGCGGCCCCGCCGGCCCTGGCGTCGAGCTCCTCGGTCAGCAAGGCTCGCAGCTCGGCGCTGACATCGGCGCGCATCTCGCGCGGCAGGCGCCGGGCCACATCGTGGGCGTAACGCGCGATCATGTCTTGGGGGGTCATTCTGCCGCTCCATCGTTGATGAGGTCTGCCATGACGCCGCTGAGGGCGTTCCAGGAGGCTGAAAGCCGGGCGTAGAGGCGGGCGCCGTCTTCGCTCAGCACGTAATAGCGCCGGGGCGGGCCGTCCTGGATCCGCCAGTGGCTGGTCAGCAGCCCCTGCGATTCCAGCCGCCGCAGCAGCGGATAGAGCGTGCCTTCCTCGATCTCCATGCCGCGCGCTGACAGCGCCTGGCGCAGGGAATAGCCGTATTGTTCGGTCCGCAGCTGCGACAGCGCCGCGAGCACGATGGCCCCGCGGCGCAGCTCCAGCTCAAGCTTTGAAAAAGGGTCGGCGGGCTCTACCATGTCATGCACTATACAGTGCGACGCACAGTAAGACAATTCTATTTGTCGCGTGGGCCGTGCGCGTTGATCAGAAAACAAGTCCGGGCCGCTGTTGAGGCGGCCCGGACCCGGGGCAGGATCAGTTTTCGATGAAGGCCAGAAGGTCGGCGTTGATCAGGTCCGGGTGCGTGGCGAACAGGCCGTGCGAGAGACCGTCATAGACTTTCAGCGTGCCGTTCGGCAGCAGCTTGGCAGCCCGGCGGGCGGTTTCGTCGACCAGCACGATCTGGTCGTCGCCGCCGTGCATGACGAGGACAGGCACCGTGATCACCTTCAGGTCTTCGGTGAAATCCGTTTCCGCAAAGGCGGTGATCGTATCGAGCTGGGCTTTTGCGCTGCCCTGCATGCCCTGGCGCCACCAGTTCTGGATCAGGCCTTCGCTGACCACGGCGCCCTCGCGGTTGAAGCCGTAGAAGGGGCCCGAGGGGATCTCGCGGTAGAACTCGGCGCGGTTTTTGGCGAGCGCGACCTTGAAGCCTTCGAACACTTCAAGCGGCACGCCGGTGGGGTTGCTCTCGATCTGGCCGAGGACGGGCGTGATGGCGCCGATCAGGACCGCCTTGGACACCCGGCCCGGCTCGGCCGTCGCCACATAGCGGGCAACAACGCCGCCGCCGGTGGAGTGGCCGATATGGACGGCGTTCTTCAGGTCAAGCGCGGCGACGAGATCGGCCGTGTCGGAGGCGAAGGTGTCCATGTCATGGCCGATATCGGTTTGCGTGGAGCGGCCCTGGCCGCGGCGGTCGAAGGCGATGACCCGGTAGCCTTCCGAGAGGAGGAACAGCATCTGGGCATCCCAGTCATCGGACGTCAGCGGCCAGCCATGGTGGAAGACGATAGGCTGGGCGTCTTTCGGGCCCCAATCCTTGTAGAAGAGCTGGGTGCCGTCTTTGGTGGTGATCGTGGACATTTGAAGTTCTCCTTGGGCTGAGGTTTTGAGGACAGGGTTGGCGGCAGGAAGCTGGCAGGCGGCCAGCGCAGAGAGGGCAACGGCAGAGAGAAGGGATTTCATCATGGGACAGTTCCTTTTGTTTGCGGCGATATTATTTATCGCGATAAACATCAGATAGTAGATTGCGATTTTCGCGTCAACCGTTATTTTTATCGCGATAATGATTTTCTGTTCGCACTGCCCGAAAGGACTGACAGATGACCAAACCCGGCCCCGCCCCGATGCTACCGCCGCCGCTGAGCGCGCATGTCTGCCGAACGATCTACGCGACCAATCTCGCCATCCAGCGGGTGCACAAGGTCGTCCTCGACGAGCTGGGCATCACCTACCTGCAATACCTGGTGTTCAATCTACTCTGGGACCGTGACAACCAGTCGGTCAGCGAACTGTCCGGTCAGCTGGAATTGGAGGCTAGCACGCTGACCCCGCTGCTGAAGCGGCTGGAGGTGGCCGGCTATCTCAGCCGCGTTCGCAATTCGCAGGACGAACGCCAGGTGCTGATCGGGCTGACGGACAAGGGACGTGAGCTGCGAAACGAGGCCGGCTGCGTCGCCACGAACCTGGCGGAGCGGTCCGGAATGTCCGCAGACGAATTGAATGCGCTGAACCTCGCCGTCCGGGTCCTGCATGACCGGCTGGTTGGCGTTGCACCGGATGAGGCGCCTCGCGGCTGATCTCAGCCTGCGTGCTAGTTCGCGGCGCTCATCGTGTCGGGGTCATAGACCGGCGGCTCGGTGCCCCAGTCGATCATGATCACCTTGTCCGGCGCATCTGCCAGTACACGGAACGTCCTTTCACCGCCCTCGGACGGCCCGAGCTGGCCACAGGGAAGGCTGGGTTCTTCCGCTTCACCGCTGATGAACTTGCTGTAGGCCACGGCCGCCTCGCCGGTCGGCATCAGAACGTGATCATCATGCGAGCCAGGCTCGATCTCACACGATTCGGAACCGGGTGAGGCCGCACGCACGGCGTCGATGACCGCGCCGATGGGCGCATCGGCCGGCTTGGCGAAGAACTGGATCACCGGCGTGCGCGTCACGGTGCCATCCGCGCCGGTCTGCTCGCGCTGGAAACCGGGCAGGGTTTCATCGGCGACAAGGCGAAGGGTGGGGCAGGTATAGCTCCAGATCGAGATGCCGGACGATACGACCTCGCCCCAGGTGCAGGTCGCGCCGTGCATCTCTGCGATGCTTTCCCGCGGCGCAGGCACTTCGGGAGCGGGGACCGAAATGGCCTCGGGGGCGGGCGGTGCCTCGCTTTCCGGCGGGGTGGGCGCGGGGGGCGAGCAGGCCGCGAGCAGGATAATGGCTATGGCAGCCCGGCTTTGACGCAACATCTGGTTCTCCCCGGTTCAGGTGCTTGGGCTACGCACCGCAATCGCCTGAAGCCTGCCGTCAGCTTTCGGCGAATTCAAGGCGTAGCGTATGCATCGCGCAGGGCTGACCGGCGCAGCGCGCGGCGGTTACACCGCCTTATGCGCGATGAGGCTCTTGGCGCCCGAAATGATCGCCTCTTCCGCCGTGCGCGGCTGCCAGCCGAGGATGCGTTTGGCTTTCTCGTTCGAGACATTGCGCTCGCGGTTCAGTTCCGGGATCACCTGCTTCACGGCGGGGTTGATGTTCGCCATCAGTTTCAGGACCCAGCCGGGCAGCTCGCCCTTCGGCAGCTTCTTCTCATAGGCGGCGGGCACCTGGCCGCGCAGGGTGTTGGCGACTTCCGAGAACCACATGAACTTGTCGCAGACGAGGAAGCGCTCGCCGGCCGCGGCGGGATTGGTCATCGCCAGCACGTGGGCTGAGGCGACATCGCGCACATCGACGATGCCGAAGCCGACGCGCGGCGTGCCGGGCAGCTTGCCGGAGAGCAGCTGCGTGAGGATCTCGACCGAGGCGGAGAAGTCCCCGCTCATCACCGGGCCGAGCACGGCGGCGGGATTGATGGTGGTGAGTTCGAGGCCCTTGCCTTCGCCGTTCACGTATTCCCAGGCGGCGCGCTCGGCGATGGTCTTGGAGCGGGTATAGGCAGTATTGTCGGCGAGGTTGCCGGAATTCGACCAGTGTTCCTCGGTCAGCAGTTTCGGGCGCGCGTCGCCCCAGCCATACGCGACGGCCGCCATCGAGGAGGTCATCACGACACGCTTCACACCGGCCTTCTTCGCCGCCGTCAGTACACGGATGGCGCCGTCGCGGGCGGGCGTGATCAGCTCGTCATGATCCTTGGGCAGGTTGGTCGGGATGGGGGAGGCGATGTGCTGGACATAGTCCATGCCCTGGCAGGCCTCGGTCCAGCCCGCATCGGAGGCAAGGTCGGCGGCCCGGATGGCGACGCGGATATCCTTGCCCGCATAGGCGCTCAGCGTCTTGTTGAGGGCGTTGGCCTTGGAGGCAGACCGCGCGGTGCCGGTAACCTCGTGCCCCGCCTCGACCAGCTGGTGGATGACATGGCCGGCAATGAAGCCGGTGGCGCCGGTGACGAGGACTTTGGCCATTTGGGATGCTCCGTTTTGTGAACGCTAAACGATTTGTTCGATATTCACAAGGGGCTCGCTCGCGCTTGACGCGAGTCAGCGGCTGCGATCAGATTTGGCGGGAGAAGGGGAATTTGTCATGCGATTTCTGGTAGCGGCGGGGGCGATCCTGTTGGCCAACCTTTGCAGCGTCGCCGCGCATACGGCCGAGGCGCAGGGCCTGCCGAAATACCTCAAGAGCTGCAAAAAGGAGAAAACCGGAATCACGGTTGAAGATACGCTGGTCGTTCCGTCTGCGGACGGGCCGCCGGGAATCGTGAAGATCGTGCGCCAGACGTATGACTGCCGGAACCCAGAGACGCGCAACAACCAGTGGATCGCGCTTTACGGAATGACCGATGCCAAAGGCAAGGTCCTGGTCCCTCTGGAATACGCCTCGGTTCTTCCCTTTTCGACGAAAGGCGCGGTCGTGATCGATCACGGCGACGACGCCTATCCGGGGGGCCTGAAGTACCGGACCTACATGGCCGGAAAAGGGGAGGGGAAAGACAAGTTCGACTTCAAATGGGTCTCGGTGATGTGCGCCGACGGCCCGTGCGACAAGCCGCCCGTGAACGCGGCTGACCGCCCGGTTTCCGCCGTGGTCGGAGAGTTTTTCTTCGGCATGGGAGACAAGGGGAAGGACAAGCATCATCTGATCCTGTTCCTGCCGGACGGGAAGACGAAGAAGCTCGAGTTCATGGGCGGCGCCGGCGTGGTCATCTCGGCGCACCGGATGGGGCACGTGCTGCTAACGCGCTGGAAAGATCCCGAAGGGATCGTTCGTGCCGGTATCCTCGATCTCGAGGGCCGCCCCGTTGCGCCGGTCCTCGGCACACCAGCGATCTGGTCGACGCTGGCGACGCGGCGGGCGGACGCAACTCAGCCTCCGGGCTGCCAAGCCGAACTCTCGCAGGACCTGTTCATCGAGGGGCCCTCTCTCGATCTTGATCCGGCGCAGAAATTCTTCGGGCCCTTGCTCATCCCCGTGGCCCGGGACGGCCATCCGGCGGCGCTGCCCGAAGGCGCGATCGGCATGTTTCCTGCCCTTCACCGCGATTACAATCGCGCCAGGCACACCTTCAAGGAAAACACCGTGATGTGGGGCGTGGTGTTTCCGAAGGGCAACGGGTTCGAGTTCACCCTGCATCTCGGCACGCCCTCAGAAGCGCTGATCGCGGCGGCGACGGCGCCGCGCTACAGCGATATCGGACGCTCGCCCGATCATGGCGGCATGGTCGGGGCGCGGTCTGCCGCCGATGGGCTCTGGCGCTGGTTTCGTTCGGATACGGACATTCCGGTCGGCGTAGCAAACGCGGACTTCCAGCTGTCGCTGAACAGTGCCTGGGAGGTGCAGAATATCGAAGCGGAGGCGCAGTACCAGATCTTTGCGGCGGAATGGGCGAAGAAGGAAGCCGCCCGAGTGGAATCGCAGAAGCGTTTCAAGGCAGCGGCCCGCGCGGCCGGACGGATTTGTGATTACCGCGTCGATTCGACCAGTCCGCGCGAAGAAGTTGTCGAGTACGTCACGTTGTGCGGACCGGGCAATTTCCCCGGACTTGCCTACCTCGCCCGCGCCAACGGCATGACCGACGCCGATCTGGAAGCCATCAGCTTGGCAGCCTGGCAGCGGCAGGTGGCCCAGGCGCAGATGTTGGCCGAAGCCGAGGAAGCTGCTCGTATCCAGCGCATGAACAATGCCAACAAAAATCCCGGCGCTGGCTATATTCCCGGCCAGTGGGAGACCGCCATCCGGCTCGGCGGGAATGCGGCGGTGGATGCGATCAACCAGTCGTCCGACAACTGGCTTCAGCAGCGGCGCGAGCAATACATCGCAGACTGGCAGCGGTCGCAGCGCGCCTACTGACCTAGAACAGCTTCGGCGGCTCGACCGGTTGTTTCTGGTTCTTCACATGCTCGCGCCAGGTGATGTAGAGCGTCGAGACGACGATGATGCCGGCGCCGGCCCAGACGAAGGGGCCGGGCAGGGCGCGGATCATGAACCAGTCGGCGGTCGCCCCCATCGGCAGGCGCAGATAGTCCATCGGCGACAGGAACGAGGCGTCGCCCACCGACATGCCCTTGATGAAGCAGAACTGCGCGACAACCCCGAAAAAGGCCATCGACAGGATCAGGCCCCATTCGGCGAGGCTAGGCGAGGCCCAGACGGCGAGGGCGGCGGGGAGGATGAAGATCGAGGACAGGAGGTTCGCCCAGATCAGCAGGGCCAGCGGAGAATGCACGCCGGTCAGTGATTTCACCAGCACGATGGTGAAGGCGAAGCAGAGCGAGGAGAGGATCGCGAACAGGCTGCCGATATTGAAATGCGTGCCGCCATCGCTGCCGAGCAGGGCCGGGACGGCGGTCATCACCAGCACGCCGATGAAGCCCGCGATGACCGCCGTGGTGCGGTGCACGCCGACTTTCTCGTGCAGCAGGAAGACCGCCAGCAGCGTGACGAACAGAGGCCGCGTAAAACTCAGCGCATTGAACTCGGCCAGCGGCAGGCCGAACACCGGCCAGATCGCGATCAGGCCGAACACGAAACCCGCCGAGCCGATCAGGCTGCGCGTGACAAGGGCGCCGAAACGGGCCGTGTGCAGCTTGACCATGCCGAGGAAGATGAACGGCGAGGCCAGCAGGAAAGCAAAGAAGCTGCGCCAGAAGGCGAGGAAGACGGGGTGGATGTCGGCGGTGATTTCCTTGGCGAGGGCCAGGTGCAGCGTGTAGCCCATGCCCGAGACGATCATCCAGAGCGCGCCCTGAAGATTGCCCGAGAGCGGCGTGCGCCGTATTGAAGGGGAGGGGTCATTGCTCATGCCGGATTTTTCAGCCGAAGATATCGACGAGATCGACCGGCTGTGGCGCAGCCAGGCCTGGGATCACATGTGGACCGGGTGGGCAGCGGCGGGCGAGCGGCCCGAGACGGTCTGGATCTTCCGTACACTGACGCATTGGCGGCGCTTTCCCCTGACCCGGACGGCTACAGGCTACGCCCTCAGTGACGACCGGGGCAACCTCTTTCGGGAAGCGGCGACCCTGGAAGAGCTGCTGAAGGCCGTCGAGGCGGTGCCGCAACTGCCGGGTACGCCCCCTCAGGACTGAGCCGCGGCCTGGGCGAGACGCAGCTGCTCGGCCTGTTCCGGCGTGATGCCGAGCGCGTCGAGCACCGGGCTGTTGGCCGTCTCGTCCCAGCTGTGGCGCGGGCCGACCGTGATGCCGCCATCGACGAGGAATTCCCCGCCGGTGATGAAACCGGCCGCGTCCGAGGCGAGGAAGGCGGCCATCTCGGCAATGTCGGTGCCCTTGCCGGTGCGCCCGGCGGGCTGGATGCGTCCGCCGCCCTGCGCCAGCATCTCGGCCATCTGGTCAGCCTGCTCGCGCGACAGGCCGAGCGAGGCGCCGAAGATCGACGTGGCGATGAAGCCGGGCAGGATCGCGTTGACACGGATCTTGTATTTGGAGAGCTCAGCGGCGGCGAGTTTCGAGAAGTGCGCGACGCCTTTCTTGGCCACCGAATAGGTGATCGGGGCATAGCCCGCCGAGACGGCGCTGATCGAGGACGTGTTGATGATCGACCCGCCCTTCGCCTTCATGTGGGGAATGGCGAACTTGGTGCCGGCGAAGACCTGCTTGAGCAGCAGGTTCATCGTCTGGTCGTAGCCGTCGAGATCGAGTTCTTCGACCGAGGTGTTGGTGCCGCCGTGCCCGGCATTGTTCCACACGATGTCGAGCGAGCCGAAGGCCTTGGGCGCCGCGTCCATGATCGCCTGAAGCTCGGCCATGTTGGTCACGTCGCAATGGACGAAGCGAACCTTGTCCTTGCCGAAGCGCGTCTCGAGGGCGCGGCCCTTCTCGTCCTGGATGTCGCCGGCGATGACCTTCGCGCCCGCCGCGACGAAGACCTCGACGCCCGCAAGCCCGATGCCGCTCGCGGCGCCCGTGATAACCGCCACCTTGCCCTTGAGATCTGCCATGTGTTCCTCCCTGTTTTATCCACCATGCGCGGGGGTGACGCAGGGGGCGTCAAGGGGCGGCGGCAATGCTCTCTTTGGCACGCGGTATATCGCTGGAACTCAAATGGCGGCTGTTGGCCCGTTCCTGTCTGTCAGATAAACTCCTGAGGGCGCCTTCAGTCCGAGTCTTTGAAGGCGCCGTAGGCCTCAGGCAGGAACGAGGCGAGGTGAGCCATTTCCTGCGCGCAGTGCACGATAAGGGATCGGGCATCGGCCTCGGTGGGGCGCACTTCCCGGCGCGCAATCGGCACCAACGGCGCAGCGAGGATATGCTTGGCCGAGACATTCGCGCCGCCGATCCAGAACCGGGATCGCATAACGCTTCCCCCCGCCACAGCCTGAACGAGATGCACGAGGTAGCCCGCCTTGAGCGGTAGCCCAGCCAACGTGCTGTGAGCACAGATCGCCGTAGCCTTCATGTCGTCCTGCAACGACGGATCGGTCAATTCCAACTCGCCAGGATCAATGAAGCTGATTGCCAGGCGAAGGAGGTCGCTGCCGATATACTCATCGACGATCGAGGTTTGATTTATATAGCGCTTGCGGCCGCGCGTTCCCCGTTGCGGCGGCTTTTGCCACAATGCGTGCACATGCGCTTTGGGGTGCCAGAGCTTGTAGCGTTCCGGGCTGTCCGAGTGCCACCCGAACCACCAGTCGATCATTGCGGGCGTGACATCCGGCATCTCGGTTTGGATGGCGATGCGCATGCCGCCATCGGCCGTGAGCGCAAAACCGTTCTCGACACCGCCGCCTGCAAACAGGTCATTGGCGCGCGAGAGCGGCGCCAAGAGCGGCTCTGCCAGCGGGCCTTCATCGAGCGCAAGCCGGGCGTGCGGCGCAAGCGGCGCCATCTGCGGACGCCAGAGGTGAGCATAAGGTTTGCTGCGCAGGTCCGCGTCTGACCATCCGAGATGGCGTCCCGCAATCGGTTTACTGGCCTTCATGGAGCGCTCGCATAGGAATTGAACCGGCCTTCCGGATCGTACTGGGCCCGGACCTGCTCGAGGCGCGCACGGTTGGCATCGCTCATGAAGCGCGCCGGACGGCGACCGAGGTTTTCATCCGCCAGCTGAATACCCTGTCCCAGGTGCGCCATCTCGGAAATGCGCTCCGTCGCCCAGTTTCCGTAGCGCGCATCATCTTCCCTGCGTTTCCATTCGCCATAGGCGGCGAAGTAAAAGCCTGCTTCCATCGAGAACGCCATATCTGGACGCGCGCGGTCCGGCTGCCAGTTCAGCCAGAGGGCATGCGAGGGCGCTGGCGGCAAGGTATTTGCGACCCGCCGAAGGCCGGGTAGCAGGTCGGCGATGGGCGCGTCCGTCCACATGTTATCCACACACCAATGCATCTTCGGCGGAAAGTGCGTTTGCGCGGCGCCTTCGGACATGCGCATCGTCGACAGCGGCAGAAGCGGCGTGCTGACGCTCGCCCGCTTACGAACTAGGCTCTGCCGCATGAACGCGGTGTCACGCCGGGCATCCGCCCAGCTGTTGGCCATTACCGGGGCGAGTACTTCGACACCCGGCTTGCCCGTAAACAGCGTCTTGGGCGTGATCAGGATCTGGAACTCGACACTTCGGGAAACACTGGGGCCAATCTCGTGCGCCCAGGTGAAGACATCTTCCAGCCAGCATTCAGGAAACACTTGCAGGGTCATAGCTGTCACTTTGGGGCGGTCATGCAGTTGCAGATGGAAGGCCGTCACGACTCCGAAGAATCCCGGTCCCGCCCCGCGCGCTGCCCAGTAGAGATCAGTGTTCTCCCTACTGCTGGCATGAACCTGCGATCCATCGGCGAGCACGACATCAAGACCCACGACGCTCTCGCAGGCAAGGCCGAGCGCGCGGCTGTTCCAACCAAAACCGCCTTGCAACAGGAACCCGCCGAGGCAGACATCCGGCGCATGCGCAACCGGAAAGAAGAGGCCGAGCCGCTTCAGCGCACGGTCGAGATCAACGCTCCAGCATCCCGGACCGACGCGCGCGGTGCGGGCGCCGGCGTTTATGTCGATGGTGTTGAGTCGCGAGAGGTCGAGCAAGAGCCCGCCCGCTCGCAAGTGGTTCTGCGCCCAGCTATGCCCGCCCGAACAAAGACTGATCTTGTGGCCCTCTTCGCGCGCCCTCTTCACGGCGGCCACCACATCGGTGGTGTTATTGGCTTGAACATAGATGTCCGGGCGCCGGCCGGGATCGCGTCCCGAAAACGAGGTGGCAAGGACGGCCGCATCAAAGCCCTTGTCGCCGCGGTGGATCGTGACCCCTTTGCCGCGCGGTCTCTTCATGGAGATGTTCCCTTATCAGAGACCAGCGCGAGCCATTGCAGGGGCAATGGAGCCGGCGCCTCGAAACGAAGGCGTATCGCCGCCGCTTGCTGCGCGGCCGTGCGCGGAAGTCCCAGCATCACCAGCATTTCCGCCGTTGCAGCTTCAATGATGGACTTCGGCAACTTGCCGCGATGAAGATCGAGTCCGGCGCCAAGCATGCACCCGGCGACCATGCTGGCAGAGAGCGCCGGATTGGCAGTCTTGAAGACCCCGCATGTCGCGCCAAAGCGAATGTCTGCTTCCAGGTCCGCGCGAAAGTCGGCCAGCAGCCGGTCGGCGGGAAGACCGGAATCGAAAAGCAGACGCCCATAGTCCGGCGCGCGCACGGAAATGCCAAGCGTCCGGCGCGTCTTGAAAGCGAAGGCCGCGACCGGATCGGTCTCTGACGAGGGCGCAAGGCGCCCGAGGAAGGCGAGCGACGCGGACAGCAGTGCGGCAAGTTCTTCGACGAGTTCATCAATGCTGCTGGCATAGTTGTAGAACGTGCCCTGCGCGACGCCGGCCCGTTCGGAAACATCACTGATCGAGAAAGCGCCCGCACCCCGCTCCAGAAGGAGCGACTGCAGGGCTGCGAGGAGCGCATCAAGCGTCCGGCCGCGCTTGCCCGTCCCGGCTGGAGGTAAGATCATCATCATGAAATGAGAAAACGTCAATTATGAGTATTTGTCAATTATGGTCATGCTTCATGTTAGATCAGGAGACGAAATCGCCCGGGGCGATATCGCTCGAATCCGCCGGAGACGCGTGACGACAGGAACCGGCAAAAAATTGCCTGACTGACCGGGTGGCCGCGAGCGACCGTTCACGGCGATCTCCGGCCTGGTCCAGTTGAGACGTCTAATGACACGATCGGGTTGAGTCTGCTGGTCGAGGAACCTGACGATCAGAACCAGGCTGGCGCTAAAGGGCCGGAAGCCTTCGACATGCTTTTCGCGGGCGCCAAAAATGGCAAGCTGCTGATCGAAGTTTGAGTCTTGGAGGTAAGTTGACCGGCGCGGCATATACTGGCACTGTGAGTGTCATTATATGAAGGGAGAGAGATAAGAATGGAAATCCTCCGGACTCCCGAGGCGCGCTTTGAGAATCTACCCGATTACGCTTTCGCACCATCATACACTGTGGTGCGCGACGCGGGCGGCACCAACATTCGCATCCATCATGTCGATGTGGGTCCCAAAGACGCCCAGCCCATCCTGCTGATGCATGGCAACCCGACCTGGGCTTACTTGTACAGAAAGATGATCCCGCTGCTTGCGGCAACAGGACGGCGGGTCATTGCCGTTGATCTTGTAGGATGCGGCCGATCGGACAAGCCGTCGAAGAAGTCAGATTATACGCTGGCCCGCCACTATGACTGGATGTCGAAATGGCTCGAGGCGATGGACCTCTCCAACATCACGCTGTTCTGCCAGGATTGGGGCGGCACGATCGGCCTTTACCTGGTTTCAAAGTACCCCGAGCGCTTCGATCGCGTCATTGCGTCCAATACCGGCCTCCCCCTCGGCGAAGGGGAGAGCGACTTCATGAAGATGTGGGTCGGCATGATGCGGCAGGCGACTGAGTTTCCCTGGCCGGTGTTGGCGCAAGGCATGACCGCGAACTTGTCTGAGGCCGAATTGGCTGCCTATCGTGCGCCGTTCCCTTCGCCTGAGTACGAAGCTGGCATTTGCGAGTTCCCTGTATTGATTGCCGTGCAGACGGATAATCCAGGCGCGCCGCTCAATCGTGAAGCCTGGGCGCGTCTTGGGGAGTTTCGCAAGCCATTCCTGACGATTTTTGGAGATCTCGACCCGGTCGCCCGCGGTTGGGATAAGCGCGCACAAGGGCATATTCCGGGCGCCAACGGGCAGGCGCACCAGAACATCGCGCACGCAAATCACTTCATTCAGGAGGATGCAGCGCAAGAACTGGTGGACCACATCATCCGCTTTCTCGCCGCGAGCTAGGCGAGAGACGCGATGATTTTTCTTCCCAGCACCAATACTGATCATCCAGGCGTCAAGGTCTCCACCTGGTTTCTCACGCTGCTCGGCGTTCTCGAATATATGTCAGGCTGCATCTGCTTCTTTCTTCCGATGGCGGTGCAGGCGTCATCGCGCACATCGATCTGTCGACGCGCCACGGCACATCATCGCGCTGTCCGCATGGTTTGGCGCGTTGCAGATCCCGACGGCAGGTCTGCTGCTGGTGATCCGACTGCCTTACTGAACGCTTGTGTCTTTGAAGATTCTCTGGGCGATCCTTGCCCGCGGCCTGATGACCTACGATGGATGGCTGGCAAAGGCGTCGAACATTGGACATCACCCGCCCGCATACTTCGCGAGCCCGGTTTCGGCAGCGCTTGCAATAGTGTTCTTGCCTATTTCGCTTCGTTCTTCGCGCGCAGTGTCCTAGGGTTGAATCTCCAGCGCCCTTTGTTCATCACCGAACGAAATCCGTCCTGGGCCTTTAGCGCATGCCCGTGAACTCTATCCTTCCCGTCTCATGGCTGCCCAGAACGGCGCAGTTACTGCCTCGCGAACCCGGCGTGTATGTCGGGCCGTTGGTGCCATACGGAATCGCGATTCTGATTCTGCTTGGAATCACTGCCCGGAGCCTCATTCATGTTTTCCTGCCGGATGGCGGGGCGCACGTCATCGCCACCATCGACACTTCCGTGGCGGGCGGGCCCAATATCATCGGACTGTTCGGCCAATGGGGCGCGATCCAGCTCCTGCTGGCGGGTCTCCTCTGGGTCTTGCTCATCCGATATCCGGGAACTCTGCCGCTTGTCCTGTGCGTATTTGCGGCGGAGCCCCTGCTGCGCTCGCTCGCCGGATTTTTGAAACCGATTGAGACCATGGGCACGGCGCCGGGACGCGCCTTCAACTACGCTCTCGCGCCGGTGGTGCTGGCCGCACTTTATCTTTCACTTTGCCCCGGACACACCAAGGAGCGATGACGATGACCCACGTGACAGAGGTTTCGGCGACAAAGCCCTGGCGTCTCTACGGCACGCCGAGCTCGCTCTACACGGCCAAGGCGCGCAGCTATCTCGTCAAGCAGGGCGTCCCGTTCGAAAGCTGCGCCGCAGGCGAGGCCCATTTCCGCAATGAGATTGTGCCTCGCATCAGCCGGTGGATCATCCCGGTAATTGAACACAACGACGGCACGCTCGTTCAGGATGGATCTGAGATCATCGCGCACTTTGAGGCGAAAGGGCCCACTCGCTATCCCGCCTACCCGAAAACCCCGCGGCATGCGTTGATCGGTCAGATCTTTGAATTGTTTGGTGGTGAAGGCCTGTTGCGGCCAGCAATGCACTACCGCTGGAATTTCGACGAGGTCAATCGGGACTTTCTGTCGGTCGACTTCCCGCTCAGCCTCGCACCGACAGGCGCCCCGCCTGAGCTGAAGGCGGGCATTTTCGACATGGCGAGTTCGCGCATGCGTGCGGCGATGGCGAGCTTCGGCGTATCGCCGGAAACCATCCCGACAGTGGAGGCGTCGTACGCTGAATTTCTCCGGCTGTTCGAGGCGCACCTCGAGGGTTCACCCTATCTGCTGGGTGGGCGCCCGACGATCGGCGACTACGGTCTGATCGCGCCGCTCCATGCCCATCTCGGGCGCGATCCCTATCCTGCAACAATCATGAAGCGTACCGCCTACCGGGTCTGGCGCTGGACTGAACGCATGAACGCCACAGCTCAGGACGCTGGCGAATATGGACGCCCGCCAGAAGAGCTTTTCCCAGCTGACGCCGTCCCTGCGACCTTGAAGGCCCTGCTGCGCTTCATCGCCGAAGATTATCTGCCTGAAGTCCGGGCCTATGTCGCCTTCACCAACGCCTGGCTTGCCGAGCGTCCGGACCTGGCGCCGGGCACGAACGGTCTTGATCGCCCTCAGGAAAGACGCATCGGCGAGGTTGAGTTCGTCTGGCGCGGCCATTCCGTGCGGGTGGGCGTTGTGCCGTATCGGCTCTATTTGCTGCAGAAGGTGCAGGACGTCGCCGAGCGAGCGAGCCCAGCTGACCGCGCCGACATGCAGGCGCTGCTCGCGGAGACTGGCCTTTCCGACCTTCTGACCCTGCAAACCTCGCGTCGTGTCGAACGCGTGAACAACCTGGAAGTCTGGGGAGACCTCAAATGACCATCACTCAGGTCGAAGTGCGCCG
>CAMDAC010000030.1 GCA_945888325.1 Candidatus Sulfopaludibacter sp. SbA3
GAGGGCTATCAAAGATAAGCTTTTGGCTGCGCTCGAAGGGGGCTTCAGAACTCTGAAGAAAGTAGCTGAGGAAAAGGGTAACTTCCTTCTGTCTCAGACTTACTACCGGTTCGAGGTCAGGACCCGGGTGAAGCGGCCAGAGATCGCCTTCTGGGAGAAGGTAGCTGCCAGACTTTACGGACTGTCATCTGACTACGGCAGTTCCATTGCCCGGCCCTTCGTGTCGCTTGCCGTCATCCTCGCTGGCTTTGCGGCGATCTACCTCGCGCTCGCTATCGAGATGAACCTGGTGGACTGGCAGGACAGGGCGGCCCTGCAGTACGGCATATTCGAGAGTCTCGACTTCTCGCTGAAGAATGTGTTCCGTCCGCTGTCTGCTCTTTCGACCGATGCACCAAGGGAGGGCGATGCGAGCAGCCTCGCAGGAAAGCTCCTGAACAATTACGGCAAAGGCTTCGGCTTAATCGTGACGGCCATCTCGATTGTCCAGTCGCTAACGGGGATCGTGCTGGCTTTCCTGTTTGGCCTGGCAGTGCGGCGCAGGTTCCAGATTTCGTGAGCGGGGTGCGCACAGGGGGAGACCCATTTATCGACTGACCGGAATCTGTTCAGACGCATCGGGGCACCTCTCAATGCCCCCTCCCAGATATTCGGTTAATCGGCTCACGGACTATACAGCCGCTTCGCTCAGCCCCAGAAGCCTGTGCACTTCGCGCCGCGCGAGGGCAAGGCGGGCCTCGTTCATCTCCGGCATGCAGGTCGGATGAAGCCAGGCATGGCCAGAACCGGCCAGGACCGCGACGCGGTAATCAACCGGCAAGGCGCCCGCACAATGAATGCAGCCATCCTCCGGGACGCCCGGCGACAACGGATTGCGGGCCAGCCAATGGGCAATGGCGTCCTGCAATGCCCCGGCCTCAGCATCAGGGCGGGTCAGGCCGCCGTCGTACTCCCGGATGGCGGCGCGTTCTTCGAAGAAGGTGCGCCAGTGTTTGGCCTCCTCCACCTCCAGCGCCGCCAACACGGCGCCCTTGGCCGCGCGGATTCGGTCGATGAGGCCGGGCGGCGGGTCAGTCTCGCATGCCCATGTGATCCGATCCCGGCCAAGCAGAGACAGATGAACGCCAGCGGCTTGCGCCTCGGCGATCAGAGAGGTCGCGCTCATATCTCCCCCCGTTTCATAGTGGGAAGAGTTTCGGAGCCGCTACACCGCAACATCTCATTCTTTTCAATAACTTGCGCCGGTTCTTGATCCGCAACGGCCGGGCCGTTGTAGCGGGTCGATTTGGTGTCCAAGCTGTTGTTTTTATTCGCATGTTGCGGTGTTGCGGCTTGCTCGGGGGTGTCGGGAGGCAGGTAGCGAGAGAAGGCGTCTTCAAACGCTTTACGCTCGTAAGTCTTGCGCACCTGCGCCCCGTTTCGAACGTCCTTGGAGCGAATGCCGAAGGGCCGCAGCAGGCGGGCGATATGGACGGGGCTGATGGGTTTTTCCTGCTGACCGTAGGCCGCCCAGGGGGAACCGTCGTCAGCAGTCAGCACCTCGCACAAATTGGCGCTCGTCATCTCCGCGGCCTTCGCCTCGGAGAAGGCGGTGCGGATGTCGAGCAACAGCGCGGTACGCGTGGACTCTTGCTCGCCGTCGGCGGCCGCTGCGCCGGTTAAAGCCTTGCACGCTTTACGCGCCCGTTCCGGCCAATCCTCGCCGGCCGCGTCGGCGATGGCGAGCAGCGGGCGCCAGTTGTCGGCGGCGCGGTCGTTCAGGAACAACGGCACTTCAGGGTCGGCGTTTTCCAACCGCTGGCGCATGTCGAGCACACACCGCGCAGCGCGTCGGCGCTGGCCATCGAATTGATCCGGCCGATCTCCGCGCAGGCGGTCGAAACGCTCGCCAGGGGCCTTGCGCTGCATCAGGAGGGTGATGCTGCGGTCATCAAGGGTGTCAGCGATCTTTCCGATGCTGGCGAGCGCAACGGGCGACCATGTGGAGAAGCGGCGCGGCTCATGGTCGTCCCCATCGCAGCGGATGACGCAGCCGTCTCTTGCGTGGCCGGAATTGACGACGTTACGGATGTCCTCGTTACCAGACCCGAACGAGTCGAACTCGTCCAGCAGGAGCGTCGGCCGCTCGGCCTCGACGACGCGAAACAGCGAAGCCGCCGAGATGTTCGCCACCAGCAGCACCCGGTTGCAGAGGACCGCAAGAAGCCGCAGGAGCGTGGACTTGCCGCACCGTTTTTCCGGCGAGCGGACGGCCAACCGCGGCGAAATGAAGAATTTCTCGAAGGCGTAGGTGTAGAGCACCCAGAGAGCGAGTGTGTCCGCTGCACCTTTCGGCAAGGAGAGGAAGCGGGAAAAAATCGCCGCGATCTCGTCCAGCAGGGACGCGCCGTCCACGGCTTCGTCCCAGGGGTCAACGTCAGCGATCTCAAAGGGCGAGCCGGCCTGCTTGTCGTCGCCGTTCTCATGACGGCGACGGGCACGCCTTACCTCTTTGTCCAGAATGGCTACGCGCACATTCAGTCTAATGGCCGCTTCCTTGCGTACGGTGTCGTATTTCAGCTGATCGAGCGAGGCGAGGGTTTTGACGGCTTCCAGCCTTGACGCAGCGCCGGGATCTGTTGCGGCTTGCTCGATGAGCCCGGCCAGCGGATCGGTAACAACCTCCGCAGCCTCGATGGCATCGAGGATCAGGCTTTCCGGTTCAAGTGTGTTTTCGGCGCTCATTGCTCGCCCTCCGTGAATGCGCGGTTGCGGGCCTTGAGTAGATCGTTGAAATCCATGCCGCTTGGCGGGCGGGCGATCCGAACGCTTCGCCCCTCCCGCGCCCAGCGCAGGGAACATTGGCGCGCAGCCGCTTCGCCAGCGTCATCGCCGTCCGCCAGAACGATTACGTCGCGCACTGAGCCGGGCAGATCGAGCGCCCGCAGTCCGGAAGTGGACAGAGCCGCCCATGCCGGTTTGCCGGTCGCCTGCATCGCTGCAAGGCAGGTCTCGATCCCTTCGCCGACCATCAACACGTCGCCGGGTTCGTCCAGGCGAACCACGCCGCCGCGGCAAGGCCCGAGCATCATCTTCGACGGCTCGACCGGTGCTTTTCCTTGGCCGTCGCGGGCGAGAAAGGTGCGATGAACGCCAACAGCTTCGCTGGTCTCACCATGCACCACCAGCGCCACCATGGCAGGCCAGACGCCGCCCGACGCGTGCTTCAGGCCGGAATGGAAACGTAAACTTGGCGGCGGCGGAGACGCTATCCCGCGCGATCGCAAATAGGTTTCGGCGAGCGATCCCGCGGGGTCGTGCGAGGCCCGCCAGATCGCAAGCGCGGCCTCGGTGCGCACCTTGGCATCAGGACCGGGTTCGCGCCCAGGGTTCTTCCGGTGCTTTCGGGCAATGCCGCCAAGGTTCTTGCCGGTCGCGTGCCACAAGCCGCGCTCCATGAGGGCGGCGATCACGTCGCGCTGGTCGCAACCGGCATGGCAGCGCACAAGCACCTTGCCGTTCGTTCCCGCGCTGATCGAGAGGCTGGGGCTTGAATCGTCATGGGCCGGGCAGCGCGCCATCCAGGTTGCGCCCGCCCGGCGCCCGCCAAGGGCTCTGGCGATGGTTTCAGCGCTCATGATGCACCCCCGCCGATGCGCGCCCTCAGGGGAACGCCCGCAGCGTCCAGGAGGCCTGCGACTTCCTCCAGCGAGCGGGCAACAGCGTAAACGCCGCCAGCGGTCGTCCAGCGCATCGAGAACGCCATCTGCTGGGGTGACAGCCTGCCTTTGCCGGTTTTCAGCTCCAGGCCGATCACCCTGCCTTTCCAGAGGATCAGGAGATCCGGTGCGCCGGGTTGCAGTCCCTCGGCTTTCAGCTTTCCCGCCGTTGCCTTAGCCCGCTTGCCGCCGTTCGGGATCGAACAGAACACCGCCTCATGCGGCGGCAGGGCAAAGCCGAGAAACTCCGCGACGGCTGCCTGAAGGTGATGCTCGCTGCCGCCTGGCGGCGCTTTTGCGCCGGCTGCTGCTGTGTTATGTTTCCTGTGCGCCGCCTGCCCAGACTGCGCCTGTTTTCTATCGCGCGCGTCGCCATGCCCGGCGGCGCGCGTTTGTCTTTTCGGTGTCATGGCTGCCCCCGGTCATTCTGCGGCAGCAAAAGAGCGGACCGCCTCGGATGTGCTCCGGCGCGGCTGACTCAGGCGGGAGGCGGCCCACGCATCGAGTGCCTGTTGCTCATACCGGACAAAGCGCCCGCACTTTCTGTATTCTGGACCACCGCCTTCAGTTCGCAGTTGCTTCAGCCGGAAAGCGCTTGCTCCGGGAATCCCTAGGCTATCCAAATAGGCGGCCGCTCCAGGTGTGCTGTGAAGTTTCATTGGCTATTCCTCGCGCCGCCTAGATGCGGCTATCGCGACGCCACTATTGGCGCCGTGCGAGGCGGACCATGCGTTGAAACGGTAGGCTAATCCCCTGTCACGGATTCATCTGGCGCTACGGTTTGGGTGCAACGGATTCAGGCTAGGTCTGCGCGCTTTGTCTTGCGCTTACCTTTGGAGGACCCCAATTCCGGATAAGATTCTCTGATCTTGGCCCAAGCCCGTTCCGCACCTCTCTGTGAAACTCCGGTTCGCTCGATGATGTCAGCAATCCAAGAAACCTTCACGGGCAGATCGTCATTGGGTTTACGATTCTGCATTCGAGTGCGTAAATCCTTTTCCGCTTCTCGCTCGGCTTTTGCGCCCTTGCTGGTAAGGGGCGCGGACAGATCAGAAGCCGGCTCGGCGGCCTGTATTACATCCTTCCTGCGGATCCGCACCGGTCCGAAGCCGCCGAATCCGGTGATTGTATTCGAGCTGTATCCAAGACCCCGGCTCTTAACTGTTTTGGCTTTTTCACTGGTCCAAAACGAACCCGGGACGGGATAGAACTTTCCGCTATCCTGATCTTGGATCGCCGCTTTGATGACTTCATCGTGCAGCTTCTGTTGGATTTGTTTGAGAGCTTCGGCGCGCCGTTGCGACATTACGAGCGATGCTTCCAGAAATATGGGGATCAAAGCCGATAACTCTTTCTCTTCATCATCAGTCAGGCGCTGGCCTTCGCGCTTCGCTTCTTGCAGAGCAAAGAGACGCAATATCGGCTTATCGTATTCTGTCGTCCGCTCGCCAAAGCGGGTTGTTTCATAAAGCTCAACCGCCTCAGAAAATGAGGCAAGCCAACCGTCTGGAACGAAATCCATATTGCCCCCTACAGGCCCCCACATGAGTGATGCTGCGGCCGCCCTGGTAGGGTCAGGGTTTTCGGCTGGCCGGCCTGGCCGCAGCGGGATCAGACTATCACTTGCGCCTCAATGGCGAAACATTATCCGGCGCTGAGGAAGCATGCGTCGCCATGATCGCGGCGGTCGCTTCATCCAAAACGGCCCGGAGGGGATCCGCTTGCAGATGCGCATAGCGCTGCGTGGTCTGGGCGCTGGTATGGCCGAGCACCTTGCCAATAATCGGCAGGGAATTGCCCTTGGCCACCAGCAGGCTTGCCAGTGTGTGGCGCAGGTCATGCACCCTCACTTCGGGCAGGCCGGCGGCCTCGCGGACCTTTTGCCAGTTCTTGCTGAGGGCGTTTGCCGGCTTGTCTTCGCCAAGGGGCGAGGCAAACACAAAGCGCCCGGTCCTCGGCCTGCCGGCAAGAATGGCAAGCGCCGGCGCAGAGAGCGGGATTGTCCTGCGCCCCGTTTTGCCCCGGGGGGATGGCAGGAAAACAACACCGCGGCCAAAGTCTATCTCGGACCATTCCAGCCGTTCAATCTCGCTCCGGCGGCACCCTGTCAGCGCGAGCACTCGGAGCGTGTCGCCAAAGACCGGATGAAGCGTGCCAGCCTCTTCCATGCTCCTTATGGTATCGAGAAGGTGAGCGGCTTCTGTCTCGGACAGGAAGCGTTCCTTCTTGCTGGCGGGCGGCTTCTTCACGCCCTTGCAGGGATTGCCCGTAACCAGTTCGCGCTTCTCCGACCAGGAATAAACCGTCTGAAGCGCTACCAGCGCGGCCCGGGCAGCGGCCTTGCCGCCTCGCACAATGCGTTTGGCTCGCGGTCCGATCTTTTCAATGCGCCGGGTTTTGCCGGCAATGATGTCGGCGACCATCTTCTCCACATCCGTTGGCCGGACATTCGCCGCGTGCAGTTTGCCCAGAAGCGGGCGGACGTGTGCGTCGAGACAGGAGCGGTCGTGTTCCCAGCTCCGGGCGCGCTTGACCGGGTCCAGCAGCGGCCCCCGCTCAAGGTATGTGTCGATCATCTGATTGACCGTCACGGCCCGCCGGCGTGCCTCTGCCGCGGCAAGGGCAGCCTTCTCTGCCTCTGCCAGCGGATCCCGGCCGGCAATTATCTCAGCTAGCAAAGCCTTTGCGCGGGAGCGTGCCTGTTCGGTCGTGAGCGCGTCCGATAACTCGCCAATGGTCACTATCCGCTGGCGCCCCCCGAAGCGGTAGAACAGCCGGAATGTCCGGCGCCCGGAGGCCTTCACTCGGACATGGAACCCGCGAAGCTCACTGTCCCAGACCTCCTCCAGCTTGCCCTTCGGGGGCGCCGCGATGGCCTCCACCGTTCTCCGGGTCAACTTTATCTGACTGCGCATCCCATCCCCCGGCCCCCACAATCTGCTACCTAGCTGCTACCTAGGTAGCACCTAGGTAGCAACTCAGCGATATTCGGCGCTACCTTCGCACTACCGCCACACCCCTCTATACCTGATTATCCAGTTGAAACATATAAATAAAAAAACCACCCACTGATTTCGCGCTACCTGTCAAATACCTAGGGGCCGGTAATTTGTAATCAGGGGGTCACGGGTTCGAGTCCTGTTGCCGGCACCACTGGTCACAAGGTCGCAAAGCGACACAAAACTGTGACTTCTCCGACACCGAACCGTTTCAGAACGCCCCTAATGCTGGAGAAAAGCAACCGGGGCATGGGTTCCATGGGCGATCCGAAACTCATCTATTCTCTCGAGATCCGCGTGCTGGACCTCGAAAAGAAAATCGACGGTCTGGAGAAGCAGGTCGATACCCTTCTGGCGGGTCGCAAGACGCAATCCGGGGCTGGCCTGGCGCCACTTCCGGCAGCTCTCCTGAAGCGCATCTCGGACGGCGAAAACCCTGTCCGCACCGTGCGCCAGTTCCGGTTGATGACCCAGCGCGAACTCGGCGAACGCAGCGGCATCCGGCCGAACCATATTTCGGCAATCGAGCGCGGTATGTCCTACGGCCTCAAGACGGCCAAGCGCCTTGCCGGCGCGCTAGAAGTGCAGGTCGACCTTCTACTCGATCAGGGATGACCCGTTACGGCGTAACCGCAACGGCCGGCGCAGCCACCCGTTTGGTTGGTGCTTTCGGAACGTAGACAAACGCATCACCATCACGGGTGAACCCGGCCAGCGGGAGCGCGAAAGCGAGCGCGCGGGAAACGCGGCCCGAAATGCGCGCCTCGAACTTGCCCGGTGTTCCGGGCGCAACCCGAAGGTACGAAGAGAAGCGCGTGCCCCCGGCATTTTCGGATTCCAGCGGTACCAGCAGTTTGCCTTCGTCGCAGACAATATCGCCGCGCAGTTCGCTCCAGCCGGAACCGAGAACTTCGCGGTTGCGATCGAGCACATCACTCGTCGCAACGCCTTCGGCCAGGACGCATTCACTGCCCTTGAACTGGATGGTCGGGCCTTCAAGTTTGATCTTGCCGCCGGCCTGGCGCATCCACTTGGCAGCGCGCTCATAGCCTTCGAGATCAAGATTGATCACATAGTCCTTGAGCGTAACGGTCCGGCCGGAATCCACCGACACTTTCGCGGTGCCCTGGCCATGAGCGCCGATCCAGTCAACCGCGTACTGAAGGGTGCCGCCCATCAGCGCTGAGGCGTCCAGCGTCAGGTCCGCGTTGCCATAGTTCGTGCCATTGACCGACAGCCCATCCAGCCCGCCGCTGTAGATCGTGCCGCGCGCGGCCGTCCAGGATACCCCGTTGTCCGCTGCGCCTGACAGTTTCAGCGCCGTGGCGAGTGGCACAAACGCCAGGCCGACGACGACGCCGATCACAAGGACGATAATCAGAAACAGAAAGCGGATCATCTCGTCCTCACTCCGGGGCGGGTGCACGAAAGGGTGCCAGCAACAGCCAACAAGACAACATTCGCTTCATTGCGGTCAAATCGAAACTGCAGGCGCTGCTGCGCGTCAGGCATCTTTCCAGACAGGCGGCTTGCGCGTGAGGAAGGACTTCAAACCCTCCCGGAAATCTTCAGTCTGGGCGCAGAGAATCTGGTTGCGGTCTTCCAGAGCAATCGCCGCTTCGATGCCGCCAGCGTCGAGGTTGATGTTCAGTGCCTCCTTGGACATCCGCAGGCCAAGCGGCGACGTCGTCAGCATCAGGTCGATGTCTTCCTGCGCCGCCGCTTCAAGCTCGGCGTCCGGCACAACCTGCGCAACGAGGCCAACGCGCAGCGCGCGGTCCGCGTTGATAAACTTGCCCGTGAGGATCAGCTCGGCTGCCAGAGAGGCGCCGACAAGGCGCGGCAGGAAGTAGGACGAGCCGATATCGCAGCCACCGAGTCCGATCCGGATATACGCGCAGTTCATCCGCGCGCTTTCGCCCGCAATCCGGATGTCTGACGCCAGCGCCAACGAGAACCCGCCGCCACAAGCCGGTCCCTGGATCAGCGAGATGATCGGCTGCGGACACCGGCGCATCGCCATGACGATCTCCGCAATCCGGCGCTGGGTCTTCAGCCCGCGCTGCACACCGCCGCCGGAGGCGGTGTCATTGGCCGAGGACTCGTTCTTGAGATCAAGCCCGGCGCAGAACGCGCGCCCGGCACCGCGCAGCACGACGATGCGGACGTCCTTGCGGTCCGGCAGACCGAGGAAATAGTCGCGCAGATCCTCGATCATGCTGGGGTTCAGCGCGTTCAGCGCGTCCGGCCGGTTGAGCGTGACCCATTCGACCGGGCCGCGGGCCTCGATCAGCAGGCGCGGAGCTACTGTGGTGGACTTCGTCATGGCGGTTCTCCCTGTTTGTCCGGAATGTGCCTGCCAGCGCCCCTGGCCGCCAGACCTCCCGCCGGGGGAGGGGTTGCGCCAAATCCGGCAGGCGCGGACATTGGCGCAAACCGGAGGGAGACAGGACGTGGAACAGGCAGAAGACTTCCGGCAGGAAACGCGCGCCCTCCAGGGTCTCGTCGCCTCACTCCCACAGAGTGCCTATGAGGAGCCCACCCAGTTCAAGGGCTGGACCATCGTGGACGTGATCCGCCACCTGCATTTCTGGAACCGGATGGCGCACTTCCAGCTCAGCGATCCGGACGCCCTCGTGGGCCACCTCAAGACCATGGCGACACGCGGCATCCCCATGCGCGCCTACGAGGCCGAGCAGCTGGGCCACCTCTCGCCTGCGGGTCTTGTCGCCGACTGGGCAGCATTCGCGGAAACGACCGCGGACCTGTTCGCGACCGCTGATCCGAAAGCGCGCCTCAAATGGGCCGGGCCGGACATGAGTGCGCGGTCGTCGATCACGGCACGGCTGATGGAGACCTGGGCGCACGGTCAGGAAGTGTATGACCATGCGGGCGTCGTGAGAAAAAACGAGAACAGGGTGAAAAATATTGTGACCTTGGGCGTCAATACATTTGGCTGGACGTACGCCACACGCGGCGAAAAACCACCCGGATCGATGCCGAATCTGGTCCTTATGGCCCCGTCCGGCGAGATCTGGACCCACGGCGACCCCAGCGAAACCGAGCGCATCGAAGGACTCGCAGAAGAATTCTGCCAGGTCGTCACCCAGACCAGAAACATTGCCGACACCAACCTGAAAGTGACCGGACTCGTCGCCACCGACTGGATGAGCAAGGCCCAGTGCTTTGCCGGCGCGCCAAACCCGCCACCGGCTCCCGGTACCCGTTACACACGTAAGGCCGCAACTGCCTGAGACTGGACAAGCGGCCCGCCCGCGTTACGAGACTTGCCCCACACAAAGCCTTTCAGGGAGCCTTCTGCCATGTCGATCCTTCTGTATGAGAAACGCGGGCCAATTGCCCTTTTGACGCTGAACCGCCCCGACATGATGAACGCCCTCGGCCAGGAAGGCGACGGCCCGGCAGTGGCTGCGGTTTGCGCTGAAATCACTGCAGATCCAGCGATCCGCTGCGCGGTGCTGACGGGAGCCGGCAGGGCCTTCTCCGCCGGCGGCGACGTCAAGGCGATGAAGGAAAAGACCGGCGCGTTCGGAGGCAGCCCGGCCGACATCCGCGAAGGCTATCGCCGAAACATCCACATGATTGTGCGCGCACTCTACAATCTCGAAGTGCCGCTGATCTCGGCCATCAACGGCCCCGCCATCGGCCTCGGCTGCGATGTGGCCTGCATGGCCGATATCCGGATCGCCGCCGACACGGCCAAGATGGGCGTCACCTTCCTGAAGCTCGGCCTGATCCCCGGAGATGGCGGCGCCTGGCTGCTGCCGCGCCTGATCGGGGCTTCCCGCGCTGCCGAGCTACTGTTCACCGGCGATGTGATCGACGCCAAGACCGCCGCCGAGTGGGGCCTCGTGTCCCGCGTTGTGCCGGCGGACAAGCTGATGGACGAAGCGATGGCGCTGGCGAACAAGATCGCCCAGCAACCGCCGCAGGCCCTTCGCCTCGCCAAGACTCTGATGCGCCACGGCACGACGTCGTCCTATGACACCATCATGGAAATGTCGGCGGCCGCGCAGGCGTTGATGCACGAGACCAACGACCACGTGGAAGGCGTCAACGCGATCCTCGAGAAACGCGCGCCGATCTTCAACGGCAACTAGGCAGTACATTCACAGCGTCAGGCGACAATGCCTGACGCGAAGAGTGCCTTGATGTCCGATTCGCTGCGACCGAGGGAGGCGAGCACTTCGGCGGTATGCTGACCGGGAGTCGGCGAGGGACCCTTGGGCCCATCATCCGCACCCGGAAAACGCACAGGCGAGGCCGGCGAGGCGTAGGTCGTGCCGTCGCCTTTGGCGCTCGGCGTCTGCACGATGGCGCCGGCCGCGAAAGCCTGCGGATCCTTGGAAACATCAGCGAGCGTCTGCACAGGCGCCCAGGCGATGGATTCCGCATCAAGGCGCGCGGCGAGATCCGCCATGTCATAGGCGCCAAAACCTGCATCGAGAATGGCGACGACTTCCGCCGAATTCGCGCGCCGGCCCTTGGCATTGTTGAAGCGTGGATCGTTGATCAACTCCTCGCGGCTGACGACGCGGCAGAGCGGCGCCCAATCCGTCTCGCCCTGACGCGCGACGATGCAGAACCACTTGTCGTCCTTGGTCTGAAAGAAGTTCGAGATCGGCACGTTCTGCTCCCCCCGGCCTTTGGTGGAGGCGACGCGGCCGAAGAAGAGCTGGATCGCGAGATCGGAGCCCATCGTGTAGAGCCCAGTGCGAAAGAGCGACGCTTCGACGAGACGCCCTTGGCCTGTGCGACCTGCTTCGACCAGTGCCGCGCAGATACCGGCTGCTGCGGCGATGGAGGTTGTATGGTCGCCGAACGCCGTGCGCAGCGGGAAGGGCTCGCCGCCCTTCGGGATCGTGAGATTGGCGACGCCTGTGCGGCTCCAGAAGCTGGCGATGTCGAAACCCGGGCGATCCGCGTCCGGACCTTCGAGGCCATAGCCGGTCAGCGAGCAGTAAACGAGTTTTGGATTGAGGGTTTTGAGGGATTCGTAATCAAGGCCGGACCGCGTCAGACCGCCGGGGCGCACGTTGGTGAGGAAGACGTCGGCGTCCTTCACCATCTCCCGGATCAGCGCCTGACCTTCCGGTTTGCTGGTGTCGATCACGACGGATTTCTTACCGCGATTGTCGAAATCGAAGACGGGATTGTCTTGCAGGTCGGTGCCGATGGTGCGGAAGAAGAGGCGAATGGGATCGCCGCCGGGCGGCTCGATCTTGGTGACGTCTGCGCCCCAGTCGCGCAGGATGCACCCGGCGCCCGGCGCTGCCATGTATGTCGCGTATTCGACGACCTTGATGCCTTCAAGCATGCGCGCTCCTCCTGTTTTCTCAGGAAGGGTGTGGCGCGCTCAGCCCGAAATGCCAAGACTTATCGCGGCGGCAGCTTTACTCGGCCTCTGGTCGCTTTGCCGACGTCGGCAGCAAGGCAAGCTGGCGGGACTGGCCCACCCAGTCATCTCGCTCGATCCGGCCTTTGAAGTGCAGCAGTTTTCCGTCGACATACTCGACATCGGCGCTGCTCCATTCGGCGATCTGCCAGAAATAGAACACGCCGATTTCGTGCAGCAGTTCCGTGAGCATCGGGCCGACACCAACGATCAGCTCCAGATCATCACTGGTTCCGAAGGCGGCGTGGGTCAGAAGGTTGGCTTCGTCGTCCACCCGGCGGGCCTGTGTGATCGGTTCAAGACGCCGGACCGGACGCGGCGGCGGTTCCGGCGGCGGGACGGGCACGATGCGCGCCGGGCGCGGCACCGGGCGGGGTTCAAAGGGGGCCGTTGTCTCGGCGCGAACGCGCACTTCAGGCTCCGCGCGGGGCGCTTCCCCGCGATTTCGCAGCATGTGGTGCACCGCCGTGAGACCATATTCGATGGCCGTCAGCCGGTCTTCCAGCGCACCCAGATCGAAGGTCGACTCGATGGAGCGGAGGGCGAGGTCGATACGCGTATAATCCGGCTGCGGAGTATTGAGGACTGCCTCCTGGAGCGCAGCAAGCCGGCGTTCGAGCGACTCCGTGCGGTTCTGACCTCGCAGTTCAGTGCGGATGGCCGCCAGCGAAGCGTCCAGTGCGCCGAGCTGACTATAGACGGGCTCCAGATCGACAGGGCGGCGCGACAGGACGTCAAGATCGCTCTCGATGCCGGCAAGCGTGCCGATCAGCGTTTCGGAAGAGGGGCCCGCGGAGAGGCGCGCTTCGAGGAGCGCAAGACGCTCGACGATGGGCGCCAGATCCGGCTCAGGTATCTGAACTTCCCGCACAGCCATTTCGAGCGCGCTGACGCGTTGGAGCACGACATCCAGATCTGGTTCGCGGGCCTTGGCGGCCACTGCGAGCGAATCGATTTCACTCGACAGGCGCTGGAGCTCCGGTCGGACCGAGAGTTCTTCGATTCGGGTTTGCAGCGGCGCCAGATTGGGTTCAGGCAGTTCGAGGTTTTCGATCGCCACCTGAATCGCCGCCATCCCGCTGTGGACGGGGCCCAGATCCGCTTCGGGCAACTTGATCCCGGAGATCAATTGCTCAAGGCGCTCAAGACGCGGTTCGATAGCGGCGCGAAGGTCCGGCAAACGGGAATCGCTGACGTGTGTCGTCAGCGCCGTGAGGCGTGTATTGACGCCGTCGATGTCCGGCATGCGAAGGTTGTCGATGCGGGCAGAGACGCCGCGCAGGTGCTGGTCGATGGCTTCGAGATGCACGGTGCGCATCGCTGCGATGGCCGCGGAAATGGCGGACACGGATTGCTCCACGCCGCCAAGACGTTCCTGAACGGCGGCCAGATTCTGGTCCGGCGCCGAGACGGCGCGCTCAAGGTTCACCAGCTTCTGCTCGACCGGCATGAAATCGGGCTGCGGCGGACGGTAGCTCGCGAGCGCCATCTTCAGCGAGTACTCCACGTCCTCGCGCGTCAGCGCCTTGCCCTGCGCCAGGAAGGCGTCAACCTGGCGGTTCAGTTCCGAGTGCGACTCCGTGACATCGACAAACTTGCGGCGCATCCACCACCAGGCAAACGCCGCGCCCATGAGCGCCGCGAGGCAGAGCAGGAAGAAGATCTTGAAAAGGAGAAAAGCCATGGTCAGGCTCCGGATGCGGAAATTGTGAGAGCGTTGGTTCGAGCGGCCATCATTCGTCAGCCCTCACGATACGGATTTCGATCCGGCGGTTCATGGCCCGGCCATCCTCGGTCGCATTGTCGCCGAGCGGCTGCGCCGAGCCGTATCCGGCCGCGATGATGCGGGCAGGCGCCACGCCGCGCTGGATAAGCGCTGCGCGCACGGCTTCGGCGCGGCGGCGGCTGAGACTTTCGTTTATGCCGGCGCTGCCGGTATTGTCCGTATGCCCCTCAACGCGCAGGGTGCCGGGGCAGTCGGCGGCGGCGCGGGCGGTCAGATCGAGCAGGGCGGCCTTTGAACTCGCGATGCGGTCGCTGCCGGGATCGAATTCGATGCGGGAGGCTTCCAGCAGGCGCGCGAGTTCTTCCTCGCAGGTTTCGACAACCTCCTGTGCGAGGATCTGGATTTCGCCGACTGAGCCATAAGCGAGCGGCGCGTTGGCAAGCGTGCGCACGCGCTCCGCTTCGCTTTCGGGAAGCTCGCATCGCAGGTCAAAATGGAGCGCCGTTAAGCTCGCGGTTCCGGAGTTGCAGAGCTTGAGCGTCTCGACGCCTCGCAGTGCCACTTCACGAAAACCGTCAGGCGCTGCAATGCCAATCGTGTCGAGATTGCTTTCCACGAGTTCAATGCGCGGCGGGCGGTTCGTGTTGGCAGCCTCGATGACCGCGTCGCGCGTTGCAATGTTCGGCACGCGGCCATCCAGGGTTAGTTTGGCGCCGGAGAGCCTGAACAGGTATTCCGGCGTGTCGGAATCGGCGGAGAGAAGCGGCGTTGAGCCGGACGCCAGATCGGGCCGGACAGAAGCGGCACCGAAGTTGCCCGTGACTTTGGTCGCGGGCCGGGCGAGGCCGAGCCATGTGGGCGCGCGCGCGGTGCGGATGGTATTGAGCAGCCGCTCGCCGGCTTCAGGCGTGGGGGGCTCGCCGGCAACCGTCACCCATTGACCCGAGACGTCTACGTTTGCCCACTCTGCGCCGGTGTCACGGATCGCTTGTTCAGCTGTTTGTCGAACCACGTTCTCGATGCTGTGGTGCGCGAAGCCGGTCCAGGCGGTGAGCGTCAAAAGAATGAAGCCGATCAGGGGCAGCAGGCCGTAAGGGATAAATGGCAGCCCGTTGCCGGACGCGGCCCGGAATCGGCGAACGCTGCGCGTCACCTTCTCCGCAGACACTTCCGAGCGCAGACTCATTTCAATTCCCCTTGAAGGCGCCGGCACGAACGCGAGGGACGCCCCGTTCCCCGGATAAAGTAAAGCCATAATAGAACCAGCGCAGCAATACTTCGCCCCAACCGGTTGTCGACTAGACTCGTGCTGCCCGCTTTTGTCGCGAATCCCGGATGTCCTTTAGAGCGGACCAGCTCATTTTTCCATTTGATTTCCTTGCGTTGGTTTGCCCTGTCAATTTGAGTGCGTGGAAAAAGCAGGGAAATGGCCTGCGCGAAGAAGAACTTGCTGGGGCAAGATATCCATTCCTCCAACATTGTATTGGACAGGCGTATTCGCTTGGCACGCGAGTAGTTATGCACAATTTCGTGCTTCAGCATTTGTGCCACCTGTTTGGTGTTGCGGATCAAGGTGATCGACCTCCACACTCAGGCACATGAACAAAGACGGGAACTCTCAAATCATCAATGTGATCGATCCGTTCGCGCGGGCGGGACTGTCCGGGCATCCGCTCTGCCGGATGGCGGCTTGGCCGCTGAGCGCCCCCTGCACAGACCTGTCGTTCACCGCGCTCGAGGCCGAGCGGCTTGGCCGCATGAAATCGCCCCGGCGAAAGGAAGAGATGGCGGGATCGTTTGCGCTGCGCCGGCGGCTGATCGCGGAAATGGCGGGTGGCTTGGCGGAAGAAGTCGATATGATCTCGACGGAAGACGGCGCGCCCTTGCTGCTGCGACCGGCGGGCTGGGCCATGTCTCTGGCAAACAAGGATGCTTATACGGTCGTCGCGCTTTCGCGTGCCACGGCAGAGATCGGCGTCGACATTGAAATTGTGCGCGAGATGGATTGGAGGCCGACGCTTTCGATGACGTGCAGTGGCGCGGAGCGCGCGGAATTTGAGGGCGCGCCAGGCGACCCGGCGTCAAAGCTCAGGGCTTTTTACCGGATGTGGACACTGAAAGAGGCTGTACTGAAATGCACGGGTCGAGGGTTTGGCGCGGGTCCCAAAGCGGTAGAGACACCTTGGGAACTATTTCTGTCGCACGGCGCCGGCACGCTCCAGGCATTCGGAGGCACGTTTGACTTCTGGACAGCAGATACCGGGGACGTGGTCGTCAGCCTCGTACAGAAACGGGACTAGTCCGGCTTTCGGAAGGCAATCGACAGCGGGTTGCATTCGTAGATCCGCAGGCCATCGCACCACAGTGAACCCCGAGCGACCGCCAGAACTCGTTTGGCCGTTTTCTCGAGGCTCTGCAGTTCGATCACGGTCGTGACTTCGCGCTTTTCCGGCATGACCTGTCCGCGATAGGACCACTTCACGCGCTCGCCGATGGCTGGGGTCTCGGCGATCATGCCGTTCAGCTCTGCCGCCGGGACTTTCAGCAACACCGCGCGCATCAGGAGTTGTTCGAGGGCATCAAGGCCGAGCGACCCGGGCTGGACCGGATCATTGAAGAAGTGTGCCTTGAAGTACCAGGCGGATGGATCGACGGCCTGACGACCACGGATGAGACCGAGGCCTGCAGAGCCGCCGGCGGGGTCAAAGTAATCCGCCCGGTCGAGCATGCGGAGTTGGCCGGCGGCGATGCGGGTGTCTTCGGGTGAAATGTCCTTCGGCGAAGAGGGAAGCGCGAGATAGGCACGGTCTGTTTCCGTGATCGGCAGACCCGCCTGGCGTACGAGAGCGGCGGATGGGAAGAATCCGAACCGCGTATTGAGGTCCATGACCGGCTCGCCGGTCTTGAGACATGCAGATACATCGAACGCGACGATGGTCATCGGTCCGACTTTCGAGAAGCTTGTCAGGGTCGTCTGGACACAGATGGTTCCATCTTGCGGCCCGATCATCCGGTGGATCTTCCCGTCGCCTTCAAGGTTGCGGAAACGGTCGCCGCCTTCAAGCGCGAAGCCGCAATGGCTGGCGAGCCATCCGCAGGGCTGCAGGATGATTTCGTTGAGGACAGCGAAGGGCATGGAGCCGGACCGGTTGTCGGCAAAGTACCAGGCGTCCGGAGGGATATCGTACTCGGCGGCGATGCGAGCACCGTTTTCCTGCACGCCGGGGCGGGTGGAAACGTCCGTGACGCGCGACATGACGTGATAGGGCGGTTGGGGCAGGCGAGGCACGCGGCCGCCGATATCGAAACGGTCATACATAGTACCGAACGCTGCCGAGGGTGGGCCGTTGGCGCAGTCCAGCAGGGCTTCCTGATCGCCTCGGCTTTCGCGCTTCGGGCCGACCCGGATCGGCGCGGGAGAAATGCGCGGCGCGGGCCAGTTGCGGCGCAGCTGAATGCCGAAACGCGGGCAGTAGAAAACCTTGCGTCCATCCGAACGCGCGAGCAGCGAAGCGAAGATGCGCGGCGTTTCGCCGAGGATCACTTCGTCGATGAAGACTTCATAGGTGATGTCGTGGGCCTTGTCAGGGATCACCTGACCCCGGCAGACGAACTTTGCGGTTTCGCCCGGCACCGGTTCGAAAACGTATCCGTCGCGCTCCTGCGTCAAGCCGAGGGCTGCGGCGTAAAATTCAAGCGCCTGGACCGCGGCCTCGGCCATCAGCGTGCCGGGCATGCAGGGGTCGTTGTGGAAATGGCCTTCGTAGAACCATGCGTCGGTTGGCACACGAGAATTAGCGCGCAGATAGCCGCGTTGCCACGGGCCGCCAGCTGGATCAAACGCCGAGACGCTCTCGAAGAAGTTCAGCTTGCCCGACGGGAGGTGCGCGGGGAAGGATTGCGCCGCGCAAAGTTCGAACCCTTTGCCGAAACAGGCGAAGGCATCTCCGGAGCGGAACGCGAGCACGTCGGCTTCGCTGAAGGCGCGTTTCGCGCTCGCCCGGGCAATGTCGATCGGGGCGGTATCCCTGGTTGGAGGCGGAGAGGTTTCGGCGTCCCACGCGACACCTTTGCCCGAGGCGAGTTCGCCATCGGTGAAGAAGCCGGCTTGTCCCTGCCGCACTGAAAATGCCGGGCGACCGTTTGCGGTGCAGTCATATTGGAAGAAGAACATCCGCACGCCGGCAAATGTGGCGTGCTGGGTGATCTCGATCTGGAACTTGAGCGTGTCTCCGGCGAGCGGCAGACCGCCTTCATGGAACGTGATCTCGCATCCGAGGAGACGGTAGACCCGCTCGCTCTGGTTCTTGAGGTCAGCGCCCATCCAGCCGATCAGTGTGAGGTCAGCCTGTCCGCATTCGATCAACGGGCCGGGGCGGACGCGCCCGTCATGGGTGTACCATCCGTCGGCGGAGATATCCGTTTCAGTCCAGATCACGCCGGCGCCCTCAACGCCTGCTTCCGCATCGATGCCGGTGATCCGGTCCACCAGCAACAGCGGCGCATCGGGGAGGCGGACTTGGCGCGTATACTGGTCCTGTGGGCGGAAGGCATCACCGAAAAAGGCTGACATCTCTCCACGCGCCGACGCTTCAACTTCGACACGCCCCCAGGCTTTGCCCGCCGGCTGACGGGGAGCGAGCGGTGTGAGGCCGGACAGGACACCTGCCGGAGGCGGGGCCTTCGGAGTTTTAAAGCCGGGCGGCGGCGGAAAAGGAATCGTGCCTTTGGGAGCCCCTTCGCGAATTTGTGCCTCATACCGAGGCGGGGGCAGCGCGGGGGCCATTGGCAGTCCGCCAACCTCGTTTACCCGCGTCGGCAAAACTGGCGGCGGCAGGTGTGCGGGACGTGACACCTTGTAAGGCGAGGCATGGTGCCAGGGATTGGCGCGGGCCTGATCCAGCCGTTCTGCTATCCGGTCTATCCGCACCCGATAGCCCCGCGCAAAAAGCGTTGCCGCCAGTTCGGCAACCTGGGTCAGCTCGGCGTTTTCCACCCTGTCTGTGGCAACGGCCAGATGGTCTTTCCCGGCGAGGATCTGCGATATGCTCTGCGTGAGCGTATCGCGGGGGCCGAGTTCGACGAAGGTGCGCACACCGTCTTCCCACGCCTGACGGATGGTGGCTGGGAAATCGACCGTGGCGACAGCCTGGCGCGTCAGCATGTCCGCCACGCGCGCCTTCGTGGGCACATAGGCGGCATTGATGGCGTTCGCATACAGACGGACGTTGCTGGCGCGGGAAACGGGCCGCGTGTGTAGTTCACGCCATTTGTCCTCGAAGGGTTTCATGGCGTTGGCATGAACGACCAGATGCTGATGCATCAATGTGCCGGTGCCTGGACCCAGACGTTGACAGAGCGCGCGGCAGGCGTCGGCGGGGCCGCCGATCATCAGGTCATCATCGGTATAGATGATCGTGATCTCGACATTCGGCTCAGCTGACATTGCCTCACGGACACGCGCCACCGGGGCGCGAACGCGCCAGTTCGTCCAGTCAGTAGGAACGTTGGGGCCCCACGCTTCACCGGCTGTCTCGAAAGCGCCACCTAGGTGGCGCTCATACATCGCCGCCGCTTCGATATCATCGAGCATGCCGCCCATGTCCTTCCAGAACCCGAAGGCAAAAAGTGCGTTGCTCTCGCCCAGCGAGAGACCGATCGCCGCGTCGGGCGACAGTTCAAGCACGTCGCGCATCAGGATGGCATGGGCCTGCGTCAACAGTGAAACGGCGCAGAGCTGTTCGTATTCGGACAATGACGATTTCGCGAGCAGCGGTGTCATTGCCTGTGCCTTCGGCAACTGGCCCAGAGCCTCAGCAACTTCCGGGAAAGCCATCAAAAAGCCGCGCCCCATGCGGGGATAGGACGCCGCCGAGCCTGTGAAGGCAAAGGCCAGCTCACCTTTGGGTGCGCCTTCGCCGTACCAGACGCCTGAGGCGGTTGGTGCGGCGTTGCTTTCTAATGCGGCAGCAGCGGCCGCGCACTTTTGCGCAAGGTCGCTGGCATCCTTGCCAAGGACAGCTATGCGCAACTTCCCGCTTCCGCCTGATTTACCGGCCTTGATACGGTTGGCGAGTGCAGAAGGAGAGGCAGCTGCCGAGAAAAAGAGATGCGGCGCCGGGCGAAGCATGTCCGGCGATATCTGCGGCGAGGCTGGTATCACGGCGACCTTGGCACTCTGCGCCGAAAGCGTGCCGCCTGCGGAAACGGTCACAGGCGCGAGAGACGTGCCGATCGATACCACGGCGCCATCGGCATTGAGCGTGTGCGACCTGGCCGAGAGGCTGAGAGAGACGGCGAGTTCGAAAAGACCCGAGGTGGCGGCTGTTTCGCCGTATACGGATATCAGCGCGGCGCTGGGTGCAGAAACTGAAGCTGGGGTCCATTCGACGGCGCCTAGTGTGCCGTAGATCCGGTCCCCGGCAGCGACCGCGTCCGCCTTACGCTTAAGGGCGATTGCGACAGCGTGGTCGGCAGGATCGGTTTCCGGATATGCCGAGCCTGAGAAACCCGCACCTGTCACGATCGCCATATCAAGTGTGCCCGCTGTCAGCGCGGCAATCGCAATATCCAGGGCCGCGAGGCTGGAGCTCTCCTCGGCCGCGACAGCAAAGCCCTGGCCCCGGAAGTCATCGCTGGACGTGATGCGGTTGGCCGCCATGTTGGCCATGGCGCCGAGAACATCTGCCGCCACGAGCGGCGGGGCGACGGCGTCGAGTACAGCATCGATATCGTTGCGCCCAGCCGCCAGCAGTTCGGCTTTGACACGCTCCCGGATGGGCCAACGCGCGGAGTCGTCGGCGCAGCGAATGCCGGCAAACACGCCGCATTTTTCAGAGGCAGGGCAGGTCACCCCTTCAAGCGCCATCTGCGACACATCCAGGATGGCGAGGTGCTGTGCCTCCGCGCGAAGAAGGTCAGTCGGCGGAATGCGGGCCTTTGCGGGGTCAGCGCCGATGAGGTCCGCTTTGCGGACGGGCGTAGCGGGAGAATTCATCAGACGCCGGATGACACTGCGCTCGCCCCGGTCCGGACCTGCGAGAAGGCCGATCCCCACGACGACAATGTCGTCCGGAGCAACTGGAGCCATCGCTGGGCTGCCGTTGACATATCCCCGTGCGGGCTCGTGCGCTTCCAGGATCAGGTGTGAATTGTTTCCGCCGAATCCAAAGTTGCTGATGGCGGCGCGGCGCGGTGCGTCTCCGCCGCGCGACCAGGGACGCGCTTCCGCGACCGGCGTGAGGCCGGTATTTGCAAGCGGTTTGATGAGGGCCCCGTCCAGCGGTGTCGGCGCCAGCGTTTCGGCTTCCAGTGATGCGGTGAGCTTGAGAAGGCTTGCAAGGCCGGCCACCGTGATCAGGTGTCCGGTATTGGCTTTGAGCGACCCGATGGGGAGTTCGCGCTGCGTGCCGAACACGGCCCCGGCGGACTGGACTTCCACGGCGTCGCCGACCGGCGTTCCTGTGGCGTGGCATTCGAGATAGCCAATCGACGCAGGATCAATGCCTGACATGGCGTAGGCCCGCCGCATCGCTTCCACCTGGCCGTCGGAATCGGGCGCGAGAAAGCCCTTCCGCTTGCCATCATTGGAGAGACCGATGCCGCGAATGACGCCGCGCACCTTGTCCGATTTGCGGACATCCGACAGGCGCTTCAGCACGACAGCGGCGGCGCCTTCAGACGGTACGAGGCCATCAGCGCCCTGAATGAAGGGGCGTGAGCGGCCAGTGGGGCTGAGCGCTTTCAAGGCGTTGAAACCGATTTGCAGGATCAGGTTGTCGGCGGCGTTGACGGCGCCAACGAGTGCAATGTCTATCTGGCCTGCTGCGAGTTTCCGACAGGCTATTTCGAGGGCGTAGAGTGAAGACGCGCAGGCAGCGTCGAGCGCGATCGCCGGCCCGTCGGCGCCAATCATACTCGCGATCAGATGAGCCGGCATTCCGGAGTTCAAGGTATCCGTGAGCGCACGATCCGTGCGGCCGTTGCGCCAGACATCCTCGGCATAGTCCACCTTGGCACGGCTCGGGTAGCAGAGATTGGCGAGGAACACGCCGCGCCGTGCGGGATCCGTCTTCCCGGCGCCGGAGACAGCCGACCATGCGTCCCACGCAGCTTGCAGGGGCCAGCGGTGGACCGGATCGAGCGCAGCAGTGTCGATGCCGTCCAGCCGCGCGAGACCTTCATGACCGGATGCGGGTTGATCGACCCGCCCCGAGACGTACTGGCGCCGGTGTCCGGTCGCGGTGCCAAGACCAAGCTCCTCAGCGGTGACGGGCCGGGTCACAACCTTCCTGTTACGGACCACTGTCCAAAGCTCAGCAGGCGTTGAGGCGCCCGGGAGGACGCAGGCTTCCGAGACGATGGCAATGGGCTCGAACGGGCTCATGACGTGGCCCAGGCTTCGCCAACAACCAGTTCGATCTGGTCCCGCGCGCCGCCCAAAAGTTCGCAGGCGAAGATGCGGGCCCCTTCATCGACGGGAATGAGCGGAATGCCCTGCGCTTCGAAATGGCCGGCGAGAGTACTGTCGACCATCCCGCCCGCCCAGGGACCCCAGTGAAATACCTTCACGCGCGCATCTGGCAACGATTGCGCGAGCGATCGGCCCGCGCTGGCGAGCAGCGCATTCGCCATAGCATAGTCTGCCTGCCCCTTGTTGCCGAAGAAGGCGGCGGCCGAGGAGAAGAAGGCAATGTGGCGCAGCTGAACCGGATCGATCGCGGCGAGGATGTTCATCAGTCCCCCGACTTTCGGTGAGAACACGCGTCGCAATTCGCTTTCGGTCTTGTCCATCGCCAGCTTGTCGGCGAGGACGCCGGCGCCGTGGACCCAGCCGGTGATCGCGCCGAACCTTTGTTGCGCGCTGCGAAGGACGTCTGCGACGACGTCGCAGTCTCCGGCGTCGAGGGGGATGTAGGCTGCGCTCGCCCCCGTCTCCCGGATAGCCTCCAGTGTTTCCCGGATTTCGGCGCCGGCCAGCAAGTTGCGCGCCGTGCGGTCGATTTCAGCAGGCGTGACGCGCTGCGCGGTCTGCCGACTGCGCTCCACAAGCAGGCCGCGAAGTGTTTTCAGATCATCCGTTGGCAGCAAATCAGCCGGCCAGGGTGTTTCGGCAGACCGTCCGGCGAGCAGGATGGTGCCGCCCGCAGCTCGTGCAAGTTCGATGCCGCAAGCGGCGGTGACGCCGCGCGCACCGCCGGTTATGAGCCAAACAGATGGCTTCGCCTTTGGCACGGAGGATGGCGGCGCAATCGTAACACCGGCTTCGGCTGACAGTAGTGCTCCCGATACGGAAATCGCACCATCGGCGTAGCCTTGCTGGACAGCGCCGACGACCTGCGCTGCTGCGCCAGCAGGTATCGTCCAGGCGAAAGTTCGGGTTTCCGGCCACTCCTTGCGCAGCGTTCGGCTCAAGCCTTCGAGGCCGGAATAAAGTTCGGCGCTCTGCAGAAGGATGATTACTCCGCCGTTGCGGCGCGCCATCTTGGCCGCCTGCAGCGCCGTCCAGTGCCGGTCTTCATGGGACTGCGAAGCGCTGCCTTCAGTCAGGATGGCGCAGTCGACTGAGCCTGAGGGCTGCGACACAAGCCGCACATCATATCCAAGGTCTGACAATGCGCCCGATACAGCCTCGCCACGATCCGGATTCGCATTGGTCACTTCGATCGATGCACCCGGACGCAGATGGAATGCCCCGTGCGAGCTGGCATCGCGCCAGACAACCGGTCGTACATCACACCGGTAAGGCGCAATGTTAGCCGGGGGCAGGTGGGGACGGTGGGAAGCCCGTGCCTCCCCGCCATCCCTCAGCCGAAAAAATCAGCGATCTTCCGGATCGTGCGAAGCTCAGCCAGGTGTTCCGGATCGACTTCCGGCAGCGACGGATACTTGTCACGCAGCGACGACAGGATTTCGACCTGCTTGATCGAGTCCACGCCAAGTTCACCCTCAAGATCCATATCGTCTTCGAGCATGTCGGTCGGATAGCCGGTTTTCTCGGCGATCAGGGCACGGATGACATCTGGAGAAACCAGCAGGCTGGAAGCCGCAGGGGCCGGGGCGGCCTTGGTCTCTGCGCGCGCAGGGGCCGCCGGTGCAGGCGATGAACTACCCCCGGGCGCAGCGGCGTCGATCATCGCCGCGATAGCCGCGATGGTGCGCAGCTCGACAAGGCGTTCGGGTTCGATTTCCGGCAAATGCGGAAGCCGGTCGCGCAGCGAGGACAGGATTTCGACCTGCTTGATCGAGTCGACCCCAAGTTCGCCTTCAAGGTCCATGTCGGCGTCCAGCATGTCAGGCGGATACCCGGTCTTCTCGGAAACGATCCCGCGCACAATGGCAGTAGAATCCAGCGCCGGAGTGAATGCGGAAGACGGCTTCCGCGCAGGCTCGGCGACGACCGGCGCCGGCGCGGCCGGAGCTTTTACGGGCTCGGGAACAAACGCATGCGCGCCGCCAGAGCCATTGACTTTCGGCTTGGGCGCCTCCGCAGGTGCGGGCGCAGGGGGCGGCGCGAAGACGGGTTGTGGTGCCGGTTGCGGAGCCGCTGCGCGCGGCGCAGCGAGCAGCTGCGGTTCGGTCTGAATTCCACCGGCCTGGCCGAGCAGAACAGCGGCGGCGTTCAGGTAGGCCTTGTGGCCGTCCGCGATCGCATTGAGGTAATTCTGATGCTGGTTGGAAACTTCCTGCCAGATACGTTCCACCGGCGAAGTGATCTCGACGCGCCCGGCGGTTTGAGCAATGGGGCTTGGCGGGGCTGCGTCGGGGTGCCGGCCATTCTGATCGGGCATGAGAGTTTCGGTCCTTTGAGCGGGCGATGGAGATTGAGGAGTTGGGGAAAGGTTTACCGTGGCAACCGCATTGGGGGGCGCGCGTCCGGCGGCGCCGTCCTTGGGCGGGTACGGACGATCATAATTTGCGCCTGTGAGGAAGACGGCGTGTTTCGAAGGCGGTGATTTCGGAACGGGCGCCGGAGCGTCCGCATAAAGGGATGCAAGGTCGAGCTTGAAGCCCGAGACAGCGAGCGCGCCGAGGCTGCCCAGGAACTGGGACACGCCATTGGTGCGTTTGTTATCCAGCGACAGCACTGTGTAGTCGCGATCGCCAAGCGTATCGGAGACCAGACCGGCGACGACATTGCCTGGCCCGACCTCGATGAAGATGCGAGCGCCCGCAGCGTACATGGCTTCAACCTGTTCCCGGAACAGAACCGGCGAAACAATTTGAGATGCCAGTGCGCCCGCCAGTTCCTTTGCGGTGGCTTTGTAGGGCTGCGCCGTCGCGTTGGCGTACACCGGGAGGGAAGGGCGCTTGATCTTCAACCCTTCGAGCGCGCGGCGGAAGGGCGCCACGGCGGGCTCCACAATCGCCGAATGGAAAGCCGTTGCCACCGGCAGGCGGCGCGCCTTGATCCCCTCTGCGGTGCAACGTTGCTCCGCCTTCTGAACAACGCTCACGGGGCCGGACAGCACGACCTGGCTTGGGCCATTGTCGTTGGCGATGACGAGGCCCCCGCCGATCTCCTTCACTAGGGGCGCAATTCGGCTTGCCGGACATTGGACTGCCAGCATCGCGCCTTCGGTTGTTTCCGCCGCCTTCGCCATCTCCCGGCCACGCGCCGCTGCAATCGTCAGTGCAGATTCGCGGTCGAACGCGCCGGCATAATGCAGCGCCATGATCTCTCCGAAGCTATGCCCGCCCGTCATGTCGGCTTCGACACCAAGCGCTTCGAGGAGCGCCAAGTGCGCAAGGGACACGGCGGCAATGGAAGGCTGCGCGTGTTGCATCAGCGTCAGGCGTTGCTGCTGGTTGCCATATTCCACCTGGTCGAACGCGGCGGGCGGGAAGGACAATTTGTGCAGTTTCAGCGGGCCGGTCACCGGATGGCTCGCCGCAACATCCCACAGCGCTCGTGCGGCGGGAAAAGCAATCGCCAGATCTGATCCCATTCCGGGATACTGGCTGCCCTGACCAGAAAAAAGGAACGCGATTTTTCCTGCTGCCGGTGCCGAGACGGATGCGGAACATCCTTGCGGCAGCGGAGCCTTTCCAAATGTTCCGTCGGTCAGTTGCGAAGCGAGTTTTGCGGCTTTGGCAGCCAGGTCGTCCGGACCTGAAGCCAGTATGGCCGCCCGGGCGCCTGCCTGCACATCAAAGGATGCGTGCGATGCGCCCGCCTGCCAGGCAAACGCATCCTCAGCGACGGGCGCCGAAGAGACTTGCGACAACGCCTCTGCAAGGCCCGCTGCATCGTGGGCACTGAGCAAGAAAAGTTCTGCCGGATGAACGCGCGCCGGCTTAGCAGCGGACGGGCCGGTGTATTCTTCCAGCGTGACGTGAAAGTTAGAGCCGCCAAAGCCGAACGAACTGACCGATGCGCGGCGCGGCCGTCTGTCGGCCGTAATCCATGGGCGCGCCTCGGTATTCACATAGAAACACGCGCTGTCCCGGATTGCGTCGGCCGGCTCTTCGATCTTGATCGTCGGCGGCAGGACCTTGCGGCGAAGCGACTCGACCGCCTTGAGCATGCTGGCTGCTCCGGCGGCCGCTTTCGTGTGGCCGATCTGGGATTTGACAGAGCCCACGGCGCACCAGGGGCCTTCGCCCTTGTCAGCTTCGCCGAAGACGATGTGCAACCCTTCGATCTCCGCGCGGTCACCCGCCTTGGTGCCCGTGCCGTGGGCTTCGACGAGGTCGACGGTTTCGGGTCCGTATCCAGCCTGCTCATAGGCGCGCCGGAGTGCGCGGGCCTGACCGGAGGGAAGCGGCGTGTAGATCGCGGTACCCTTGCCGTCGGATCCGCCACCAATGCCGCGAATTACGGCATGGATCTGGTTGCCGTCGCGCTCGGCGTCGTCAAGGCGGCGCAAGGCGAGCATGCCGATGCCTTCGCCGAGCATGGTGCCATCCGAATTGTTCGAGAACGGACGGCAATCTCCGGTCGGCGACAATGCGGGCGTTTTCGAAAAGCACATGAACATCAGGATGTCGTTCAGCGCGTCGACACCGCCTGTGAGCACCATGTCGGAATCGCCCGCGCGAAGTTCATGCATCGCAATCTGCAAGGCAGAAAGGCTCGAGGCGCAGGCCGCGTCGGTCACGTAGTTGCTGCCGCCCAGATCGAGGCGGTTGGCGATCCTGCCGGCGACCACGTTGCCCAGTAGGCCCGGGAAGGTGCTTTCCTTCCACTCGGCGTAGTGATTCTCGATCCGCGTTGCGATGGCCTGAACGTCGGTTTCAGCAAGCCCATACTTACGTAGGCCGTTCACCCATGTGGGGCGCTGCAACCGCCCGGCCATATGCGCCGTCAGCTCGGTCGCCGAGGCGACGCCAAGGATCACGCTCGTCCGTGAACGGTCGATCTTGCCGCCGCTGTCGCGCTCGGCGTCGTCCAACGTCATCTTGGCGGCGACGAGTGCGAGCAGCTGCGCGGAGTCGGTCGTCTGCAATTGCGCGGGCGGAATGCCGAAGGCGAGCGGATCAAAAGCCACAGGCGAGAGAAAGCCGCCGCGGCGGCCATACGTCTTGTCCTTGGTGAGTGGGTTTGCATCATAGTAATCGTCGATCAGCCAGTGGGTTTCCGGCGTGTCGCTGATCAGGTCGCGTGCCTCGAAGATGTCGCGCCAGAAACCGGTCGTGTCGCCGCGACCAGGAAAGATCGCGCCCATGCCGACCACGGCAATGGGATCGGCGACGCGTTTGGCACGGATGGGAGGGCGTTCGGTCATGGCTTACTCGAATAGTCGGGGCGTATAGGAAAACAGTTGGGGCGGCACAGCGATTCCGGCTGACCGGAGTTGGCCGGCGCGTGTGATGCGAGCTGCGCCCTCAAGCAGGTTCAGGGCGATCTGGCGAACGGTCCGGGCTTCCACCGGCTCCAGCGCCGTGCCGGCGACCCACTCGTTGAACGCGCCCATCGCGGGGCCGCACCAGATCTGGTAATCAGCTGTCCGCCCGGGCTCGCCTTCACGTGCCCATTGCGCGCCCTGGAAGAGATAGCGTCTAGCGACCAGCGCCAGGCGCTTGTTGCCGTCGGTTTCGGCCTTCTTCGCCTCAGCCGGATTTACGCGCCGGATATAGGACTGCGTCTCGCTCCAGGCCGCTTCAAACGGCTCTCCCAGCACATCGTCGATCCATTTCCGGTCCGGCGCAGTCAGCGTCTCGTAACTTGCGCCGCTGCGGTAAAAGCCGTGCAGCTTCCTGCCGCGCATCGCGAACAGCGTTCCGCGCTTCAGCACCTGAACTTCGACGCCCTGTTCAAACATGTCGGCCGCCGGCGCCATCGCGACGTCTGCCGGGCCAGCTTTCGCAAGCAATTTGCGGCCAGCCTCCGAAAGACCAGACTCCACGGCGCTCTGATTGATCGATCCCGTAAGCACGTAGGCCGCGCCCATCTGGAAAGCCGCCGCGACCGCCGAAGGCGTGGCAATCCCGCCAGCCAGCCCGATGCGAATCGTGCATTCATCATACCCGTGAAGCGCGCAAACACGGGCGCGCGCGGCGCTGAGCGAACTGAAAAGTACTGAAGCCGGCCGGTTGTCCGTGTGACCACCAGAGTCGGACTCTGCTGTGATCTCGGCAGCCACCGGAACCTTCGCGGCGAGGTCGGCCTGCAGCTGGGAAATCTTTCCCGCCGCGACCAGATCGCGAAGCATTTTCTCCGGGGCAGGCGACATGAAGGGCTCTGCCACTTCAGCTCGCGACACTTTGGCAAAGAGATGGTTGCGCCGTTTGATGGTCCCATCCGCAGCGCGTTCGAGCCCGAGCGCGGTGTATCGCACCACATCGGGGGTCAGGCGCATGAACGCCGATGCCGACACGCGCCGGACACCTTCCGCGAGGAAGAGATCGACGATCGCAGCTTCCTGCCCCGGCTCCTGCGGTGAATGGATCAGGTTGGCGCCCCAGGCCACCTGATCTGGCCCGAGAGCCGCCTGGATCTGTTTCACCCCGGCCTTGATCTCGGCCAGCGGCAGGCCCGCGCTTCCATAGAAACCCAGACACCCCGCACGAACCGCTTCGATCACCATGCGCGGCGTCGCGATACCGCGCGCCATCTCGCCGACGACATAACAGAAGCGCGCCGGATGCTCAGCCAGCAAGGCGCGGTCGCCCAGCCACTCCGGAAAGATAGCAGGAAGCGTTGTTGCGTCGGAGTTTGCCGGTCGCTCGTCGCCGACAGAAATTATGGAAGGCACATGCGCCGCATCGTAAGCGAGCCAGACTGCGGCGCGCGGAGATTCGACGGCTCTCTTCAAGAGACCTTGCACGCGATGTTCGCCCTTCTGGCTCGGCCCCGTTCTGGAGACCATTCACCCGGCAGTATTAAAGGCTGCATCGGACAAAGGCTCAACGGGAAACACCTGATTTCGATCAATCAGTATCGGGCGCTCGAAAGGCGCACAACTTCTAATCGTAATTTCGCGGTTAACCCGCACAGAAATTTCTCGGCCGCTGCAATCTTCGGCTCGTGGGTGGCGAGCTTGCAATATTGAAAGGCGAAGACTACAGCGAGCGGGTCACTGGGGAGTAGCCAGTCGTCCGCAAGGACGAGCCACCGTGTCATCATGCTCGGCCGAGAGGCCGTGGTGCAGTGGAAGCGGGCAATCGTTTGGGCGAGACCAATGGCATCATTTCTCCGCCCAAGGCCGGGCGGCGAGAATGGTGTCTATTGGATCTGCAACGCCGCCCGGCCTGGAGACTGCCCCATGGAAGCTTTGTTCACGTCCACAGCCGTCGTCGCCCTCGCCGAAATTGGCGACAAGACCCAGCTGCTGGCGATCGTCCTCGCCACCCGCTTCAAGAAACCTCTGCCCATCATCGCTGGCATCTTCGTCGCGACGATTGCCAACCATTTCCTGGCTGCCCTTGTCGGAGCACAGGTGGCCTCGATCCTCGATGGCCAATGGTTCCGGTATCTGATCGCCGCGTCCTTCATTGCGATGGCTGCCTGGACGCTGATTCCGGACAAGCTCGACGACGATCCGGAGCCAAAACCTGCGCGGTTCGGAGCCTTTGTCGCGACCACGATCGCGTTCTTCCTCGTCGAGATGGGTGACAAGACCCAGATTGCCACGATTGCGCTCGGCGCCCGGTTCCATGATGTCTTGGCGGTCACGATGGGCACCACGCTGGGCATGATGATCGCCAATGTGCCGGCCGTGTTCCTCGGCAGCGAATTGCTGAAGCACGTGCCGCTCAAAGTCGTCCGCTGGATCGCTGCCGGACTGTTTCTCGTGATCGGGCTTTGGGTTCTGGCCCAAACGGCGGGGCTGTTTGGGTAGCTTTGGCGGAGGAGGAGGGATTCGAACCCCCGGAGCCCTTTCGAGCTCAACGGTTTTCAAGACCGCCGCGTTCAACCACTCCGCCACTCCTCCGCAGGATGCGCTGTTTGTGGGAAGGCGTGCCGGATGGCAAGTCCCTGCAAGCCACCAGATCGTGAATCAAACCTTAATGTTTCGCGCCGGACTTTCTGTTCGGTTTGACCGGGTGGCGACACCTCTCATGGTAAAACAACTTCTGAAACGGCCAGAAGGCCACCGGGCATTTCCAGCAGGAGCCGTCCGGGTTCTCAGAACGAGGAGATTACCGGCGCATGCCGATCGTGAAAACCGGGCTTCGCAACCAGCTCACTTTTGTTGCGTCTGCCATTTTGCTTGGTGCGACCGCGCTGCCGGCTTCGGCCGGTGCCCGCGCGCCGATCGTTTATGCGAACGACACCGGCGCTGCTGCGTCCATGTCGGCTCCGAAAACGTCTGCGCCGGCCGCCAAGGCTGACAAGGCCACCCAGCGGATCGAATTCCGCTACCCGGGATCGTCCAGGGAACCGGCTCGCACGGACATGGCATCGGTGAGCGTTCCGGTGCGCACGGAACCGGCGACTGCTGAATCCTTTGCGGAAGCGCCTCAATTTGCGCCGAGCGTCAGCGCATTCGACGCGCCGGCAACCGCTGCGAAGATCGCTTTGACCCGGGGGCCGGTTGTTGAAGCGATGGCGTTGCAGCCTGTCGCTGTGCTGAAACCCGTTCAAATCACACCCATGGCGCAAGCCAGCCTGGGCGAGACCGCCATCGCCATCGTTTACGGCGACGAATTCGCCGGGTTGCCAACCTCCAACGGTGAAATCTTCGACCAGTCCGCCTTGACCGCCGCGCATCCTTCGCTGCCGCTGCCAAGCCTCGTGAAAGTTTCCAATCCGGTAACGGGCAGGGAAGTGACGGTTCGCGTCAACGACCGCGGCCCGTTTGAAGACGGCGCCTCGCT
>CAMDAC010000031.1 GCA_945888325.1 Candidatus Sulfopaludibacter sp. SbA3
ACTCCTTGCGCCAGCGATAGTAACTTTGCTCGGTCACACCGACGGCGCGCGCAGCAGCTGCAGCCGTCTCCCCGCGGGCAAGGCGAACCTCCACCTCCCGCAGCTTCGCAATAATCTCTTCAGGCTTGGCTCTCTTGCCCATGTCTCAAATCCATAATCGGAGCCGGAACGAACTCAAATACTGGACCACTTTCCGGGAGGCAGACCAAGGTCGCCTCAGTCCTGTCAGTCGGCTGGGTAACCTGCGCCAGGCCGGAGATCGCCGATTGCGGACATTTCTTCCGCGCTCAAAGAGGCGACGTGCGTTTAGTTTCCAGTTTTCTGTGGATCGACGATACTGGTGCAGGTCACGCCAGTCGGTCGAGACTGTGTGACCGGGTCACAATCAACGCGCTTTCACGACGCAGTGGCCGAAACGATCCAGGTCGATGAAGGCAGTTTTATCTGCGTTCCGGTTGAGGCTAGTTGAGACAAGCGCTCGCAAAGGGCTGCTTTCACATGGTTGTGATCAAGCATCTGCGCCTGCAGCACCCGGGCTGCTGGACCCATTTGCATCAGAAACTCCGCTATCTCGGGCACGGTCTCGCCTGGCAATACAAGTTCAGGTCTGAAGGCTTCAACCTGAACTCCGCGCCAACCCGCGCCGTGCAGGACTGCGCGTATGTCATCGGCATCCGCCATCGAAAAGGGTCCCGGCGTCCCGGGTGCCGGCGATGGCAGAGGATCCGTAAGCATTGCGCTTACAGCGTCGAGCGCAATCGTCGCCCAGGGATTTTCCCGCAGCGGCGCCCAGCATACAAAAGCTAATCTGCCTTCGGGCCGCAGATTGCGCCTGATCGAGGTGAAGGCTTCGGCTGGATCGTCGAAGAACATCACGCCAAATCTTGAAATCGCTGCATCAAGCGGCTTCTCCGCCCGAAAGGAACTTGCGTCGTCCACCACAAAAGTTGCGGGCTGCCCGGACACCGCGGCGCGGCTACGCGCAAGGTTCACAAGCGGCGCCGACACATCCACGCCAACCGCGCCGCGCTCAGAACCAACGATGGCCGCAGCGCTCAGCGTCAACGCACCAGCTCCGCATCCGATGTCGAGGACATGTTCGCTTTGCTTCAAGTCGACGCGCTTAAGGAGCGCCTCGACAAACGGCAGGAGCAGCAGATCAAGCTTGTCGGCATTACGCACCCAGTTCTGTCCTGCGTCGCCGTTCCAGTATTCGGTTTGTGCTTCGTTTCTCATGACTGCGATTCTATGCTGCAACAGGCTGTTTCCGGGGCGCCGCAAGCGGCGACAAGTCAAACATGGCCACACCGGCGCTCATGGCGCCCAGGAAGACCCAGGCCGGCGCGCCTCCGAAGCTGAGCGCCGCGATGGCGGGCCCCGGACACAAACCTGCCAGTCCCCAGCCGATTCCGAACAGTACCGCGCCGAACGCGAGACGACGATCTACTTCCCGGGTTTGAGGCACAATGAAAGCCGCGGCGAAAACCGGCTGACGCATCTTCCAGACAAGCCTGTAGCCCACCGCCGTGACGATCAGAGCTGCGCCCATCACGAATGCGAGCGAGGGATCCCAATGCCCCGACACATCAAGGAAGGCGAGCACTTTGGCCGGGTTGACCATCTCTGCAATCACAAGCCCAAGCCCGAAAATCAGTCCGGCCACGAGCGCTGAAACGTTCTTTCTCATGTCAGCCTCCCACCGCGAGTTTGGCAAGTGCCACGGTGATCGCGCCTGACGCCATGAAGAGCGCCACAGCTGCCATTGATCGCACGGAGAGGCGCGACATCCCGCAAACGCCATGGCCACTTGTGCACCCTGATCCAAGGCGCGTCCCGAACCCGACGAGCAGCCCGGCAACAATGATCACTGGCAGAGAACTGGTGATCTCGAACGCAGGCTGGGCCTTACGCGAGAGCGTGTAGATCAGAGGAGCGGCGACGAGGCCGATGAGGAAGAACCCGCGCCAGGCGCGGTCTCCTGCCTCCGAAAAGAAAGCGCCGGAAAACAGACCGCTGATTCCGGCGATTCTACCGTTCAACGCCATCAGCATAACGGCCGACAGCCCGATCAATGCCCCGCCGATCGCGGCGCTTACAGGCGTAAACTCAGTCAAAGGTGACACTCCGTTAAGTCAATTTACGTATTTGTATTGACAGTTTCGTATTTTATGTTTTTCTAATTAGCAAGAGGAATGTTCCCATGTCGCTACCTGACGAACGCAAGCCTGCAGCGCTTCCCGGAGCCCGAATTGACGAGGTAGCGCCCGACTTCGAGGCCCGCTCGACCCAGGGCATCGTTCGCATGTCGGACTATCGTGGCCGCTGGCTGGTGTTCTTTTCCCATCCGGCTGACTTCACGCCTGTCTGTACGTCGGAGTTTCTGGCGTTCCAGAACGCAGCCGCGCGTTTCGAGGCGCTTGATGCCGACTTGCTCGGGCTTTCCATCGACAGCCTTTATGCCCACATCGCCTGGATCAAGGACATCGAGGCCCGCTTCGATACCCGGATCACGTTCCCGATCATCGAAGACATCTCGATGACCGTCGCACGTCTCTACGGCATGGTTCACGACGCCTCGGCGACTACGGCTGCGGTCCGCTCGGTGTTCTTCATCGACCCCGACGGCTATATCCGGGCGATGATCCACTACCCGATGAATGTCGGACGGTCGGTGGAAGAAATCCTGCGCGTCCTCAATGCGCTCCAGGTTTCAGACCGCAATCTGGTTGCAACGCCTGAAGGCTGGGTGCCCGGCACCCCCACCGTACTTCCTCCGCCGATTGACCAGGCAGAGGCCGATCAGCGCGCGCAAATTGCAGGCGGGGCCTGGTACTATACAAAATCGGAGGCGCGACATGACGCCTGACACCGCAAATCTCGCGCCGCTTGCAGACGAAGCGACGGCCCTGCTGAAGGCTCTCGCCCACCCTGCCCGGCTGATGATCTGTTGCCAGCTCAAAGACCGGGAAATGTCGGTCGGCGACATGGAAGAGCAACTCGGAATCAAGCAGCCGCGTCTGTCCCGCGAACTTGGCAAACTCCGCGAGGAAGGTCTCGTAGAAACCCGCCGGGAATCCAAGGTCGTATTCTATCATCTGTCCGACGCGCCGCGCCTCAGGGACATGGTGGATGCCGTCTGCGCCGTCATGCTCGGCCAAACCAAAGACCTACCCAAAAAACAACTGCCGCCCCCAGGCAAGCAATCACATCGTCCGGGCGGATACGGCGTCTTTGCCCGCCCCGTTTCCTGAAATGAAAAGGACCCACAAATGAACAAGCCCATCGTTACCGGCTTCTTCGATGAAGCCACCAATACAATAAGCTATGTCGTCGCTGACCCGGAAACAAAGTTCTGCGCCGTGGTCGATTCCCTCCTGGACTTCGACCAGGCCTCTGGCCGCACCAAAACCGTGTCTGCGGACAAGATGATTGCCTTTGTTCGTGCGCACGGCCTGACCTGCGAGTGGATCATCGACACGCACGTCCACGCGGACCATCTGACGGCCGCGCCGCATATCCAACGCGAACTGGGCGGCAAAACCGGGATCGGCGCGCATATCTCGACCGTCCAGAAAGTCTTTGCACGGATCTTCAACGAGGGGCAGTCCTTCCACACCGATGGCAGCCAGTTCGATCACCTGTTCCAGGATGGCGAAACCTACAAGATCGGCAACCTCGAAGCGCGGGCCATCCACACGCCGGGCCACACGCCCGCCTGCATGAGCCACCTGATCGGAGACGCCCTCTTTGTTGGCGATACGATTTTCATGCCGGATTTTGGAACCGCGCGATGCGACTTCCCGGGCGGTGATGCCGGAACGCTCTACGATTCCATCCAGAAACTGTTCGCGCTGCCGGACGAAACCCACGTGTTCCTCTGCCACGACTACAAGGCTCCGGGCCGCGACGAATATGTCTGGGAAACGACCATCGGCGCGGAAAAGCAGTCGAACATCCACGTCAAATCCGGCACCTCGCGCGATGAATTCATCAAGATGCGCACGGCCCGGGACGTCACGCTGGCTATGCCCAAGCTGATCCTGCCATCCGTGCAGATCAACATGCGTGCCGGCGATCTGCCCGAGCCCGAAGACAATGGCCAGCGCTACATGAAAATTCCAATCAACGCGCTCTGAGGCCGAACAGAGGAGGAAACCTGCCATGAACTTCAAAACGCTTGCGCCTGACATTTCCGTGTCACCCCAGCTTACGCCGCAGGATGTCGGCCTCGCAGCCGCCCAGGGCTTTCGCTCGATCATCATCAACCGGCCCGACGGCGAGAGTGATGATCAGCCCGGGCACGAACTGATTGCCGAAGCCGCGCAGCGGCATGGCCTTGAAGTCTGCTATATTCCCATCGTGCCCGGGAAAATATCGGATGCGGAAGTCACCCTCTTTGCAGACGCACTCCGCGAGCTTCCAGCCCCCACCATCGCGTTCTGCCGTACCGGGACGAGATCTGCCACGCTGTGGGCTTTGACGCAGGCAGGCCATCTGTCGGCCGACGCGATCCTCAAGACGGCTAGCACAGCCGGATACGATCTTGCGGCGCTGCGTCCTCGCCTCGAAGCGCGGGACACGTCCGCAGTTGCGGGTATCGGCAAAGTGCCTTCGCACGATGTTTTGATCATCGGTGCTGGCGCAGCCGGTATTTCAGCAGCATCGAGCCTCCTGAAACGTCGGCCAGGCCTCAACATCGCGATCATTGATCCGCGTTCGGAGCACTACTACCAGCCTGGCTGGACGCTTGTCGGCGGCGGCGTATTCAAACGGGAAGATACCGTGCGCGCCATGGACGGGCTGATCCCGAAAGGCGTGAAGTGGATTCGCACAGCCTGCGCCCGGTTCAAGCCGGAGCGCAATGAGGTGGTTCTCGAAGACGGTACGGCTGTCGGCTACCGCGTCCTCATCGCTGCGCCCGGCCTAAAGCTCGACTGGGATGCAATCGAAGGACTGAAAGAGTCGCTCGGCCGCAATGGCGTTACGTCAAACTACCGCTTCGACATGGCGCCCTATACCTGGGACCTTGTCCAGTCCCTTGGCAATGGAAAAGCCCTTTTTACGCAGCCGCCGATGCCTATCAAATGTGCCGGGGCCCCGCAAAAAGCGATGTATCTTGCGTGTGACGCATGGCGCCGACGGGGCGTCCTCAAGAATATCGACGTATCGTTCCACAATGCCGGCGCCGTACTCTTCGGAGTGAAGGATTATGTTCCGGCGCTCATGGAATATGTGAAGAAGTACAACATCGACCTGAACTTCAACGAGACTCTTGTGGCCGTCGACGGCCCCGCAAAAAAGGCCGTATTCGAGATAAAAGATTCAAGCGGCAATGTGCGCCGCGAAGAAAAGGCCTTCGACATGCTGCATGTCTGTCCGCCACAAGTCGGGCTGGACTTCATTCGAAATAGCCCGCTGGCAAGCAGCGCAGGCTGGATCGATGTGAATGCCGAAACGCTGCAGCACACCAAGTATGGCAATATCTTCTCCCTCGGAGATGCTGCCTCCACTCCGAACGCGAAGACGGCCGCAGCCGTACGCAAGCAGGCGCCAGTCTGCGCCCACAATGTGCTCTGCGTAATCGACGGAAAGGCGCCTACGGCGGTCTATAACGGCTATGGGTCGTGTCCGCTGACCGTGGAGCGCGGCAAAATCGTACTCGCAGAGTTCGCCTATGGCGGAAAGCTGGATCCGTCTGTCCCCAAATGGATGCTCGACGGCACGAAGCCCACGCGCGCCGCCTGGTTCCTGAAGGAGAAGATGCTGCCGGCAATCTATTTCGACATGATGCTCAAGGGCACCGAAACGCTTGCCCAGCCAACGATTCTTCCGCATCGGCCCGCTGATCACGAAGCCCAGCCAGCCCTGAGCAACAAGGCAGCCTCAAAGGTCGCCTGATCCACTCCGTACCCAGATCTACATTGATCCACAGGGAACTACCGATGACCTTTCGCCTGTCGCGATACCTGCCGATCCTTGACTGGGGACGGACTTACAAGGCCGAAACGCTTACGAATGACCTGCTGGCGGCTTTGATCGTGACGATCATGCTGATCCCGCAATCGCTCGCCTATGCGATGCTGGCGGGCCTGCCGCCACAGGTTGGCCTCTATGCATCGATCCTTCCGCTGATCGTCTACGCCGTCTTCGGATCCAGCCGGACGCTCTCGGTAGGCCCGGTTGCAATCCTGTCCCTGATGACGGCGGCTGCGGCTGGCAAGATCGCAGCATCCGGAACTGCGCAGTATATCGAAGCGGCCATGATCCTTGCGGTTCTGTCCGGGCTGATACTGCTGGCTTTCGGTCTCTTCCGGATGGGGTTCCTGGCAAACTTCCTGAGTCACCCGGTGATCTCGGCGTTCATCACTGCGTCCGGCATCATCATTGCCGCTTCACAGCTGAAGCATATCCTGGGGGTGCCGGCAGAGGGCCACAACCTGCTTGAACTGGTGCTGTCTCTCGCCAGTGCGCTCGACGCCGTAAACCTGCCGACACTGGTAATCGGGCTATCCTCACTGGCATTCCTGTTCTGGGCCCGCGCCGGGCTCAAGCCGCTTCTCAAGCGTCTGGGCCTTGGCGAAAAGCTGGCCACGCTGATTGCACGCGCTGGCCCGATCTTCGCGGTCGCGACCAGCATCCTCGTCGTCTCGGGATTTGGCCTGCAGGAGCAGGGCGTAAAGATCCTCGGCCACGTGCCCCGCGATCTGCCCGCACTCGGCATGCCTGCATTTGACCAGGAGGTGTGGACCCAGCTTCTTGGGTCTGCCGCCCTGATCAGCCTCATCGGTTTTGTGGAATCGGTGTCCGTGGCCCAGACGCTGGCAGCCAAGCGCCGGCAACGGGTCAACCCTGATCAGGAACTCATCGGACTCGGCGCGGCCAGCCTCGCGGCGGGGGTTTCAAGCGGCTACCCCGTAACCGGAGGCCTCGCCCGGTCGGCCGTCAACTTCGATGCCGGCGCAGAAACACCTGCAGCGGGCGCGTTCACCGCCATCGGGATTGCGCTTGCCACGCTTTTCCTGACACCGTTCCTCTACTTTCTGCCTCAGGCGGTTCTCGCTGCCACGATCATCGTTGCTGTGCTGACGCTGGTCGATTTCGCTGCCATCCGGACGGTCTGGAACTATTCGAAGACGGACTTCGCCGCGATGGCGACCACTATCCTTGTCACCCTTTCCGCAGGTGTTGAGATCGGTGTGACGAGCGGTGTCGTGCTCTCACTCGTCCTGCACCTCTACAATACAAGCCGGCCGCACTTCGCGCTTGTCGGCCAGGTTCCTGGGACTCATCATTTCCGGAATGTCAATCGCCATGCAGTGGTCACGCCAGAGCACATCATCACGATACGGATTGATGAAAGCCTCTACTTTGCCAACGCGCGCTTCCTGGAGGACACTGTCTACTGCGTCCTCAGCAACCGGCCCGACCTGAAACACCTCATCCTGATGTGTCCGGCGGTGAACCACATTGATGCAAGCGGGCTGGAAAGCCTCGAATCCATCAACCTGCGCCTCAAGGATGCGGGGGTGACGCTTCATCTCTCCGAGGTAAAAGGGCCTGTCATGGACCGGCTGAAGCGGACGCACTTTCTCGAAGAACTCACAGGCAAGGTTTACATGCACCAGTTTGAGGCGATCCAGGACCTGGATGCGGAGTGCGCGCGCACAGCGTTCGAGAGTACAGCCGCGACGACGGAGCCGGCTGCTTCCCCTTGCCCGTCCCTGAAGATCGCCGGATTGTCCTCTACACCATGACGCTGGAACTTCCCCGGATGGAGAAACATGCCGACCGGGACCTGATTCAGGCCGAAGCCCATGGTCATTAAAGATACTGTCCATATCACAGGACTGACACCACTCGTAGCAGTCGTCGTTTCGTGGATGACGAGACACGTAGACTGCGATCAGGCTACCGCATCCATAATCCCAAAACATGCAGCTCGACCAAAGTCAGGTTCGCGCGTCCATTGTTCCGAGCCGCGAGAGCAGCTTGCGCCGATCAGCGGCGATGTCTTCAAGCGTGACCTTGTCCAGCTCAGCGAGGAAGGCTCGAAGCCCTGTGCGAAACAGGCTGCTCAACTTGCAGATACCGATCAGGGGGCATGTGTTGGTATCGGCGTTGAAGCACTCGACAAGTTCGAGATTTCCCTCCGTGTGCCGGACGACTTCCCCGATAACGATTTTGTTTGGCGCCATGGCCAGCCGGATGCCGCCGGTCCTTCCCCTGTGGTTTTCAAGATAGCCAAGCTGGCCGAGCTGCCGGGCCGCCTTGAGCAGATGAGCTTTGGATATTCCGTAAGCGCTCGACACATCTTCAACGCGTACGAGCGTATCTGGGTGAAGCGCACAGAACATCAAAGTCCTGAGGGCGTAGTTGGTATAGGCTGTAAGCTGAATAGTGGCCTCCCTGCGTCAGGCGCGCGCATGCGACGAATGGCCAATAAATTCGTATTGCCAGATCGCAAAGCGCAGTTAAGTGGTATTTAAAATACTAGTTTAATCGGAATCCGTCAAATCCCGGAGAGTTCCTGATGTTTGAGTCCTTCGATGCCCTGATCCTGGCGCGCGCGCAATTCGCGTTCACCGTGATGTTCCATATCATCTTCCCGGCCTTCTCGATCGGGCTCGCGAGCTATTTGATGGTTCTGGAAGGCATGTGGCTGAAGACGAACAATGCCGTGTACCTCAACCTTTTCAAATACTGGCGGAAGATCTTTGCGGTCGCCTTCGGCATGGGCGTGGTCTCAGGGATCGTCATGTCCTACCAGTTCGGCACCAACTGGAGCGTGTTTTCAGACAAGGCAGGACCGGTCATCGGACCGCTGATGGCCTATGAAGTCCTGACCGCTTTCTTCCTCGAGGCCGGATTCCTCGGCGTCATGCTGTTTGGCATGGGCCGGGTCTCCAAGGCGCTGCATTTCACCGCGACGGTCATGGTCGCGTTTGGAACGTTGCTCTCTGCGACCTGGATCCTTTCCGTGAACAGCTGGATGCAGACGCCTGCGGGCTACGGGATCAATGATGTCGGCCAGTTCGTTCCGGAAGACTGGATGGCCATCATCTTCAATCCATCCTTCCCTTACCGCCTCGTTCACATGGTGCTTGCGGCCTATCTCACGACCGCTTTCGTGGTCGGCGCGGTCGGTGCCTGGCACCTCTTGCGCGACCGGACCAACGCGGAGGCTCGCAAGATGTTTTCGATGGCCATGTGGATGGCCGCTATCGTCGCACCGATCCAGGTCGTTGCCGGCGATTTCCACGGCATCAACACGCTGGAACACCAGCCCGTGAAAGTGATGGCCATGGAAGGCCACTATGAAAGCCATCCGGACGGTGCACCGCTCTACCTGTTCGGCATCCCGAATGAAGAAGAGCAACGGCTGGATTACGCCGTCGGCATACCGAAAGCCTCATCCCTGATCCTGAAGCATGACCTCAATGCGCCGCTTGCCGGTCTCGACACTGTGCCCGACGAGCTCCAGCCGCCGGTTGGCATCGTGTTCTGGAGCTTCCGGATCATGGTCGGCCTCGGCACGCTGATGGTGCTGGTAGGCGCCGTCAGCCTCTTCCTGCGTTGGCGGGGCAGGCTTTATGATGCGCCATTGTTTCACCGCGCCGCGGTTGCGATGGGACCCGCCGGCTTTGTCGCCGTGCTGGCCGGTTGGGTCACAACCGAGGTCGGCCGCCAGCCCTACACGATCTACGGCCTGCTAACGACGTCTGACTCGCTCGCGCCTGTCGCCCCACCTGCGGTGGCTGCCTCCTTCCTCGCCTTTGTGGTCGTCTACTTCGCCCTGTTCGGCTTCGGCACGCTCTACATCCTCAAGATGATGAACAAGCCGCCCGGGTCGCTCGAGCCGCTGGACGAGGGTCCAACCCGCACCGCCGGAACAACCGGGCTTGCCTCGCTGCGTCCCGATGCACTTCCGGCCGAATAGGAGAGCGCGATGTTTGACTTGCCAACAATCTGGGCCGGACTGCTTGCCCTCGCTATCTTCATCTATGTCATCCTCGATGGATTTGATCTCGGTATCGGCATCGTCTTTCCGTTCCTGAGCTCCGACAAGGACCGCGACACCGCCATGAACTCCGTCGCCCCGGTCTGGGACGGCAACGAGACCTGGCTCGTCCTCGGCGGCGGCGGTCTGATGGCCGCCTTCCCGCTGGCCTACGCGATCGTGATGCCCGCGCTCTATGCGCCCTTCATCATCATGATACTTGCACTCGTCTTCCGCGGCGTCGCGTTCGAGTATCGCTGGCGCGACAAGGCGCACGAGAAGATCTGGGACCGGTCGTTTTTCTTCGGTTCGCTGATCGCCACTTTCTGTCAGGGCATCGTGCTCGGCGCCTTTGTCCAGGGCATTGAAGTCAACGGACGTGCCTATGGCGGCGGCTGGTGGGATTGGCTGACGCCCTTCACCGTTACCTGCGGCATTGCGCTTACTGCCGGATACGCCCTCCTTGGAACGACCTGGCTGGTGCTCAAGACGGAAGGCGACCTGCGCGACCAGGCCTACAGGCTCGCCCGAATAACAGCCCTTGCGACACTCGTCTTTGTCGGCGTCGTCAGCCTCTGGACGCCCTTCCTCTCACCCGAGATCGCCGAGCGCTGGTTCACATTCCCGAACCTGCTGTTCGTGATGCCGGTGCCAACGCTGACCGCGATCCTTGCGGCGATCCTGGGCTGGAGCCTTCTGACCAAGCGGGACCAGGTGCCCTTTCCGACGACCATCGGGCTCTTTGCGCTCTGCTTCGCTGGGCTCGGGATCGGGATTGCGCCTTACATCGTGCCGCGCGCAATCACCATCCAGGAAGCGGCGGCCCCTGACGCAAGCCTCTCCTTCATGCTGGTCGGCGCGGCCATCCTCCTGCCACTGATCATCGCGTATACGGCTTATTCTTACTGGGTGTTCCGCGGAAAAGTGGATCCGGAGGCGGGGTATCACTGATGAGAGAACAGGATCGCAAGCACATTGAGAAGACAGGGCCAAAGGAACTTGCCTGGTTCGTCGGACTGTGGGCGCTCGGCGTAGCCGCCGTGATCGTGCTCGGCCTGTTCATCAAGCTTTTCATATGATCGCCTTGACCGCTTCAGCCCGGTGGAGCTGCCAGGACTTTTGGCGCAGGCGTCGTGCCGGAACACTCGTAGCTGCCGCCCTCGCCATTTGCAGCTCGGCGCATGCACAGAATATCTCAGGCGTTTTCGGTCCGGAAATTGAGGCAGGCCACAAGTCCCTCGAATACAGGATCGGGTTTGATCCTGACACTGGAAATGTCGCTCACCGGCTGCACGCGCAGGCGTCCCTGAACGACAGCTGGATGTTGCGCGTTATTGCGCAATCCCGCCAAACAGAGACAACAGACTTGGACTTCGACCTGCTGGGTGTTCAGCTTTTCTGGCAGGTGACGCCTGATGATCAGGACTGGCAAAGCGGCTTGAGACTCGATGCAAGGGTGCGTGATGACGGTCGCCCGGCGACCCTTCGGCTTGATTGGTCGAACGAGTTCAGACTTTCCGAAAGCTGGCGGATCAGGGTCGTGGCTCTTGGCGCTAAGGAGATTGGAGATACGGCGCGCAACGGCGTCTTTCTCCAAACACGAGGTCAATTGGCCTATCGAATGGATGGCAAAAGACGTGTCGGTCTTGAAATCTACAGTGACTACGGTTCGACAGACGATCTCCGGGCAGGATCAGAGCAAATCCAACAGGCCGGCCCGTTCGCGACGATTGCGGTCGCAAAGGACTGGTCCCTTACCACTGAAGTCCTCTTGGGACTGACGGATTCGTCACCTCGGGCCAACCTGAAACTCGCTGTGACACGCCAATTCTGAGGGTACCCCAAAGTCCTGACAATCAGTGGGCTGCAACAAGACAGAACATGGAAGATAAGCAAGATGAAAGTTAAGCGAAACGGACACCTGCGCGGGCGCGGTGTAAAGGGTTGTGCCGCGGCCACTGCAATTGCTCTCTCTCTGACAGCGACTGCGGAAACAAAGCCACCCTTGCCCGCCGCCGTCGTCGACGCTCTAAACCTGGCACTCGCAGACGAGCGCCACGCACTGGCTACCTATCAGGCCGTCCTCGAACGGTTCGGGGAGGTACGTCCTTTCGTCAATATCGCGCAGGCAGAGCAACGTCACATCGATGCCCTGCTGGGGATCTATGCACACTATGGCGTTCCGGTTCCGCCGGACGAGCCACAAGCAGACTCGGCAACGCGCCCCCTGGATCTAGCCGGACTTTGCCAGATAGGCGTGGCGGCTGAAATCGAGAATGTTCGTCTTTATGATGAGCAATTGCTCCCAACCGTCGAAGCCCATCCGGACATTTCTTCGGTGCTGCGCGCGTTGAGAGATGCCTCCGCCAACAATCACCTGCCGGCCTTCGAGCGTTGCGCATCACGCGGGCGCGGCCAAGGTCACCATAGGAACTGATCCATGCACAAGATCTCGACAATCGCGGTGGCACTTGCCCTGTCCACACTGGCCGCTTGCGCGACCGCGAAGGGCGAAAACGCTTATTCAAAACTGGTGGAGACAGATCCGATGCTAACGATCATCACGAGCGGCGATGCTGAGACTCAGCTGATGGCCCTGGTTCTGACGAAAAGCGCAAAGGCAGCCGGAGAGAGCCCGCGGGTTTTGCTTTGCAGCGCAGGCGGTGACCTCGCATTGTCGGCCCCGCCCGAGAGCGCATTGGCTCCGTTGCAGCCTCAAGGCGCCGCACCGCAGGGTGTTCTGAAGGCTTTGATTGCCGATGGCGTGAGGGTTGATGTGTGCGCGATCTACCTGCCCAATCGCAGTTTTGGAAAAGAAGCCCTGATCGACGGTGTCGGTGTGGCAAAGCCCGACGACATCGGCCAGCTGATTGCCTCCCCCGATGTCCAGATACTGAGCTTTTAACAGAGAAACCCTAGGAAACTGAGACCATGACCTTTCTACGGACAGGCTTGATTTTTATGGGTGGCGGCGCCTGCGGCGCCGGATTGGCCGCCGCATTCTTTAACCTGTCGCCGGCACAAGCCCCTGTCCTCACTACGCGTCCTCCGGCTGCTGCCGAATCCGCAGCCGGCATGTCAGGCCCGCTTGCCGGCGAAACCCGCACAGTTTTTGCCGTCACCGGCGAAGACCGCACTCATATCCAGAGCCAGATGCTTGAGTTTCTGGTTGATCTTCAAAATCTGAACACTGCACTTGCGGACTCTGACAGGAAATGGATCCGCGAAATTGCATTGGCGCAAAGCACGCGCCGGGCTCCTGACAGAATTGGACAGCAACTTCGCAAAAAGGCACCGGAAGGCTTCTCACAAATCAGCCAGTCTCTCCGAAGCGATTCTCCGCCCTGACTGACGCAGTCGAGACCGAATCCATCGAAGAACTTCAAGAGAGAGTATCACTGGTGACCGCCAAGTGTGTTGCCTGCCATGGCTCCTACACCGTTGCCACTCAGCCTGCCGATTGATCTACTACCAAGCCATCAATGTTTTGAATGGCTCGTGCCCACAAATTCGATTTGTTAAGTGTTATTTACTTTGCCACTTATAAGCGGCGCAAGAAAATCAGCGCCACCGAAACCACCGAAAAGCTACACCCAAAAGGAAACTCCCATGTCACTTCGTATCGGCGACACCGCCCCTGATTTCACGATTGCATCGACCAAAGGCCCGATCAGCTTCCATGAATGGGCCGGAGACAGCTGGGTCTTTTTCTTCTCCCACCCGGCCGATTTCACGCCGGTCTGCACGACCGAAATGGGCCGCACGTCCCAGCTCGCAAAGCAGTTCGCGGACCGCAATGTGAAACCTCTCGGTCTGTCGACAGATTCTGTCGAGGAACACCTGAAGTGGATCGACGACGTGAATGATACTCAGAAGACGGATCTTCAGTTTCCGATCGTCGCTGACGAAGATCTCGTTCTTGCCCGCACCTATGACATGATCCACCCCGAACAAAGCGAAACGGCGGCGGTGCGCTCGGTGTTCATCATTGATCCCAAGAAGAAGATCCGCCTCACCATGACCTATCCGATGAGCGTGGGACGCAACTTCGACGAAATCCTGCGCGTGATCGATGCCCTTCAAGCCAGCGATGCCAACCGTATCGCAACGCCGGCTGACTGGGTGCCGGGCAACAAGGTGATCATTCCGCCATCGATCGGGAACGATGAGGCAAAAACCCTCTTCCCGCAGGGCTGGCAGGAGCTGCGCCCCTATTTGCGTCTGACGGATATCGCCGCGAAGTAAGTAATGACAACTGGCCGGTGAAGCGAAAGGTTTCACCGGCCTGCATTGCCTTGAAGTGGCTGGCCACCGCCCACTCTGGCTGACGCAGCAAATTTTTGAACGCCAACTTGTCCGTCCCGCTCGATTGGAAACCCCAGAGCAAAGGCCCAGTGAAGATGAAATACTGGATCGAAGTCCGCTTGGTCTTTTCCCAGGCGGCCTGCTGGTTTGGCGATTTGTAGAGCTGCGCGTTGTAGGCAATTTCGCCGACATAGATCTGGAAGGCTTCTGACACGGTCACCGTAGGTTTCGGCGCACCGCCGAGCAGGGCTTCGGCGTCGCGCACCTTGGGTATCTCCTGAGGCCCCGCGCCATGGTGGACGGCAAGAAGCCGGGCCAGAGCTTCCTCGATAGGCGCCGCCGTCGCGAGGTGATCAATTGGCTGGTAAGTGAACCCGCTCGCGAGCGCCTTGACCGTGGCCATCCGGTAGCGACGGCGGACCGCCTCTCCGGCTTCACGGTTGGAGGCAGGTCCTGCCTATTCGGCGATCAAGAGAGACGCCCAATAGTGGTCGTCCGCTTCAGCGAGGAGGTCGCGCTTGTGGCGTGCCTGCTCGAGGGAGGTTGCGCCCAGGGACTCCTTGATCCGCCGACGCGTATCGAGACGCGCAAACCGTTCGGGGACGCGGCGGTTATACCACCATACCCGGCCTCTCTGCTCGAGGTAAGAATTGTCTTCGACGCGTTTCATGGCGCCGTCCATTGGTCCACAATCTGGTCCCAATTTGGTCCACAGATTCCGGCCATTTTACGCAACGAGATCCAAACGGATCCCGAAAATCCGTTTGAAATCAAGTGCTTATTGGGAGTCCATTTCGTGAGAAATGGCGCGAGTGACGGGACTTGAACCCGCGACCTCCGGCGTGACAGGCCGGCACTCTAACCGACTGAGCTACACCCGCGCATTTTCTGGCCGCCCCTTCGAGCGAAGCGCCTCTCTAATCGCGCCTGCCTGCCGGGTCAAGCGGTCGTGATGGCTGCCCTGTGTTACCCCGAAAAAGGCCGGTTCCTGCCATTTGCCCTTCAGCTGCCATTCAAGGGACATAGTATCTGGTCATCTGATAACGAGACCCATAGACGGATTCGGATCATGAAGCGTATCGCCCTGATTGCAGCTGGAATTTTTGTGCTTTTGATCGGCGCGGCGCTGGCTGTGCCGTTCCTGATTCCGAAATCCGTTTACCGTGCCCAGATCGAGCGGGCGGCAGGCGAAGCCCTGCAGCGCAAGGTCACGCTCGACGGCCAGGTCCGCCTCTCCTTGTTCCCCCGCATTGCGGCCAGTGTCGGCGGCATGAAGGTCGCCAACCCGGAAGGGTTCGAAGGCGCGTACATGATCGAGGCAGGCGAGCTGCGCGGCGCGGTCAAATGGGCCCCGCTCCTGTTCGGACAGCGTGTCGAAGTGCATGAGCTCGCTTTCGTCGATGCGTCTGTTTCGCTCCAGAAAAAAGCGGACGGGACGACCAACTGGGTGCTCGAGGACAAGGCGCCGTCCGAAGGACCAGCAGCAGAGGGCGGCGGATTCAACGGCGCCGTGGAGCATCTGCGCCTCGAGAACGCGAGCCTCACCTTCCAAGACGACCAGGCCGGCGCGCGCTACGAACTGCGCGAACTGGATCTCACCGCAGCCATGACGGCGCTGGACGAGCCCTTCGAGCTCGATGCGAAAGGCTTCTTCCAGAGCCACCGGTTCGACATCCGCGCCAATCTCGACTCGCTCGAAGCTGCGACGACCGGTCAGCCTGCAACGCTCGAAGCGACGCTCGGCACCGACTTCGTCAAGGCCCGCTACGATGGCGGCATCACGCTCGGCGCGGTGCCTACGCTCGACGGCACATTCTCGGCGAGCTCTGAATCCGTCAGCTCGCTGCTCGACTATGCCAACGTCGAAGTGCCGTTCGACCTTGCCAAGCTCGGCAAGATCAACGCCGAGGGCGATGTCTCCGGCGCGCTCGACACGCTGGCGATCAACGTCAAGAAATTCACCCAGTCCTCCGAACTCGCGAAGACCGGCTTCACCGGCAAGATCAATCTGGGCCCTGAACCAGTGATCACCGGCAACTTCACCTTTGACGCGCCAAAGATCGACGCCCTGACGAAATTCGCGGGCCTCAGGCTGCCGGTCAACGTCGCCCCGCTCGGCGCGCTCGATATCGAAGGCAAGCTCAGCGGCAAGCTGGCCGAGCCGGATCTCGACTTCGAGAAACTGAAAGTCAAAGGCCCGCTCATCAACGCCAACTATGTCGGCGGCGTTGCGCTCGGCGCCGTGCCCCAACTCAATGGCAAACTCACATTCGATACGCCCAAGGCCGGAGAACTGGCGAAGCAGCTGAACGTCGAACTCCCCGCCGCAGCAGCTCTGGAGAAAGTGCATTTCAGCGGCAAACTGTCCGGCGCGGCCGATGCGCTACAGCTCACCGCGATCGCCTTCAAGCATGACGGCGACCTGCTGCAGGCGACCTATAACGGCGATGTCGCACTGGCTGATCCCGGCGCCCTGCAAGGCAAGCTGACCGCCTCCAGCGAACAGCTGCGCGCCCTTCTCGCTGCGGCCGATATCGAACTCGCGCCGGGCTCCACGATGCAGACCTTCTCGGCGACGAGTGATGTCAGCGGCACCTTCACGAACATCGCCCTTGCGGCGCTGGACCTGAAACTCGACGCAATCACGGCCAAGGGGAATGCCGGTATCGATCTGACAGGCCCCAAGCCGCGCCTTACCGGCAAGCTGAACATGGGCTCGCTGGACCTTTCGCCCTTCCTCGCACCGGCCGACCAGAAGCCGCAGGCTGCCAAACCGCTGGAAGCCTGGAGCAAGGACAAGCTGGATCTCGCAGGCCTGTCGGCTGCCAACGCAGACCTCCAGCTGACCACCACGCAGATTACACTCGGCAGCGTGAAGCTGACCGATGTGGCGCTCACGGCGCAATTGGTAGATGGCAAGCTCGCAGCCGACCTGTCGAAGTTCAAGGCCTTTGGCGGCAACTGGGAAGGCCGTATGACGGTCGACGCGGCGTCCACGGTTCCCTCAGTCTCCTTCGCCATGCAGGGTGATAGCGTCGCCATGTCGAACCTTCTTGGCACATTGGCCGGGTTCGACAAACTCGCCGGTACCGGCGCCTTCAAGATCGACGCGGCCACGCGCGGCGACTCCTTCGATGCGCTGATGCGCGGCCTCAACGGCGAAGTCTCCACCAATCTCAGCGAAGGCGCCCTCAAGGGCATCAACGTCACGCAGCTCGTCCGCAGCGCCCAGTCACTCCAGCAGGCCTTCGCCACCGGCAAGCTGAACACGCTCGATTTCCGAAACGTCCTCTCGCCCACGGCCGAGACGGACTTCACGAAGTTCGACAGCGTGCTGAAGATCGAGAACGGCGTCGCGAATGTTGACCTGCTCAAACTCATCAGCCCTGCCCTCGGCATCGACGGTACGGGCAGCATCGATATCGGCGGCCAGAAGCTTGACCTGCGCCTCGCCACTGCCATCGACAAGAAGGGCCAGGGCGCCGGCACGGTGGTTCAGCTGAACGGCATTCCTGTGCCCGTCCGCCTCTCGGGAAGCTGGAACCAGCTCAAGGTGACGCCGGACTTCTCGGGCGTTCAGGCGGCGCTTGAAGCCGAACTGAAAGGCAAGTTGCTGGACGGAATCAACGGTGGGACCAGAAGCTCAACCTCGGACATCATCGGCGGAATAATTGGCGGCCAACCCAAGACCGGCACCACACCTGCCTTGCCGGCGACCGGGGAAACAATACCGCCCGCAGAGACGGTACCGCCCAAGTCGACAGAGGAACAAATCGAGGACGCGGCTGAGAAAGCGGCGCGCGACGCTCTCGGGGGGCTCTTCGGCCGCAAACGTCCGGTTACGCCCGAGCCAGCGCCGGAAGCCGAACCTGAAGACCCGGCGCCGTAAGCTCGCCTAGGCGCGCTTCTCGCCGCAGAACGGGACAACATTGGCGTCCGGACTTACCTCGGGCATCTCGATGACGACACGCGGCGGCTCGCCCGCAGCGCGCACGTTGACGACGTGGCCCAGATTTTCCAGCGGCTGCGCGCGGCTGATGAAGAAGCCCTGCAGCTCGTCGCAGCCATGATCGCGCAGGAAGTCTGCCTGGTACAACGTCTCGACGCCCTCGGCCGTGCACCGCATGCCGAGCGACTTCGCCAGCGTCAGCGTGGCCATCGCGATTGCGCGGCTGTCGGGACGCGACTCGATATCCTTCACAAAGCTCTGGTCGATCTTGATCTTGTCGAACGGGAACGCGCGCAGGTAGCTGAGCGAAGAGTAACCCGTCCCGAAATCGTCGAGCGAGATCTGCACGCCAAGATTCTTGATCTGGTGCAGGCGTTTCAGCGTGAACTCCGTATCCGTCATCAACACGGACTCGGTGATCTCCAGTTCCAGCCGGTTCGGCGCGATGTTGTTGGCAGCCAGCGCGTTGACGATCGTCGCCACCAGCGTCGCCGAATGGATCTGCAGCGGCGAAATGTTGACCGCGACCTTCACATGATCCGGCAGGCGCGCCGCTTCCGCCAGCGCTGCACGGATCACCCACTCGCCCATTCGCGTGATGAGGCCATTATCCTCAGCGAGTTCGATGAACTCGTCCGGGAACACGAGGCCGCGCACCGGATGCTGCCAGCGCAGGAGCGACTCCACACCGACGATTTTGTGTGACCGGGCATCGACGAGCGGCTGGAAGTAAACCCGCAGTTCGTCGTGGTCGATCGCGCGCTCAAGCTCGGCTTCGATCTGCACGCGCGCCTTGGCCGAGGCCTCCAGCTGCGCAGTGAACATGCTCCACTGCGCCTTGCCTGTCCGTTTGGCATCGTAAAGCGCCAAGTCCGCATGCTTCAGCACTTCGCGCGGATCGGTCGTGAACGCATCAAACACGCGTACCCCGAAAGAGGCCGAGCAATGCGCTGTCGAGCCCCAGATATTGTAAGGCTTGCGCATCACCTCGGTCAGCCGCCCGAAGAAGGATTCCAACGCGCCGCCAGCCGGCCGCTCCACGATCAGCGCAAACTCGTCGCCGCCAAGGCGCGCCACCATGTCAGTCGTCGCGGCCATGCTGTTGAGACGCGACGTCACCTGGCGGAGCAACTCGTCGCCTGCCGGATGGCCCAGCGTGTCGTTGACCCATTTGAAATTGTCGAGGTCAAGCCAGAGGAGCGCCCGCACCGTATTGGGCGATTGCGGCTTGCGCATCACCTTCTCGAGATGCTCCTGCATGGTCACCCGGTTGGGCAAGCCTGTCAGGCTGTCATAATGCGCCATGTGCGCCATGCGGACTTCGATTTGCTTCGACTGCGTGATGTCGGCCGCGACACCGCGAAAGCCGCGAAACTCATGTCCCTCGAAAATCGGCTTGCCGGTCAGCGACACCCAGCATTCTTCGCTGGCTTCGTCTTGCACTTTCAGCACGATATCCCGGAACCCCTGGTGACGGCGCAGGGCCGCTTCAAGAATCTTGCGCCCTTCGCCTGCCTCGAACAGTGAGGACAGGAGAGAGCCCGACTTCATGAAGCCGGCGGAATCGGAATTGGTGTCGAACACCAGCGGTATCTCTTCGAGGAGACCGTCCGTATTCGTCTGCCAGAGCCAGTCCGACGTACTCTCCTCGAAGTCACGCAGCAGAAGGCCGATCAGCTGGGTCTGCTCTTGCACGGCAGCTTCGCTGAGGTGTTGCTCGACGAATTGCAGGTGCGACCAACGCACTGCAAAGGTCAGCACGCCGACATAAACAATGGCGAGGACCGCGATAAGCTGATGCGCAGCGCCGCCCTGCAGAGACATCGAGACGGCAAGGCCCATGCCGATCGGGATCATGTAGGACAGCGCAGCTCCCGGTATACGCGACAGCAGGAATGTCCCGCCAAACATCATGCCCGAAAGGACGATACCCATCACCATCTGACCCTGGGGATCGACCGAGTGCATTACCAGCAGGGGAGTGACTGCCCAGAACAGGCCGACGATCAGCGCGCCGCGCGACACGCCATCGACATGCACCTCTGACAGGTTTCCCTGGAGGCTCGCCTTCGAGGTGCGCACCTGCCGGAGAACGGCGAGGCCGGTTATGAAGATAATGCAGAAGCCCCAGAGAGCGAGCAGGTTGCCCGCACTGGCTTGCCGGAAGGATTGCAGAACCGCCGCAACACTCAACAGGTTGGCGAACAGCATGACAAAAATCATGCTTCCTATGGTATCAAGCTGCTTCTTGCGCAGGCTGGCCCGGTGCTTTTCCGGCACCGGAACGTCTCGCAACAGGCGGCCGAGCGACCAGCTGGCCGCCGGTGAAGGGGTCTGCTTTTCCATCGTATTCCTCTGGCCAGATTCAGCAGGCACTCATGATCATCGAAGGTAGCAGATCAGCGTAAACCGCTCGGATTCGCGTTTGGAAAAATTGTCCGGAGTGGCTTTACCAGGCGTTTACGAACGCGCCCTGCAACCGCCCTCAAGATAAGCCGAGGCCTGTTTGCGCATGGCCGAGAGCGATGCCGGATCCAGCCGATCCAGAGCGTTGTATATCAACGCCATTCGGGGGTTTCCCGCGAGACTTTCGCGGTTTTTGGCGATGAAGTCCCAATACAGAAAGTTGAATGGGCACGCCTTCGGGCCTGTTTTGGCGGTCACGTCATAGGCGCAGCCGCTGCAGTAGTCGGACATTTTATTTATGTAATTTCCGCTGGCAGCATAGGGCTTCGAGGCCATCAGCCCGCCATCGGCATGCAGCGCCATGCCGTGCGTGTTTGGCAGTTCCACCCACTCGTAGGCGTCGGCATAAACCAGCAGATACCAGTCGTTAACCTCAGCCGGATCGAGCCCCGCGATCAGGGCGAAATTGCCGGTCACCATCAGCCGCTGGATATGGTGCGCATAGGCGTGGCGCTTCGTCTGGCCGATCGCTTCGGCCATGCAGCGCATATCGGTTTCGCCCGTCCAGTAAAAGTCAGGGAGCGGACGATGCGCGTTCAGCGTATTGGTCTGCGCATAACCCGGCATCTTCAACCAATAGATACCCCGAACATACTCGCGCCAGCCGATGATCTGCCGGATGAAGCCTTCCACCGCATTCAGCGGCGCCCGTCCCTCGCGCCACTCGGTCTCCGCCCGCCGGCAGACATCCAGCGGGTCCAGCAGGCCGCAGTTGAGGTAGACGGACAGCAGCGAATGCCACATCCAGGGTTCGCCCTTGGCCATCGCGTCCTGCCAGTCACCAAAGCCGGGCAGGATTTCGCTGATGAAATGATCCCGCGCCGCCTCGGCGCCGGCTCGCGTGGTCGCAAACACCCACGGCTCGAGGTCGCCGAAATGGTCTGGGAAGCGCTCGGCCACGAGCGCGATTGCGTCCTGCGTCACCGCGTCCGCCGGTGGCAGAAAGCGCGGCGGGGGCACAAGCGATTTCGGCAGGCGCTTGCGGTTGTCATGGTCGAAGTTCCACTGTCCGCCCGCCGGCTCTTCGCCGTCCATCAGAAGGCCCGTCTTGCGTCGCACATCGCGGTAGAAGAACTCCATCCGCAGCTGCTTGCGCCCCTTCGCCCAGGCGTAAAACTCCGTGAGCGGAACGATAAACCGCGTATCCTCGCGCAGGTCCACCGGCACGGGCATCAGGTCCCGCCATGTTTCCATGTCCTGAAACAGGCGCCACTCTCCGGGCTTGGTGACGACAACCGCGCTGAGTGACGGATCATCCTCCAGCGCGCGGGCCACTTCGCCCCTTAACGAGCCCTGGTTCCCGGGGTCATCGAGGCGTACATAGCGAACGCGCAAGCCTGCGCTGCGCAGTTCTTCCGCGAAATGGCGCATCGCGGCAAACAGGAAGGCAATCTTCTTCTTGTGATGGCGCACGTAGGTCGCTTCTTCAGCAACCTCTGCCATCAGCACCACGTCACCCGGGCCGGCATCCTCCAGCGATGATAAGCCCGGCGACAACTGATCGCCGAGGACCAGCCTCAGTACACCCATCCCCGCCCCGATGCGCGCTAGTAAAGATTGGCGAGTACGTATTCGATCTGCTGGCCACGCGCCTCGAAGGCGAGCTTCACCCAGCGGCCGTCATCATCATACCAGAGGTCCACGTCCAGCGCGGAATCCATCAGATAACGGGTCGCTTCGATCGTCTTATTGCCGGCTTTTATCGTTTCGCGGCCCTTGTTGACCACTTTCACATTGAGGATTTCGCCGTCCTCGGTGGACAGCAATTTGCCGGCCAGCGTCTGCGCATAGTTCCAGTGGCTCGCAGGGACGATCCCGGCGGGTGCCACGCCCTTGAAATCAGTACCGCTGACATTCAGGGCGTCGCCCTTGCGCGTTGCCGTCACCGAGCGCTTCCTGCCGTCATCATTCACATTGCCAGATACTTTCTGGAGCTGACCATTGAGCCAGGTTTCCGTCGCATCGAGCTTGTAGCGGAACACCGTTACGGGGCCGAGGCCGGCCTTGAGCGACACCGTGGTCGTCGCCACCAGAGCGCCGTTTGCATCGGTCGTGAACCTCACCGCGTGGCTGCCGAACGGCTTGCCCTCGCGCAGCACGTTGAAGCTGATCACGTCGCCGGATTTCGGCTGCCAGGCCTTGGGCGAAAGCTCGGCCGCAGCCGGAACACCAGCGCAGGCCAAAAGGAAAAGCGAAAGAACAACGCTACGTACGGTCATTGCAGTCTCCAGGCAAAACGGGGTGGCTCAGCCACGTAACAGATGCAGGCGTCGTCACCTGCGGCGACCGGCTTGTGATGCATGCCGGGCTCGCCCAGCATCAGGTCACCTTTCAGGTAGTGTCCAAACTCGTCACGCAGCTCGCCCTGGATAACCACAGTGGCCTCGATGGCGGTATGCGCATGTCTAGGAACGCCCTGCCCCGGCGAAAGTTTCATCAGTCGTCCACCTGGCACCCCGACGGGCAGATATGGCAGCCCAAAGAGCCCGCGTTTCCAGGGCACATCCTGCTGCGCCGCATCCAGAATGGCGGTCGCGCCGGCCAGTGTCCGCTGACGCTTGTGATACCTGCGCTCTGGCTCGGGCTGCGCCGCCACGGCCTCGGGATCCTCTGCTTCCAGCAGCGCCCCGCCAATGATCGACCAGGCAAAGGCCTCACGCGCCGCCTCTGGCGACAACATCATGTGCAGGTCGGCCGCCAGCGCCAGCGATTCCGGGTGGTTGCCCGCCGCATGATCCATCATGAACGCCGCGTAAGTGTCATCCCGCGTGAACAGCATGCCGTGTCAGCCTCGATTGCAGCATTTCCCTTCACTACGTGCTGCAGCGCCCATTGGATCAAATCCCCGGCAACCCGTTGCGGCAGGTCGCGCAGCCCCTTAAGGCTGGGAAAAGCCCGAAACCTGCGAGGAAATGCCTGTCCATGACCGTCCACCGATCGATCGTTGACCTGATCGGCAACACGCCGCTGCTGCGCCTGAAACGGGCATCCGACGAGACCGGCTGCGAGATCCTCGGCAAGTGCGAGTTCCTAAACCCCGGCCAATCGGTCAAGGATCGCCCCGCGCTTGGCATCGTCCGCGAAGCCGAAGCTGCCGGCCTGCTGAAGCCGGGCGGCACCATCGTCGAAGGGACCGCCGGCAATACCGGCATCGGCCTCGCCCTTGTCGGGAAGGCGCTGGGCTACCGGGTCGTCATCGTCATGCCGCGCACCCAAAGCCAGGAGAAGAAGGACGCCATTCGCCTGCTCGGCGCCGAGCTGATCGAAGTGGACGCCGTCCCCTACGCCAACCCCAACAACTACGTGCGCTATTCCGGCCGCCTCGCCGAGGAACTGGCCGCCAGCGAGCCCAACGGCGCGATCTGGGCCAACCAGTTCGATAACCAGGCCAACCGCCGCGCGCACTATGCCACGACCGCCCGGGAAATCTGGCAGCAGACCGGCGGCAAGCTGGACGGCTTCATCTGCGCCGTCGGCTCCGGTGGCACGCTCGGCGGGGTCTCCCTCGCCCTCAAGGAAAAGAACAAGAAGGTCCAGATCGGCATCGCCGATCCCGGCGGCGCGGCTCTCTATTCCTTCTACACGACCGGCGAACTCAAGGCCGAAGGCACCTCGATCACCGAAGGCATCGGCCAAGGGCGCATCACGGCCAACCTTGAAGGCATCGAAGTCGACAAGGCCTACCGCATCAACGATGACGAAGCCCTGACGGTGCTGTTCCGGCTGGTCGAAGAAGAGGGCCTCTGCCTCGGCGGCTCGGCGGGCGTGAACATTGCCGGCGCCGTCCGCCTCGCAAAGGACCTTGGCCCCGGCCACACCATCGTGACGATTTTGTGCGACTACGGTAACCGATACCAATCCAAGCTCTATAATCCTGAGTTCCTGCGCGGAAAAGGATTGCCCGTGCCGTCCTGGATGGAGAAATAAAGACATGGAAACCCGAGACCCCCTCGTCAGCGCCGAATGGCTGCTCAAGAACATCGATGCCCCGGATGTCCGGGTCGTGGACGCGACCTATTTCGCGCCGTTCACGAACCCGCCGGAGACCGGCCGTCAGGCCTGGATGCGCGGTCACATCCCGAAGGCGGTCCACTTCGATATCGACGACATCGCCGACACCTCCTCGCACCTGCCGCACATGCTGCCGGACGCCGTGAAGTTCTCCTCGCGCGTGCGCCGCCTCGGCCTCGGTGACGGCAACCGCATCATTGTCTACGACCAGAACAATTTCTTCGCCGCTGCGCGCGCCTGGTGGATGTTCCGCGTCATGGGCCACCAGGACGTGCACGTCCTCGATGGCGGCCTCAGCGCCTGGGTCGCGGAGGGCGGGCCGCTCGACGACATGCCCCCGATCACCGGCGAACGCCACTTCACGCCGCGCGTGCGCAGCGACCTCGTCATGGACGCTAAGGCGCTTGAAAACCTGATGGGCACCGCCCGCACTGTTATCATCGACGCCCGCCCGGACGGCCGCTTCTTCGGCCGCGATCCCGAGCCGCGCGCCGGCCTGCCGTCGGGCCATATTCCCGGCAGCGTGAACCTGCCCGGCAGCCACCTGATCACCGAAGACGGACACATGAAACCCGCGGCGGACCTCAAGCGCCTGTTCAAGGACCCGCTTGCCCCCACCGTCACCACCTGCGGCTCCGGCGTCACCGCCGCGATCACGGCGCTGGCCCTCGCCCGCCTCGGCAACTGGGATGTCGCCGTCTATGATGGTTCGTGGACGGACTGGGCCTCCGACCCCTCACGGCCGATCGCGAAGGCGCCTGCGTGAAAAAGGACGAGGCCGCCCCCGAAACGCGCCTCATCCACACGCGCGCGGACCGTCTCGGCCGCGTCACCGTGAACCCGCCGCTGGAGCGCGCCTCGACCGTCCTGTTCCGGGACGAGGCCGGTCTCTACGGCGCCAAGCCCACATATGGCCGCATGGGCCTCACGGTACACCGCGAACTCGAAGCCGCGATGTGCGACCTTGAAGGCGCCAAACATACCCGCCTCGCCGGCAACGGCCTGCAAGCCTGCGCGCTGGCGATTGCAAGCCTCGTTTCCTCCGGCGACCACCTCCTCTTCACCGACAGCGCCTATGGCCCGACCGCCCGCTTTTGCGAACGCCGCCTCAAAGCCATGGGCGTAGAAGCCGAGCGGTTCGACCCGCGCATCGGCGGCGAGATCGCCGCGCTGTTTCGCCCCAATACCAAAGCCATCTTCCTCGAAGCGCCGGGCTCGCTCACCTTCGAAATCACTGACACGCCCGCCGTCGTCGCCGCGGCCTCGAAACGGGGCATACGGACGATCCTCGACAATACCTGGGGCGCCGGCCTGCTGCACCAGCCGCTGGCGCTGGGTGTCGACATCTCCGTCCAGGCGCTGACCAAATACGCCGTCGGCCATGCCGATGCGTTTGGCGGCGCGGTGATGACGCGCGACAACGGCCTCGGCGTCCGCATCGCCGCGACGTCCGAAGACTGGGGCATCACGCTGGCGCCGGACGATGCCTATCTCGCGCTGCGCGGCTTGCGCAGCCTGCACACGCGCTTGAAGGCGCACGAAGCGTCCGGCCTCGAGATGGCGCACTGGCTCGCGGAGCGGCCGGAAGTCGCCGACGTGCTCCACCCCGCCCTGCCTGGCAGCCCGGACCATGTTCTGTGGCAGCGCGACTTTACTGGCTCCAACGGCCTGTTCGGGGTCATCCTGAACCCGCCGCCGGAAGGCGGCATGGAGCGCTTCTTCAGCGCCTTGTCGCTTTTCTCGCTGGGCTTTTCCTGGGGCGGTTTCGAAAGCCTGATCATTCCCTGCGACCAGCAGCTGGAACGCATGAAGGGCAGCTGGACCGAAACGCGCGCTGGCCCGCTTCTGCGCCTTCACATCGGGCTTGAAGCGACGAGCGACCTGAAGCGCGACCTCGATGGCGCCTTCAAGGCATTGTCCGGGAACTGACGGTCGCCGCCGTCAGGGCGCCGGATGTTCGAAGTTCAGGAACACGAACAGGTCTTCCACATCCGCGCCCATGTGGATCAGCGGTTCGGACGGCGGCACCAGGTTCTCCGCCCGCTCCCGGACGGCCACGCACCGGCGGGTCATGCTCGCGAGGTGAACAAAATCATCCGCCGCCGGCAGTGACTTGATCACGCAGGCATCAAAGTAGGGATAGTCCGCGTCCGCGCTGCAGCCGAAGGAGGACCGGTCCGGCCGCGCCGCCGTCATCACCATCCGGTTCGGCGCGGCTAGCGCCGAGACGAAGACGCCCGAGTAACAGGCTGAGACCACAACGACGGTCGGCCGCTCGCCGCACCACTCGTCGACCAGCGTGTCCATCCGCGCCGGGCTGAGCAAGCCCTCGCTGCCGAGCACGATGCCTTCCGGCGACCCATGCGAGGTGAAGTAGAGCAGGCAGCCCGCTTTCGCCGATTGCGCCCGCGACTCGATGGCTGCGAAAGCAAGCTCCGACACCAGCGATGTCCCGCCGAGCCAGCGGGGCCGTAGCGACAGGTCTGCGATGTTGACCGGGTCAAACCCGGCTGCACCGAACGCCTTGGTCAGGTCCCGCCGGGCATTCTCGAAGGCTTCGATGGGCGTGCCGTCGCTCGCCCGCCAGTCTGCCGCGAGGATTCCAACCGCCCATTCCTCAAGCGGCACATCCTCGGCCTTCACCTGCGCCTGCGCGGCGCCCATGCCCCAGGCGGCCAGAAGAAGCGCCAGTGCAAACATAGGCCGCCAACGCATCCCGCTCTCCCGAAGCATCGTTACAGGATTGTATATGATCAGGGCCGCCGCCGGAGCGCAAGCCGGATGCGGCAGGCCAAAAACCGGCCCTACTGCGGATAGGTATCCAGCGACGGCTCCCGCCGCCAGCAATCGCAGCTGCCATCATATTGATAGGCCTCGCCGTAGTCGTTCACCCGGGTTGCCACGCCGTAGTTCCATCCGTGGACAAACTCATAGTCCGGGTCGCCGTAGCGGTCGGCATAGCCGTCCCCGGTATCGTCGCACACGGCATAGCCTTGCGCGTTGATCCCGCATTCCCAGGCCGGAACCATGGTCATGGTGACCGACATATCGTCCGCCGCCATCTGCAACCCGGCCGCGAAGGCCTCCATATCCGTCGATGTGCAACCTGCCAGCGCGAGCGACGCGGCGCCCACCATCCAGAGGCGCACCCGCGCGCCGATCCCCGTCATCATTTCAGCTCAAGCCCCCGATTCCCTTGAAGTTATTCTGCCAAGGGCGCGCGTGAACGCAAGCTGAACCGCGCGTCAGGCCGGCTCGTCGCTGACCTTCACCACCAGCTTGCCGAGGTTCTTGCCTTCGAACAGGCGCGACAGGCTCGCCGGCGCCTTCTCGAACCCGTCGACGATATCGGTCTCGAACTTCAGCTTTCCTTCCATCAGCCACATCGCCATCTGCTGGATGCCTTCCGGGAAGCGTGGGAAATAGTCGATGACGATGAAGCCCTTCACCAGCGTGCGCCGCATCAGCAGGTTGGCGAAGTTGTAAGGCCCCGGCGTGGGCGCCGTGTCATTATAGGTCGAGATCAGCCCGCACAGCGGCATGCGCGAGAAGTCGTTGAGCCGCGCCATCACCTCGTCCATGATCCGTCCACC
>CAMDAC010000032.1 GCA_945888325.1 Candidatus Sulfopaludibacter sp. SbA3
GAAGGCCCATCTCCGGGCCGCCGCCGCCAGAACCTTCGAGGACCTCAATGACGCCATCGGCGACATCTGCAAACTCTTCACGCCAGCCGAATGCTGGAACTTCTTCAAAGCGGCGGGCTATGCGTCCACATGAAAGCGCGACGCTCTAGGGCGCGGCGACGTTCTCGCCCAAAATCCCGTTCGCGCGCCGCGCCTTGCCGCACTCGAAGCTGCCCGCCCGGAACGCGCGGCAGGCTTCGGGGCGCTCCTCGTAAACCGCGCAGATCGCTTTCCCGCCGCCCAGCTGCAGGTGCACGCAGTGGCCGCAGCTATAGTCCACATAGGTGCGCCCCTCATGCTCGAAGAGGCTCTCCGGCGGCAGGCGCCGCCCGGCGTCTTCGGGAAGCAAAACGAGGTAACGGGGATTGCGGCTGAAACAGCAGGCGCCGCAGGTCACGCAGTCGTATGTCTCACTCATGGCGCCGCTCCGCAGGATGCGGCGGCGGTGTACGCCGGCGGGCCGGCGGCCCGCAAGAGGCGGCCCCTTCCGCTTTTGCGCGCCTGAGTTACACTCGGCCTACGCCGGGGGGCGCAACCAGAGGGACATTGCCATGAGATACCTGACTGCCGCGCTGCTGCTCGCCGCCGCCACCGGGCTTGCCGCCCTGCCCGCCGCTGCCCAGGGCGAGGGCATCCCGCCCGCCATCAAGCCGATCCCGAAGCTGCCAGGGCCGAAGATTCCGAAAACGCCCGAGGCCGGGCCCGTCGCCCAGGCCCGCCTCGCCGGCTGCATCCGCCACCAGGTCTACAACACCCAGTCGGTCAACAATTTCTCGACCGCCTTCACGCTGATCACCTCTGACGGCGACCGCCAGTTCAATTTCGAGGCCGACAAGATCCGTTACATTCCGCCCGGCGCGCCCCTGCCCCTGCCCACCGCCGCCGAAACGCTGAAATGGACGCGCGTCCTCGACACGCTGGAGCGCGCCGCCGCCGCCGGCAAGCCGCTGCTGGTGGACTACACCACACCCTCGAACGAGGTGTTCGGCATCTACGTCCAGTGGACGGAAAACTGCCCAGCCCCCTGACGGGCGCCGCCTGTTGCGCAAGGTTCGCCTTGCGCAACGCTTTCCGTCCGTTCCCGGATAAAAAGGCTGCGCGGGATCAACGGCGTGCAGAGCTGCGTGTTATTTCTCGCCGGACGACTTGCCCGACTGGCGGAGGATCCAGATCGTGATGCTGGCCATCACGACCACCAGGGTGCCAAACCCCACCAGCGCGGCAATCGCCAGGGGGTCAATCGTCAGATTTGCCATTTGTGGGCTCCGGCTCGCTGAAATCGGCCTTCAGTCCGGCAAAGATCTCGTCCTTCAGCATCATGCGCTTGCGCCGCATCACCGCCTCGACCGCCTCGCCTGCCGGCTCGACGCTCGTCTCCATCCGGTGAATCTGCCGGTTCACCTCATGGTATTGGTCGCACAGTGTCGCGAAGTGCGCGCTCGACGCCTTCAGCGCGTGCAGACGCTCGGCCGATTCCGGAAATTCTTCGGCAAGTTCGTGCGGGGTATGCGACATGGCCAAGGCTCCATTGAGGATTGGCCCCAACCCTGCAACCGCGCCGCGGCAGGCGGCATTCGGACAACTACCTAGGCGCGTTCATCCTCCCGGTACGGAGCGCCGCCGTCAGCCCTCGAACGGGTCCCGCATCAGGATCACGTCCTCCCGCTCCGGCGAGGTCGAGACCAGCGCGCACGGCTTGCCGACCAGCTCCTCGAGACGGCGCACATAGACCACCGCCTCGGCCGGCAGGTCCGCCCAGCTGCGCGCCCCGCGCGTCGAACCGCTCCAGCCCTTGAGCGTCTCATACACCGGCTCGACCGCCGCCTGGTCGGTCAGGCCCGCCGGGAAATAGTCGATCAGCTTGCCATTGAGTCTGTAGGCCGTGCAGACCTTGATCTCGTCGAAGCCGTCCAGCACGTCGAGCTTGGTCAGCGCAAGGCCGTTGACGCCGGAGGTCGCGCAGGCCTGGCGGACCATGACGCTGTCGAACCAACCGCAACGGCGCGGGCGCCCGGTATTGGTGCCGAACTCGTGGCCGACCGTGCCGAGGCGCTGGCCGATCTCGTTTTGCTGCTCGGTCGGGAACGGGCCGGAGCCGACCCGCGTCGTGTACGCCTTGGCGAGGCCCAGCACGTAGGAAATCGCGCCCGGGCCGACGCCCGATCCGGCGCTGGCATTGCCCGCGACAACGGTGGACGAGGTGACGAACGGATAGGTGCCATGGTCGACATCCAGCATCACGCCCTGCGCGCCCTCGAACAGGATGCGGCGGCCCTTGCGCACCTGCTCGTCGAGCAATTTCCAGACCGGCTGGGCATAGGCCAGCACCTGCGGCGCGATCTTCAGCAACTCCGCCTTCAGCGCCGCGCCATCTGGCTCCGGCAGGTCGAGGCCGATGCGCAACGGGCGGTGATGGGCCAGCAGCCGCTCGATTTTCATGTCCAGCGCGGCGGGGTCGGCAAGGTCCGCGACCCGGATGGCGCGGCGGCCGACGCGGTCTTCGTAGGCGGGACCAATACCGCGCTTGGTGGTGCCGATCTGGGCCGCGCCGAGAGCCCCTTCCCGCGCCGCGTCGATATCCTTGTGCCAGGGCAGGATCAGCGAGGCATTGTCGGCCAGCACGAGGCTCTGCGGCGAGACCTCGACGCCCTGTCCGCGGATGCCTTCGATCTCGGTCAGGAGGTGCCAGGGATCGACCACCACGCCGTTACCGATGACCGACAACTTGCCGCCCCTCACCAGGCCGGAGGGCAGCAGCGCCAGCTTGAACACCTTGCCATCAATGACCAGCGTGTGGCCGGCATTGTGGCCGCCCTGGAAGCGCACCACGACATCGGCGCGCGCCGATAGCCAGTCCACGATCTTGCCCTTGCCCTCGTCGCCCCACTGGGCGCCTACGACCACGACTCCTGCCATGACACACTCCGTTCACAAACGCGGCGACAAGGGCAGGAATTGGCTGCGAAATGCAAGGGGCAGATTCGGGCCTATTCGCCGAGGCGGTAGATCACCCGGACGCCGACATTGTCGATGCCCTGGTTGCGGCCATTGCCGAGGATCTGGCCGTGGCTGAGATGCTCGAACATCAGCTGCGCGCCCCATTTGTCCCCGAGGTCGCGGTTGAGGGCGAGGCTGGTACGGAAAAGGTCGCGTGAGCCGAGGAAGACTTTCGACTCCGAGATGACATCATTGCGCGGGTCGCCTTGCGGAAACGGGAACGACAACTCGCCGTCATGGATGACATAGCCGAAGCCGGGCTCGAACGACCAGCCGTCGGCGAAGTCCCAGTTCCAGAGCAGCCCCGCGCCGGCGAAGCTGGTGTCGCCGGCGAAGCTGGTGTCGCCGCCGAGGTTGGCGCTGGCCACCACATAGGGGCGCGGGCTCCAGAGCACGTCGAGAAAGTCCGGCGAAGAAAAGACGATCTCGCCACTGATGTCCGGCCCGTCCTCCTTGTTGGCGTTGTCGCAGTCCAGCACACAGACATTGTGCTGCATGACGCCCAAGCGGACTTCCTCGACCAATTCAGCCGAGGCGGTGGCGGCAGGCAGGGCGAGGGCCAGAAAAACGACGAGACGGCGCATGGACGCTCCTTCATGAAGATTGTTTCATGAGGCTTCGCGCCCCCGTGCCGGCCTCGTCAACCCAGTTGAGGCTGCGCCGCCATACTAACCCTGCGCAGGGTGGCCTGTGCAACACGCTTTCCGATCATTCTGGGTGTCATTGCTGATCCAGATCAGCCCCCCCCTTGGGCGGGCCGTGTCGCAAACCATGCCGGCCCGCCTTGTTGTTGAGACCAGCGGAGGGAAAACCGGGCGGCGCGTGACGCCCGGCCCAGGATCAAAAGCTCAGCACTTTCGCATAGCGAACCTGCGGCAGGGCATCGAGTTTCTCAAGCACGCCGGCGGGCGGCATGGAGTCGATGCCGACCAGTGCAATGGCCTCTCCTCCGGCCGCCTGACGGCCAAGGTGGAAGGTCGCGATGTTGACCTTCGCCTCGCCGAGCATCTGGCCGAGCGCCCCGATGAAGCCCGGCTTGTCTATATTGTTGACGTAAAGCGTGAACGGCGAGAAGTCGCCCTCCAGCGCCATGCCCTTCACTTCGACGATGCGCGGCTTGCCGCCGATCAGCGCTCCGGCGAGCGTGCGCCAGCCGCCCTCGGGCGAATTTTTTGTCGCCTTGGTTTTCACCTTGATGCGGATCAGGCTGTCATAGACGGGGCTCGACTCGGTCTTGGTCTCAGTCAGCTTGACGCCGCACTCGGCGAGAATAGCCGGGGCGGAGACCATGTTCACATCGCCGCGCGAGGCACGCAGCAGGCCGGAGAGCAGCGCGGCGGTCAGAGGCTTGCGGTTGAGGTCCGCGACCTCGCCCTCATACTCGATGACAACCTCATCATATCCGTAGTCGGATATTTGGCCCGCAAACGAGCCGAGCTTTTCGGCGAGCGCGGCGAAGGGCTTCAGGCGCGGCGCTTCCTCGGCCGTCACCGACGGCATGTTGAGCGCGTTGGTGACGGCGCCGGTGAGGATATAGTCCGCCATCTGCTCGGCGACCTGCAGGGCAACGTTTTCCTGCGCCTCGACCGTGGCCGCACCCAGGTGAGGTGTGGCGACGAAGTTTTTCGCGCCGAACAGCACGTTTTCCTTGGCGGGCTCGACAGCGAACACGTCAAACGCCGCGCCGGCAAGGTGGCCGCTTTCGAGGAGGTCGCGCACGGCAGCTTCGTCGACGAGACCGCCGCGGGCGCAGTTGACAAGGATCAGGCCCTTTTTGGTTTTTTCCAGCGCTTCGCGCGACAGGACGTTCTTGGTTTGCTCCGTCAACGGAACATGCAGCGTGATCACATCGGCGCGGGCGAGCAGCGTATCGAGATCGACTTTCTCGACGCCGAGTTCGACGGCGCGCTCTTCCGTCAGGAACGGGTCATAGGCTACGACCTTCATCTTGAGGCCGATGGCGCGTTCCGCCACACGGCTGCCGATGTTTCCGCAGCCGATGAGGCCGAGGGTCTTGTAAGAGACTTCGAGGCCCATATAGCCCGACTTCGGCCACTTGCCGGCCTGCGTGTCATTGTTGGCGGCCGGGATCTGTCGGGCGGCGGCGAACATCATCGCGATGGCATGCTCGGCGGTCGTGATGGCGTTGCCGAACGGTGTGTTCATGACGACGACACCCTTGGCGGTGGCAGCCTTGATGTCGATATTGTCGACGCCGATACCGGCCCGGCCGATGACCTTGAGGTTGGTGGCCGCCGCGATCACGTCAGCGTCCGGCTTGCAGGCCGAACGCACGGCGAGGCCGTCATATTGCGGGATGATCTTGATCAGATCTTCCTTGGACAGACCAACCTTGATGTCGGTTTCGATACCGCGCGCCTTGAAGATTTCGACGGCGGCGGGGGAGAGCGTGTCTCCGATGAGGACTTTAGGCATCTTGTTTCATTCTCCGGGAAAAATTTTACGCCAGTCTTCCCGCGTCAGGCGGTGGACAAGGCAGACATCGTCATCTTCACCCAGTTCCCGAATGCCTTCCGGCCGGAAACCGAGACGTTGGTAGAAAGTGTGGGCCCGCGTATTCGACACGAGCGGGTCGATAATGATTGCCTTCACGCCCGGATCCCGCGAGCAGGCTTCGACGGCGAGACGCATGGCCTCCCTGCCGAAGCCCTGCCCCCGATCGGCCGCGCTGCCGATCCAGATATCTATCGCGCGCAGATGGGGCTCAACGTCGCCCCAATAGTGCGTCGGTTCCGTATGCGGATCGATTACCTGAAGGCCTGCAATGGGCCGCCCGTCCAGTTCGGCGATGAAGTACTGGTAATCGTGCCGCACGAGGGCCAACTCGTCGGGCCAGTACGTGTCACCGAACGCCTTGGGGGAGTCCCGATCATCGGATGTCGCTGAAATGACGTCAGGCTCCAGATCCCACAGATCCAGAAGCGGCACGTCATCCAACGTTGCGGGTCTGAGTACGATCATCTCGAGCATCCCGGCTTCGAGCTGCCGCCTTGCAGCGGCCCGAAGCCTTTGGGCCTTAGAGCTTCGCCGCTTCCTCATGGAAGGCCCAGTCGAGCCAGGGGAGAAGTTTCGAGACGTCGGACGGCTCCACCGATCCGCCGCACCAGATGCGCAGGCCCGGAGGGGCCTTGGCATAGCCAGCGGCGTCAAAGCAGGCGTTTTCGGACTCGAGGCGTTTCATGAACTTCTTGATGAAGTCGCGCTGCCCGGCTTCGTCCAGTTTCATCACGCGCGGATCGACGATCTTGAAGGTGACGCCGGTGTTGGAACGAACAGCGGCGTCCTCGCAGAGAAAATCCACCCAGTCTGTGCGCCCGACCCAATCCGTCAGGGTACGGAGGCTGTCGTCGGACCGCTCCTTAAGTTTTTTCAAGCCGCCGAGACGCTCCACCCAGTCGAGAGCCTGCAGGTAGTCCTCGACGCAGAGCATCGACGGCGTGTTGATCGTCGCTCCTTCGAACAGCTCCTCGTCGAGCTTGCCGCCCTTGGTCATGCGAAAGAGTTTCGGCAGCGCGCGGTCCGGCGTGTAGCTTTCGAGGCGCTTCACGGCGTTGGGGCTGAGGATGAGCATGCCGTGGGCCGCTTCCCCGCCAAGGCATTTCTGCCAGCTATAGGTGACCACATCGAGCTTTTCCCAGTCGATGTCCTGGCTGAAGGCCGCGGAGGTCGCGTCGCAGATCACGACACGGTCCGGGTTCGGCTTGATCCAGTCGGCATTCGCCACGCGCACGCCCGAAGTGGTGCCGTTCCAGGTGAAGATGATGTCGGCGTCGTCGCGGGCTTTCGAGAAGTCCGGCAGCGCGCCGTAGTCGGCGGTGTAGGTCTTGCAGTCGGCCAGCTTGAGCTGCTTGGTCGCGTCCGTCACCCAGTCGGAGCCGAAGCTTTCCCAGGCGAACACGTCGACGGGCTTGGCGCCGAGCATCGACCACATGCACATCTCGACCGCGCCGGTATCGGAGGCCGGCACGATCGCAACGCGGTAGCCTTCCGGCAGGCCGAGGATCAGCTTGGTGCGGTCAATTGCGGCTTTGAGTTTTTTCTTGGCGTCGCCCGAACGGTGCGACCGGCCGAGGGCAGCGGTCACGAGGTTCTGGAGCGAAAATCCGGGATATTTGGCGGTGGGGCCCGAGGAAAAATGCGGGCACGCCGGGCGCACGACCGGTTTGGCGGTAGTCATCGTCATCTGTTTTACTCCTATCCTTACAGATAGGCTGGGCGCCGTTGGGGGCGCCTGGCCCGCCCGCGGTGTCTCACAAAACGGCGGTGTTCGCAAACGGCATTTTCGTGACGCAGCGGGAGGTGACCTGAGAAGCAATACGGTTATGGTGGCGTCCAAAGTTCAGCTGCTGGAGGGCGCCCATGCGTAACCTGTTGATTTCATCCGCAATCCTGCTCGCGTCCGCGTGCGCCAGCCCTCCCCCTGCCGAGGCCCCGGCGGAACTCGCTGCAACCCCCGCCGCTCCGGCTGGCTTCAAGACGTACACCGCGCAGCAGCTCTACGACACGGTCAGCTATAGCGTAGCTGCGGGCAGCGGCCGGTGTTTCGCGCCGGATGGCCAGTCCCTGCTTACAAGCTCGGACGAAACCGGCATCTTCAATGCCTACACCCTGAGCCCCGACGGAACGAAAACCGCGCTGACCCAGTCCGCGGAGAATTCCACCTATGCCGAATCCTACTTTCCTGCGGATGGCCGGGTACTGGTCGAGGCGGATGGCGGCGGCGACGAGCTGAGCCACCTGTTCGTGCGCGAAACCGATGGCACGCTGAAGGACCTGACGCCAGGTGAAAAGACACGCGCCTATTTGCTGGGATGGGACCAGAGCGGCGAAACGTTCTACGTGGCGACCAACGCGCGGGATGAGGCGACAGACGATGTCTACGCCTATTCTGCCGCCGACTACAGCAGCCGGATGATCTACCAGAATGACGGTCTGGAAATCGGGGCCATCAGCCCGGACGGCAAGCTGCTGGCGCTGGTCGAGAACGTGTCAAGCGCGGACGCCAATCTCTACCTTAACGACTTGGGCGCGGCCGCCCCGGCAAAGACGCTGATCACACCGCACAACGGCAACATCGCCTACACCGCCTATGGCTTCACGCCGGACAGCCAGAAGTTGGTATACGGAACAAACGAACACGGCGAGTTCACCGAGGCCTGGACCCATGATGTGGCCACCGGCGAGAAAGCCGCGCTGGTCTCCGCAGACTGGGACGTGCTGGCGGTGAGCTATTCGCCTACCGGCCGCTACCGCGTCAGCACGGTCAATGCGGATGGTCTCTGGGAAGTCACGTTCCTCGACACCGTGACGGGCGAGCCGCTTGCCCTGTCCGGCGTTCCGGACGGCGAGGTCACGCAGGTCTGTTTCAATGATGACGAGACGCGTGTCGCCTTCGGCGTCAACACCGATACGTCGCCGCGCAATATCTATACGGCTGACCTTGCAACCGGCGTCGCTACACGCCTCACCAATGCGCTCTCGCCGGCCATCGATGAAGCCAACCTCGTGACCGCCTCGATCGTGCGCTACCCGAGCTTTGACGGGCTGGAGATACCGGCGATCTTCTACGTGCCGAAGACCGCGTCGGCCGAGACGCCGGTTCCGGCGATCGTCTGGGTGCATGGCGGGCCGGGCGGGCAGAGCCAGAAAGGGTATGCGGCAGAGATCCAGTTCCTCGTGAACAATGGCTACGCCGTGCTCGCCGCCAATAACCGGGGCTCCTCCGGCTACGGAAAAACCTTCTTCCACATGGACGACAAACGCCACGGGCAGGAAGACCTGCAGGATATCGTCTGGGGACGGACATATCTTGAATCGCTCGACTATATCGACGGCGACAGGATCGGGATCCTCGGCGGCTCGTATGGCGGCTTCATGACGGCCGCGGCGCTCGCCTTCGAGCCGGAAGCGTTCGATGTCGGCGTCAACATTTTCGGCGTCACGAACTGGGTACGCACGCTCGAGAGCATCCCGGCCTGGTGGGGCTCGTTCCGCGTCGCGCTCTATGACGAGATGGGCGACCCGGCGACCGACGCCGAGCGCCACCGCGCGATCTCGCCGCTGTTCCATGCGTCGAACATCGTGAAGCCCATGCTGGTGGTGCAGGGCGCCAACGATCCGCGCGTGCTGCAGGTGGAAAGCGACGAAATCGTCGCCGCCGTGCGCGCCAACGGGGTGCCGGTCGAATATGTCGTGTTCCCGGACGAAGGGCACGGTTTCCAGAAAAAGGCGAACCGGATCACCGCCGCAGAGGCCTATCTCGGGTTCCTCGACAAATACCTGAAAGGCAAGGCGGCAAGCCCCGCCCCTACCGAGGCAGAATCTTTAAACTGACGCCTGCCTTGCGCCGCCAGCGGCCGGATGGTTCACTGGGTGGATGAGCATAGACATCCTCCCCCTGTCCGGCACGCTGGGCGCTGAAATCTTCGGGCTGGACCTGCAGTCCGGCCTGTCGAATGCGGAGTTTGACCGCGTCCATCAGGCCTTTCTGGACTACAAGGTCATCGTGATGCGGGGCCAGAAAGGCCTCCAGCCGGTCCAGCACAAGGCGTTCGCGCGCCGCTTCGGCACGCTGAACATCCACCCCTATGTGAAGGGGATGAAGGACCATCCGGAACTCCTCGAGATCATCAAGGAAAAAGAGGACAAGGTGAATTTCGGCGGCGGCTGGCACACCGACATGAGCTTCGAGGAGACGCCCGCCCTCGGTTCAATTCTACACGCCATCGAGCTGCCGCCCTATGGCGGGGACACGCTGTTTGCCGACCAGCAGGCGGCCTATGACGCGCTGACGCCGGGCCTGAAGGCCACGCTGGCGGGCCTCAAGGCGGTCCATTCGGCCAGCCGCGAATACAGCACGCACGGCACCTCGGCGCAGAAGCGCCAGTCGATGGAAACCTCCGAGGCGGAAGACGCGCCGGAATACGAACACCCGGTCATCCGCACGCATCCGGAAACCGGCCGCAAGGGCCTCTACGTGAACCCGGCCTTCACCCTGCGTTTCGCCGATTGGTCCACGCGCGAGAGCAAGCCGCTGCTCGACTACCTGTTCAACCTGTCCCGCGAGGAACGCTTCACCTGCCGCGTGCGCTGGCAGGCGGGCGACGTGACGATGTGGGACAATCGCTGCACCTGGCACTATGCGCTGAATGATTACCCGGGCCATCGCCGCCACATGCGCCGCGCCACGGTGAACGGCGACAAGCCGGTTTAGGCGGCCGGCGGCAGCAGGCCGATCGTGATCGCCGCCTGCCCGAAGAAATACAGGAACCAGACCGCGTAGGAGGGCAGCTTCTGCGGCGGCGCGTCCGCCGGCCGGCAGAACAGCTGGTGCGCGAGGATGGCGTCGGACGCGATGAACATCAGGGCGCCGAGGCTGACCAGCCAGTAGGCGGCGGGCAGCGCGATGGCGGCGGCGCCCATCATCAGGATGACGGCTCCGTAAGCGAGGACCGGCACGCGCATCTTGCCGAGCCAGGGCATCAGCCAGCGGATATATGCCGCGCCGCCGAGCACGAGCACGGCTTGTCCGACTTTGACCGGCCAGCTCCAGCCCGCGCCCTCCCCCAGCTGCCAGAACAGGATAACGTAGAAGACGTGCGCCAGGAAAAACGCCGCCATGCCCGGCAGCAGCCAGCGGTCCGGTTTTCCCGCCAGAAGAGCGTCACCGACCGCAGAGGCCGCCAGCGCCGCCCAGACAAGCCAGGTCGCGCCGGAGGCAAAGGCGATCAGCGCGAGGATCGCAACGCCGGACACTTTCAGGACGGCCCGGCCGGCGCCTTCGCCCCGGAAGCTGTACAAAAAGCCATAGGCCAGCGCGGCGAGGCTGGCGGTTGCGAAGGCAGCCCAGAGCGCAGGCGCGCTCAGGTCTTGTCTCCGATGGGCTCCGGCAGGCGCAGCAGGCGGCGCGCCATCACGCGGTGGCGTTCCTTCACGTGCGAGCCGACCACGCCGAGGGCGGTCGCGAGCACGGCAGCGTCATCGGTAAAGCCGAGACCCACGATGACATCCGGCAGCATGTCGGCTGGCATGACAAAATAGGCCGCCGCCGCAAACAGCACGGCTTTCGCCTTGGCAGGCGTCAACGGGTCGCGGGCGCAGTAATAGGCGCTGGCGAGGTCGTCCGCGAACGGAAGCTGGCCGGCCAGGCGCAGCAGCTTGGGGATCAGGCCGCGCGCCACACGCTCATTGCGCTGGATCGACTTGGGAAGGTACACGCCGCCTTCGCCCTTCACCGTATTGATGATTTCCGCTGCGTCAGTCATTGCGCTCTCCTAGCGGCATTATAGTGCAGAGCGGTCATAGCCGATAACTCGGTCAACATCAAAGGAAGGCAGCTGCCCATGGAATTGAACTCGAACATCTCCGCCGTCATCACGGGTGGCGCTTCCGGCCTCGGGGCCGCAACCGCCCGCAAACTGGCCTCCTACGGCGTCAAGGTCGCCCTGTTCGACCTCAACGCCGAAAAAGGCGAAGCCCTCGCCAAGGAACTCGGCGGCGTCTTCTGTAACGTCAACGTGACCGACGAAGCTTCAGTCGATGCCGGCTTCGCCAAATCCCGCGCCGCCATCGGCCAGGAGCGGATCCTGATCAACTGCGCCGGCACCGGCAACGCGATCAAGACCGCCAGCCGCAACAAAGAAACCGGCGCGCCGGAACACTTCCCGCTCGATAAGTTCAACCTGATCATCCAGATCAACCTCGTCGGCACCTTCCGCTGCATCGCCAAATCCGCCGCCGGCATGCTGACGCTCGATCCGATCGACGGCGAGCGCGGCGCGATCGTCAACACCGCTTCGGTTGCTGCCGAAGACGGCCAGATCGGCCAGGCCGCCTATTCCGCCTCCAAGGGTGGCGTTGTCGGCATGACGCTCCCCATCGCGCGCGACCTCAGCCGCGATTTCATCCGTGTGAACACGATCCTGCCGGGCATCTTCAACACGCCGCTGCTGGCCGCCGCGCCGGAGCCTGTGAAAGCCGCTCTCGGCGCGCAGGTTCCGCACCCGGCCCGTCTCGGCAATCCGGAAGAGTACGCTTCGCTGGCAGTTGAAATGTGCCGCAACGCCTATTTCAACGGCGAAGACGTCCGCCTCGACGGCGCCATCCGCATGGCGCCTCGCTAGTTGATTGCTCGGTGCTGTTTGCGCGCAAGCGCGCAGCACCTGCGCCTTGCTAGTGGGGTAACCCCACAAGGTCAGAAAGCCCGCTCTCCGGAGCGGGCTTTTTTGCTTCAACTGAGGCTCGCCATCAGCTTTTCCCAGCGATCCATTGCGTCCGGCCCCCAGATGGCGAGACGGTCCGGATAAAATTCGTCGAAAGCCGGCTTGCCATCGGTGAGCGCCAGCCAGGGCACGGCGGAAGACCTGAAGATGTGGACGTCCGGCGTGATCGCCGATTTGTCATCCAATGTTCCCACACGGATGAACGCCGCCGCTTCACGGGCCGTCGGATAGTGGCTCCACATCGCAACATGGCATTTCGGGCAACGCGCAACCATCTGGCCGCGGCCGCTATTACTGGGGGTCAGGATGATTTGCGGCGGGCTCGCCAGCAATTCCACTTCGGTCGATTCAATCACCGCATTGATGACGAAGGCCGAGCCGGTTTCCCGCTGGCACCAGCTGCAATGGCAGCAATGCGTGATCATGGGCGCGCAGCTCAGCCGGTATCGCACCGTGCCGCAGGTGCAGCCGCCTTCAAGTTTCTCGCTCATGCCTTCGCCTGCACTGCGTACAAGTTTACCGCCGCCAAGTGTTCCCGCAAGGCGGGCTACTCGATCGGCGCCGACGGATCGCGCACGCGCAGGAGGCCGTTGGAGACCATCGTCATCACCACGTCGCCGTGCTGGTTGGTGACGGTCTGCTTCGTCTTGGTGAGGCCCATGTCGGGGCGGGATTTCGAGCGGCGCTTGTCGATCAGTTCCATCTCGACCGACAGCTCGTCGCCCGGATAGACGGGCTTCACCCACCGCAGTTCATCGATGCCGGGCGAGCCTAGGCCGGCGGTCGGCTCGGTATCCTTCCAGGTATCCACCATCATGCGCATCACCATCGCGCCGGTATGCCAGCCTGACGCCGACAGGCGGCCAAAGAACGTGTTCTTCGCGGCCTCGTCATCCAGATGGAACGGCTGGGGATCATATTTCGTGGCGAACTCGATCACCTCTTCGCGCGTCACCTTGTAGGTGCGCGAGGCGCGCGTGCGCGTGCCGATCACCATGTCTTCGAAATATCGCATGTGCCCTGCCCCGTGCTGTCAGATAGCGCCGGAAGTTGCCGGAACACCGGAGCTTGGCAAGCGTGACGCAACGGGAGGGGATGCACTGCCGAACAGCATCGCTAGAACAGCTTCGGAAACGCGACAGGAGTTTGATGTGGAATTCGATGACGTTGTGAGGGGCCGCCGCAGCATCCGGGGTTACCAGAAGAAGCCGGTTCCGAAAGCGCTGATCCGCGAGATCCTCGAGATCGCGATGCGCGCGCCGACTTCGCTGAACACCCAGCCGTGGAACTTCTACGTCGTCACCGGCGACGTGCTCGACCGGATCCGCGCTGGCAATGTTGAGCGCAACGTGGCGGGCGTGCCGCACAGCCGCGAGTTCCGCCTCGGGCCGGAATATGCCGGCGAGCACCGCAAGCGCCAGATCGAAATCGCCATCCAGCTGTTCGAGGCAATGGGCATCGAGCGCGACAACAAGGAAAAGCGCATGGACTGGATCCTGCGCGGCTTCCGCCAGTTCGATGCGCCCGTCTCCATCGTCATCACCTATGACAAGTCGATCCAGGGCAGCGACATCGCGCCGTTCGATTGCGGCGGCGTGGTCAACTGCCTCGTCAACGCCGCCTGGAACCGGGGGCTTGGCTGCGTGATCAACTCGCAGGGCATCATGCAGAGCCCGGTGGTGCGCGCCGAAGCCGGCATCCCGGACGATCAGGTGATCCAGACCTGCGTGGCGATGGGTTGGCCGGATGATACTTTCCCGGCCAACGCCGTCGTCTCGAAACGCAAGTCCGTGGACGAGGCCGCGGTATTCCGCGGGTTCGAGGACTAGGCTGCCGCCCCGCGCGCCGGCATGAAGCGGCCGTTGCGCAGCAGCAGAGCCGAGATCAGCGAGACGAGGATGCCCACGGGCAGGATTTCGGTGAAGGTGATCGGCATGCGGAAGAGCGGGTTGGCGTACATCTTTGCGAAGTCCTCCGCCTTGGCCAGTTCTGCGGCGATCTCGGCCTCGCTGGCGCCGCGGGCCTTGGCGGCTTCGACGAGATGTTCGGCGTACATCGCGCCGAAATCCATGCCGCTGATCGCGAGGGAGACTTCCCAGGCGAGCACGTAGAGGACGCCCGCCACGGCGCTGATCCCGAGCCCCATCAGGAAGGCGGGGAGAAACTTGATCACCCCGCCATTCACGACATCGCGCTGACGCTTGATCGCGAGGAAGATGATGCTGAGCGCCACCAGCATTGTGGTGTAGCCGATGGCCATGCCGAGGGCGCCGCTCGGGGCGGACTCGCCAAGGGTCAGCGTCAGGAGGATCATCGGGATGCCGACGATCAGGCCGGCGATGACGCCGTTGGTCAGGATGCGTTGCAACATGGGGAACTCCTTTGCGGGTTGCCCGGCAAACCTTCCGTCCGCGGCGCGTCGCGACAATCGCCCGAAAGGGTGATTTTCGCCAGATCACCCGTAATTTCAAGGCAAAAGGCCAAGCTCCCTTGCCCGGGCGAGCGCGGCGGTGCGGCGGCTGACCTCCAGTTTTTCGAGAACCCGGGCGACATGGGTTTTCACCGTGTTGGGTGAAACGTTCAGGCGCGTGGCGATTTCCTTGTTGGAGAGGCCGCCGGCAATCAGGGTCAGGACTTCCATTTCCCGGGCGCTGAGGCCGAGGGTGCGCTGGGCGTCGGGATTGCCGTCGAAGGCCGGTGCTTCGCGCCGGCCGGCGAAAATCCGCGCGCCGGCCCAGACGCCGAGGCCCAGAAAACCGGTTGCAATCAGGAAGATCTGCAGCTCGCCGGGAAAGGTTCGGGCGAAGGTCAGATAGTCGAGCCAGGTCAGGGCGAGGGCGCCGGCGGCCAGCAGGGCGCCTTAGACCAGGTATGGCCGGGCGGCCGTGAACCATGCGGCGGGACGTTTTTTCGGCATTTTCCCTCTCGCCGGCTCTCAGGCGTACAACACCACAGTTCGTATTTTTATCAGGCGTGTACCAAAGATTCTCATTTTTTCTCACCGGCTCTCGCTGTCTCCGGAAAAGCAGAAAGCCCGCTCGGGAACGAGCGGGCTTTCGTTTGAGTGGTGAGACGGAAGCCGGGTTACTGGCCCTTGCGTTCCTTCACGCCTTCTTCGTCAGCCTGGGCGCGGTCTTCCGGGGTGAACTCGACCGCCGGGGCAGCGCCCTTGCCATAGGCGCGGGCTTTCTGGGCAAGGTTGTCCATCGACTCCTGCATCCGGCCCTGGCCGACGGCCATGGTTTTGGACGACGCCATGCCGACCGATTCTGCGTCCGAGAAGCTGGCGAATTCAGCGCCGAGGAAAACGACTTCCCAGCCGCGGGCACGGGCCCGGTCGAGGGCGGCCTTGGCGCCCTGGTTGGTGAGTTCGCTGGAGGAGTTCTCGAGGCCGTCGGTCATGATGACGATCACGGCTTTTTCCGGCGCGTCGGCTTCGGCGCGGTTCACGATGCGGCCGATCGCGTCATAGAGAGGTGTCATGCCGCGCGGGTTGGCTTCGTCATTGGTGACGTCGGCCCATTTCGCAGGATCGACCTTGTCGCGCAGCACATCGAACTGCAGGCCGTCCTGGTGATCGAACACGGCGAGCGTCACAGCGGTCTTGATATCGCCGCCGGCGATTTCGGCGCCCGGCGCATCGGCCGCGAAGCTGTCGGCATAGGCGTTCACCGAGGTCAGCGCCTCGTCCCAGATGTCGGACATCGAGCCTGTCCGGTCGAGCAGGATGTACGACTGGACTGTATCGGATTTCGGCGGCTTCGGCAGAATCTTCGCCTGCGAGGTGGCGGCGAGTGCAAAGCCTGCGGCCACGGCGATCATCGTTCTGGAGAATTTCATTGTGCGTCCCTTCCCTTGTTCGGTGAGGGAAAGCTGCGCCCCGATTGAGGCGCGTCTGTGACGCGATTCCGCCGAAGCAAAGGAAAAGGGCCGCCTTTTGAGAGGCGGCCCTTCCACTAACTGAACAGCCGTTCAGACTTCACCCGTCAGGGGACGGATTAACTGCCTTTGCGGCGTTTCACGTCCTCTTCGCCGGATTCCTTGCGATCCTCGGCATTGAAGTCCATCGACTCTGCGGCCTCGAAATAGTTCCGGCTCTTGGAGGCCAGCTTTCGCATGGAGGCTTCCATGCTTCCCGCGCTGACCGCCATCGCCTTGGAGCGGATGACGCCGACGGATTCGGCGTCGGCAAACTTGCCGAACTCGGCGCCGAGGAAAACGACCTCCCAGCCCTTGGCCCGGGCCCGGTCGAGCGCCGCCTTGGCGCCGTCCTTCGTCACTTCGCGCGACGAGTTTTCCTCGCCGTCGGTCATGATGACGATCACCGCGCGCTGCGGCGCGTCGCCTTCTGCCAGAGCTACAATGCGGGCAATTGAGTCGAACAGCGGGGTCATGCCGCGCGGGCTCGCCTCGTCATCGGTCACCTTGTTCCAGTTGGCAGCCGTCACGCCGCGGCGGAGCAGGTCGAACTTAAGGCCGTCATGGTGGTCGAACACCGCGAGCGTGACCTTGTCATCGCCGGAGGGTTTCGCGCCGTCCGCAGGCTTGGTCAGGGCTTCGACATAGGCGTTCACCGAGCCGAGCGCTTCGGCCCAGATGTTCGACATCGAACCCGTCCGATCAAGGAGGATGTACGCGTGGGTATGCGCCGCCGGATGGGCGTTTGTGTCTGTGCTGGTCATGGGCAGTCCTCCGTGATGCGCCCCCACGCCCCGGACAACCCAAATGGGAAAGCGCCCACCCGGTTAAAGGGGGCGCTTCCCATAATTCGTTGCTGCAAGTGCGAAGACGGGCCTAGGCGAACTGCGGGGCGATCTTCAGGTTTTTCACCCAGCCGATCTTCTCGAGGAAGAGCAGGACGGTGCCGTTATAGTCGACAATCCGGTTCCAGACGCCCTTGCGCGGACGGTGCAGGGCGCTTTGCGGCGCGTCGTGGTGATGGTCGTGGAAGGCCTCGCCGCCGGTGAGCAGCGCCATCATGTGATCTGCCCAGACCGGCGTTTTCAGGTGGCCGAGCACATTGATGCCGTAGACGGTGGCATGGAACTGGATGGCGCGGCCGATGATGACGCTGGCATGCAGCAGAGCGGTGAGCACAAGCGAGCCGCCGGCCGCCCAGACGATCAGGTAGATGATCGCGGGGACCACGAAATGGATGATGATGCTGAACTGGATGTAGTGCTCGTCCATCCCGACAATGATCGGATGTTTCTTGAGCCAGAGCGGCCAGGGACGTTCGACATCTTTCTGGTCGCGCCAGAGGATCCAGCCCACCCAGGCCCAGCGCTTGGACTCGAACGGGTTGTGCGGATCGCCCGGCTGATCCGCGAACCGGTGGTGCTGGGAGTGATAGTTGACCCAGTCGCGGACACGGCCCTGCATCGCGAAGAACAGGTTGAGCATGGCGACGACCTGGGCCGGCGGGGCGAGCTCCCCGGCGCGGTGCTGCAGGATACGGTGCAGCGGGCCGATGCCCATGTTGCACCAGAAGACCGAGAAGGCGATGACGCCGACGGCGAGCGGCACGTACCACCAGTGGAAGGTGAGCTGGCTGACAAAGACGCCGAGCAGGACCATAGTCACGAACAGGGCAACGCCGAGGACCGGATAGCCAAAGGCAGAGAAAAAGCTTGGAACGTCGAATGTTTTCCAGTTTTTGGGGATCGCGATGGAGCGCGGGGTCATGTGCAGTTTGGTCCTTTGTCTTCCGCCAGAAAAGGTGTCGGGGTCCCGTTGCGGATAAGTCTCACTCGCCACGCCTTAATACCTGATTAAGACCTGTTGACCTGTCAATATAGGGTGAATCCCCGGTCGCGCGGCGCCGCTACTGCAAGTGTGATCCTGCCCGTGCAGGCGGGGTGACGGGTCGAAGGCGGGCGGCTATGGAATCGGGACGAGGAGCCGAGGGCCGCATGACGGATGAGATTCAGAAGAAAGATCTGGAACGAGTGTTCCAGATCTTGGAGCTTGATCTGGATGGCAGCCAAGAGGCTGACCAGTCCACGGCCTGTCCTCTACACGAAGAATGTCGCACAGAGGGGGCGCCAAACCTCGTGATCGACAAACTGGAATACAGTTTCAAATGCAAGGCCGCCCCGATTGATAGCCCACTGAAATCTGGGACAATAAGAGAGCTACGAGGCGCGCTCGAAAGGATGCAGCGGCAGCATCCGATTGCAGTTCGCTCCTCAACAGAAGTTGCTGCTCAGAAAGATACCTTTGCTCCGGGCCCTGTCACGGCTGACAATCCGAAGAACCAGCGCCCACCAAGTGTGGCTCAACTAAAGCACAGCCAGCGTTTGATGACCGCTGCCCAACATCGTGCAGTTGACCAACGCCGACGCGGTGCAGGCGAAAGGTCCATCATCGTTCTGCTCTCGCTCGTCTTTGTCATCGCGGGACTGATGGCGGCGGGCCTGTCCGGTTTCGCCAACTACCAGGCCTTTGCTTCGACCGTCACCGATCCGCTGGAATCGACCATCTGGGGCACCGCCGGCATCATTGCCGCCATCGTGTCGTTTGGTGGCTTCACCTTCGTCTACTGGCATGCGGCCAACAAGCGGATGTGGGAAAGCCTGCGCTCGCTGGTCTTCGCGCTGGTCGGCGCGGGCGCCTCGATCCTCGGTACACAGATCTATATCAGCTCCAACAACCTGACGGCCGCCGCCGAATTCTCCAGCGCCACAACGAACCGCGATGTGCTTGAAACGCAGCTGGCCGACTGGCGCCGGCAACTGGAAGGCATTCCGCCGGAGACCCGCTCGGTTGAGGGTCTGGAAGCCTATATCGCGGAAGTCGAGCGTGTCGGCCGCACCGAACAGAAGCCGTACCGCGACGCGCAGAACGAGCTTGGCCTCGCGCGGCGCCGCGACGACCTGAACGCCAAGATCGAAGCGGCGAACGCCGAACTTCTCGGCCAGGGCTCCGGCAACATCCTGCTGCAGGCCGAGCAGCGCGCCGCGCTTCCGAGCTGGCTGTTTGCCGTCCTGCTGGAGCTTTTCTCGAGCCAGGCCACGTCCATCGGGCTGGTGGCGCTGCTGATCCTGACGGGACGGCGCAAGCCTGCGGGCCCGGACTGAACCAGCCAGGCGCCGTGCGGAATCCGCCCTGTTCTCTACCGATCCGGCACCGACAATCCCGCTTGCGCGGCGCTTCGCACAAGGGAATATGAAGCGCCAACGGGGGGCGGGAGACATGAGTTCCACATCGACGAGGTCCGGCGCCAGCCTCATGGCGGAGGCGGGCCAGGCCATGCAGAGAGGCGAGGTCGCAGCCGCCCTCGCCCTGATTGGCGAGGCGGAAATTGTCGATCCGCGCAATCCCGAAGTCGCGATGGCCAAGGCCGTCTTGCTGCGGGCCAGCGGCAACCCGGTCGGGGCAGTGGCGGCCGTGGAACGTGTCCTGACCCTCGACCCGTATCACTATTTTGCGCTGCTTTCGAAAGGCGCTCTGGTCGAACACCTTTCCGGTGCGCAGGCCGCCTCGAAGATCTACCGCGATGCCTTGAAGATTGCCCCGGGCCCGGAACGGATGCCGCCGGCCTTGCGGGCGCAGACCGAGCATGCCCGGCAAATTGTCGCCGCTGACCAGCGCGCGCTGGAAGACTTCATCCTGACGAAGCTCAAGACGTCGGGCGAAACCCGCGATCTGGAAGCGCCGTTCCGGTTTCAGGAAAGCCTGCAGGTGATGCTCGGCAAGGCGCGGCCTCAGATTCAGCAGCCGCTGTTTTTTGAGTATACCCAGATGCCCGCGATCCCGTTCTATCCGCGCGAGATGTTTCCGTGGTTCCGGGACCTTGAAGCGGCCACGCCGATCATTCAGGCAGAACTGCACGCGGCGACCGCGCAGCTCGGGGATACGTTCAAGCCGTACATCCAGTATCCGGCGGGCGCGCCGGTCAATCAGTGGGCGGAGCTGAATCATTCGGCGCGCTGGAGCACGCTGTTCCTCTGGCGCGACGGGGTTCGGCAGGATGAAGCCTGCCGGGTTTGCCCGCAGACCGCGGCCTTGCTCGCGTCCCTGCCGATGGCCCAGCAGCCCGGCTTTGCGCCGACGGCGATGTTTTCCCGCCTTGATCCGCACACCCGCATTCCGGCGCACACAGGCTCGTCCAACGTCCGCCTGATCACCCACCTGCCGCTGGTGCTTCCCGGCCCAGCCCGGTTCCGTGTGGGCAATGAAACGCGCCCGTGGAAGATGGGCGAAGCCTGGGTTTTCGACGACACGATCGAGCATGAAGCCTGGAACGATGCCGACGAAGACCGCGTCATCCTGATCTTCGATATCTGGAACCCGTTCCTGAGCGAGACGGAGCGGGTGTTGATCACGGCGCTGATGGCGGCGAAGAACGAGTATTACCGGACGGCTGGCGGCGCAGCGTCCTAATAGTCCGCAAGCGGATAAATCTCGCCATCCCGGCCGCGCACGGCCCAGGTGTCGTCGCGCCGTTCGATGTCCGGCAGGGCGAGTGAGGCTTTCGAGACGCCGCCGGGGATGTCCAGCACGTAGTGCGGCACGCCGAGGCCCGAGAGGTTGTCGCGCAAGGCGCGAACGAGGCGCTGGCCTTCCGCCACCGGCACACGGAAATGCGCCGTACCCGGCGCCGCGTCCAGCTGGTGGAGGTAATAGGGCTTGATGCCGACCGACAGGAACGCGCGCATCAGGTCCGAAAGGTCTTCGAGGGTGTCATTGACGCCGCGCAGCAGCACTGATTGCGAGACCAGCGCGATGCCTTGCTCTGCCAGCAGGCGGCAGGCGGCGATGGCCTCGGCGGTGAACTCGCGGGCATGGTTGGCGTGCACGGCGAGGAAGATGGCCTTCTTCCGGCTCGACAGCGCTTCGGCATAAGCGGGCGTGATCCGGTCCGGCCGCGTGACCGGCATGCGGGTGTGCCAGCGGATCAGTTTGACATGCGCGATGGCTTCGAGGCGCTGCGTGATCTCGCGCGCCCTTGCCGCCGACAGCATCAGCGGATCACCGCCTGTGAGGATGACTTCGAAGATTTCCGGATGAGCCTGGATGTAGGCGAAGATGGTGTCGAGGTCCGTCTTCGTCAGCGCCTCGCCCTTTTCCGGGCCGACCATCTCGCGCCGGAAGCAGAAGCGGCAATATACAGGGCAGGTCGATGTCGCCTTGATCAGCACCCGGTCGGGATACCGGTGCACGAGACCCGGCACGGGGGAGTGGCGCGCATCGCCGATCGGATCGCCCGACTCGCCGGCGCGGATATCCAGTTCTTCCGGCGACGGAACATATTGCCGGCGGATAGCATCGCCCGGATTGTTCCGGTCGATGGCGCGCGCCAACGGCTCCGGCAAGGCAATCGCGTACGCGGCCTCGACCGCCGCAAGCTGGGGCGCCAGCGCGTCGGAGACGAGCCCGGCCGCTTTCAGGGCGGCGACGGAGCGGAGGGTGGCGACGGTCATGGCCGCCCCTCTAGCGGAACCGGCGTCCAAAGAACATCCGAAATCTCCCGCGCGCCGCTGGCCAGCATCACGAGACGGTCAAAGCCGAGCGCCACGCCGCTGGCCTCGGGCATGGCCGCGACGGCGGCGATGAAGTCCTCGTCCAGAGGATAGCGCTCGCCGTATACGGCTTCCTTCAGCGCCATTTCCTGCTCCTGCCGCGCGCGCAGCAGGGCGGCATCAGTGAGCTCGCGGTAGCCATTGGCGAGTTCTACGCCGCAGGCATAGAGCTCGAACCGTTCGGCAAAGCGCGGATCGTCCGGAGCCGGACGGGACAAGGCGGCTTCGCTGACCGGGTAGCGATGCAGGAAGGTCAGCCGCCCCTGGCCCAGCTTGGGTTCGATCAAGGTTACAAGGACGGCCGAGAAGACATCCGTCCAGCTGGCGCCCGCCGGTGTCTCGATGCCCGCCTTGCGGGCCGCGCTGGCCAGCCCGGCGGCGTCGGTCAGCACGGGTTCCAGATCAATCCCGGCATGGCGGGCGAAGGCCTCCACCAAAGTCAGGTATTCCGGCTCGGCAAACGGATCACAGGCCGCGCCTTTCCAGACGAGCGCCCGGGTGCCTGCCGCCTCAGCGGCCAGGCAGGCGAGTTTGGCCGCGTCCGCCATCACCGCCTCGATACCCTCCCCCGCGCGGTACCATTCCAGCATGGTGAATTCGGGCGCATGGCGCCCGCCGGCCTCCCGATTGCGGAACGCGCGGGCGAAATCGAAAATCCGCGTCTCGCCCGCCGCCAGCAGCTTCTTCATCGCAAATTCGGGCGAGGTATGCAGGTAAAGTGGCGTACGCGCGCCATTTTCGGCCACGTAGGCCGTCTCGAACGCGTGCAGATGCGCCTCGTTGCCCGGCGAGCGCTGCAGCTGGCCGCATTCCGTCTCGGTGAAGCCCTCGCCTTCGAACCAGACCCTTATCTGCGCCTTGATCCGCCCACGCGCCGCGAGATGGCCGCGCTTGCGGGCATGGGCCTCGGGCGACCACCAGGAAAGGCTGTCGGGGGACATATTGCTCCAATGGGCAGGGCCAGACCGGGCCAAAGCCGCATCGGGCGGCTGGCCAAATGGCGCGGAGGCGGTATATAGCGGCGCTTTCGACCTCGCAACTCAGGAACGCCCCATGTCCGTTGAAATCGCTGCGGATATCCGCAAAGGCAATATCATTGAATACACCGACGGCCAGCTCTACGTCGTCCTCAAGGCGGAATCCTTCCGCCCGGGCAAAGGCACGCCGACGACCACCATTGACATGCGCCGCATCTCGGATGGCATCAAAATCTCCAACACCTACAAGACGTCAGACAAGGTCGAGCGCGCCTATGTCGAGGAAGTCGACCACTCGTACCTCTACATGGAAGGCGAAAACTACGTCTTCATGAACTCCGCCAACTACGAGCAGGTCGTCGTGCCCGGCGCGATGCTCGGCGACAGCGCCCACTACCTTCAGGAAAACATGACCGTGATCCTGCAGATGTTCAACGGCGCGGCCGTCTCGATCACCCTGCCCCAGCGCATCACGGCCGAAATCGTCGAGACCGAACCGGTCGTCAAAGGCCAGACGGCGTCCGGCTCCTACAAGCCCGCCAAGCTCGACAATGGCGCACGCATCATGGTGCCCTCGCATGTCGGCGTCGGCACGCGCGTCATCGTCAACACCGAAGACGGCACGTACATGGAGCGGGCAAAGGACTAGCCTCTGGTCCTTGCTAGAAACATTGCAGCCGCAGGGAACGATTTCGCGCCTTCGCGCATAGTCCGCCCGAAGCCATTGTGCTTCTCCATCTGACAGACAACTCCCGAGCCAGAGTTTGCCCAAGCGCTGGCTCTTTTTCTGTCTGAATCCGTCGCCTGCACTACAGGATCATGGAATCTTAAGAGCTTCGGGTGTATGGTTAACCTAGCGACAGCTGCGGGCGCGTGGGAGCTGCGGCCCCCGTTAACGTGAGAGACGAAACCCAGAGTTTCCAGATGTCCGAACCGGCTCCCGAGGTGCCCCGCAGTTCTCCGCGTCAGCGCACGCTGAAAGGCGCCCGGATTGTGTGTGCAGGTTCGCAGACTTTCGACGTGACGATCCGCGACATGTCGGAAGGCGGGGTCAAACTCAAACTGGGATCGCCCTTTGCCGTTCCGCCCACTTTCACGCTCGTCATCCTCAATCCGAACACGGGCATCTCCGACAAGCGCAGCTGCGAGATGCGCTGGCAGCGCGGCGACAAGATCGGGGCGCGCTTCATCGAAGCCCTGCCGGAAAAAGTTGCGCCCGTCCTGCAGGCGCCCAGCCTGCGGCGCCCACGGGCAGTGCGTTGAAGCGCTGAAAGTTTTTCGCTGCACGTCTGCCGCCGTCATCCGGAGCGCTGATTTTCGACTGTTGAAGACGGTTGTCGGCGCCGCAAAAAACTGGTGGTGCGAGCCCGTGAACATCATTCTCGTAGAAGACGATTCAGATCTGATTGAGACCATCCAGCTGGGCTGGCCGGATGGCGGCGATCGCATTGACGCCTATACCAGCTATGCGAGCTTCCAGCCGGTCCTGTTTTCGGGCGGGTTGGCAGCCGCCGACTGCGTGATCCTCGACATGAAACTCCCGGACGCTTCGGGTACGCAGATCATCACCGAAATCCAGCGCGTCAGCGATATTCCCATCCTGGTCCTGTCCGGATCCGGCGAAACGGAATTTCGCGCCGACATCATCAACAGCGGGATCGACGATTACGTGCTGAAGCCGCTCAGCGTGAAGGAACTGCATGCGCGCGTGGCGCGGCTGGTTCGCCGAAGGATCATTCCGGTCCACGCGGGCGAGACGCCGGCGCAGATCAATGGCGTGACCTTCGACCGCGCGCGCCGGATCCTGTGCTGCGGAGACGGCCAGAGCGAGCTGACGCATGCGGAGGCACAGCTGCTGAGCGCGCTGGTGGATGCCGGTGGCCGCGTGGTGCCGCGCGACGAGCTTTATCTCAGGTCGTTTGGCCGCCCGCACCGCGAAGGCGAAAAAGTCCTCGAGACCTATGTCAGCCGTCTACGGAGCAAGCTCGATCAGCTGCAGCCAGGCAGCGGCGATGCGATCCAGACCGCGCGCGGCTCCGGCTACCGGATCATCGCTCAGGCTTCGTCCGTCTGAACGCGCACGCCCGGACTGGCGGCGCTTTTCGTATCGAGCAGGGCGCGGAGCCTGACGGCCAGTTCGGCCCGGCGATAGGGCTTCGGCAGGAGTTCAATGTCGCGCGCAAGGCGGCCGTCCCGCTCGATCAACTCCTTCGGATAGCCTGAGGTGTACAGCACGGGGATATCCGGGAACCGCTCGCGCGCCGCCTGAATCACATGCCGCGTGTCTTTCGAACCCGGCATGATGATATCCGTGAGGATGAGGTCCGCGCCCCCGCCCTCTTCCAGGTATCTGATGGCCCCATCCGCATTTTCGCAGGCCGCGACCTGGTAGCCGAGCCCGGACAGGACGGTGCTGACGTGTTCGCGCACCCCGGCCTCGTCCTCGATCAGCAGGATCAGCTCATCGCCGCCCACGGGCGCCGCCGGCGGAGTGGGACTTGCGGAACCTGCGGTGTGCACCGACCGGGGAAATACCAACGACACCTTCGTTCCCTGGCCGGGCTCGGACGCGATGGCCAGCCGGCCACCGGTCTGCGCCATGAACCCGAACGCCATGCTGAGCCCGAGGCCGACGCCCTGGCCGACCGGTTTGGTTGTAAAGAACGGCTCAAGACAGCGCCGCAGCGTCTCGCGGTCCATGCCGGCGCCCGTATCGGTGATCGTCAGAACCACGTGCCCCGTGCCGCCCTCCTCGGCCAGCCGCGTCTCCAACGTCAGTACACCGCCCTCCTTCATGGCATCGCGCGCATTAACGGCAAGGTTCAACAGCACGAGTTCGAGCTGCGCCGGATCGCATTCGACGCTTGTCTCGGGTGCGCGAAGATCCGTCTCGATACGGATGTTGGCCCGGAACGTGCGGCGCAGAAGTTCGGCGCTCCGGGCCACTTGTTCGTTGATATCAAGCGGCACGGGCTTGAGCGGAATCCTGCGCGCAAAGGTGAGCAGGCGCCCCGTCAGCTCACGCCCGCGCTCCGCTGCTGAAAACATCAACTCCAGAAGCCGGCGCTCGCGCGCGCCGGTGACCCGGTCGAGCAGCGTTTCGGCATTGCCCATGATGATCATCAGGAGGTTGTTGAAGTCGTGGGCCACACCGCCCGTGATCTGGCCGAGCGCTTCCAGTTTCTCGGCCTGCGCAAGACGGCCTTCGGCGAGTTTCTGCGCGGTGATGTCCACGATGGAGCCAACGATCCGCACGCCCCGGCCCGTTTTGTCGCGCGAAATGAACCCACGGTCGAACACGAATCGGATGTCGCCATCGTCCCGGCGGAAGCGGTATTCCGCCGACCAGGTCTCGCCGTCGCCGTCAATCGCGCCGTGAAAGCCTTCCAGCACGCGGTCATGATCATCCGGATGCAGACGGTTAGACCAGGATGTCAGCCGGTCGGTGAGCGGCGCCTGCGGATTTCCCGCGAGCTTGCGGAAATTCTCGTTCCAGGTCAGCACGCCGGACCGGATATCCCAGTCCCAGACCACATCATGGGTCGAGCGCGCCAGCATCTGGTAGCGCTCCTCGTTCATCAGCGCGCGGGCGTCCGCTGTCTGCTTCTCCGTCATGTCCCGCATGACGGCGACCCAGTGGGTCATGGAGCCTGCAGGATTGCGAACCGGGACGAGGTCGATTTCAGCGGGCAGCACCCGGCCGTCCTTGGCGAACAGCCGCATATCCGAGCGCATCGACACTTCCCCCGCCAGCGCCTGCTCCAGCACCTCCACCGGGATGCCATGAGCAGCTTCGGCCATCACCGAGAGGATGGAGCGACCCAGGACATCGGCCTCATCCCGGCCGGTCACCCGCGCAAAGGCGGCGTTGAGATAGACGACAGGCGCGTTCATGGCCTCCGGGCCAGGCCGGGCCTCGAAGATCACGACCATATCGTTCAGCCGGCTGACAGACAGGTCCAGCAATCTCAGACGCTCGCCTTGCTCGACTTCCCGCGTCACGTCCTGGACCATGCCGGTCAGCAGCTTGCCGTGCGGCGTGTCTGAGGCTTCGGCAGATCCGCGCACATGGATCACGGCGCCATCCGGATGGACAATCCGGTGTGCAAACTCGAGATGCGAGTCGCCGGAGTCCAGGAAAGCGCGGAAGTTGTCGTCCATCGCCTGCCGGTCGTCCGGGTGCACGAGCGCATTGTACGCGTCGAGCGTGTTTTCAAATGATGCTTCGTTCACCCGGAACATCCTGAAAAGTTCCGGTGACCAGCTGAGCCGGCCGGACCATATCTCGTACTTCCAGATCCCCATGCCGATCAGGCGCTGCGCGATCCTGAGATTGGCGTTCTGCTCGGCCAGTTGTTCGGCGGCGGACTCGGCCGCCTGGCGCAGGCTCGCCTCCCGTTGCAGCAGGGCGTCCCGCTCCTGCTCAAGGGCCACGGCGCGGCTGACATCGCGGACCGTGACAAACTCTGCCCGCCGACCTTTCCACTCGACCGGTCGAGCTGTCGTCTGCACAAGGAAGACTTCGCCGGACTTGCGGTGGTGGCGAACCGTGGAAGCCTCGCCGTGATGGCTGTCCGGTGCAACATCGTCCGGCGGACGGATATCGGCCGCGTTCAGCGCCAGGAACTCTTCGCGGCTATAGCCATACGCAGCAATCGCCGCCGCGTTGACATCCAGAAACCGCCGCGTTTCGAGATCCTGGACCCACATCGGGTCCGGATGGTTCTCGTAGAATATTTCGCGGTCCTGCATCATGGTGCGCGCCTGCTTTGCCCCAACGATGTTGGCTGCATCGGCGATCCCTAGCATGCAGGCCGGAGCAGCGCACCCGCCGCGCCCATTCTGCGGCCTCAGGCCGCTGGAGCCGCCTTGTCATAGGTTTCCGCACCGATGGCCTTCCGGACGGTTTCAAGCCCGGCCACGGCTTCTTCGGGCGCGATCCCCAGCAAGCTGGCCATGTCGGCCACCGCAAAGCCTGCGCCGAGATGCAGCGCCGCAATCTCGCGCGTCTCGATCGGCAGGTGCAGCAAGGGCGCCAGCGCCTCGTCGAGGTCCGAGCCGCGCCGCGCGCGCGCGCCATTTGTGCGCAGGAGGCGGCGGACGGTGGCGATCAGGTAGGGATAGGCGCCGTCGGTCTCGTTGGGTTCAGGATCGGTCGCGAGATAGAGGATGAGCGCATCCTCGACGATCTCGTCGGCCTCGACCCGGTTACCGGTGACGAGACAGGCGAACGCGCGCACCTTGCGCAGCACTTTCTCGACCGCCATCACCGTCTGGATTTCGATGTCGGAAGGATCGGCAGGCTGGCTGTAGGCAAGGTTCATGCGCTCCTCCTCGTTGGGGTTAATCACGAGGGCCACCTCTGCACACCAGAACCTAGAGCGGTTTTGACTTACGCGGAAGCATACCCTGCGTTGGTGATGTAGTTTCTGGCTTCGCGTTCGTTGATGGACTGGATGACGTTTGCGACGCGGTCCATGACGGCGTCGACGGTTCTTTCGCTGGCGGTTCGCATAGCCTGCTT
>CAMDAC010000033.1 GCA_945888325.1 Candidatus Sulfopaludibacter sp. SbA3
GCATGGGCTCCGCAGGCACTGAGACGTGGAGTATTCAGGAACCCGGCGATGAGTGACACGCCAAAAGCCTTTCAGGTGCCCCTCAATGAACTGGATGCGCCCGCGCACCAGTTGCATTTCGAATCAATCCTGAATTCGGTTCCCGACGCCATGGTCGTGACCGACGAGTCGGGCACCATGCTGGCCTTCAGCCGCGCGGCCGAGCAGCTGTTTGGCTATACGGCCGCAGAAATGATCGGTCAGCCGGTCAACCTGCTGATGGCGGGCCGCGACCGGACCAATCACGGAAACTATATCGGCAACTATCTTCGGACCGGGAACCGCCAGATCATCGGCAAGGGCCGTGTGGTCATCGCGGCCCGCGCGGACGGAACGGTGTTCCCGATCGACCTCAAGATCGGCGAAGCCCGGATTGGTGATCATTTCCTGTTTACCGCCTTCATGCGCGATCTGACCGAGCAGCAAAGCGCCGAACTCCGCATGCAGGAAATGCAGTCCGAACTCGTGCACTTCTCGCGGCTCAGCGCTGTCGGCACGATGGCCTCTGCGCTTGCCCACGAACTGAACCAGCCGCTCACGGCTGTGGCCAACTATCTGGAAGCCAGCCGCGACCTGCTGGATTCTCCCGATCCGGAGATCAAGGAAGTCCTGCGCGGCGCGCTCGCCGAAGCCGCGACGCAGGCGGTTCGGGCCGGTGAGATCGTCCGTAAACTGCGCAGCTACGTGTCCAGAGGCGAAGTGGATGCGCGCCCTGTCAGCCTCGGACCCTTGCTGGCGGACGCAATCGCCTTGACCAAGACGTCCCGCGACCGGGCGGACATACCCGTCAGCATTGCCATGGCCGACGAAGCAAACCGGGCGCTGGCTGATCCCATCCAGGTGCAGCAAGTAGTGATCAACCTGATCCGCAATGCCATGGATGCGATGGCCGGCCGGCCCGATGCAAGAATCGAGCTTCGGGTGTCGCCATCCGAAGACCCGGACTACGTCCAGATAGAAGTCTGCGACAACGGACCGGGCCTGTCGCCGGAGATCAAGGAAAGCATTTTCAAGCCGTTTGCCACGACCAAGTCTCAAGGGATGGGCCTCGGCCTGTCGATCTGCCAGACAATCGTGGAGGCGCATGGCGGAACCATCCGCGCGGTTGCGTCGCCCCAGGGGGGAACGTGTTTCAGGTTCACACTCAGGCGAGATACGGGTAAATGCGAACCATGAACGACACACGCCTCATTCACCTGGTCGACGATGACGAAGCTATCCGCCATTCGGCGAGCTTCATGCTCCGGCATTCCGGATTCCGCGTGAAGACCTACACCGATGGTGTCGCGTTTCTGGAAACCGTGGCCACGGCCGAGCGCGGCTGCATCCTGCTGGATGTCCAGATGCCCGGGATGGACGGACTGGAAGTGCAGGAAGCCTTGAATGCGCGCGGCGTGGCCATGCCCGTCATCGTGCTCACGGGACACGGCGATGTCGCCGTCGCCGTACGCGCGATGAAAGCCGGCGCGGTGGACTTCGTGGAGAAGCCCTACGCCAAGCAGACCTTGGTGGACGCGCTGACGCGGGCTTTCGAGCGGCTGGAGACCCGCCGCAAGGAAGACGTGCTGGCCGAAGAGGCGCGCGGCCTGATCGAGCGGCTGACGGGCCGGGAGCGGGATGTACTGACCGGCCTGGTCGAAGGGCAGACCAACAAGGCCATCGCCGAAGGGCTGGATATCTCGCCGCGCACCGTCGAGATCCACCGGGCCAACCTGATGGAAAAGATGGACGCGCCAAGCCTGTCCACCGTCCTGCGCATTGCCTTTGCTGCCGGTTTCGGACGCTCTCCAGCGCCCTAGGGAATATACCTAATGACGCGGCCTGCCTGCCGGTCTTACGCTTCCGGTTCAGTTCAAATCGGCGATTGGCATGGCTTTATCGGAACCTGTGGCGCGGATGCGGCGGATCGCTGTCGTGGATGACAGCGCCGCCGTGCGCCAGTCGCTCGCGTTGCTCATCGGCGCACGCGGCTTTGTGGTCGATGCCTTTCTCGGGAGCGCTGATTTGCTCGCGGCGCCCGATCTTCCGGGCTACGCCTGCTTTGTAATCGATCTAAAACTCGACGGCCCGAACGGTTCGGACCTGCTGGCGGCATTGAGGCAGCAGGGACTGGGGCAGCCGGCAATTCTCATTTCAGGCTGGGACGTTGATTCGCTGGAGCGGGTGGCCGTGAAATCCGGCTTTTCGGCCCAGGTCCCAAAACCGATGATGGACAACTCGATTGTGGACGAGATTCTCAAGGTCCTGTCCGCCGCAGACAAGCTCATCAAGCCGGCCCCTGAAGGCAAGGCTGGCTCGGGCAAGTGAACCTCGGGCGGCCGGCAGCTTCCGCCCACCGCTAAGCCCATCTTCATAATCCACGAAAATGAGTTAGGATCGCTTCCAACGTGGAGTGATCAGAATGAATGTCCTTCGGTCCTTGATTGTCGCTGCCATCCTCGCGCCGCTATCGCTTGTCGCCCAGCCCGAAACCCCGCCGCGCGATGAAGCGACCGAAACATTTGTCCGCGGTTTCGTCCGTTTCCTCGCCTATCACGAGGCCGGACATCTGCTGATGGGGCAGATCGCGGGTCTGAACAACAATCCGGACTGGTCAAGCGCGGACCGGGAGGACTATGCCGACAAGTTCGCCATGATTCTGCTTCAACCGGATGCGGATGATCCGGATGGTATCGACGAAATCATCAGCGCGGCAGGCGGCTGGCTGCAGGTGGACAACTCCATCATCCGCAACGAACCCCACGCGCCGCCGCAACAGCGCGCCCTGGACATCATCTGCCTGATGTATGGCAGCAACCCTGTGGCATTTGCCGACTTCGCACAGCTCGTTGATCCGAACACGGATTGTGCCGGCCTCTATCAGGCGATGGAGACCGAGATCGACGAAGTGTTCCGCGACTTTAGCGGGCAGACTGGGCAGTCAATCAATATCGTTTATGTCGCGCCCACCCGCGGAATGGAGGATGCGCATCAGTTCCTGCGCGACAGCGGGGTCGTTGAAGATCTTAAAGACGACATCGAGGCCGAGTTCTACTTGACCAACCGCACGTCGATCCAGGCGATGAGCTGCGAAGGCAAGGCGAAGTCAGACACGTTCTATTTCGACACGGTCCGCGGCGCCAATCCTGAGGAAGATCATTTCGTCATCACGCTTTGCTACGAGATGATCGATGCCCGCCTGAAATACGGGATGCGCGGGTTTGAGTGAGCTGCGAAGCCGGCGCGGCCCTGCGCTGCAGAGGCACTGAATTTTGCCCATGTTCGCCTCTGCGAATTGGGTATATCTTGAACCCAGAGTAGCTTCACAAAGGGGACTATGATGCGACAGGTTGGCAGAACACTTCTCACGGCAACGGCCTTTGTGGCCGCGTCTCTCGTCTCGTCCGTATCCGCAATTGCGCTCGCTCAAGGCGAGGAAGTTGTAGAAGCGGAAGTGGTTGAGCCGGAGGAAGAGTGGGTCGAGGAAGACGCCGCAGCAGAAGCACCCGCAGAGATGATGCAGAAATCTGAAGCGCCCGTCGAAGCCGTCACCGAAGCTGCGGAACCGGAAGCTGCGCCTATGCCCGCACCGGTGGCCGAGGCTGCTGCTCCGTCCGATGGCGCCGTTCTCGCTGCCCCGGGCTCTACCGCGGAAAGCGATCCCGGCGGCTCGACCAAGCCGGGCACGACGCCTGACGACTAGGCACTTTTCGGCCCTTAGTTAACGCAGTACGTCAGTCGCGGGCATCCCGATCGATGCCTGCGGCTGGGTAGAGATCCGAAATCGTCGGCGTGCCTTGCACGCCTGCACACGCATCTCGCGACGCATCCGGCCATTCGGACCCGAGAAGCTGGTCCGTTTCGATCTCCAGCTGGGAAAACTTGCGGCTGGCGGCGCTGAGCAGGTAGGTGCAGGCGTCTGCCGCAAGGGTGTCCCAGTCCTGCGTCGGGCGGGAAACATCCCAGATGCGGATCGTCCCGTCGCCGCTGGCTGCAACAATCCGTGATCCGTCGGCGGAGAATGTTGCGCTGCGCACCTCGCTTCCAAACCCGGGCAGGGTCGTCAGCAGGCGGCCATCTTCCGCATCCCAGATATTTGCCGTCTGATCGAGGTTCGCCGTCGCGATCCGCTCGCCGTCGGGCGAGAACTGGACCCCGGAGACATTGCCCTTGAGGGCGGACAGAGTGGCCACCACGCGGCGGCCCGCTGTGTCCCAGACCCGGGCTGTTCCATCCGCGCTGCCGGTCACGATGCGTTTTCCATTCGGCGAAAATGCAGCCGAGCCAATGCTGCCGGTATGGCCTTCAAGTATCCCCAGTATTGATCCGTCCACGGCGTTCCAGATGCGCGCGATCCGGTCGTGACCGGCGGTCACGATCAGCGTGCCATCAGGTGAGAATTCCGCGCCTCGCACGATGTCACCGTCTTCGGCCAATGTGAACAGCGCCTCGCCGGTCGCGGCATCCCAGACCCTTGCGGTGGTGTCCTCGCTGGCCGTGACAATCCGGTCGCCTTGCCGCGAATAGGATGCACTGGTGACCGGTCCCTGATGGCCAACCAGCGTCGCGGACACCTCTCCGCTCTTCCAGTCCCAGATCTTGCTGGTACCATCCTGGCTGGCGGTCACGACACGCGATGCATCGGGTGAAAAGGCGACGCCGAATACGTCGCCCGTGTGCTCCGTCAGGATCGCGAGGCGCTTGGCCGTCGCCGCGTCCCAGACCTGAACCGTATCGTCCGGACCCGCCGTGACCAGATAGGCGCCGTCGCGCGAAAGCTCCGCGAAGGCCACAGCGTCTTCGCCGACGGCAAAACTGGAGAGGAGCCGCCCCCGGGCCTGCCAGATCTTTGCGGTGCCGTCGTCGCTCGCGGTCAGGATCTGCTGGCCGTTCGGCGAGAACACGCCCATCCGGATTCGTTCCGCATGGCCCAGCAAGGTTCTCGACAGTTCTCCCGTCGCCGCGTTCCAGAGTTTGGAGGTGGCATCATTGCTGATGGTCAGGAGCCATTCGCCATCCGCGGAGAATGTCGCGGCACGGACGGTTCCCTTATGCCCGGTCAATATCGATTTCAGACTGCCGGTCCGGGCATCCCAGAGGCGTGCGGTGGAGTCCCCACTGGCTGTGGCGATCGCCTGGCCGCTTGGCGAAAAAGCGGCCGCCAGAACGCTGTCTGTGTGCCCTTCAAGCGTCGCCAATGTTTTGCCGTTTGCCGCGTTCCAGATACGCGCGGTGTTGTCGAAGCTGGCCGTGACGATCCGGGATGCGTCCGGTGAAAACGAAGCGCCATAGACGGCGCCGCTGTGCCCCGTCAGTATCCGGATCAAACGGCCATCTGACGCGTTCCAGATGCGTGCCTTGCCATCTTCGTGCGACGTCACGATCCGCTGGCCATCACTCGAATACATGGCCGTCCAGACTGCGTCACCCGGTGTGCCGATCTGGTGAACCACGGCGCCGGTTGCGGCATTCCAGATGCACGCGGTTCCGTCCCGGCTGGCCGTGAGCACGGTGAGCCCATCGGGTGAAAACTCTATCGTCTGAAGGGCCTGTTGGTGCCCGGTCAGGCGGGCCACGACGCTGAAATGTTTCGTGTCCCAGACAATCGCGCTGCCATCATTGCTGGCTGTGGCCACGCGCGCGCCGTCCGGCGAGAAGGCGGCCGCGCCGACACGGTCTGTATGGCCGGTCAGCGTTGCCACCAGTGCGCCGGTGTCAGCCGCCCAGACTTTTGCCGTAGAGTCCTGACTGGTTGTGACGATGGTCCTGCCGTCGGGTGCGTAGACGCCACTCAGTATGGCCCCGTCATGTAGCAAGGGCGGCAGTGTCTCGCCAGCTTCGAACATTACCGCGCCCAGAACCGAATGGTAGCTCCGCGCGTTGCGTTCCGACAGTTGCCGCCCCGCAAGGGCATACCGCGCAGCCGCCAGCGTGTTTTCGCGGTCAAGGTTCTGCCAGGCCCGTTCGGCAAAGAAAGCCGCGAGATTGTCGTGCGCGATCCGCTCATTCTGCCGGGCCTGAAGCCCCATGAAGACCGCCGTCGCAGCAAGCAAGGCAAACACAGAGCTCAGCACCGTCAGCCCAAGGATCAATTGGCGCAGATGCGATTCGTCGCGCCTCCGGTCCCGCTGCCAGAGATCATCGAAGTCTGCGTCCAGCAGACCCGCCGCCAGACGCGCCAAGGCACGGTCACGGCCATCCTTGCGGATATCCAACCCCAAAGGCTCAATCGGCAGATCGTTCGGATTGTCCGGATTGGCGCTGCGCCGCAGGGCAGGGGGGAAGCACTCGGTCTCGGGGTCGCCCGAATTCGGAACGCCGTCGATGATGAACGCAAAAACCTTGCCGTCCCGGCCCCGGCGCCGGAACCGTTCGATTTCTGAGGCGACCCATTGGGATTTGGCAGAGCGCGGCGAGCAGATGACGATCATGCTTTCCGACTCGTCGATGGATCTCTCGACGATGCTGGCGATGTTGGACGCCGCCGCCATCTCCTCATCATCGCGGAAAAAGCGGCCTAGCCGCTCGCCGGCGGGCACGCGGGCGGCAGTGCCAGCTGGCAGACGGTAGCTCTCAAGCCACCCATGCAGGCGTTTGCCCCAAAGCTTGTCTTGCTGGGAATAGCTGATGAAGGCGCGGTAAGTCCTCGCTTCGTCCGCCATGCTGCGCCCGCCAACCTCCCACCACGCTGTGATTGCAGCCTATGCGGCGATGCCGGGCAAGTCGAGGCGCCGCGCATTGGCCGGCGTCCGGGTGACTTTGCGGAATGGATTGACCTCGCCAGCCAGCACTTCAAAGTTGGCGACAATCAAAAAGACGGATTGGCAGCGTCCCGCGCGGCCGGATCGAACAGGGAGGCCCGACATGAACCTAGATTTCTCGGACGAGCAGAAACAGCTGCGTGACCAGATACGCCGGTTTTTGAGCGAAAAGTGCCCATCCTCCGCTGTCCGCGCCGTCCTTGAGGGGCCGGAAAGCTACGACAAGGGGCTGTATCGTGGTCTGGCAGAAATGGGCGTCCTGGGCGCCGCCATCCCCGAGGAATTCGGCGGGTCAGGCCTGACCCACCTTGAGCTTTGCGTGGTGGCGGAGGAACTCGGCCGTGCGCTCGCGCCGGTTCCCGTATCCTCCTCGATCTATCTCGCCGCCGAATTCCTGATCCAGGCCGGCACCTCCAAGCAGAAGGAACTCTGGCTCCCCAAGCTCGCAGCCGGCGAGGCCATCGGCACGTTCGCCCTGAGCGAAGGACAGGGCCGGACGACACCGGCGCGGATTTCGGCCAAGGTCGAAGGCGGCAAGCTGACCGGCGTCAAGTTTCCGGTGGCGGATGGTGACGTGGCCGATTTTGCCGTCGTCGCAGCGCGGGATGAAAAGGGGAAGGTCTCGCTCTACCTGGTGGAGCTTGCCGCGGCCGGTGTGCGCCGGGAGACGCTCGAGTCGATTGACCCGACCCGCGGCCAGGCCCGCCTCGTGTTCGACCGCGCCCCCGCCGAACTCCTCGGCACAAAAGGCGACGGCTGGCACATCGCCTCGCAGGTTCTGGACCGCGCCGCTGTGCTGATGGCCTTCGAACAACTGGGCGGCGCCGACCGCGCCCTTGAAATGGCCCGGGACTATGCGCTGGAGCGGATGGCGTTCGGCCGTCCTATCGGCTCGTTCCAGGGCATCAAGCACATCCTCGCCGACATGTACGTGTCCGCAACCCTTGCCCGCTCGAACTGCTATTACGGCGCCTGGGCGCTGGTCTCCGGCGCGGCAGAGCTGCCGGTGGCCGCCGCCACCGCGCGGGTCTCCGCGACCACCGCCTTCCAACACTGCGCCAAGAACAATATCCAGGTGCACGGCGGCATGGGCTTCACCTGGGCTTTCGATTGCCACCTGTTCTACCGCCGGTCCAATGCCCTGGCGCTGGCGCTGGGATCGCAATCGACCTGGGAAACACTGCTGATTGAACGCATGAGCGCAGGCAACGCCGAGACAGCGGCCTGAGCGTAGGAGAAGAGACATGGATTTCGAAGATACCGTCGAAGAAGCCGCCTTCCGCACGCAAGTTCGTGCGTGGATCGATGCCAATGCCCCGAGGCACCTGGAAGAAGAACTGAAGCGCGCCAGCTTCGGCTCGAACGGTGTGGTCAGTGAAGACCCTATCGCGGCCGGCAAGGCCTGGCAGAAGAAGAAGGCGGAGGCCGGCTGGGCCTGCCTGCACTGGCCGAAGGAATATGGCGGCGCTGCCCGCACGCCGATCGAGCGCGTCATTTGGGGTCAGGAAGAGGGCCCCTATGCCGCGCTGACCGGCGTCTTCACCATCGGCCACGGCATGTGCGGCCCCACCGTCATGAGCTGGGCCAGCGAAGAGCACAAACGCAAGCTGCTGCCGCCTCTGGCGAGCGGCGAGCACGTCTGGTGCCAGCTCTTCTCCGAACCGGCCAGCGGGTCTGACCTCGCAGGCCTGCGCACACGCGCCGTCAAGGCGGACGATGGTTCGGGCGACTGGATCATCAATGGCCAGAAGATCTGGACCAGCGGCGCGCAATATTCTGACTGGGGCCTGCTGATCACCCGCACCAATCCCGATGTGCCCAAGCACAAGGGCCTGACGATGTTCTTCCTCGACATGAAGAGCCCCGGCGTCGAAGTGCGCCCGATCAAGCAGGCCAACGGCCAGTCCAGCTTCAACGAGGTCTACTTCACCGACGTCCGCATCCCGGACAACCAGCGTCTTGGCGAAGTGGGGCAGGGCTGGGAAGTCTCGCTCACCACGCTGATGAACGAGCGACTGTCCATCGGCTCCGGCATGTCGACTGGCTTTCCCGAACTGTTCCGCTTCTGCATGGAGGCCGAAATCGACGGGCGTCCGGCGGTCGAGGATTCAGCCGTCCGCTCCCGGCTCGCCCAGATCGCGGTCAAGCAAAGCGGCCTCAAGTACACCGGCATGCGCGCCATCTCTGCCCTGTCGAAAGGCGAAATCCCGGGCCCGGAAAACTCCATCGGCAAGCTGGTGGCCGGCGCAACGATGCAGGATCTCTCGATGTTCGCACTCGACCTTCAGTGCGAGGCCGGCGTCGTCTGGGATGAAGACAGCCCACAGCAGGGGCGCTTTCAGGCCATGCTGATGCGCTCGCCGGCTACCCGCATCGAAGGCGGCTCGGACGAGATCCTGCGCAACATCATCGGCGAGCGCGTGCTGGGCTTGCCCGGCGACATCCGCGTCGACAAGGATGTTCCGTTCAAGGACATTCCCACGAGCGGCCGCAAGAAGAAGTGACCGGAGGCCTCAGGCGGACGGAAGGTCCGTGCTGAGGCGCTCGCGGAGTTCACGCTTCAGGAACTTGCCGCTCGCATTGCGCGGCAGGGCCTCTTCCTGGAACCAGACGTAACGCGGGATCTTGTGCTTCGCCATGATTGCGGCGCAATGCTCGCGCAGCGCGGCGTCCGTCAGGCTCTCGCCCGCCTTCAGCACGATCGCCACGCCCACTTCCTCGCCGAGCCGTTCATCCGGAACACCGAACACGCAGCATTCGGCAATCGCGCTGTGGCGATAGATGACCGCCTCGACTTCCGCGCAGTAGACGTTCTCGCCGCCGCGCAGCACCATGTCCTTCTTGCGGTCCACGATGTAGATGAAACCATGCTCGTCCAGGCGCGCGATGTCGCCGGTGTGCAGCCCCCCGTCCGTGATCGAAGACGCCGTGGCTTCCGGGCGGTTGATGTAGCCCTTGATCACCGACGAGCCCTTCACCCACAGCTCGCCGACCTGGCCCGCCGGCACTGTCTTGCCCTCGTCGTCCACACATTTCACTTCGAAGTTCGGCATCGCCGGGCCCGCGCTGTCGGGCTTGTCGACGAAGAAGTCACCGGAGATCGACGTGATGATCCCGCAGGTCTCCGTCATGCCATAGCCGGTGCCCGGCCGCGCGGTGGCGACCTTCGCTTCGATCTTGTGCACGAGGTCCGGCGGCACCTGCGCGCCGCCGCCCGCCAGGGCGAGCAGGCTTGACGTGTCGGTGGTCGCAAAGTCCGGATGGTTGATCAGTTCACGGGCCATCACCGGCACGCCGCTCATGCCGCTGACGCGCTCGCGCGCGATCAGGCGCAGCGCTTCGCCGGCGTCCCAGCGGTACATCAATACAAGCGCGCCACCGGCGGCCGTCGCCGCATAGGCCCCGCAATTATTGGCCGTGACATGGAACAGCGGCGTCGTGATCAGCGTCACCGGCACCGGAGGTGTCGCGGGTGGCTCAAGGCCCGTCGCGCGCTGCATCGCCAGCGCCGAAGAGGCACCCGCATACATCATGTTCATCAGGTTCGCGACGCAGCCCCGGTGCGTCAGCTGGGCGCCCTTTGGAAAGCCTGTCGTGCCGGAGGTGTAGAAAATACAGGCGTCCGAATCCGGATCGACCGCCTCATCCGGCATGGCGCCGCCGTGGGCGATGACCTCTGACCACGGCGTCACACCCGGCACGGCGGACGGCATCCGCACACCAACGAGTTTCTGCCGCGCCGCCAGTTCCGGACGCTCGCGCAGGCGCTCAAGCCGCTCGGCATCCAGGAACAGCACTTTCGGCGCTGAATCCTCAAGGCCGTAAGCCATTTCCTCGGCGGTCCACCAAGCGTTCATGCCCACGACGGCGACGCCAATGGAGACACACGCCCAGTAGATCAGCATCCACTCCGGATAGTTGCGCATCGCAACCGCGACCCGGTCACCTGGCTTCACGCCCTGAGCAAACAACCATGCCGCGATGGCGTTTACCTGCGTGTGGGAGTCGGCATACGAGAGGCGCTCGTTCTCGTAGATCAGATAGGGCCGGTCCGCGAACGCCGCAGTCGCCAGCCACACTTCCCGGATGCTTCCCGGCGCATTCTTGAAGACACGAAGCCGGTTGCCGAGCACGTCGGCCTCCACGATTTCGAACGCACCGCCTGGCCCGGTCAGTTCCTGGCGCGCCTTCTGAAGTTCCTCGTAGTGCATGTCTCTCCCCGGCAAGTTTGTGTTTTGACCGATCTTGCACACATCACAAACCGAAGGAACAATGGCGCAAGGGAAGGTGCTACTCTTAAGGCCCAAAAAGCTGCATCTGCGGCCCGGTGGGGCACAACTCGCGTGCCGGGCACTGGCCCCGACGTCATGGACGCCGCTATGCAGAATGCAGCGATCAAGGCGTCCGCAGCACGTCAGCCGGTGCCCGCGATAGGGTCGAATGGCCCACAAATGCCCCGCCCAGAACCGAAACGAAAATCGCCGCGCCCATCACCCAAGCGGCCGGCTGCCACGGCAGGCTCCAGGTCGCCTCGAACACATAGGTCACAATCGGCCATGCCGCGCCGATACCAATCAGCGACCCCACCAGCGCGGCGATTCCTGCCGCCACGGCAAACTCGGTCGCATACAGCCGCAAGATTTCGCCGCGCGAGGCCCCGAACACTTTCAGGAGCGCCGCTTCCCGCCGGCGCTTCTGCGCCAGCGAGGCGAAGGTCCCGAGCAGTACCAGCAGCCCGGCCAGCGTCACAATTCCCGCCGCGGCGTTTACCGCCAGGGCAATCTGTCCGAACACCCGCGCCGCCGTCTCAAGCGCGGGGCGCGTCTGGAACACCACGACTTCGCGCAGGCCCGTGCCGAGCGCCGCGATGATCGCGCTTTCCTGTTCGGGCGTCGCCTTTGCAATCGCCACATAGGCCGGGTTCGCCGCTTCCAGAGTTCCGGGCGAGAGGATGAACGCCGTGTTCGAACCTATCCCGAACGTGCCCCAGTCCACCTTGCGCAGCGAGGCCACGGTCGCGGTCACTTCGCGTCCGGCGATCCGGTAGCCGATCGTATCGCCCACCCCGACGCCCAGCCCCTTCGCGGCATCCTCTTCGACTGAAACCAGCAACGGCCCGGCATAGTCGGCGTCCCACCAGCTGCCCGCCACCAGCACCGTCTCCGGCGGCGCCTGCGCAAAGTAGGTCAGGCTCGTTTCACCGCGCACTACCCAGCGTTCGGATTCTGCCACATCGTCTTCCACGAGCGGCTTGCCTTTCAGCGCGATGACGCGCGCCAGCAGGAACGGCGCCTGGCGATAGGCATCCGGATTGTCCGTATCGACCCCATTCGCGTTCAGAACGGCATTGAAACTGTCCACCTTCGCATTCGGAATCTGCGAAAAGACGAGCGACGGCGCATTGGCCGGCGCGGTGTCAGTGATCTGCCGGATGAGATTCGTCTGTACCGAGACGACCAGCACCAGCAGCGCCAGGCCCAGTCCCAGCGCCGGAACGATGGTTGGCGCCAGCGAGCCCGGCCCGCCGAGGTTTGACAGCGCCAGCCGCCAGAACCCGCGAGCGCCGCTCGATGCAGCCTTCGCCAGCCGCTTCACGAGGATCGCCGCCAAAACAAATACGCCCGCCGTGACCATGGCGCCGATAAGGATCATCGCCGTCAGGGCAGGGCGGTAGCTGGTGGCCACCGCCAATCCCGCCAACCCCGCCGCCGCGCCGATCGCCCAGCCCCGTTCCATCCAGGGCGCCGAAGTTCGCTCCGCCTCGCCGATCCGGCGGAACAGCGAAGCGGGCCGCGTCGCCCGCGCCTGTCCGATCGCCGGTAGGGCGAACACCGCCGCTGCCAGCATACCCAGCGCCAGCGCTTTCATCAGGGCCACCGGATAAAGTCCCAGCGCCTGCGGAATCGGAATGGCGCCGCCCGCAAAAAGCGCCAGCAGATAGGGCGCTGCCGCGCCCAGCGCCGTGCCGGCCAACGCCCCCACGAATGCCAGCACGCCCAGCTGCAAAAGGTACGCGGCCCGGATCGTCGCTGCATCCGCGCCAAAAACTTTCAGCACCGCAATCGACTGCCGGCGAGAGTCAAGGAACGCCGCTGTCGCCTGCGCCACGCCGACGCCGCCCGCCACCAGCGCCGCGATGCCGATCACGGCGAGGAAGCTGTTCAGCGTCTGCAAAAGGTTCTGCAGCCCATCGACCGCATCTTCCGGCCCCCTAAGCCGCATGCCTTCGTCCGGAAAGCTTTCATTGAACGACTTCTCCGCCGCGGCAAACGTCTGCCTGGGCTTGAAAAGAATCCGCACGCTCGACCTGAACAGCTGGCCGGGGGACAGCCGCTCGGCCTCCGCCATCGCGTCCAGCGCCACCGTTGCTTCCGGGCCGAACGTGCCCGGCGTGCCGATCCGGTCCGGCGACAGATCCAGCCGCGCCGTCACAACCCCCGCGACCGGCCCGATCTCGACCGCGTCACCCAGCGCGACACCGAACGTGTCGGTGAAAGACTGCGTCACCACCACGCCCCAGCGGTCGCCGCGCCTCGCCAGCGCCGCCTGCAGGTCGGTCTCCGTGCCAGACAGCACGGCCTTGCCGATCAGTGGATAGCCGCCATCCACCGCGGTCACATCGACCTGTGCCCGTACGTCGTTCGCCGCGCCCATCACATCCAGGGAGACGGTTTCGGAAATCGCCCCCAGGCTTTCGGCAAAGGCCCGTTCTTCGGCGGTGGGACGCCGCTGCGCGGTCGTGAACTGCGCATCCGCGCCGAGCAGGGAGCGCGCCTCGCCCGCGACGCCCCGCGAGAACGTCTCGGTGACCGATCCGGCCGCCGCAATCGCCGCCGTGCCGAGGGCGAGGCATGCAAGATAGATCCAGAACCCCTTGAAGCCCCGGGACAGCTCGCTGCGCGCGAGCTTGAACGATACGCTGTTCATACGATGTGCCCGTCGCGCATATGCACCGTCCGTCCGGCGCGCGCGGCGAGGTCCGCGTCATGCGTCACGATCACCAGCGTCGAGCCCCGGTCCTTAGCGATGGAGAACAGCAGATCGGCAACGATGCGCCCGCTTTCGGCGTCCAGATTGCCCGTCGGCTCATCGGCAAACACCAGCGCCGGATCAGAGGCGAGGGCCCGCGCCACCGCAACACGCTGACGCTCGCCGCCGGACAGCTGCCCGGGATAGTGCAGCCGCCGCGCGCTCAGCCCGACCGCGTCGAGCGCCGCATTGGCGCGCGCGTCCACCTTGTCCAGCCGGGCAATCTCGAGCGGAGCGCGCACATTGTCGAACGCCGTCATCGTCTCAAGCAAATGAAACGACTGGAACACCATGCTGACCCGCCCCCGGCGCAGTCTGGCCAGCTGGTCCTCGCCGTACGTCTCGATCCGCTCGCCCAGCAGAGTGACCTCGCCCCGGCTGGCCCGCTCCAGCCCGGCGGCAACCGCAATCAGCGATGACTTGCCGGAGCCCGAAGGCCCCACAACCGCAACGCTCTCACCATCCATGGCGACAAAATCTACGCCCTTCAGCACATCCAGCGAGGCCGATCGATCCGCACCGGAGGCGGCCGGAAACGTCAGCCAGACCCCGGTCAGTCGCAGCGCTTCAGCCATTCAAAAACACTTTCTGTTGAACCCGGCGCACATTGTCAGCGGGGGATGCGAAGTCTATCGATACGTATGAACTCGTTTGCGCCGCAAGCCCGGCAAGGGCCATCTCGCCGTCTTTCACTGTTATCCGCTTTGGCTGCGATATTTGTGACCGCGTGCGGTCAGCCCGCAGCGGTGTCCTCGTCGCCCTCAGCCGCCCCGTCCGTGCAGGAAGCGCCGGCCCCCAAGGCGGAAATCTCCAGCGAGTCGAAAGTCGTCGTGTTTCTCGGCGACAGCCTGACCGCCGGCTACGGGCTGCAGCCGGACGAGGCGTTGCCCGACCAGGTCGAGGCCATCTGGCGCGCCAGCGGCCTCGACGCCGTTGCCGTCAATGCCGGCGTCTCCGGTGATACCACCGCCAACGGCCTCGCCCGCTTCGACTGGAGCGTTGTCGCCGCCGAGCCCGATCTGCTCGTCGTCGCCCTCGGTGCCAATGATTTCCTTATGGGCGTGCCGCCGGATATCGCCCGCGGCAATCTCGCGGCCATCCTTGAGCGCGCCAAGGCCGCCGGCATCCCTGCCGTGCTCGTCGCCCTCACGCCGCGCGGCGCTCTGGAAGCCGGCAGCCGGGAAGCTGCTTACGCCGCCATCTATCCCGAACTCGCCGCCGAGTATGGCGTACCCTACTATCCCTCCTTGCTCGGACAGATCGAAGGCGATCCCTCGCACCTCCAGCCGGACGGACTTCATCCGACCAAGGAGGGAGTGGTCGTGATCTCGGCGCCGCTGGCGGAGTTCCTGGAACCGGTCATCTTGTTGATCGGCGAGAAATAATCACCTCGCGATTACCAATTGGTCTGAACCCAATTTGCTCTGGATCAGGAGTATTGTTGAAAACGGGCATCTCCGGTCTTCCCCGGCCCTGATCAAGCTACAGCCGCGGTTGGGCGATAAAAAATGAGAATGGATGAGTATTTATGATAATCGGGTGAGAGCGCGTGAGACGAAAGTGACATCCGGCGAGAGACAGTGGAGGCGTTTTGAGCCTACCTTGCGCAACACTCCGCCAGGCTCAGCCTTCTGGCGATGTGCAGGTTCGTGTCGGCGAGGTCGCAGTCGCGGATCATCGGAGGATCATGCCACCGCTCAGGTTGGATCCTGAATAGACTCGATATAGTCTAGCAGCTCGTTGATATCATCCGGCTCCAATTGGAACGGCGGCATATCCGGATGCCCCACAAAAATCCCCTCCCCAAGAGCCTCCTCAAGATTCCGAACCGGATAACGAATCGAAATCTTGCGGAAGGGCAATGAGTCCGGGTGCGGACTTTCATCCGTCCGGCCGATCGCATGACAGCCGGAGCAAAGCCGGCTGGCAATCTCCTGGCCGGGCAAGGTGGGCGAGGCCAAGGTGGCTTCGGACGCCGGTGATGCGCCCGTATTTGTGCAAGCTCCAAGCGCTCCCAACGGAAGGGCAAGGCAAAGCAGGGCCGTAGCAGGATGCAGTCTGAAAGGCTGGATCATGGTCTTCCTCAACGCGACAGGAATACAGGTAGCGGAGATCCGGAGATGAGGAAATGACTTGGCCCACCAATCAGCCGCTGGGCGAGCTTGGAATGCCGGTAGGCGCCCATGATAATCATGTCTGCATTGAAATCGGTGGCACTTTCGGCAAGGCGCTGGCCCACCGGTTTGCCGAGACTGTCCTCATTGCGCACCGTGACGCGCAGTCCATGACGGGCAAGGTGCGCCGCAATATCAAGGCCCGGCGCCTCGCCATGTTTCTTCCAGCCGATCTGGGCATCGACCGTGGTGACGCACACTTCAGCGCTCGGCGCGAGCAGGGGCAGCGTATCGTGAATGGCACGCGAGGCCTCGCGGCTGGAGTCCCACGCAAACAGGACCCGGCCGCCCGGCGGCACGGGCTTCCAGTCCTTCGGCAAGACCAGAACCGGCCGGCCGCCGCCAAATAGCGCGCCTTCAATGATCTCGCCATGGCGCGCCGTATCGGACTTCTCCGGCATGCGCGCGACCAGAATGTCCCCATATCGCGCATACACAGAAGTCACATCGGCGATACCGGCCGCGAAGGCCCGCGTTTCGCGAAGCTCAACGGCGGGAAGTTTTTCCTTGATGTAGATATGGAGGTCTTTGCGGAACTTGAGGATTTCAGCTTCACCCGCCTGAAACTGCGCCGCGACGACTTCCATCGTTCCGATCATGCCGTCGGAATAGGCGGGTGCGGGCTGGATGCCGATGGCGCAGCAGCTCAGATGCGCTGCCCAGGCTTCAGACAGAGCGGCGGCTTGATGGAGCAATGCAAAATCGGACTCAAGCGACGAAATGCAAACAGAAATGTCGCGAACCGCCATGGGCAAAACCTTTCTGGTGTGAGCGCACGCTGGAAAGCAACGCCGCAGCCGGACCCTGTGCTTTTCTCGGGAGAAAGGACATCCGTGAAACTACGGAGGCGAGACCGGCATCGTATATTTGTGCGTCCAACAGGTTGTTGCCACGGGCGCGCCGCGCGCGCCACATGCTGTGCAACACGTTACCCCTCCATCAGGACTGAAAGTGCATGACCGACCGGGCGAAAGACGAAAGCTACCAATTGGCGGCGCTGGACCAGGAGTTCATCCTCGGCGACTCGATGCGCGGCGCGCGGTTCATGATGGAGTATGCAAAGGCTGAGGAGCATATGCGCGCGCGGCGCATCCGCTCGACGATCGTGGTGTTCGGCAGTGCGCGCATCCGTGAGGATGGCGGCGACTGGCAAGCGAAGACTTACAACGCGGCGCGAACCTTCGCGCGGATTGCCTCGGAGCGCGGCGGGGCGCTGGCCGACCGCGAGCTCTGGCATGACAATGTGATCGTCACCGGCGGCGGTCCGGGGATTATGGAAGCGGCCAACCGCGGCGCGCAGGATGCGGGCGCCATGTCCATCGGCCTGAACATTGCGATCCCGCATGAGCAGGCGCCGAACCCTTACATCACACCGGAACTCAGTTTCAAGTTTCACTATTTCGCGATGCGGAAGATGCACTTTGCGATGCGGGCGAAGGCATTGGTGATTTTCCCGGGCGGTTTCGGGACGCTGGATGAGCTGTTCGAGCTGTTGACGATTTCGCAGACGGGCAAAGCACCAGCCATTCCGGTTGTGCTGTATGACCGGGCGTTCTGGACACGGATCATCAACTTCGAAGCGCTGGCCGAGACCGGCATGATCAGCCCGGGCGACCTTGGCCTTTTCAACATCGTGGATGATGTTGGAGAGGCATGGGAAAAATTGACGGCGCGCGGGCTGCTCGTGGGAAGAGGCGCCGGCTGACGGGCTACATGTCGCCGGGCTTTCCGAGCAGCTTGCGGTTTCTGGAAATCTGCCTGTCGAGGAGGGGGCGACCTGTGGGCGTGGCAGCCGAGGCGAGGATCAGGGCGTAGCCGAGGGCAGCTGTCGGCAGCAGTTCGCGCGTCGGCATTGTGCCCATCGCCCAGCTGAGCATGATACCGTTGCCGAGATGCGAGAGCGTCCGTTCCAGGATTTCCGCCGGCAGGGCGGCCTGCAGAAGGCCCTCGTCCTGGGCCTGCACGATCAGCCAGCGCCAGGCGGCGCGGGTCTGTTCCTGGCGCTCGGGCGTGGCGAGACCGGTATTATCTTCGCCGTTCGTGTCCAGAAGCGCTTTCCAGAGCGGCCGGTAGAAGTCCGGGTCCTGAATGAAATAGCCGGCGCCGAGGGCGTGGGCTTCGAAGATCCGGTCGATGGCATTGTCGACTTTCAGCGCCATGAAACGGTGCAGGAAATCGCGCTCATCCTCGAGAACGGCCATGACGACGGCGCGTTTGGAGCCAAACAGGTTGTAAGGCGTCGCGACGCTGACTTCGGCCCGCTGCGCGATCATCCGCATGGATAGGTTCGTGTCGCCCGTCTCGCGGATGAGATCGCGCGCAGCGCGCACGATCTTCAGGCGGCGGTCGGCTTTCGCCTGTTCGCGCCGGCCCAGATCGCTCGCGATGGTTGCATCGGTCATGCGGCGAGCCGGGTTTCTTCGGGCGGCGCAATGAGGTCAGCCCGGTAGTCGAGATTCAGGGCCTGCATCATTTCCTGACGCTCCGGGCCGGCACTCGGCGGATAGGCGGCGGCGTTGAGTTTCTTGCCGCGCGCCCAGTAGTAAAGGACCGTCGCGAGATTGTTCGGCTTGCCGAGCCACTTGTCCGGATGCTCGAGCATGTGGAACCCGCGCATTGCTTCGCGCAGCAGGCGGACATCGGAGCGGACGGCGATGCGGATGCCGTCATCGACGAAGCTCTGCATCAGTTTCGCCTTGAATTTCGGTTTGAAGCCGGGCGTGAGCGTTTCGCGGGCGCGCTTGATGGCGGTGCGATCCTGGCGGCGCTGGGTCAGATAGAAGGGGCGCAGTTCCGCTTCGAGGCGCTGGTGGAGCAGGATGGCGCGCTGCGTGGGGTCGGCAGTCTCGTCGAGCGTCTTGCGCAGCTGCTGCGCGCCGACAGCGGCGAACGAACAGCCGCGGCCGTAGAGCGGATTGGTGCGGATCAGCGTATCGCCGAGGGCGAAGTAGCCGCGCGTGGCTGGCTTGCCATCGATGACCAGATCGCGCCAGCGGCTGACGAGGTCGCCCATGCCGAACACCTTGCTGGTCGGCTCGGACCGCGTGCTGTTCGTCCACGGATGAAGGCCGGGCAGGTTCAGGGTGATTTGGTGGAAGATCTCCGGATTGAGGATCGACTTTCGCAGCTCAAGTTCGACTTCCGGGAGGGCGATGGTGATGGAGAAGTTGCCATTGTCGCCCGGAAAGACGCCGTATTTGAGGTAGCCGAGGTCGCCGCTCGCCGGCGGGTGCTCGTTGCGGTCCGGTTCCGGCTGGCCCGGCTTCAGGCGGTAATGCTTGGTGAAATAGAGGATGCCGGCGTCTTCTTTCTCTTCGCGGACATTGGCGCCTTCTTCGACGAGCTGGTCGAAGGTGAAGCCGCTCTTGCCGGTGGTGTCGACGATGACATCGGCGGTGAGGGTGGTCTCGGCGCCGTCCTGCTCGCCGGTGACGCCGGTGACGTTGATGACGCCGTCCGCTGCCTTGGATGTGACGAGGCGGCGGACCAGGAAGCCGGACCGGATGGTCACGTTACCGAGCGTTTCGACATAGCGGCGCATGGCGAATTCGAGCGTCGTGCGGCGGCTGGTAATGAAGGTCAGTTCTTCGTCCTGCGGCTGGGGCGTGTAGAGCGCCTGCTGCGGCGGGGTCAGCATGTTGTCGAATGTAAGTTCACGGACGCCGAGGGCTTTCAGCTGCTCCAGCAACTGGGGATGCTCGGCCTTCATGATGGTGCGCAGGCGCGCCAGGAAGGCGTGGCTCTGGCGCACATGGCCGACGCCCGTGCGGCGCCAGTCGCGGAAAAGTTGGTCCGGGTCCTGGCTTTCGATCGGACCGTCACGTTCGAGCAATATGATGGCGCGCCCGCTCGGGGCCAGCATCAGGGCCGTGCAGAGGCCGCCGATGCCGGCGCCGATGACGATGACTGTTTCGGTTTTTGACATGGGCGTTGCCGTTCAATTAATCTGCTTGAGGAAATCCAGGATGAGTTCGTTGACCGCTTCGGGTGCTTCCTGCTGGGTCCAATGGCCGATGCCGGGGATCATCTTGTTGATCCGCAGATCGGTCACGAAATGCGGCATCATCTCGATGCCGGCCGCCGCCATCATCACGACGCCGTCATGCGTTCCGGCCACGTACATGGCCGGTTGGCGGATCGAGGTCGGGGCGTCTTTCGTGTATTCCCAGTAGAGGTCGTGGTTGCGGTAATAGTTCAGAGGGCCGCGCAGGCCGGAGCGGGAGAATTCTTCGACAAAGAAATCGAGGTCTGCCTCGGTCAGCCATTTCGGCAAGGTCTTCGGTTCCGGCATGTTCGAGAACATGTCGTCGTGTTCGCCTTTCACCGGAAGCGAGGCGAGGTCCGTCTCGCCGCCGCCGAGCACAAGGAACTTCTTCAGGCACATGCGGATATCGCGCTCGAACTCGGCTTCGGCGATGCCGGGTTCCTGGAAATAGAGCTGGTAGAAGAACTGGCCCTTGAACATCTCGCGCAGCATCGGCATCGGCTGGACCGGCGAGCGGGGCATGAAGGGGACGGACAGTCCGCCCACTGCAGTTACCACATCCGGATGATTGAGAGCCGTGGCCCAGGCGGTGGGCGCGCCCCAGTCATGGCCGATCACGATGGCGGTCTTGTAGCCGAGGGCGGGAACGAGGCCGATGATGTCCTTGACGACTTCGGACTGGCAATAGGCCGTAATCTCCTCGGGCCTGTCGCTCTTGCCATAGCCGCGCATGTCCGGCGCGACGACGTGGTAGCCGGCCGCGGCGAGCGGCGCGAACTGGTGACGCCAGGAATACCAGGACTCCGGAAATCCGTGCAGCAGCAGCACGAGGGGGCCTTTGCCCGCCTCGGCGATGTTCAAGGAAATTCCGTTCGTGGCAACCCGGCGCTGGGAGACGCCAGGCCAGCTCATGCCGGCACCAGCGTGCGGGTGTACTGCACTTGGCCGGGCAGGATTTCGCCGCGCGTCTCGGCATTGTAGCCCGCGACGGCTGTCCAGGCGACGCCGCCGCCGACGATGACTGTATCGACACCCATGGCATCCCGGACATAGCGGCTGCCATCACCGGGTACATCCTGGACGTATTTCTCTTCGCCGCGATTGATCGTCTGCGGATCGAAGATCACGATGTCGGCGATGTAGCCCTGCTGCAGGAGTCCGCGGTCCGGGATGCCCCAGATGGCGGCGGTTTCGGAGGTGATCTTCTTGACGGCGGATTCGATCGACATGGCGTTCAGTTCACGGACATAGTGCGCAAACAGGAAGCCCGTGTCGCCGTAGGTCGAGAAGGACAGGATGTGTGCGCCGCCATCGCTGGCGCCGATATGGACGCGGGGGTGCTTGAGCAGGGCGCCGACGCGTTCGTCGGAATTGTGGCCCATGTCGGCGGCGAGGAAGTGGGCGTCGAGATGCTCCTCGATCGACAGGTCGATCATCACGTCGATCGGTGTGGTTCCGCGCGCGGCGGCGATCTCGCCGACGGTCATGCCGATGTATTTCTGGTTCGCTTCGGTCTGCACAAGGCGCAGGCGGAGGTTCGGCCAGAGGGCGTTGTAGACGGCGGATTCTGCGACCAGCTTCTCGCGGGTCGCGGGATCCTTGAAGGCGGCGACGATCTGGTCCGGCGTGCCGAAGCGCATGATGCGGTACCAGCCGGGCAGGCGGATAAAGAGGAGGCTCGGCACGGCGAAGCAGAAGCTGATGTCGATGGGGCGGGTCTGCACCTGCGGCCAGACGCGCGCACCGCGGGCGAACTGCTCATCGACGCGGCGCATGACGCGGTCGACCGCGTCGACGTTGTCGGCGTTGACGAAGAGCGGCGAGAAGGTGGTCGGAATGCCGTACTTGAGTGAGATTTCAGCCAGCTGGTCGAGGCGAGCGATCGTGAGATCGGCGTCATAGAATTCCGGGACGATCTGCAGGATGCGGCCGTATTCACCGAGTACGCTGGCGAAGGCTTCGACTTCAGCGGCGTCCGCATAGCGGCTGGGCACGGGCTGGAGCTTTTCGTCCATGTCCACATAGCTCGTGGAGAGGCCGATGGCACCGGCGTCGAGGCATTCACGCAGCACGCCCTGCATCTCGGCGATCTCTTCCGGCGTGGCGGTACGCTCCATGGCGGCTTCACCCATCACCCAGAGGCGGATCACCGAGTGGCCGACGAGCGGGGCGACGTTGATGGCGAGGCCCTTGCGGATGCGCGTGATGTATTCGGAGAAGGTTTCCCAGTCCCAGACGACGCCTTCCTTGAAGGCTTTCAGCGGCATCTCTTCGATCTGGTTGAACATGCCGACGAGCTTGGTGCGGAACTCGGCGCGCAGCGGGGCGAGGGAGAGCGAGCAGTTGCCGGGCACGATGGTGGTGACGCCGTGCGAGAGGGCGGGCTTGGCGTAGCCGTCCCAGAGCAGCTGGGCATCAAAGTGCGTGTGCGGATCGATGAAACCGGGCGAGACGACCTTGCCTTCGGCGTCGATTTCCTTGCGGCCCTTTTCAGCGATGCGGCCGATTTTCGCGATTCGGTTGCCGTTGAGCGCGATGTCGGCATTGTAGGCCGGCATGCCGGAGCCATCGACCACGCGGCCATTCCTGATCACCAGATCGTACATTTCAAATTCCTTCCTAATGTTCTGTGTTCTGAGTTTCGGCATACCTGCCGGATGAAGCGACGAGGGCGTCGCGGACCTGTTCCCAGCTGGCGCCGATCAAACCGTCCGCCGAGTCAGCCGCGCAGGACGCGAGCAAGGAGCGGGCGGCGAATTCGTCCAGCGCTACCAGAGACTGGCCGCCGTTCTCGAACGACAGCGTCACGACCAGTTCGGCCTCGCCGTCATGGGCGGCGGCAATCTGGACCTGGCTGACCTTTGCGCCGCTCATCGGTCAGGCGCGCGGCGACTCGATGAAGATGACATCGCTCGGCAGGATGGGATTCGTGCCGCGCATGCTGCCGGCGGCGCCCGAGGCGCGCATGAAGACGTGCAGGTTCCAGCTTTGCAGCTGGGAGACGGCCTCGGTTTCCGGTGTGCCGGAGAGGCAGCGGGCTGCGATCGACTGCCAAGTGTCGCCGCCTTTGGGCAGGATCGATTTGCGCACAGTCGAGAGTTCGGTGGCCGACATTTCCTCAGGTCCCTTTTGTGGAATGTTTAAAAAATTAGAACATGTTTCAAAAATTCCGACAAGCGGGTTTTGGAGACGAATTCTGGCTGACGCCGGGGCAACAACGGATGGGGCGGACCGCAAGGCAGGTTCCGGATCGGCGCGGGCCGCGATAGGAGTGGCTTGGAAAAACGGGAGGGGATGAAATGTCAGTCTGGATTCGGCGTTTGGGAATTGGGGTGGCCGCGCTCCTGGTGATGCTCGGGGCGGGCTGGATATTGATCGGGCCGGATTGGCGGGCCTTGCTCACCCACCCGCCGGTTGGCCGGGATGTCCTGTTCTGGAGCCAGGCGCAGCGGGATGCCGGTTTCCGGATGATCGACCGTGTGCCGATGATCGTGAAGTCACGTCCGATCGCGGCGGGCGAAGCCGCTTATCCGCTGCCGGACGGCGAGCCGCTGGATCTCGGCCTCGATCTCGACGCCTACCTCGCGAGCCAGCGCAGCGTCTCGCTGATCATCGTACACAATGGACAGGTACGACTTGAGCGCTACGGCCTCGATTTCAGCGCCTCGGGCCGGTGGACCAGCTTTTCGGTGGCCAAGTCCCTGACCTCTACGCTGGTCGGCGCGGCAATGAAGGACGGCTATATCAAGAGCCTCGATGAGCCCGTCAGCACGTACGTCGCCGAGCTCAAGGGCTCGGAATATGATTCGGTGACCATCGCGCAGCTGCTGACGATGACGTCCGGTGTGGCGTGGAACGAGGATTATGAGGATCCGGAGTCGGATGTGGCGCGGTTTGACCTGCAGGCGCCTGTCGAAGGCGTCAGCACGGTCGCCACCTACATGGCCGGGCTGCCGCGGGCACATCCCGCCGGAGAGCAATGGAACTATTCAACCGGCGAGACGAACCTGATCGGCGTGCTGGTCAGCGAGGCGACAGGCAAGACGCTGAACGCCTATCTCTCAGAGAAGATCTGGAGCCCGTTCGGCATGGAGCAGGATGCAACCTGGCTGCTCGGACAGGACGGGCACGAGATTGCCGGGTGCTGCATCCAGGCGACCACGCGGGATTTTGCGCGGTTCGGCCTGTTCATGCTGGCCGGCGGCGTGGTGGGCGGCGAGAGCATCCTGCCGGAAGGCTGGATCGCTGCCGCCACGCAGAAACAGGCCGACATCAACTCTGCCGGTGAAGGGTACGGATACCAGTGGTGGACCTGGGATGATGGTTCGTACCAGGCAGACGGGATTTTCGGCCAAGGCATTTTCATCGACCCGAACCGCAACCTCGTGATCGCCTCGAATGCCAGCTGGACATCGGCGCTCGGCCTGCGCGGCGGAGAGTGGGAAGCGCGGCGGGAGTTCTACAAGGATGTGCAGCGCGCGGTGGATCGTGACCAAATGGAGTAAGTCCGCAGACTTGTGAAATTGCGCGGTGTGGCGTTGAGTGTCGCGATAGACCGGGAGGACACGGCAATGGCTGATCATAAGTTCACGATGACCATCAACGGCAAGGCAGTTGCCGGCACTGAAACCTTCGGCGTCGAGAATCCGGCGACGGGCGAAGTGTTCGCGCAGGCGCCGGATTGTTCGAAAGAAGAACTGGACGCGGCGGTCGCGGCCGCTCGGGCAGCCTTCCCGGCCTGGAAGGCCACGCCCATCGCCAAGCGGCGCGAGCTGCTGAACGTGATGGCGGGCATCATCATGCAGAACATTCCGGAGCTTTCGCGCCTGCTGACGCGCGAGCAGGGCAAGCCGCACCCGGACGCCGAAGGCGATGTCGGCGGCGGCGCCTTCTGGCTGATGGAATCCTCCAAGCACGAGATCCCGGAACATGTTTCGGAAGACTCGGCCGAGCGGCATGCCGTGACGCGTTACGGGCCGATTGGAGTCGTCGCCGCGATCGTGCCGTGGAACTTCCCGGTCATTCTCGCGGCGTTCAAACTTGGCCCGGCCTTGCTGGCGGGCAATACCGTCGTACTGAAGCCGGCCCCCACGACGCCGCTGACGACGCTGCGCATCGGCGAGCTGCTGCGCGGCGTGCTGCCGGACGGTGTGCTGAACGTGGTTTCCGGATCGGACCGTCTCGGCCCCTGGCTGACGGCGCACAAGGGCGTCGACAAGGTAAGCTTCACCGGCTCGACCCAGACGGGCAAGAAAGTGATGGAAAGCGCGGCTGGCTCGCTGAAGCGCGTGACGCTTGAGCTCGGCGGCAACGACCCCGCGATCGTGATGCCGGACGTGGACGTGAAGAAAGTGGCGGAAGATTTATTCTGGGCGGCGTTCCGCAATACCGGGCAGATCTGTATCGCGACCAAGCGGATGTATATCCACAAGGACATCTACGAGCCCCTGAAGGCGGCGATTGTCGAGTATGCCAAGACCGTCAAGATCGGCGACGGCGCGGAGCAGGGCACACAGATCGGCCCGATCCAGAACTCCGCCCAGTACAAGCGCGTTCTGGAACTGATCCAGGATGCCAAGGACAATGGCTACAAGTTCCTGATCGGCGGCGAGGCCTCCAATGTGCCGGGCTATTTCGTGCCGATCACCATCCTCGACAATCCGCCCGAGTCCGCCCGCATCGTGCAGGAGGAACAGTTCGGCCCCGTGTTGCCACTGCTCAAGTTCGACAATCTCGACGAAGTCATCGGCCGTGCCAACGACAGCGAGTACGGCCTCGGCGCTTCGATCTGGTCGAGTGACATCGACCGCGCGCAGGACATCGCGACCCGCCTGCAGGCAGGCACCGTCTGGATCAACGAGAGCCAGCACCTCAGCCCGCACGCGGCCTTCGGCGGCTTCAAGCAGTCCGGGATTGGCGTCGAAGGCGGACCGAACGGCGTGCTGGAATTCTGCCAGGCGCAAACCGTGTTCACGCGGAAGCCTGCAGCCGTCTGAAAGACGGCGTCCGCTCCTAGTGGGCGATCCTATAGCTTAGGCGCGTAAAATCTATTTGATCTATAGCGGCCGAAGCTTCAGCCTGCGATCACAGATTCTGTTAACCCACGACCCCCGGAGAAAACATGACTACGGAAACCAAGTGCCCGGTGATGCACGGTAGTGTCACCACCCCTGCGGCGCCGACGAACGCAGGCTGGTGGCCGAACCAGCTGAACCTCAAGATCCTCCACCAGAACTCGTCGCTTTCCAATCCGATGGGGCCGGCGTTCGACTATGCCGAAGCCTTCCAGAAGCTCGACTATCAGGCGCTGAAGAAAGACCTGCACGCCCTGATGACCGATTCGCAGGACTGGTGGCCGGCAGACTGGGGCCACTACGGCGGCTTTTTCATCCGCATGGCCTGGCACGCGGCTGGTACCTACCGCGTCGGCGACGGCCGCGGCGGCGCCGGTACGGGTCAGCAACGCTTCGCCCCGCTCAACAGCTGGCCGGACAACGGCAACCTCGACAAGGCACGCCGCCTGCTGTGGCCGATCAAGCAGAAATACGGCAACCAGATTTCCTGGGCAGACCTCTTCGTGCTGACCGGTAACGTTGCGCTGGAATCCATGGGCTTCAAGACCTTCGGATTTGGCGGCGGCCGCGCCGACGTCTGGGAACCGGAAGATGATGTGTACTGGGGCCCGGAAACCGAATGGCTCGCCACAAGCGACAAAGCCAACAGCCGCTATAGCGGCGACCGCGACCTCGAAAACCCGCTCGGCGCTGTCCAGATGGGCCTGATCTACGTGAACCCGCAGGGGCCGGACGGCAATCCGGATCCGGTCGCTTCGGGCCGAGATGTTCGCGAGACCTTCGCCCGCATGGCCATGAACGACGAAGAAACCGTCGCGCTGGTCGCCGGCGGTCACACCTTCGGCAAGGCGCACGGCGCGGGACTTGAATCCCATGTCGGCCCGGAGCCGGAGCGCGCACCGATGGAGGCCATGGGCTTTGGCTGGATCAACAGCCTCGGTGACGGCAAAGGCGTCAACACGATCACCAGCGGCATCGAAGGCGCCTGGAAGCCGAACCCGACGAACTGGGACAATGGCTACTTCAAGGTGCTGTTCGGATACGACTGGGAACTCACCAAGAGCCCGGCCGGCGCACACCAGTGGCGTGCGAAGGACGTGAAGCCTGAGGACATGATCCCGGACGCGCACGATCCGTCGAAGAAGCATGCACCGATGATGACGACGGCGGACATGTCGCTGCGCTTCGATCCGATCTACGAGAAGATCTCGCGCCGCTTCCACGAGAACCCGCAGGAGTTTGCCGACGCGTTTGCGCGCGCTTGGTTCAAGCTCACGCACCGCGATATGGGTCCGAAAGCGCTCTACCTCGGCCCGGAAGTTCCGGCCGAAGATCTGATCTGGCAGGATCCGGTCCCGGCAGTCGATCACGATCTGATCGGCGACGCGGATATTGCGGCTCTCAAGAGCAAGATCCTTGCTTCCGGTTTGTCTATTTCCCAGCTGGTCAACACGGCCTGGGCCTCTGCGGCAACGTTCCGGCAGGGCGACAAGCGGGGCGGCGCCAATGGTGCGCGCATCCGTCTTGCCCCTCAGAAGGATTGGGAAGTCAACCAACCGGCTGAACTCGCGAAAGTTCTGGCGGCCCTCGAAGGCATCCAGAAAGAGTTCAATGCCGGCGCAGGCAGCAAGAAGGTATCGATCGCAGACCTGATCGTGCTGGGCGGCAACGCGGCGATTGAAGCGGCGGCGAAGAAGGCCGGACAGGACATCAAGGTTCCGTTCACGCCGGGCCGTACCGATGCGACGGCGGCGCAGACTGATGCCGACTCGTTCGCACCGCTGGAGCCAACTGCCGACGGCTTCCGCAACTACGTTCGCAAGGCGATCCAGAG
>CAMDAC010000034.1 GCA_945888325.1 Candidatus Sulfopaludibacter sp. SbA3
CGGGATGAGCGGCAAACTCAAGGGAGCTTAGAAAACCAGCCCACACCTAAACATCAAACTCCAAGCCGAACCCGGAATAGTTCTCGCGTTTTTCCTGCCAGCGCTCGTCCACTTTCACGAACAGGAACAGGTGCACCGGGCGCTCCAGCATCTCGGTGAGTTCGACCCGCGCCTGGCGCCCGATTTCCTTGATCAGCGCGCCGCCCTTGCCGAGCACCATGGCCTTGTGCCCGTCCCGGCCCACAATGATGACCTGCTGTACACGGACGGACCCGTCCTTGCGCTCTTCCCAGCTCTCGGTCTCCACCGTCAGCTGGTAGGGCAATTCCTGGTGCAGGCGCAGCATCAGCTTCTCGCGTGTCACCTCCGCCGCCAGTACCCGCATCGGCACATCGGCCACCTGATCCGGCGGATACAGCGCCTCGCTCTCCGGCATGCGCGCGGCAATCGCGGCGGAAAGCTTTTCCACCCCGTCGCCCTTCTCGGCGGAGATCATGAATATCTCCTCGTACACGCCTTCAGCATTCAGCTTCGCCATCACCGGCAAGACGCGGTCATGCGGGAACAGGTCGATCTTGTTGAGCGCCAGGATCGCCCGCTTGCCGGCATCCTTCAGCTGACGGATCACCCGCTGGTCATCCTCGATGGAATGGCGCTGCGCGCCGCTGGTCTGACCTTCGTGTTCGGCGACCCAGGCCGAGGCATCAATCAGGTGCACGATGGCGTCCGCATCCTCCGCCCCGCCCCAGGCCGCCTTGACCATCGCCCGGTCTAGCCGCCGCTTGGCGACGAAAATGCCCGGTGTGTCGACGATCACCACTTGCGCCGCGCCGATCTGCGCGACGCCCCGCACCGGGAAGCGCGTCGTCTGCACCTTGTGCGTGACGATCGCCACCTTCTGCCCGACGAGCCGGTTGGTGAGCGTCGACTTACCGGCATTCGGCGCGCCGATGATGGCGCAGAATCCGGCATGGGTTACGGGCTGGTCGCTCATATAGTCCCTTTCAACTGTTCCAGCATGCGCGCAGCGGCTAGACGCTCGGCGTCGCGCTTGGAGGGGCCCGATGCGGCGGCCGTCCCGTTCTGCGCGATGCGCACTTCAACTTCATATTCCGGTGCATGATCCGGGCCGGACCGGCCAATGACCACATATTCCGGGAGCGGATGACCCTGCCCCTGTGCCCACTCCTGCAGCAGGGTTTTTGGATCTTTCATCTCGGCCGGGCCGCCGGTGAACTGCGGCGCCCAGGCCTTCTCGACAAACTTGCGCGCGGCGCCAAGGCCGCCGTCCAGATAGATCGCGGCAATCACCGCCTCGCAGGCATCGCCCAGCGTCGATTCCCGCTCGCGCCCGCCGCTTGCCACTTCGCTGTCCGACAGCAGCAGGAACGCGCCGAGCCCGAGATGCCGGAACGCTTCGGCGCATGCGCCCTTCTTGACCAGCCGGTTCAGGCGCGGGGCGAGGTCGCCTTCGGTCTCGTTCTTGCGCCGCTCGATCAGGCGTTCGGCGATCAGCAGGTTCAGCACCCGGTCGCCCAGGAATTCCAGACGCTGGTTGGCGTGCTGCAGCGACTCCGCCGCGGTCACCGCGCTCGGATGCGTCAGCGCCGTCACCAGCAACGCCTTGTCCTTGAACCGGTGGCCGCACGCGACCTCCGCTTCCAGGATGGCCGCATCGCTGAGCCCCCGCCGGACGGCTTTCGCAGCGGCCCGCTGGCGGGTGCGTTTGGGGCGTGCCTGTATCATGCCGGCGCCAGCGCAATCGCTTCGATGATCACCTGAGCCTCCGCCCACGGATGATCATCGGTCAGTGTCAGGTGCACCACAGCGGTGTGGCCCGGCGGTGTCAGCCTGGCGAGGCGCGCGGCAGCGCCGCCGGTCAACTCGAAGCCGGGCTTGCCGGACGGAAGATTGATCACGCCGAGGTGCTGCCAGTGCACGCCCGCCCGCGGCACTCCGGTGCCGAGCGCCTTGGCGCAGGCCTCTTTCGCCGCGAAACGCTTGGCATAGGTCTCGGCCACGCGCCGGCGACCGCGCGCCTTGGCGATCTCGTAGGGCGTGAAGACGCGGCGCTCGAACTTCTCGCCAAAACGGTCGAGCGAGCGCTGGATGCGCTCGATATTGCAGAGATCGTTGCCGATGCCGATGATCATGCCGCCGCCACGGCGCCGCGCGCGATGTCCATCCGGCGGCGCATCTCGCGGATCGCCGCCTCGAGGCCGATGAAGATCGCCTCGCCGATCAGGAAATGCCCGATGTTGAGTTCCGCCAGATCGGCAATCGCCGCCACTGGCCCGACATTGTCGAACGTCAGCCCGTGCCCGGCATGTGGCTCGATGCCCCTGCGGCGCGCGTCGGCGGCCGCAAATTTCAGCCGCTCCAGCTCCGGCGCGGCGGCCTCGAAGCCGCCTTCATGCCAGAGCTCCGCATAGCGCCCCGTGTGCAGCTCCACCACCGGCGCGCGCAGCACTTCTGCCACGGCAATCTGCACAGGGTCCGGCTCGATGAACAGCGACACGCGCGAACCCGCAGCGCGCAGCGCCTCGACCATCGGCGAAATCCGGTTGTGCATGCCGGCGACGTCCAGCCCGCCTTCGGTCGTGCGCTCCTCGCGCCGCTCCGGCACCAGACACGCCGCATGCGGACGAAACGCCGTGGCGATTGCTTCCATCTCCTCGGTCACCGCCATCTCGAGATTGATCGGCAGGCGCGTCGCCTTGCGGATCGCCTCGATGTCGCCGTCGCGGATATGCCGGCGGTCTTCGCGCAGGTGGATCGTGATGCCATCGGCGCCGGCGGCTTCCGCAATCTGCGCGGCGCGCACGGGATCCGGATGCGGCCCGCCACGCGCGTTGCGGATGGTGGCCACATGGTCGATGTTGACGCCGAGACGCAGGTAGCCGCCCATCAGGCGAGCCCCCGCGAGCCGGGCTTGATGGCCGGCATGGAAGCGAGTTCCGGCGGCAGAGCATCGGCGGCATAGTCCGGGAAGTTCACCTGCGCGAGCGAGATCAGCTGGCAGCCGACATCGGCGCGCCCGCCCGAGCGGTCGATGATGCAGGCGCCGCCGACGACCTTGCCGGGCAGCTTTTCCAGCGCCTCGACCGTCTCGCGGAACGACAGGCCGGTTGTCACAATATCTTCGGCGATCAGTACACGGTCATCCGGCCCGATGGAGAAGCCGCGGCGGAACTCCAGCTTGCCGTCAACGCGCTCGGCAAAGATGGCGCGCGCGCCGAGATGGCGGGCGATCTCGTAGCCCGGAATGATGCCGCCCACGGCGGGGCCCGCGACCACATCGATCCTGCCGAATGTCGCCGTCAGCTTCTGGGCCAGCGCCTTGCAGAGCTTTTCCGACAAGTCGGGCCGCGAGAAGACGAGCGCCTTCTGCAGGAAAACCGGGCTGCGCCGCCCGGACGAGAGGATGAAATGCCCCTCCAGCAGCGCGCCGGCAGCGCGGAACACGTCGAGGACCTGATCACTGTTCATCCTGGCCCTCCTGGTCGCGCACGGCGCGGTCAACAACAGCCAGCGAGCGCAGGGCCGCCAGGATCTGGGTCAGGCGTTTCAGGTCTTCCACTTCGATATCCATCATCAGTTCTATGAAATCAGGTTGGCGCATGCCGGTCGTGATGCCGACAATGTTGCCGTTGGATTCGGCCACGGCCGAGCAAAGCTTGGCCAGCACGCCCTTCTGGTTCGAGGCGTTGATCCGTATACGGCCAATCGCGACGGCGCCGGTCTTGGCAAGTTCGGTCCATTTCAGGTCGCGCCAGAGGTCCGGACGGTCGTCATACTCGGCAAGGCGCGGGCAGCTGGAGGCGTGCACGACCAACCCCTTGTCCGGCACCTGCACGCCGATGATCCGGTCGCCCGGCAGCGGGCGGCAGCACTGGCCAAGATGTAGCGTCACGCCCGGCGTCAGGTCCTTGCCCTCCACGAACAGCGGGGCATGCCGGCTGTCGATCGGCGTCTTGTCGGCGTCGTCGGTGCGCTCGGCGGCATATCCCGGGAACGCGGTGTTCACCACAGCCGAGGTCTGCAGGCGCCCGCGGCCGACTTCCTCGCGCAGGTCGTCGATCGAGGAGATGCGCAGCTTGTTGGCCACGTCGATCAGCATCACGTCGACCGGATCGGCGCCCGCCCGTCGCAGGGCCTGGTTGATCAGGCCTTCGCCTAGGCGCCGGAACTCCGCCGCTTCGCGGTCGCGCTCCAACTTGCGCTGTTTCGATTTCGCCCGGCCGGTATAGGTCATCGCTTCCCAGCCGATCGCCGGCGCCGGCGCGCGGCCGCGGATGATATCCACCACATCGCCGTTCTTCAGCGGCCGGCGCATTGATTTTTCTTCGCCGTTGATCCGTGCACCGATGGCCGTGTCGCCCACGGCGGAGTGGACCGCGTAGGCAAAATCGAGCGGCATCGCGCCGGCCGGCAGGATGATCAGCTTGCCTTTCGGCGTGAAGGTGAACACGTGCTCGCGGTACATTTCGAGCTTGGCGTGTTCGAGGAATTCGCCTGGCTCGGCGCCGTCGCGCAGCAGTTCGGCGAAGGCCTTGAGGTTGGCTTCCGGGTCGAGGCCAGCGGCGCGCGCCGAGTCCACGTCAAACCCGTAGGCGCGGTTCTTGTAGCCCCAGTGCGCCGCCACGCCGTACTCGGCCGTGCGGTCCATCGCCTCGGTGCGGATCTGCAATTCGACCCGCCGGTTGCCGGAGGCGCGCACAGTCGTGTGCAGGCTGGCATAGCCGTTCGGCTTCGGCACCGAGATGAAATCACGGAACCGGTCCGGAATGCACGCCCAGTGCGTGTGAACTGCTCCGAGGGCGGAGTAACAGTCCTTGACGTCGCCGAGGATGATCCGAAACGCGAACAGGTCCGCCACATCCCGGAACGAGATCGACTTGCGCTCCAGCTTGCGCCAAAGCGAATAGGGCTGCTTGCGCCGGCCCTTGACGCGGTACTTGAGCCCGGACGCCTCCAGAATCTTTGTCAGGTCGGCGCGGATGCGGTCGAGATCGCCCTGGTTCTCTTTCTCGAGTTCTTCGAGCCGGTAGAGGATCGCGCGGCGCGCTTCCGGGTTCAGCTCCTGGAACGCGAGGTCGTCCATCCGCGCGGCCACATCATAGAGCCCCACCCGGCGCGCCAGCGGCGCATAGATGTCCATCGTCTCGCGCGCTGTACGCTGACGGCTTTCGGGTTTCTTGCGATGGTGAAGCGTCTCCATGTTGTGGAGCCGGTCGGCGAGCTTCACGAGCAGCACGCGGATGTCGCTGGTCATCGCCAGGATGAACTTCTGGAAGTTCTCCGCCTGCGCGGCTTCCTTCGACATGAAGTCGAGCTTGTCGAGCTTGGTCACCCCGTCGACCAGTTCCGCCACATCGGCGCCGAAGCGCACCTCGATATCGCCGATGTCGATCTCGGTGTCTTCCACCACGTCATGCAGCAGGCCCGCGACGATGGTCACCTCGTCGAGGCGCACATCGGCGAGCAGGTTCGCGACCCGGATCGGATGGGAGTAATAGGCCTCGCCGGAATCGCGCTGCTGCGCGCCGTGATGCTTGACCGCAAAATCATACGCCTGGCCGAGTAGTTCGGAGCGCACGCGCGGATGATAGGCGCGAACTTTCGCGATCAGTTCGGAACGGGTTGGTACAGGCGGCAGCGCGTCGGCGGTGTCCGGCGCAGCGGCCTGTTTGCCAGCGGTTGCGCCAGTCCCTTTTTCCGGTCCGGAAAGGGCGCTGCCGTCCATTTCTTCTCCTACAGGCGGTCGTCGCGCCCGGATTCGATTTCAGCCTGATAGGCGCGCAGAACGTCGTCTTCGGTCGCAGCCGGAGCGGCTTGCAGCGCCTGGCGGTCGGCTTCGCGCTCGTTCTCTTCGCCCGGACGGATGTCCTGCAGGCCGGAGATCAGCGCTTCCTTGACGACTTTCAGGTCGATCGACGATTCGGCGATCTCGCGCAGCGAGACGACCGGATCCTTGTCATTGTCGCGGTCCACGGTCAGCGGCGAGCCTTCGCGGATCATGCGGGCCCGGTGCCCGGCGAGCAGGACGAGCTCGAACCGGTTCGGGATCTTCTGGATGCAGTCTTCGACAGTAACGCGGGCCATTTTCCGAAAAATCTCCTGAGAACCGCCCTTCATATGCGCTGCAACACACCCCGGCAACCCATCCTTGAAGGCTTTGGCAAGGACCGGTATTCGTGGAGTATTCAGATTTTGGGCAATCGATTGGCCCCTCCTATTGGAAGAAAAGGACATTGCCAATGGCCTTCTACAAGGATGAGCGCCTTGCCCTGTTCATCGACGGGGCCAACCTTTACTCCGCCGCCCGCGCGGTCGGCCTGGAAATCGATTTCCGCAAGCTTCTCAAGGAGTTCCAGACGCGCGGCCGCCTTATCCGCGCCAGCTACTACACCGCGCTCGTCGAAAATGACGATTACAGCCCGATCCGGCCGCTGGTCGACTGGTTGGCCTATAATGGCTTCAACGTGGTGAAAAAGCCGGCCCGGGAGTTCGTGGACCGCGACGGGCGCAAGCGCGTACGGGGCAACATGGACGTCGAACTGACGGTCGACATGCTCGAGGCCGCCGCCTGGGCCGACCATATCGTGCTGTTCAGCGGCAATGGCGACTTCCGCCAGCTGGTGCAGGCCGTGAAGGCCAAGGGCGTGCGCGTCTCGGTCGTCTCGACCATGGAGGCCACCCCGCCAATGATTTCCGATGAGCTGCGCCGGGAGGCCGACACTTTCATCGAACTGACCGACCTCGGCGACCTGATCGCCCGGCCCCGCCGCGAGACCAGCGACGCACCCCAGGACGCCAGCGACGACTGAGCCCGGACGGCAAACAAAAACCCCCGCCGGAGCGGGGGTCAATTCGATTTGAGAGGCAGGTTCCGTGCGCGGTTAGCGGCGCATAGTGAACGTGATGCCGGCAAAGTCTTCCGAATCGGACAGGCTCCGGTTGCGGTCACTGAATTCGATTTCGCGGCGGATATAGCTGAACGAGAGTTCGCCGCCGGCGCGCTGGATCGAGACACCCGCCTGCAGGTCGCCGACGGTCAACTGGTCGGTCATCTGCATGTCGGTGAAGCTGTTGACGCCGAGGCGTTCCATGTCCGCGTCCCAGACGAGCGCTTCGCCGTCGGCACCTACGAACACATACCAGCCCTCAGGCGCCTTGCCCGAATCGGACAGTCCGAGACCCTGACCGAGGCGAAGTTCACCGCCGAGCCGCTGGCCCTTCAGATCTCCGCCGTCTCTCACGGCCAAGCGCGGCGCAACGCCAACGTCGAAGCCGAGGCCGGTCTGGCCGCTGGTCGCGGCAATCGACAGGCCGAAGGACATGTCATTGTATTGCGGATCCGGTTGGCCGTAGCGCGACATCGCCACTTCGGCGGCCACCGAGGCAAGCGCCGGGCTGGCGCTCCAGCCAAAGCTGCTGTCGGATTGCGGCACGCCGCTGAGGCCAGAACCGGTGAGGCTGAAGGGCGAAGGCGCGGGCGCCGTCGCGAAGACTGCAAGATCCGCGTCCGGGCCGGAAAGCAGGAGGCCGGGCGCTGTCGGAGATACGGCCGGTAGGGCTTCGCCGACCAGCGCGCTGCCGGTCGGTGCGTTCAGGGCGCCGTCGCCAAACGTGCCGGGCATCGCCAGCGTCATTCCAAGCGATTGTTCAGCAGCAGGTTCGGCATAGGCGTAATCTGCAGCGCCCGAAGACACGCATCCCTGGCAGGCCAGGGAAACAAGGCTGGATGCGATGACGAACAACATTCCTCTAGTACCTCTCACGGCCAACTTCCTTACTCCACTTACGTAAGAAAATGACCCCGTGTGACTAACCTATCATGAAGGAGTTGGACGCCCAACCACCTTTCCCGCCGTCAAAGATTAATTCATCGTGACAGATAGAATACGTTCGATGTCACCCGCAGTTCCCGGTTATTTCGGGATTTTTGTCGCAAGAACCGCGCCATGGCACCCTGCTCCGGCATTAACCGGTTGATATAATAGGCAAAAATGGGGCACGCGCTGAGGCCCTGAATCATGAACGGCCCACCTTGCGGCGGGCCGTCCTGATTAATGTCTGGACCTTCGTCCGCCTACTGGCAGGCGAGGCACTCGTCATAGTCTGTCGACTCGGTTTCCTTGAAACCCTCTTCGGCTTTCTCGGAGCCGGCGAAGGCCGCCCGCTGGACCGATTTCGACCGGCAGTAGTAAAGCGACTTCAGGCCCCGCTCCCACGCGGTCCAGTGCAGCATGTGCAGGTCCCACTTGGACACGTCGCCCGGCAGGAAGAGGTTCAGCGACTGCGACTGGCAGATGAACGGGGTGCGATCCGCCGCCAGTTCGATGATCCAGCGCTGGTCGAGTTCGAAGGCGGTCTTGAAGACATCCTTCTCCTGCTTGTCGAGGCAATCGAGGTGCTGCACCGAGCCTTCATGCTCGAGGATCGAGTTCCAGATCTCCGGCGTGTTGAGGCCCTTCGCGTCGAGCAGCGTCTCGAGCTGCTGGTTCTTCACCGTGAACGAGCCCGACAGCGTCTTGTGCGTGTAGACGTTCGCCGGGATCGGCTCGATGCCGGCCGAGGTGCCGCCGCAGATGATCGAGATCGACGCGGTGGGGGCGACCGCCAGCTTGTTCGAGAAGCGGGCCATCATGCCGACATCGCGCGCGTCCTCGCAGGGGCCGCGTTCCTTGGCGAGCTTCACCGAAGCCGCATCCGCGCCCTGGCGGATATGCTTGAAGATCTTGAGGTTCAGCGACTTGGCCGTCGCGCTTTCCAGCGAGACATTCATCGCCTGCAGGAAGGAGTGGAAGCCCATGACGCCGAGACCGACCGAGCGCTCACGCTTGGCGGAGTAGACGGCGCGGGCCATTTCCGGCGGGGCGCGTTCGATGAAGTCTTCCAGCACGTTGTCGAGGAAGCGGAACACGTCTTCCATGAACATCGGCTCTTTCGACCATTCAAGGAAGGTCTCGGCGTTGACCGACGAGAGGCAGCAGACGGCCGTGCGGTCGACGCCGCGATGGTCGACGCCGGTCGGCAGTGTGATTTCAGAGCAGAGGTTCGACTGCGTGACCTTCAGGCCGAGGCGCTTCTGGTGGGCCGGCATCGCGTTGTTCACGGTGTCGGTGAACAGGAGGTACGGCTCGCCGGTCTGCATCCGCAGCTCGAGGATCTTCTGCCAGAGCTTGCGGGCATTGACCATTTTCAGGACTTCGCCGGACTTCGGCGAGATCAGGCCGAAGTCTTCGTCCGCGCGCACGGCTTCCATGAAGGCATCGGTGATGTTGATGCCGTGGTGGAGGTTGAGGCTCTTGCGGTTGAAGTCGCCCGAGGCTTTGCGGATCTCGAGGAATTCCTCGATTTCCGGGTGGTGGATGTCGAGATAGCAGGCGGCCGAACCGCGGCGCAGCGAGCCCTGGCTGATCGCTAGGGTCAGCGAATCCATCACGCGGATGAACGGAATGATTCCCGAGGTCTGCCCGTTCTGGCCGACCTTCTCGCCGATCGAGCGGACATTGCCCCAATAGGTGCCGATGCCGCCGCCGTTCGAGGCGAGCCAGACGTTCTCGGTCCAGGTCTCGACGATATCGTCGAGCGAATCGCCGACCTGGTTGAGGAAGCAGGAAATCGGCAAGCCGCGGTCAGCGCCGCCATTCGAGAGAACGGGCGTCGCCGGCATGAACCAGAGTTTCGAGATATAGTCATAGATGCGCTGGGCGTGGGCAGCGTCATCGGCGAACGCCGTGGCGACGCGCGCAAACATGTCCTGATAGGTCTCGCCCGGCAGGAGATAGCGGTCGTCGAGGGTCTTCTTGCCGAAATCCGTCAGCAACGCGTCGCGCGACGGATCGGTCGTGATTCCGTGGCCCGGCACGAGCGCGATCTTCGGCTCTGCCCCGGTTTTCGGCTTGCCCTTGCGAGCGGCTTCTTTGGCGACGGACCTAGCGTTGGTTGCCGACATGGCGACCCTCCTGAATCATCTGCTTTTACTGGGATTCTCGGGGCGTTTAGACCAGATGTGGTCCGGCGCCTCTTCCCTGACACAACATATAGTGTCTGAAGGTTAATTTCGGGTCAACGGTTCAATTCGCAAAACCGTCAAAGAAGCGTGGAAAACTCCTGAATCAAAGGTTAACGGCGGGGCTGGATGGCCGACATTGCCGGGATTCGAGGGCCGGTGTAGCCTCCCGTTCAGGGACGCACGAAAGGCACCAGGATGAAACCGTTTTTTGCCGCGCTGGCCATTCTGGCGATCACTTTTCCGGCTGCCTCGCAGGGCAACAACCGGCCGGTACATGGCGCGACCCCGGCCGATCCCGCGGCCTATGCCCCTGCAGCGCAGGCGGAGCCGCTGTCCTGGCGGGCGCAGCAGGCTTTTGATTCCTGCCCGGCCCTGATGTCGCGCACCGAATCGGCCGTCGCGAATGGCCACGTCCAGTATTACTTCGCCGCCGACTGCGACTGCATGGCCCAGTCGATCGACTACAATACTTGGGACAATGCCGCGGCCTCCTATAGCGGGCCGAAGATGCCGGACTCGGACGCCGACCTGATCGTCTCCGCCCTTGCCTCGGCGGCCACGCTCGAAGATGCGTTCACCCAGATCGATGCCTCGATCACCGAGGCCGGCTATTCCGCCACCGCGGCATGCTACGGAAAGTAACGGCTCTCGGCGCCTTGTGGCTGGCCCTCGCCGGCGGGTTGGCAGGCGCGCAGATCTCCCCGGACTCTCTCACCGGCCTGCAGCCGGGCGACCTTCTGTTCAAGGGCGCAGACACCGCGACTGGGACCCGCGTGGCGGCGGGCTGGTCGCTGGCGGACAAGCGCTGGGGGCATGTCGGCATCGTGGCCGCCGACGGGGTCAGCGTCATCCATGCCGACACGGGGGAGAATGGCCGCTCCGGCGAGCCCGGCGAGGTGCGCAGGGCGCCTCTTTCCGACTACATTTCGGATGCAACGACTCTCGGCCATTATACAGTGTTTCTCACTGGCTCTCGGCGGGAGGCTTATATTTCTTACGCAGAAGCCGCTGTCGGCCTGCCCTTCGACCGGGGCTTCTCCCTGAAAACTGATTCCAGTCTCTACTGTTCGGAACTCGTCTGGCGGGCACTCTCCGCCGGCGCCGGCGAAGATGTTGTGCCGGTGAAAAGCGAACGATTCGGGCGCGTCTATGTTTCGGTGTCGGACCTGTCAAAGAATGCGCTGGCGCAGGAAGCCGCCGTGATCGTGGCCACAGAGGGTCAGGGTGGAGACAAGCAAACGACCCGGGCTGAAGCTCGTTAGGGCTGCTCGGTTCCCCGCCTGACCCGATTGGCGAGCGACCCGTCCGCCGCCTGCCTCCGAGGGCTATATGCGCAGGCCGGATGCGAATCGCAAGCGCGGCCTCCATTTGCGGGCCGGATAACCGCTATCGCCTTGTTTCGCCGCATGTTAGCCCTTCGGCCATACACTGCTGATGGAGGGCTACATGATCACCCGCACCCTGAGCCTGACGGCGCTGGCCGCTGTCTTTGCTGCCCAGACCGTTTTCGCCGAAACGCCCGAGGCGGAGTCCAAGCGCTTCACGGCGGACCGCGTGTTCGACATCGAGTATGCCGCCGATCCGCAGATTTCGCCGGACGGCAAGACCATCGTTTATGTGCGCCATTCGATGGACCGGCTCACCGACCGCGATGTGGGGCAGCTGTGGACGATTGATGTCGCCAGCGGCGAGCATCGCCCGCTGGTCACCGGCGCCGCCGCCGCGACGCCGCGCTGGTCGCCGGATGGCGCGCGCCTCGTCTACACGGCGATGAATGCGGCGGGACCGGAAATCCGGGTGCTGTATCTCGACACCGGCCGCAGCTTCGCGCTCGCGCAGTTCCTGCAAGGGCCCTCCGAAGCGGTCTGGTCGCCGGATGGCAAGACCATTGCCTTCTCGATGCTCGTGCCCGCCGACACACCCAGCTTCGCGACGCCGCCGAAACAGCCGAAAGGCGCGGCCTGGAGCGACCCGGTGAAAGTGTTCGACGACATCACCTTCCGAGCGGACGGCGCGGGCTACCTGCCCTACGGCGCCAACCAGGTGTTCGTGCTGCCGGTCGATGGCGGCACGCCGCGTCAGGTGACGTCAGGCGAGGCGCCGATGCAGAGCCCGGCCTGGCTGGACAATGATACGCTGCTCGTCTCCGGCAACCTGGCCGAAGACCGCGAGATGGATCCGATCGAGAGCGAGATCTACGCGCTGGAGCTGTCGGACCTGTCCGTCCGTCCCCTGACGACCCGCGACGGGCCGGACTATACCCCCGTCGTCTCGCCGGACGGCAAGCGCATCGCCTATCGCGGCTATGACGACAAGGTGCTCTCCTACCAGCAGGACAATCTCTATGTGATGAATGCCGACGGCTCGGGCTCTACCGAACTGGCGGCGGATTTCTTCGGCAGCTTCGACCAGACCGTCTGGGCGCCGGACGGCAAGAGCCTGCTCTCGCTGGTCGGCGATCACGGCGTATTGTCGCTCTACCGCGTAGGCCTTGACGGCAAGACCACCCAGGTGGCGACCAATATCGGCGGCGCCTCGATCGGCCGGCCGTATGCCGATGGCAGTTTCTCCGTGAGCGGAGGAAAGAAGCCGGTGGTGGCTTATACGGCCGGGTTCGCGGAACGTCCCTCGGAAGTCGGCGCGATTGGCCTCGATGGCAAGACTGCCAAGGTGCTGACAGAGCTGAACGATGACCTGATCCCGTATCTCGAGATGCCGAAGATGGAGGAGATCAAGGTTGCCTCCAGCCATGACGGCAAGGAAATCGAGGCCTGGCTCTACCTGCCGCCGGACTTCAAGGCGGACGGCACGTTCCCCATGCTGCTCGAAATCCATGGCGGCCCGTTCCAGATGTACGGCCCGTATTTCTCCAGCGAGCTGCAGCGCTATGCCGCCGAAGGTTATGTCACGATCTGGTCCAACCCGCGCGGCTCCACCGGCTATGGCGAAGACTTCGCGCATGCCATCGACCGCGCCTATCCGGGCAATGACTATGACGACCTGATGAGCCTCGTGGATGAGCTGGTCGCGCGCAAATATGTGAGCGAGGAGCGTTTGTTCGTGACCGGAGGATCGGGCGGCGGCATTCTCACCGCCTGGATCGTGACCAAGACTGACCGGTTCGCAGCCGCCGCCTCGATCAAGCCGGTGATCAACTGGATGACGATGGCGCTGGCCGCCGACATCGCCCAGTACGTGCGGCGCCACTGGATACGCGAAGACCCCTGGACCAATCCGGAAGCGTTCCTGAAGTTTTCGCCGATCCGCTATGTCGACAAGGTGGTGACGCCGACACTGATGATGGTGGGCGAGGAAGATTTCCGCACGCCCGCCTGGGAGGCCGAACAGTTCTATACTGGCCTCAAGATGAACGGCGTGGACACCGCCCTCATCCGCATCCCCGGCGCCTCGCACGGCATCACGGGACGCCCCAGCCGCCTGATCGCGCTGACCGACAATATCATGGGTTGGTTCGCGAAGTATGATCCGGCGAAGAAGGATGAGAAGGACGCGGAAGACTAAGCGGACTCGCGTCTCTATGTCCGGGCACCTGCATTCGCAGGTACCTTTCGGGTGGGTCGTATTGGATCGAAGGTAGATGTGAGCTCAGGCGTCGTTGGCGGGGGAATCGTCGCGCTGGCGGGTCTTGCTTACGGCGGTGATGATTCCGATGCCGACCATCACAACAGCGCCTATTCCGATCCAGACGGGTTGGACGCCTAGTTCGTAGGCTCCGTAGGACAGGCCGTCTATCAGTACAATGAAACCTATCAGATAAAGGGCAAACGACGACATGGGTCACCTGGTGATTGAGAGAACTCTCCCACCAACGCGGGGGGGGGAGTCCGTTTGGTTCCGGTTGGCGCCATTGATTGCGAAGCCCTAGCGCGCCGGAACGTGCGCCGCGATGAGGTGCGGGCCCGGGGTTGCGAAGGCGCGTTCGAGCGCTGCGTCGAACTCTTCCGCCGTGCGGGCGTTCACGGCCGGTACGCCTTGGGCTTCGGAGAGTTTCACCCAGTCGATCTCCGGGCGGCCGAGGCCGAGCAGGTCTTCCGCCACGCGGCCCGGATTGCCGGCGCCGGTGCGGGCGAGTTCGATGTTCAGTATGCGGTAGGAATTGTTGACGAAGATCACGTTGACCAGATCGACGCCTTCGCGCGCCATGCTCCACAGTGCCTGGTTGGTATACATCGCGGCGCCGTCGCCGGAGATGCACAGCACCTTGCGGCCCTTGGCGGCAACGGCCGCGCCGAGCGCTAACGGCAGGCCCTGCCCGATCGCGCCGCCGGTCAGCATCATCCACTCGTGCGGGCGCGCGCGACCGGTCATCATGAAGGCCGGCAGGCCGTTGGAGACGCCGTCATCGGAGACGAAGCTGCCCTCCGGCAGATGGCGCGCAATCGAGGCGCCGATGGTGGCGGCGTTCAGCGCGCCGGTGGGCAGGCCCGGCAGGTCGAGCGGCGCAGGATCGGCCGAGGCCTTCGCGCCGAGCGCATCGGCCAGCGCGCCGAGGATCGCCGCACTGTCGCTTTCGGGCCCGCCGATGATCTGCGTGGCGCAGCCTTCCGGCACCAGAACACTCGGGCGGCCCGGATAGGCAAAGAAGGCGACCGGTACCTGCGTGCCCGCGACCAGCATCAGGTCCGTACCGGCCAGGTCAGCCATCGCGCCTTCAGCGAAATACTGCATCCTTTCCGGCGCGAAGAGGCCCGCGCCGCGCGCCATACGGGGGAAGAAAGTATCCGTCAGCACACGGATTCCAGCGGCCTTCAAGCGCGCGGCTTGCGCGAGGCCGGCGGGCGTCAGCGCCGTGCCGTTGATCAGGATCATGGGTTTCATAGCGCCGCGCACGGCCTTCGCCGCCGCCGCGATCCGGCCGGCCTCCGGCGCGCGCAGCTTCGGGCGCTCGCGTTTGGCGCCGGGCTTGCCGCCCTCGGTCCAGGCGGTATCCGCCGGCAGCAGCAACGAGACAGGGCCCGGCACCGGGCCGAAGCTCGCCTCCCAGGCTTCGGCGGCGAGGTTGCCGGCGTCCGCCACCTTGTCCGCCGACTTGATCCAGACCGAGTTCGGGCCGGCGAGGCCAAGGATGTTCGAGGTCAGCGGCGCGTCATAACGCAGGTGCGGCACCGCATGGTCGCCGATCACGTTGATCATTGGCGTCCAGGCGCGCTTGGCATTGTGGATGTTGGCGCCGCCATTGAGGAAACCCGCGCCGAGGTGCAGCAGCGTCATGGCGGGGTTGCCGGTAACGCGGGCATGGCCGTCGGCCGCGCCGGTGGCCACGCCTTCGAACAGGCAGAGTACGGAATGGATCCGCGGCTCATGGTCGAGCGCGGTGACGAGGTGCATTTCCGAGGTGCCGGGATTGGCGAAACAGGCGGTCACGCCATGGTCGGCCAGGGTCGAGACGAGCGCCTCCGCGCCGGTTTTCGCCTTGCTGTCTGTATCTGCCATGTCCGCCTCCCGAAGTGTCTGTTCAGCGGTGCTTAGGCGAATTCACAGGGCGGCGCAAAACCGAAACGGGCCGCAGGTCGAACTGAAGCAAGGGGAGCTTCGTTGTTCGTCCTGCGGCCCGCCATAGCCAAAGGGGAATGGCTGGGCTGCAGCAAACGCTTCAGCTTCCGGCGGAATATACATCGTGAATGCCAGAAATCGAGCCCTTTCAGGCGGCGATTGCTGCAAACCCGCGGTATCTATCCCGGAAGCCGTCTCAAATCAGGAACTTGCCCGGGAAGGCATCGGCGGAATACAGCCGCTCGATCTCGGCGGCCCGCAATTCCTGGGTCCGGGACTGGTTAATGTAGCCCTTTTCGGTGATTTCCCCGAGGTCCGCCTGGGGCTGGCTTGCCTGCAGCAGCAGCCGGGCGATTCGGGCCGCCGCGTTGGGATTCTTCTTGTTGTGCGCCGCCAGGCCCTCGCGGATCGCTGCCTCGATGGCGGGATGGCGGACGAGATCCTCGAGCGGCAGGGGCGCCCCGGCGAGGCGCTGGCAATAGGCCTCGTTGAGGAAGCCGAGCAGGCCGATCTCCTCGCGGTTGAGGCCGCAGACGATGGCGTCCGACAGCACGCCGCCGGTGGCCGCGACGGCGGCGACGCGGACCGAGCCGGTCGATACCCAGGTGCCGCTGACGAGCTTGAATTCCTCCACCGTGCGGCCATCAAAGGCGAGGCCTTTCTCCGGCACGGCGGGGTCGACGAACTTCACCGCGTCGCCGAGCTGGTAGAAGCCTTCGTCATCAAAGGCGGCGGCGGTCTTTTCCGGGTTGCGGTAATAGCCGGGCGTGACGTTGACGCCCTTGACGCGCACTTCGAGCTTGCCGCCCGTGGGCACCAGCTTGAACGTGTTGCCGGGAAGCGGCAGGCCGATCAGGCCCATCGTGCCGTTCGGCCAGTGGACGTTGGACGAGGTCGGCGCGGTCTCGGTGGCGCCGTAGCCAGCCGACAGCGAAATGCGCTCGCCGGTGATGCGCACGGCGACGACCTGAAGGCGCTCGTAGATGTCCTGCCCCATCGCGGCGCCGCCATAGGCCATCGAGGTGAGGCGGGAGAAGAAGACTTCGGCGAGGGAGTCGTCCTGCTCCAGCGCAGTCGCAAGCGCGGCCCAGGCCTGCGGCACGGTGGTGTGCTGCGTGGTCGGGATTTCCTTCAGGTTACGGAGCATTTCCGGCAGGCGCTGCGGCGTCGGGGCGCCCTGGTCGATATACATCGTGCCGCCCCAGTCCAGCATGTTGTGCAGGATCGCGTTGGCGCCGTAGGTATGGCTCCAGGGCAGGAAGTTCACCATCACCTGCGGCCCGCCGGTGATCGCATCCAGGCGGTCTTCATCCCAGACAGAGCGGATCATCTTGGAGTTCGCGGCGACCATGCCGTGGGCGTTGATCACCGCCTTCGGCTCGCCGGTGGAGCCAGAGGTCAGCATGTATTTGGCAACGGTCTTCGGCGTCAGCGCGGCATAGGCGGCGTCGACGGCTGGCCCCGCCTGGCCAGCGAAGTCCTCGAGGCTGACCGCGCGCGGCACTTTCGGCGCATTGCGCGAATAGATCACGAGCCGGCCGTCAAGGTTCATCGCCGAGAGCGCGCGCTGATACTCGGCACCGTCCTCGACATAGATGAATTTCGGCTCGGTCAGCCGGTCGATATAGTTGAGGCGCACAAGGTCCTGGCTCAGCAGCGCATAGGCCGGCGTCACCGGCACGGCGGGACTGCCGGCCCACATGGCGGCGTACATCAGCAGCGCATTGTCGATCGAATTCTTCGACAGGATCATCAGAGGTGCGTCCGGCCCTGCGCCCTCGCTGAGGAAGGCGGCGGCGAGGCGTTTCACCTCGGCGAGACCGTCCGCATACGTCACTTCCCGCCAGCCGGCCTGCGAGGGATCCTCCGGCCAGCGCTCGGCCAGCCAGACCTGGCTGGGGCGCTCTGCCGCCCACTTCACCAGCGGCGCCAGCATGTGCGGCGGGTGCGCCTTCAGTGGCAGGCCGTTCTCCAGCAGGATCGTGCCATCGGGGCGCCGCTCCATCTTCAGCTTCAGCGGAAGATACGGCACTTCGCGGAACGGGATATGGGTGGTGGTCATGGATCAAAACCTTCATTCTCGATATAGACGACTTCGCCGCAATGCTTGCAGTGGACGGCGTCGCGGTCGTGGCGCATCAGGCCGCAATTGGTGCACTCGACCTCGGCCTTGTCGGTGGGAGTCAGCAGCGCCTTCAGGAGGCGCAGGAACAGCGTGACGCCGAGCAGCATGATGATGATGGGCAGCACACGGCCGGTCCAGCCGGTGAGGGTGACGTCGCCGTAACCGGTCGTCGTCAGGGTGGTGACGACAAAGTAGAAGGCATCGAGGAAGTTCTTCACGTCCGAGCCCGGCCGGTTCACCTGGTCGGCATAGACCATGGCCGACATGATGAAGAGGAAGACGACCACGTTGATCGCGCGTTCGATGACGACGCGGTGCAGGCGTAGGTAGCTCGACATCGGACTGTCATCGCGCAGGAAACTGAACGCGCGGGCAATCCTCAGGGCCCGGATGATCCGGAGGAAGGCGTAGTTCTGCGAGAAGAACGGCGCGAGCATCGAGACGACGACAATCGCGTCTGCAATGTTCATAAACCGCAGGAAGAAGCGCCGCTTTGTCGGCGCGATGTAGAATCGCGCGGCGAGGTCCAGCGCAATGATCGTGCCGATCACATAGTCGAGCCAGAAATGCTCGCCGGGCGTACCGAGGAAGGGCGAGACGAGGAAGTAGCTGATCGTTGTCACATCGAAGACGAGCACGGCCCAACGGAAGGCGACCGGCCATTGGCCGACACCTTCGTAGAGCCAGATCAGCGTGCGCCTCAGGCCCATCGGCTTTTCAGCCTTGTCGGTCAAACCGCCCGCTCCTTGCCCCGGTTCACTTCTGCGCTATTCGGCGCCGGCGAGGTCCTTGAGGACGATGTACCAGTGATCGAGACCGCCGTAGAAGGAGTCCACCGCGAGGCGCTCGTTGAGGCCGTGCGCGAAGGTATCGTTCGGCTTGGCGCCGCTGCCATCGATGCCCAGCGTGTCATAGCCGAGATTGCGATAGAACAGGCCGTCGGTGCCGCCAGACGACATGTGCGGCAGGATCGGCAGGCCTTCGAGGCCGCGTGCGGCAAGCGCCTTGGCGATGGCCGCCATGACCTCATCCGGGAGATTCGATTCCGGGCTCTCGACGAGGTCTGAGATCAGCTTGAACGCGACGCCGTCATTGCCGACGACCTCTTTCAACGTCTGCTCGGTGGCGGCAATGCCGACGCCCGGGAAGATGCGGCAGTTGATCGTCGCGGTCGCGCGCTGCGGCAACGCGTTCTCGGCATGGCCGCCCCGCAGCATCGTGGCGATGCAGGTGGTGCCGGTCGAGCCGACCGTTTCCGGGTTGGCGCGCAGCGCGGCTATGGCGGCTTCGTCGGCCGGGTTCTTGGCGAAGGCCAGCATGGCTTCGCCGAGCGGGCCGGGCGTCTGCGCGCCGGCCGACTTGAAGGAGGCGAGCGTCAGCGGGCTGTGCATGACCGGGAACTTGTAGGCCTCGATCTTCTTCAGCGCGTCGGCGAGTTCATAGATGGCATTGTCGACCCGCGGCGTCGAAGAATGGCCGCCGGGATTGGAAACGGTCAGTTCGAACGTGGCGTAGGTCTTCTCGGCGCCCTGCACGCCGTAGAGCAGCGCCTTGCCATTTTCATCGAGTGTCAGGCCGCCGGCATCGGCATTGAGCACGTAAGCGGGCTTGATTTTTTCATCCGTATACTTCGCCTGGGCGCGGGTGGAGATCATGCCGGTTTCTTCGTCGCCCGACAGGATCATGACGAGATCGCGGTCCGGCTTGAAGCCTTCGGCCTTGAGCCGCAGGAAGGTCGCCACCAGACTGGTGACGCCGTATTTGTTGTCGGCGGTGCCGCGGCCGAAGAAGTAGCCGTTCTCCTCGATCAGCTCGAAGGGATAACGCGTCCAGGTGTCCGGCAGCGCATCGACCACATCCATGTGGGCGAGGAGGACGATGGGCTTCTGCTTCGGCGTGCTCTCGGCGCGGTACCAGACCATCAGGCCCTGTACGAGTTCGCCCTCGATCTCGTAGTCCGTCACTTCGATGTCGGCGTCGGCAAAGCCGCCGGCCTTCAGCTCACGGACGATATAGTCAACCACGACCGGGACGTTCCCCTGCCCCTTGGCCGACCGGATTTCGACGACGGTCTGATAGATTTCGCGCGCCTGCAGTTCGAAGGCGGTGCGCTCTTCGGCGAAGGCCAGCGGGGCGGCGGTCAGCAGCGCGGCGGACAGGAGAAGGCCGGGGATGAAGCGCATGGGGGTCCTTTCGGTATATGGGCGGGCGGCGAGCCCCAAATTGACAGGCCGCCAGCCTAGGACGGAATCTCCCGGCAGGGCAACTCTTGTGGCGGCAAAGCCCCCCGAAAGGCCTGCTAACCCGCCGGCTCCAGCGTTTCGTTGAAGCGGACGGGTTGGCCGGCGCCCTTGCGGGTGATCTCGCCGTCGCGCATCACGAAGCCGCCCCGCACGATCGTGGCGACGGGCCAGCCGGTGGCTTCGAAGCCGTCGAAGGGGGTCCAGCCGCATTTGGATTTCGACCAGTCGTTGGTGATCGTCTCCTGGCGCTTCAGGTCCACGACCGTGAAATCGGCATGGTAGCCTTCGGCGATGCGGCCCTTGTCGGCGAGGCCGAAGACGCGTTGCGGGCCGGCGCTGGTCAGCTCGACAAACCTCTGCAGGCTGAGCTTTCCGTCGTTCACATGGGTCAGCATGATCGGCACCATCGTCTGCACGCCGGGCATGCCGGAGGGCGACGCGGGATAGGGCCGCGCTTTCTCTTCCTTGGTGTGCGGGGCGTGGTCGGAGCCCATCACGTCGATGATGCCGGCATTCACCGCGCGCCAGAGGGCGTCGCGGTGGCGGGCCTCACGGATCGGCGGGTTCATCTGGGCGTAGCCCTTGAGACGCTCGTAGCAGTCTGGCGCGGCAAGGGTCAGGTGCTGCGGCAGGCATTCGACCGAGGCGACATCTTTCGCGTCGCGGAGGATCTCGAGTTCCTCGGCGGTGGAGATGTGCAGTACGTGGATGCGCTTGCCGGCGGCGCGGGCAATGCGCAGGAGGCGCTTCGTCGACATGACGGCGCTTTCGACGTCGCGCACTTCGGGGTGGCTGGTCCAGTCGCCGGTGCGGGCGAGCGGGCGGCGTTCGGCAAGGCGGTATTCGTCTTCGGAATGGAAGGCGGCGCGCCGCTTGATCGCCTTGATGACGGCTTCGACGCCGGCATCGTCATGGACCAGCAGGTCGCCCGTGGAAGCGCCCATGAAGACCTTGACGCCGCAGCAGCCCACCATCCGCTCCATCTCGGGCAGCAGGTCCGTGTTGGTGTGCGTGGCGCCGGCATAGAAGGCGTGGTCGATGTCCATGCGGCCCTTGGCGCGGGCGAGCTTGTCCAGCATCAGGTCCGGCGTGATCGTGGACGGGTTGGTATTCGGCATCTCGAACACGGCGGTGACGCCGCCGAGGGCAGCGGAGCGGGCTTCGGTCTCGAGGTCGGCCTTGTATTCGAGGCCGGGCTCACGGAAGTGGACCTGGGTGTCGATGACCCCGGGGAGGATGTGCAGGCCGCTGGCGCCGTAGATTTCGCCGGCGGAGGCCTGGGAGAGATCGCCGATGCGGGCGATGCGTTCGCCGATGATGCCGATATCGGTGCGGGCTTCGCCGCCGGGGGTGACGACGGTGCCGCCGCGCAGGATGAGGTCGAAGATCTGGGTCATGGCGGGCCTTATCGCGCCGGAGCGGGGAAATGTCACGCGGACGCAGCGTCGCGCAGCCGGGTCTGGGCGGTTTAAGCTGGCCTGGTTTGGCTAGCCCCTCACCTCCCGCCCCTTAGCAATGGGAGTGGGGGTCTTCAGGCTTGGAAATTTTCTGGATGATCATTCCCAGAGTATACCTCCGTGAGCGGAGGTGTAGCGGACGGATTGGGGAAGTATTTTGTAATGGCTTGAGGGGGTTGGAGTTTATTCTTTGGGAGGGGCGGTTTTTGTAGGCGCAAGTTTTGCGCCTGCCCTGTTCAACCACGTTCACCGTGTCTCGCGCTTTGCACTTTGAATGTCGATTTTTTCTCATTCATTCTCATTTTTTATCGCCTGGTGCCGGTTTGGTCTCATCTGGCCGCAAGAAAGTCGGGGGCCTGGGGAGGCTTGACCCTGGCTTGTGCGGCGCACAAGAAGGGGGGGGGTCAAAACTTGAGGTTTTTTCCATGTCCCAGTCTGCTGTGCATCCGTTTGCGGCTTCCCGGGTTCGTCCGGTGGCCATCGGGCTGGCGGGGGTCGCGGCCTTGACGGTGTCGTCCTATGTGTCGCTGCCGATGGTGCCGGTGCCGGTGACGATGCAGACGCTGGTCTTGGTGCTGCTCGGCGCGGTGGCGGGGCCGCGGATGGGGGCGGCGATCGTGCTCAGCTGGCTGGGCCTGGCGCTGATGGGCGCGCCGGTGCTGGCGGGGGGTAAGACCGGGCTGCTGGCGTTTGCCGGGCCGACGGCGGGTTACCTCTTTGCGTTCCCGGTGGCCGCGTTCCTGGCGGGCTTCCTGCCGAAGGGGCAGACGCTGTCACTGCATGGCGCACGGTTTGCCGGTTTCCTCGGGCTGCATGCGCTGATCCTGGCGGTGGGCGGCGGCTGGCTTGCGATGCTGACCACGCCGGAGATTGCGTTGGCCTCGGGCGTCGTGCCGTTCCTCGCCGGCTCGCTGCTGAAAAGCGCTCTGGCGGCAGCAGTGATTGCCGCGATGCCGGGCGCAAAGGCCTGATGACGGCGGGCGGCTGAGGGCCTAGAACGGCCCGATGCACCGTCTTCCCAACCGATCCATTCTCGTCCTTTCCGGTCCTGACACACTCGCTCTGCTCGAGCGGACGGTCACCCATACCGTGGCGGACTGGGCCGAGGGCGACGCGCGGTATGGGGCGCTGCTGACGCCGCAGGGCAAGGTGATCGCGGACTATATCGCGCACCGGACGGCCGAGGGCGTGCAGATTGATGTGCATGCGGACGCGGCCGAGGACCTGCTGAAACGGTTGAAGATGTTCCGGCTGCGCTCGGCGGTGGAGATCGTGCGGGATGAGGCGCTGGTATCTGCGGCCGGGGCGGAGGGCGCGCCGGATCCTCGCGGGGCGTCCTTGCCGAGGCGGAGAGTTGTGGCGGCCGGCGCGGTAACGGAAACGCTTCCCGGCTGGGACCTGCTGGCGATGGAGGCGGGTGTTCCGGAATGGGGACGCGATTACCGCGCGGCAGAAGTGTTCCCGACCGACATCAACATGGATCTGATGGGCGGCATTGATTACAAGAAGGGCTGTTTCGTCGGCCAGGAAGTGGCGAGCCGGATGAAGCGCAAGGTATTGATCCGTAAGCGGACGGTTCGGGTGCGCGGAAGCGATCTTGCGGTGGGCGCCGATGTGCGGGCCGGCGAGAGCTTGCTGGGCACGGTGACGAGCGCGGTCGACGGCGAAGGCCTCGCGCTGCTGCGGACGGACCGGTATGCGAAATCGGTGCAGGCGGGCGAGACGGTGATGGTGAATGCGGCGCCGGCCGAAATTGATGCCCCCCCCTGGCTGATGGCGGAACTTCAGGCGCTGATGGAGGCCGCCGATGAGTGAGGAGACGCCGTATTGCGGTTGGGCGCCGGTGAGCGACAAGCTGTACCGCGACTATCACGATACCGAATGGGGTGTGCCGGAGCGTGACCCGCGCGCGCTGTGGGAGAAGCTGCAGCTGGACGGGATGCAGGCGGGGCTGAGCTGGATCACCATCCTGAGGAAGCGCGAGTCGATCCGGGAAGAGTTCGATGGGTTCGATCCCGAGCGCCTCGCGCGCTGGACGCCGAAACGGGCGGCCAAGGCGATGGAGAACCCGGGCATCATCCGCAGCCCGAAGAAGATCGACGCAGTGATCGGCAATGCGAAGTTGTACCTGGCGATGATGGAATCCGGCGAGGATTTTTCCGATTACTGCTGGGGCTGGGTCGGCGGCAAGACGGTCCACGGGAAGTGGAAGAATTTCCGCGAGGCGCCAACCTTCACGGACTGGTCGGCGCAGATGTCCAAGGACCTTAAGAAGCGGGGCTTCAAGTTTGTCGGCCCGACGATCGTGTATGCATGGGCGCAGGCAGTTGGCATGGTCAATGACCATGAGCTAAGCTGTCCCCGGCACAGGGAGGTGAGGAACACCAGATGAAGACCATAATGACGATTGCGGCGATCGGACTGCTCTGCGCGGCGGGCGCCTGCCGGTCGAGCGCGCCGCCGCCGGCGTATGCCAATCCGGTGGACGCGTGCGCGGGCGAGGCCACCGAGGCCGAGCGCGATGCGTGCATGAAGGACGTGGTGGCCGATGTGGCGCTGTCGGTGAAGCGCGAAGCCCAGCGCAAGCCGCCCAGATGACGCGCGGCGGGATATCTGCGCTGGCGCTGGCGGGCCTGATGGCGCTCGGCGGATGCCAGTCCTGGCAGGACCGGGCGGACTCGCGGGCGCTGGAAACCTGCGAAAAGCTCGGCGAGGCCGACGCGCGCGCCCGCTGCCGCGAGACCGTGATCGAGACCGAACGGGCCCGTCAGCAGAAGGTGATGGACGAGCTGGAGCTGCAGATCCAGCAATCCGAGGAACGCGAGCGGCTGAACGAAGTGTTCGGCGACCCGGGGAAGTAAGACCGCCCCCACGCGCCGCATCAAGCGGCGGCCTTGTGCTGCCGGCCCGGCGCGCGCTAGACCTTGCGTCACAAAAAACATCAAGAATGGCCTGACGCTCCTGGCGGGCAGGCGCCGCCGGAGAGAGCAAATGCCGAGCCCCGTGATTTCCGCCACAGGCCTGTGGACCCCGCCCCATTCCATCTCGAACGCCGAACTGGTGGCGAGCTACAATGTCTGGGCCGACATCTGGAACCGCGAGAACGAGGCCGAGATCAAATCCGGCCTGATGGATCCCAAGACGCATTCCTCGGTGGAGTTCATCGAGAAGGCCTCCGGCATCAAGTCCCGCTTCGTGATCGACAAGGCCGGCGTGATCGATCCGGACATCATGGCGCCGCGCATTCCCGAGCGGCCGAACGAGCAGATCTCGGTGTTGGCGGAGATGGCCGTGATGGCGGCGCGCGACGCGATGCAGGCGGCGAGGCGGAAACCGGAGGAGATCGGCGCGGTGATCTGCGCGGCGTCCAACATGCAGCGCGCCTATCCGGCGATGGCGATTGAAGTGCAGCAGGCGCTCGGCATCGAGGGCTTTGCCTTCGACATGAACGTGGCGTGCTCGTCGGCAACGTTCGGTATACAGACGGCGGCGGATTTCGTGCGCGCGGGGCATGCGAAATCAGTGCTGATGGTGAACCCGGAAATCTGTTCGGGCCACCTCAACTTCACCGACCGCGACAGCCATTTCATCTTCGGCGATGTGGCCACCGCCGTGCTGATCGAGGACGAGGCGATCGCGCCGGCGGCGCACTGGAAGATTCTCGGCACCAAACTGAAGACGCAGTTCTCGAACAATATCCGCAACAATTTCGGATTCCTGAACCGCGCGGCGCCGGACGGCGTGGGCGCGCCGGACAAGCTGTTCATCCAGGAAGGCCGCAAGGTGTTCCGCGAAGTGGTGCCGATGGTGGCCGAGATGATCGGCGAGCATATGGGCGAGCTGGGCCTTGC
>CAMDAC010000035.1 GCA_945888325.1 Candidatus Sulfopaludibacter sp. SbA3
ACGATGGCCTACAGGTTCAAGTCAGGCGACGCGTCGACGAGCGAAGCCCTTCGCCGGATTGCGGCGGAGGAGTTTTCGGCGATTGGCGCCGCATTGGCCGACAGGACTGTGCCGCTTGCCGGCAAGGTGCACGAAGGCAGGAAAGCGACCAAACGGCTGCGCGCCCTGCTGCGCCTCGTCGCACCGGTTTTTCCTGAGGCGCACGAAGAGATTGCGGTGCTAAGGCAAGCAGCGGCCCGCCTGTCCGCGCTCAGAGACAAGGGCGCCCTGACCGAAACGCTGTCGCGGCTGGGCCTGCCGCAGGACGTCTCCGCCAGCCTGAGCACCGCCCTCGACAAGCGCCGCGCCGCCGGCACGGCCGCGCAGAAGCGGCTGCTGGAAGCCTTCGCCGAAGAGACGGACGCGGCTGCCGGGCGCGCGCAATCCTGGACCCTGACGCAGACGGGCTGGCACGCCCTCGCACCCGGCCTGCAGCGCAGCTACCGCCGGCTGCGCAAATCCTTCGAGGCGGCACGGCGCGCCCGGGACGAAGAACCCATCCACGAGTTGCGCAAACGCGCAAAGGATCATTGGTATCAGACGCTGCTGCTGCGCGCCGCCTTTCCGGAAGTGATGGACGGCTACGCCGCCGCTGCCGAGCGGCTCTGCGATGATCTCGGCGACTGGCGCGATCTCGGCCTTCTGGAAGCCGCCATAATCGACCTGCCGGTACATCTGCTTGCCAAATCCGATGCCGCGACCGCGCTGGAGCTGATCTCCAAAGCCCGCCGCCGCGCCCTGCGCCGCGCCTTCGGCACCGCGCGCCGCCTCGCCGGCGAGACGCCGCGCGCCTATACCGCACGACTTGCGGCCTGGTCGAAAATGCGAGGCTGAACCGGAACGAAAACGGGCCGCAGCACTGTGCTGCGGCCCGCCTTCATCTGTCTGCGGATGGCCGGATCAGAAAGCGTAGCGTGCCATCAGCTGGAACACCGGACCGGCTTCTTCGGACTCGAGTTCGTACTCGTCGAAGCTGCGGTCGATCTGGTCCTGGATCGTGGTGAACTTGTTGAACACTTCGTCTTTCGAACCGTTCAGAAGGTTCGAACCGACGGCCCGGATCGTGAAGCTGTTGCCGAGGCGTTTCTCGATGAAGACTTCAAGGTCGGCGCCGTAAGACGTGGTGATCTCTTCGCCGATCACGCGTCCGAAAGCGTCACCCTGCTTGCGGTAGGTTGCGCCAAACGCCGCGTCCAAGGCGACGAGATCGTGAATGAAACCGAAGTTGTAGACGAACTCGGACTGATCGTTGAAGCGGCGCGAACCGAACGCGTCTTCGATATCGCTGTCGAGCCAGGAGAAGTTGGCGAACGCCCCCGTATTCGGGAGGCCAACGACCGTCAGCGGCGTCGAGAGGTCGAATTCGATACCATAGACACTGCCGTCGCCGGTGTTCTGCGGCTGCAGTACAAACGTCCCCGGCCCTTCCGAGCCTTCAACGCCGGTGCTGGCAACTTCGACCAGGTCTTTGACGTCGCGGTAGAACAGGTTGACCCCGAACACGCCGGCCGTTCCGAGGCGGCGTTCGTAGCCGAGATCGGCGCCCCAGGCGCTTTCCGGCTCAAGGTCCGGATTGCCGAGCAGGTCGTTGTCGCCCAGTTCGGCTTCCAGCAGCGCCGGCGAGATGAAGTTGAAGTTCGGGCGGCGGACCGTGCGTGCCACGGAGGCGGAAACCCGGTCGGCAGCCGTGACATCATACTTCAGGTGAGCCGAAGGCAGGAAGAACGAGAAGTTGTTGCTCGTGGTGCGATCGGCCGGAGCCACGGTGAGGTCCGTGATGTCGACAGTCGTGGTCTCGTAGCGAAGACCGGCTTCCCAGGCGAGGGGGCCGCTTTCGCCGTTGAAGACAGCAAAGCCGTCAAAACGTTCTTCGTCGATCTGGCTCTCTCCGCCCGCAACAGGCTGAAGGTTCGTCCAGGCGATCCGGGCCACTTCCGGAGTGTCGGAGAATTGATCCCAGCCATCGCGCAGCGCGACAGCGACGTTGAAGCGGTTGCGCTGCGTGCGAATGTCCGTGTCGCGTTGCTTGACCTGATAGAAGAGGCCGAATTCGAACTCGGTGTTGTCGCCGGTCTCGATCTCGTGCGCGAACTCCCCGAAGAACTCTTCGTCGGCGATCGAGGTGACGGTGAGATCGCCGGTGTAACGCGGCGTTGTGCGATCAAAGTCGATTTCGTCTTCCGTCTCGTACTGGCTTTCGTCGAAGTTGGCCAAACCAACCTTCAGAGTGGTTTCACCCGCTGCCCATTCTTCCTCGACGACCGCGCGCAGGGAGTAGTTCTCCTGGTTGATCTCGTTGACGTTGGCATTGTCGGTCAGCAGGTTGCCCGCGACGGTGCGGCGCACCGGGCCGGTGATTGCGGTCGGATCGTCATACTCGAACGAGCGTTCGTCTTCAGTCCGTTCGGTCTTCACGTAGAAGCCGGAAAGGTTGATGTCGGTGCCGTCGTCGGAATCGATGCTGTAGTCGGCGTTGAACGAATAATCCGTGCCGTCGCGCGTGTCGGTCTGGTCTTCGCGGTTGTCGAAGTCATCGACGCGGAAGGTCGGGTTGTTCTCCGGGCTGTCGCCGAAGCGTTGCGACTTCTTGATTTTCGGGTTGTAACGGCCCTGCAGGTTTGCACCGAGCAAAAGACGGCCCGGACCAACTGCGCCGCCATAGACGCCGCCGAGGCTTTCCTTGAACTCGCCGTCGTCGAAGGCCAGGCCGCCGACGCGGATATAACCGCCGTCGAGCTCGTAGCCGTCACGCAGGACGATGTTCAGTGTACCCGCAAGGGCGTCGCCGGAACGGCGGGCCGACGAGGAGCGGACGATCTCGACGCGGTCGATCAGTTCGGCGGGGATGCGGTCGAGGAAGAAGGAACGGTCGGCGTTCGAACCGGGAACCTTTTCGCCGTTGATGAGGATCTGGGTGTAGCCCGGGTCGAGGCCGCGCAGGCGGGCGCCGTCGCTCTCGATCACGTCGGACAGGAAGGTGACTGACGGCACGCGCTTCAGGGCGTCGCCAGCGGTCAGCGGCTCGAAGCGCTGGAAATAGTCCTGGCCGTATTCGAGCGTCTGAACGGTCTCTTCGCTGCGGTTGCGATAGGTGATTTCGCCCTGAACCACGACAGTCTCGGCGCGGAGGATCGGATCCTCCTGTTCGGTGGTTGCCGCCGGCGCAGTCTGCGCGGATGCGGAGATGGCTGCGCCAAGGCAAAGCGTGACGAAGCTCGCCCCGGCAAGGAGAGAAAGTTTGGTTTTCATGGAACACCCCAGTTGTCTATGCAGGGCGGCTACCACTCGATCTTCGCAATCAGGTGACGGATCAGCATCAGTTTTGTGACAGTAGCTTTTGTGTCACAGCTGGGCGATATGGCGGCGCCAAACGCTGCCTCCGAATGAAGGATATGTCTCACATGCTGCGCCCAATTCTCCTCGCTGCCGTCTCTGTTTTTGCCGTATCGGCCTGCGCCTCGGCGCCGCCTGTACTGTCGAGTCAGGCGCTCGTGATGGCGTCCATGGAGACGGCGCCGGCCGGCGCACGCGGCGACGCAGCTGACGATCCGGTCCTCTGGCTGCAGCCGCAGGACGCCGCGAAATCGCTGATCCTCGGTACCAACAAACAGGAAGGCCTCGTCGTCTACAATCTCGACGGCAGCGAAGCGGCACGCCTGCCGATCGGCCTGATCAACAATGTCGATCTTCGTCAGTCGGCGGAGCGTTCCTTTGATGTCGCCGTGGCGAGCAATGACCAGGTGAATGCGATTTCCGTGTTCCTCGTCGACCGCGCCACAGGCACCGTTTCGCACCGCGGTGATGTGCCGACGGGGCGTCTGGAGCCGTATGGCATCTGCTCGGGCCGCGAAGACGGGCGGGGCCTGGTGGGCGTGACGTACAAGGACGGAACGGTGGAAATCTGGTCCGTTTCCGCGAGCCCCACAGAACTGACCGGCGAACTTCTGAAGACGGCAAAGCTCGCAACCCAGCTCGAAGGCTGCGTGTTCGACGAGGCGCAGGGCCTGCTGTTCGTCGGCGAGGAAGACCAGGGTCTCTGGAAGATGGCTTACCCGGACGCCGCGCCGGTGCCGGAGCAGATTGACGTGGTCGGCGGCGCCGCCGGTCTTGTCGCGGATGTCGAAGGCGTCTCGCTCTGGCGCGGCAAGGACGGCGCCGGCTGGCTCGTCGTCTCGGCCCAGTCCGACAACCGGTTCGTGGTGTATGACCGCAAGGCGCCGCATACCCCGATGGGCAGCTTCTCCATCGGCGAGAACGCGGCGCTCGGCATCGACGCCGTGACGCATACGGACGGTCTCGACGTTTTCTCCGGCGCGCTGCCGAGCTATCCGCGCGGCATCCTGACCGTACAGGACGACGGCAACCCGAAGTCCGGGCAGGACCAGAACTTCAAGGTTGTCAGCTGGGCGGATATCGAACAGGCGCTCGGCCTGCCGGTTCTCGAAGCGGAATAATCAGCCGACGCTCAAGGCCAGCAAGCGGCTGATCTGGGCGCGCGGCAGACCGCTATCGGCGTGATAGTCGTTGATGGCGGCCTGCAGTGCGGCGAGGTCGCGCTTGCTCGTTGCGGACGGTTTCGTGAGCACCCCTTCGCGCACCAAGGCCGCACAGACATGGCCGGACGCGATCCAGGCATCCCAGCCGGCAAAGCGCAGGAAATACTGAGCCGTTGCTCCGCCAAGCCGGGAGCCGCGCCGGTTCAGCTCGGCCATCAGTCCGGCCTGATCGTCCGCCGGCCAACCGGCGAGAAACTTGCCAAAGCCGCCTTCGCTGCGCTCGACGTCAGCGACGAAACGCGCATTCTCGAGGGTCGCCTTGATCTTCTGGCCATTGCGCACAATGCGCTCGTCCGAGACCAGATCATCCATCATCCCCTCACCGAAGAAGGCGAGCTTTCCGGGATCGAAGCCTTCGAAGGCCGCTTCGAATCCGTCCCATTTCGCCTCGATGACTCTCCAGTTGAAACCGGCATTGAAAACGCAACGCGTCATCACCGACAACAGCCGGTCGGCGGGTACCTTGGCCAGATTCCGGACCGCATGCGAATTGGCCGATTGTGCGAGTACGGCCTTTTCGCCGCCATGATGCAAGGCGGCCATCTTCAGGATGGGGGCGAACTTGCGCGCCAAGGCGCCGGGTCTCCTATTTCAGGGCGGTCTCGTAGACCTTGGCATAGTCATCAGCGCTCATCGGGCGCGGATTGCCGAAATGGGCGAGATCCTTGAGCGCGTAGTCAACGATGCCCGGCGCATCCGATGCCGCAAGTCCCATGGCCGTCAGGTTTTTCGGAATGCCGATGGTGTTGTTCAGGTCCTGGATCGCGTCCGCGAGATCAGCACCCGGCTTCAGGCCCATGACCTGCCGCAGGCGGACATATTTGGCGTCCGCCGCGCCGTGATGGAAGCGCAGGATGTGCGGCAGGAAGACGGCGTTCAGCGTGCCGTGGTGCAGCTTCTTCTGCTCCAGACGTCCGGCCGCATGGCTCAGCGCATGCACGCCGCCGAGGCCTTTCACGAAGGCGAGGGCGCCCTCATAGCTCGCCATCATCATGTGCCAGCGCGCTTCCGCGTCCGAGCCGTCCTTGACGGCGCGCACCAGCATGCCCTGCCCGAAGGCGCGCTGCGCGCCGTCATAGCCGATACCTTCCGCAGGCGGATTGATCGACGGCGTCAGCACCGCTTCGATACAATGCGTCAGCGCGTCCATGCCGGTTGCCGCAGTGAGGCCCGCGGGCAGGCCGAGCGTCAGGTCCGGATCGCAGAGCGCGACCACGGGGATCAGGTTCGGCGAGGCAAAGGTTTCCTTGCGGCCATTCTCCATGATGATGACCATGCCGACCGAGACTTCCGAGCCCGTGCCGGCGGTGGTCGGTATCGCGATCAGGGGCGGAATCTTGCCGATCTTCTTGGCGCCGCCGATGATCGCCGCGTAGGTTTCCAGCGGTTCGCTGTGGGAGGCCAGGAGGCCGATCGCTTTGGCATGGTCCATGGACGAGCCGCCGCCGACCGCGATGATCCCGTCCGCGCCGGACTCCTTGTAGAGTTTTGCCGCAATCTTCGTCTGGGTCTCGGTCGGGTTGGAGACCGTTTCGGCAAACACGCCGGCGGGGGCAACGCCGAGTGCATCCTCGACCTTAGCCAGGATGCCGGAGGCCTTGATGCCCGCGTCCGTCACGATGAAGGGCCGGGTGATCCCCTTCCCCTTGGCCAGCGCTGCGAGCTGTTTCAGCGCGCCCGCATCAAACACGCATTGGGTGAGAAAATTCATGACGGGCATCAGGTGCACTCCAGCCGGGAACAGGGAAAGAGGCCATGTTCCCAACTGGAGGCCGGAAGTTCAAGCCTTTCCTCAGGGGCAGGCGCCCACCCCTTGAGCACACGCGAAGTGTGCAGTGGCCAGGACTTCCTCTGCGAGTCCCCTCCGCATTTCGCTCAATCTGCGCCGCCGCGGATTTCGTCTCAATACGGACGATTACCTAGTCGCGCGCTTGTGCCGCGCGGCTCGCCGACGCGCGGCAAGCTGGCCAATTTCGCGAACAATTCCAGAGGCTTAACAAGGATCCATCACTCACCAAAATGATGGGAACCAAGCGATGAAAAAGCTCCTTCTTGCCGCCCTGATAACGGGCACAGCCCTCACCGGATTTGCCGGAACCGCCTCTGCGGAAGACAATCCCTGGATGCTCCGCGCGCGCGCCATTGCCGTGCTGCCGGACGAATCTGCCGCGCTGTCGGTGGGTGGCGCAGGCCTCGCGGGCGACGCTGACATCGGTGACCAGTATGTCCCCGAATTCGACATCACCTACTTCTTCACCGACAATATCTCCGCCGAGCTGATCCTCGCCGTCACGCCGCATGATGTCAGCGCCGTCAACGTGACCGTACCCGGCGCCCTGACCAACGCCACCGTCGATCTGGGCGACGTCTGGCTGCTGCCGCCGACCCTGACCCTGCAATACCACTTCCAGAACGGCAGCAAGTTCAAGCCCTATGTCGGCGCCGGCGTGAACGCGACCTTCTTCTTCAACGAGGACGAAGGCCCGGTCGCAGACGGCATGGACTATGATCCGAGCTTCGGACCCGCCGTGCAGGCTGGCTTCGATTATGACCTCGACGGCAAGGACGGCGGCTTCGCGCTCAACGTCGACGTCAAGAAGATCTGGATCAACACGGATGTGACGGTCGACTTCACGACCGCCCTGGGCGCCACCGTGAACGCCGATGTCGATATCAACCCGCTCGTGGTGGGCGTCGGCCTCGCCTACAAATACTGAGGCCCTGCCGGCCTTGCCGGCAACAAGCCGCAGTTGCGCCGCGTCTCCTACCCCACAGGAGGCGCGGCGTTCCTGTTTTCTGCGCCCCACCTCTTTGCGCGGCGGTTTCAAGGCGCTACCCGTGGGGCATGACGATCCTGACCGTGAAAGACCTCGCCGTAAATTTCGACACCGCTGATGGCACCGTAAACGCTGTCAGGGGAATTTCCTTTCAGGTATCCGCCGGTGAATGCCTCGGCATCGTGGGTGAAAGCGGCTCCGGCAAGAGCCAGTCCGCGCTCGCCGCGATGGGCCTGCTCGCCGAGAATGGCAGCGCCACCGGCCAGATCCTGTTCAACGGCACCGACATGCTGACCGCCCCAAAGGCGGAGCTGCGCAAGATCCGCGGGGCCGAGATGTCGATGATATTCCAGGACCCGCTGACCAGCCTGACGCCGCACATGACGGTCGGCGCCCAGATGCGCGAGATCCTGGCGCTGCACAAAGGCCTGAAGGGCAACGAAGCCAACAAGCGCTGCGTCGACTGGCTTGAGCACGTTCGCATTCCGGAAGCCGCCCGCCGGCTTGACCAGTTCCCGCATGAGCTGTCCGGCGGCATGCGCCAGCGCGTGATGATTGCAATCGCCATGCTGTGCGGCCCGAAACTGCTGATCGCCGATGAGCCGACCACGGCGCTTGACGTGACCGTCCAGGCGCAGGTCCTCGAGCTGATGGACGAGTTGAAGCGGGAGACCGGCACCGGCATCGTCCTTATCACCCACAACATGGGCGTCGTCGCCCGCATGTGCGACCGCGTGATCGTCATGCGTCATGGCGAAATCGTCGAGCAGGGCGCGGTGGACGACATTTTCTACGCCCCGCAACATCCCTACACCAAGATGCTGCTCGCCGCCGTGCCGCGCATCGACCTGCCGGACCCGCCGGGCCGCCCGCCCCTTTCACCTGCCCCCTCTCAGGACATCGCCCCGGTGCTGCAGGTCGATGACATGAAGGTCCACTTCCCGATCCAGGTGAAGGGCGGCCTGTTCGGCAGGACCAAACCGCTGAAGGCCGTCAACGGCGTCAGCTTTGACCTTCGCCCCGGCGAGACTCTCGGCGTCGTCGGCGAATCCGGCTGCGGCAAGTCCACCCTCGCGCGCGGCGTGCTGCGCCTTATTCCGCCGACGGCCGGCACGGTCGCCTGGCTCGGCAAGGACATCTCGAAGGCCGGCGCCCGCGAAATGAATGCCCTGCGCGACGACCTGCAGATCGTCTTCCAGGACCCGCTCGCGAGCCTCGACCCGCGCATGACCGTCGGCGCCTCGATCGCCGAACCCCTGCAGGTTCACGAGCCGAACCTCAACAAGCAGCAACGCGAAGCGAAGGTGCGCGAGATCCTGCCCCGTGTCGGCCTCGATCCGAACCTCATCAACCGCTATCCGCACGAGCTTTCCGGCGGACAGAACCAGCGCGTCGGGATCGCCCGCGCGATGATCCTGCAGCCGAAACTCGTGATCTGCGACGAGGCCGTCTCGGCGCTCGATGTATCTGTCCAGGCCCAGGTCGTGGACCTGCTGATCGAACTCCAGAAGGAGTTCGGCCTCGCGATGATCTTCATCAGCCATGACCTCGCGGTCGTCCGCCAGATCAGCCACCGCGTCATGGTGCTTTATCTTGGCCGCGTCGTCGAACTGGCGGGGCGCAGCACCATCTATACCGACGCCCGCCATCCTTACACCAAGGCCCTTATCGCTGCCGTCCCGAACGCGGACCCCAGAGGTGAGCGGGCGCGCGAAAAGCTGAAGCTGACCGGCGACCTGCCTAGCCCCCTCGACAGCAGGGCGGCGTTGCGGTTCCTCAAATCCAAGGTCATCGATAACCCTGAAGCCGACCAGTACCAGGCCCAGCTCGTCCCCATTGGCCCCGGTCATTGGGTCGCCGAGCATGACCCAGCTCCGGGCACAGCGGGATTGCTTGTAAGTTAAGGCCTCCCCGCATATGGTTCGCCCGCTTTGCCCCCTGGACCCGCAGCCATGCCCGATACCCTTCCGCCAGCCCCCCTTGTCACGCTTGCCGACGTGCAGGCAGCCGCCAAAGTGCTCGAAGGAAACATCGAGCGAACGGAGCTGGCGCACTCGCGCACCCTGTCGGCGATTACCGGCGCGGATATCTGGATCAAGTTCGAGAACCGCCAGTATACGGCGGCCTTCAAGGAGCGCGGCGCGCTCAACAAGCTGTCCAAGCTGACCGACGACGAAAAGCGCCGCGGCGTGATTGCCGCCTCGGCCGGTAACCATGCGCAGGGCGTGGCCTACCATGCTCGCCGCCTCGGTATCCCGGCAACCATCGTGATGGCCGAGACGACCCCCTTCAACAAGGTCGAACACACCCGCGACCACGGCGCCCGCGTCATCCTCGAAGGCCTGATGTTCGACGAGGCGAAGGACTACGCCCTTAAGCTCGGCGAGAAGGAAGGCCTGGTCTTCATCCACCCGTTCGATGATCTCGACATCATCGCCGGCCAGGGCACCATCGCGCTCGAAATGCTGGCCGATCAGCCGGACCTCGACACCCTCGTCGTCCCGATCGGCGGCGGCGGCCTGATCTCCGGCATCGCAGTCGCCGCCAAGGCGTTGAAGCCGGACATCAAGATCATCGGCGTCGAAGCCGCCATGTACCCCTGCATGCACGCGGCCCTGCGCGGCAAGACGCCCAAGATGGGCGGCGCCACAATCGCCGAAGGCATCGCCGTGAAAGAAGTCGGCAAGCTGACCCGCCGCATCGCCGAGCAGCTGCTGGACGACATCCTCCTCGTTGAGGAAGAACACCTTGAGCGCGCGATCACGCTGTTCGCCGAAGTCGAGAAGACGATTGCCGAAGGCGCAGGCGCCGCCGGTCTCGCCGCGCTGCTCGCGCATCCGACGCGTTTCTATGGCCGCAAGGTCGGCCTTGTTCTCTGCGGCGGCAATATCGATACGCGTCTCCTCGCCTCGGTGCTGACACGCGCGCTCGTGCGCGAGAACCGCCTCGCCCGCATCCGCATCGTCGGCGATGACCGCCCCGGCCTGCTTGCGCTGGTCTCCAAGATCATCGGCGACAACGGCGCCAACATCATGGAAGTCGCCCACAACCGGATCGCGCTTGACGTGCCGGCCAAGGGCGCCGAGTTCGACATCCTGATGGAAACCCGTGACAGCCAGCATACGCAGGAAGTCATCGATGCCCTTGCCCAGGCGGGATACCCGCCGCGCGCGATCTGATCCCCCGAAGAGAGACAAGCTCACATGCTCCGCACACTGCTTATCCCCGCTCTGGCTGCCCTGACCCTGACGGCCTGCTCGCCAAACCCCATCACCGCGCCGGCTGACGGCGTCCTTCCCCCACCGCCCTTCACGGATGATACCATGCCTGCTGCCTTCAAGGACCACCTGCCCTGGAATCCGACCGGACAGGACGTGAAAAACGGTCCGATGGGCCTGCAGTACATCGTGCTGAAGGAAGGCCCGGACGGCGGCAAGAAGCCGGTCGCGACTGACCGCGTAAGCGTCCATTATGAAGGCCGCCTTGCCACCGGCGAGAAGTTCGACTCCTCGCTCGACCGCGGCGAGCCCGCCAGCTTCCGTCTCAACCAGGTCATCCCCGGCTGGACGATGGGCCTGCAGGAAATGTCCGAAGGCGACGAATACCTCTTCTACATCCCGAGCGCCCTCGCTTACGGCGACCAGCCGCGCGGCGATGTGATCAAGGCCGGCGACGACCTTGTCTTCCTGGTGCAGCTGCTCGGCATCGAGGTGCCGAAAGTGGCCGACGCCGCCGCCTGGACGAAGTACTTCCCATGGAACCCGGCCGCTCCAGAAGTTGTGAAAACCGAATCCGGCCTGCAATACGCCGTGCTCGCCAGCGGCGACCCGGCAGGCGCACCGCCCGTGAACGGACAATTCGTTCTCGTCCACTATGAAGGCCGCCTCGCCGATACCGGCGCTCTGTTCGACAGCTCTTATGAGCGTGGCGAACCGGAAGCCTTCCCGTCGAACGGCCTAATCGAAGGCTGGGTTGAAGCCCTCGCCCTCATGAAGCCGGGCGACCGCTGGATGGTCTACGTACCTGCGAACCTTGCCTATGGCGCCGAAGGCACGCCCGGCGGCCCGATCCCGCCGAACGCGCCGCTCCAGTTCGAAGTCGAGCTGATCAGCGTGATGCAGTAACCCCATGACCGTCTCCGCCGAAACCCTAGCCAGCATTGCCCTCGCCGCTGGCAAGGAGATCATGCGCGTCTACCGCACTGATTTCTCGGTCGAGACAAAGCTGGATGCGTCCCTTCTAACGGAGGCGGACGGCCTTGCCGAAGCAATCATCCTGAAGGGGCTCGCCGAGGCCGAGCCCGACCTTCAGGTGATCGCTGAAGAATCGGTGGCCGGCGGCAACATGCCCGAACACGGCAGCCGCTTCGCGCTCGTCGATCCGCTCGACGGCACCAAGGAGTTCGTCGCGAAGAACGGCGAGTTCACGGTCAATATCGCGATCATCGAGCACGGCCGCCCGGTGATGGGCGTCGTCTACGCGCCGGCGCTCCACCGCCTGTTCGTCGCCGAAAGCCCGTCCATCGCCTGGCAGTCGAAAGCCGCGCCGGATGGACCGGTGCCGAAGAAACGCAATCCCCTGCGCATCCGTCCGGCGCCCGCAGACGGCCTCACCGCCGTCGCCTCCAAGTCCCACCGCTCGCCGGAAACCGACACATGGCTAGCAAAGTATCCGGTGAAGGAAATCGCCGGCGCAGGCTCCGCCCTCAAGTTCTGCCTCGTGGCCGCTGGTGAAGCGGACGTCTATCCCCGCCTCGGCCGCACGATGGAATGGGACACCGCCGCCGGACAGGCTGTCGTGGAAGCCGCCGGTGGCCGCGTCCTCACACTCGACCACGCGCCCCTGCTCTACGGCAAGCGGGACCGCGGCTACGACAATCCGGACTTTATCGTGTACGGAGATGTGACGCCGCTCTGACGGCGCAGGGGCTCAGCATGGCGCGGCAGTACTTCGGCACAGACGGAATCCGTGGACGGATCAACAAGGCCCCGATGACGGCCGAGACCGCACTGCGCCTCGCCATCGCTGCCGCGCGCACGTTCGCCCCCGAAGGCGGCCGCGAAGTCGTCATCGGCCGCGACACGCGCCGCTCCGGCGAGATGATCGAAGCCGCCCTGATTGCAGGCCTCACCTCGATGGGCGTCAAGCCCGTCCGCCTCGGCGTCGTCCCCACGCCCGCCGTCGCGCTGATCACCCGGGAGACCGGCGCTGCGCTCGGCTTCATGGTCTCGGCCAGCCACAACAAGTACGAAGACAACGGCCTGAAACTTTTCAGCCCCGAAGGCGTGAAGTTCACGGACGATGTCGAGGAAGCGCTCGAAGCCGCGATGGCGGCCGCCTTTGAAGGCGACTATGCCCCGCCAGCCGCGATTTCCGAACCCGCCGACATGGCCGGCGCGGGCCGGCGCTATATCGGCCGCTGCCTCGAGACGATCGGCAAGGGTCAGGACTTCTCGCGCCTGAAAGTCGTGCTCGACTGTGCGCACGGCGCCGGCTTTGAAACGGCGCCCGAAGCGCTGCGCCGCCTCGGCGCGCAGTTGACGCTGATCGGCGCCGAGCCGGACGGCGTGAACATCAATGCCGGCGTCGGCTCCACCGCGACCGGCGCGCTGAAAGCTGCCGTGCTGGAGACCGGCTCGGACATCGGCATCGCCCTCGACGGCGACGCGGACCGTCTGATCGTCGTGGACGAGACCGGCGAAGAAGCGGACGGCGACCAGGTGATGGCACTGATCGCATCGGAGATGCACCGCACGCAGCGCCTGAAAGGCGGCGGCATGGTCGCCACGGTGATGTCTAACATGGGCCTCGACGAATACCTGAAAGCCTCCGGCCTCTCGCTCGCGCGCACGAAAGTCGGCGACCGGTATGTCGGCGAACACATGCGCCAGCACGGCTTCAATCTCGGCGGCGAACAATCCGGCCACATCATCCTGTCGGATGTCTCGACCACCGGCGACGGCCTGCTCGCCGGCCTGCAGGTGCTCGCGGTGCTCGCCGCGCGCGGCGGCAAAGCCTCCACCCTGCTGCGCGTGTTCGAACCGGCGCCGCAGAAACTCGTCAACATCCGCTACACCGGCGCCAACCCTATCGAATCTGATAGGGTCAAGGCCGCGCTCGCCGAAGCGGACGCCCTGCTCGGAAGCCGTGGACGGATGGTCGTGCGCAAATCCGGCACGGAGCCGCTGATCCGCGTAATGGCCGAAGCGCTCGACGCCGAACTCATGCAGCGCGCACTCGCCCTGGTCGCGGACGCAGTGAAAGCGCAGGCCTGACAGCAGGAAGCCTCTCCCCGCGTAACCGGTTGCATGGCATCCTGAAGGCACTATTCGTCAGGTAGCAGAGCCCGCACCGACACCGGAGGAGACATATCATGGCCGAGGGACAGACCCTGCCCGCATTCCGCCCCCTGCCGCAGAAGACGCCGGACGTCTCGATGACGCGCAAGGACGGCACGTTCTACATCTCCGCCAACCAGGCCCCCGGTGACCGCCCGAAGACCGTGCCGCATTGCCTCGACGAGCGCGCCGCGCAGCACCCGGACCGCCCCTTCCTGCGGGAACGTGATCCGAAGACGGATGAATGGGTCACGCTGACCTACGGCGAAGCGAAGACAATCACCGACAGCCTCGCCCAGGCTTTCCTCGATCTCGGCGCCGGCCCGGATGCGCCCGTCATGCTGCTCTCGGGCAACTCGATCCGCGCCGCGATGGTCATCCTCGCCGCGCAGAAGATCGGCGCCCCGGCGGCCCCGATCTCCGTTCCCTATTCCACCATGTCGTCTGATTTCGACAAGCTGAAGCATTGCTTCAACACGGTGAAACCCGCGGTCGTCTTTGCCGAACAACTGGCGCCCTTCAAGAAGGCCATCGCCGCGCTCCCTGCCGGCGCATTCAAGATCGTCAGCGCCGCCCCCGAGGGTGACAATGCGGTGATCTCCTATGACGCGCTCTGCGCCACCGCGCCGACGCCAGCGATCGCAGCCGCCATGGCGAAGCTGAACGACGCCAGCGTCGCGAAATACCTCTTCACCTCCGGCTCGACCGGCATGCCGAAACCGGTGCCGACGACGCAGGGCGCCATGTGTTCGATGATTGGCGGCCAGGAAGGCCTGAAGGATACCAGCCGCGACCCCGAGCACGATCCGGACCGCGTCGACAGCTTCCTCGACTGGCTGCCCTGGAACCACATCTCCGGCTCCAATGTGAACTTCAACGGCGCGCTCTGGAACGGCTCGACCTTCTGGATCGATGGCGGCAAGCCGACGCCCGCCCTCTTCCACGAAACCATCCGCAACATCCGCGAAGCCAGTCCGTCCGTGTTCGGAACAGCGCCGATCGCCCTCTCCATGCTCGCCGAAGCGATGGAGCAGGACGACACACTACTGAAAGCCTTCTTCAAGAACATGCGCTCCATCGGCTATGGCGGCGCGACGCTCTCGGACGACCTCTATGACCGCCTGCAGGCCCTTTCGATCAAGGCCACCGGCCGCCGTATTCCCATCGTCACTATGTACGGCGCCACCGAAACGCAGGGCATCACCGTGGTGCACTGGGAAGTCGAGCGGGTCGGCCTGATCGGCCTGCCGCTTCCGGGCACGACGCTGAAACTGGTGCCGAACGGCGAGAAACTGGAAGTCCGCGTCAAGGGCCCGACCGTCATGCCGGGTTATCACAACGACCCGAAGAAGAACGCCGAAGTGTTCGACGAGGAAGGCTTCTACTGCCTCGGCGACGCGGTGAAATTCGTGGACGAGACGGATCCGAACAAGGGCTTGATCTTCGACGGCCGCGTCGGGGAGGATTTCAAGCTCTCCTCCGGCACCTGGGTCTCGGTCGGCACGCTGCGTCCGGATTTCGTCGCCGCCTGCTCGCCGCTGATTTTTGACGCCGTGATTTGCGGCCAGGACAAGGACTTCGCCACCGCCCTCGTCTGGCCCTCGCCCGCCACCGCCGAGCAATACATCAAGGCTGCCGGCGATCCGGCCAAGGGCTTTGCCGCGCTCGTCGGCGATCTGACGCGCAAGGCCGCCGCCTTCAACGCGTCCGAACAGGGATCGTCCCGCCGCATCAAGCGGCTGATGGTGATGACCGAAGCGCCCAGCATCGATGCCGGCGAGATCACCGACAAGGGCTATGTGAACCAGCGCCTCGTCATTTCCCGCCGCGCAAATCTTGTGCAGGCCCTGTATGCCGAGCCGCTAGCGCCGGGCGTTATCGCGCTCTGACACCGCTTTAACAGGGCCGTGATTGGCCCGCTGCTTGCAACGCCGCCACCCTGCCCTCACATCGCCGGAATTGGCAGGCAGTGGCGCGCTCATGACGTTCGATGACGCCTTTCGCAACCTTCGGAGCCGGTTCAGTTTTCCGGACCTGAAGCCGCTTGACCTGAAACTCCCCATCGACCGCCTGCGCCGCGAATTCCTGCGCATGGACTATAGCGCCGAGCCGGACGCGCCGGAGCTGGCGGAAGTCCGTCCGCTGATCATTCCGGGCGCCGCCGGCAACATCAAGGCGCGCCTTTACGTGCCCCTCGGCGCCGGTGTGCCGCCCGGCCCCGGCATCCTGTTCTTCCATGGCGGCGGCTTCGTCCTCGGCGATCTCGACAGCCATGACATGCTGTGCCGCCGCCTCGCCGAAGGCTCGCGCTGCCGCGTGCTCGCGATCGACTACCGCCTCGCGCCCGAAAACCGCTTCCCCAGCGCGCACGAGGACGCCCTCGCCGCCTGGGCCTGGGTGCAGGAGCGCGGCGCGGCGAAAGCCGGCATCGACCCGGCCCGCGTCGCCGTGGCGGGCGACAGCGCCGGCGGTAATATCGCGGCCTACCTCGCCCAGGAAATGGTGCGTGCGCGCGGGCCAAAGCCCGCCTTCCAGCTGCTGCTCTATCCCCTCCTCCAGTTCGCCGACATCCGCTCCAAGAAGATGACGCCGCAGGAAAGCGGCCTGTTCATTTCGGCCAGCCTGTTCGAGTTCTTCCGGGGTCACTACCTTCCTGACCCCGGCGCTTACATGGACCGGCGCATCTCGCCCCTGTTCGCGCCGCCCGACGATCTGAAGGCCCTTCCCCCGGCGCACATCATCGTCTGCGGCTGGGATCCCCTGCACGATGAGGGTCTCGCCTACGCCGCCAAGCTGCGCGGCCTCGGTATCAGGGTCTCCGACCGCGACTACGCGTCAATGGTGCACGGCTTCCTGAACCTGACCCCGATCTCCTCTACCGCCCGGCAGGCCGCGCGCGAAGCCGGAGAGATCACCGGCCGGGCCCTTGGCGCGCTCTGACGCACGCCGCCTGCGCCTTGCAGTCATCAAGGCATCGACCGTCTGGATCGGCCCCAAAGCAGGCGGGTCTTCAGGCCCGGTCTTTTTTTGCTGGCCGGGAGCACATAAAAAAGCGGCCCCCGTTTCCGGGGGCCGCTCGACCAGGTCCGACGACCGGCTGGTTCAGTTGCCAGCGCCAAAGCGCTTGGTGAAGCCGATCTTGAATGTCCGGCCAACGGCGTCGCCCGTGAACGGATCATAGTTCAGCTCAAGGCGCGCGAACGGCGGCTTCGTGTCGAGGATGTTCTCGACAGAGAAGGACAGGGTCGTATCGCCCGGGAGCGAGAGGACCACTGTGCCGTCATAGTTGACCTGCGACTTGATCGTCTGGCCCTGCGCCAGGATCAAGGGCGTACCCGTGGCGGTGTTCGGCGCCGTGAACAGGGTGCTGCGCTGGTCTTCATACTCGCCGATGTAGCGAGCCGTCAGGCGGGCGTTGATGTTGTCGGTCGACGCGTTGGCGTAGGCCTCAAACTTCAACTCCGGAAGCGGAGTTGCGATAGTCTGGAAGTTCAGGAAGCCGACTGCCGAGAATGGCTGGCCGACAGTGATCCCTTCAACGGTCACTTCTCCCACTTCATACTCAAGAACGTAGCTGCCGCTACCACCGATCTCGAGATCAACTCCCCGTCCGTTGAAATCTTCGAACGTATAGTCCGCCAGCACGTCGATACCCGACGTCTTGATGTTCGGGCCGTTGATATACTGCGTATTCAGGCGCGAGACGTTGGTCACCGCGCAGGCGCCGGTGAACGTGAAGCGGGCCTGGAGCGCAGCAAATGCAGGGGTCCCGCAATTGACCGCCGAGTTACCCGGGAACATTGCCGCCACCATGCTTGCGACCGGTTCCGTCACGACGGAATCGTCGAAGTCAAAGCTCCAGTAGTCGACGGAAAGGTTCAGGTTGCCCGGCTGGAAGATCGCACCGAGATTGTAGGTCAGCGCGCTTTCCGGTGTCAGGCCGGGGTTGCCGGCAATGTCGACCGCGCGGAAAGTGCCGCCCACGTTCTGCAGCGAGGTGACAGAGCCTGTCGCGACCTGTGTCAGCGCAGGTCCGCGGAAGGTCGTGCCAACCGAACCCCGGAGGGCGAACGGTTCGGCAACCTGCCACTTCACGGAGAGCTTCGGATCGAAGGTCGATCCGATATCACCACCGTAATCCTCGAAGCGCGCCGCAAGCGATGCATTGAGAGTGTCGCTGAACGGCAGGCTGAGTTCGCCGAACAGCGAATAGACTTCCTGCTCTGCACTGAGCGGGCGCGAACCCGCAAGGAAGCCCAGTGCGCCGACCGGCTGCGCACAGGTCGTTGTCCCGGTCGTCACGGTCGCGATGCACGGCGTGATGTCAAGGTTCGCGATGTCATTGTACTGACGGTCGAACTCTTCCTTCCGGTACTGGCCGCCAAAGGCCCAGCCGATGTCGCCGCCTGCAAGGCTGATCGGTGCCTGCCCGCTGAGGACGCCCTCAAGAACGGTCAGCTTGATCTCCTGCTCGGTGAAGCTGTCTTCGAGGATGAAATCGAGCACTTCGAGCGAGTTGGCTGCCCTGAAGTTCGGGTTGGTCGCTCCGGTCACTGCATTGGTCTGGATTGCGTTCGAGAACGGGTTGAACCAGAGGCAGTTGTTGAGACCGGGCGTATTGGCCGCCACGTTGCAGTTTGCGCCGCCAAGGCCGCGCAGCGCAAGGGCATAGCGGTTGACCACGGTATCTTCGTTGGTGCGCCGGCCGGTCTGCGAACCGGTGGTGAACGAGGTGGTGTAGTTTATGGATTCCGTCAGTTCGCCCTTCAGTTCCGCCGAAATGCGGTAATGCTCGAACTCGCGGTAGCTGCGCTCAGAACCCCGGCCGCCTGCGAGGGCGTTACCTGCGAAGCCGAGAGGCCGGGTTGCGATCATGAATGCGCCGACGGCAGCAGGCGACACCAGGCCGGGGTTTTGTGAAACGAGTGTCTGGAAGCCGGGGTTGGTCGCCGGAACGAAGAACTGCCCGGGGATAAGGGACGCATCAGCGGTCGGCGCGCTGGCGCCGCCAACCGGCGGGAAAGATGGCGAGAACGCAATCTGCGGCACCTCTGTTGAGGAATAGAAGGCCTGGACCGACAGGTTATGCTTCTCGCTGAGATCGAAGTCCGCCTTTCCGAGAACCTGGTAGCGGTTTTCCTCTTCGACGATGTTGTCGAACGGCGTGAACTGGAAACCGCAGACCGGCGTGGCACCGGAGAAAATGCGAATGCCTGCAAAGTTTCCGCAGGCAGGATCACGGGTGACCCCCTGAACCGGTGCAAACGTTGCGCCGACGGGAAGGAAAGCGCCCGGGTTGCCGACGAGCGACCAGCCGCCCTGCGGGTTGCCGAGATAATCGCGGATTGCCCAGTCGCGTTCGGTGGTGGCAAGTTCCGACCGGTGCTGCAGGCCGCCGGCCAGCAGGAAGTTGCCGAAGTCGGTATTCCAGCCGCCAACGGCATTGAGCGAATAATCGCCCTCAGACCCATCAACAGCCTTGAAATCGCCGCCCACTTCAATCCCGTCAAAATCGGTGCGTGTGATGAAGTTCACCACGCCGGCCACGGCGTCCGAGCCATAGGTTGCCGCGGCGCCGTCTTTCAGGATTTCAATCCGGCCGATCGCGGCCAGCGGCAGGATGTTGGTGTCGACCGCGCCGCTGCCTGCGAAGGCAAACGGGTTGGACGCGAGGCGCTTGCCGTCAAGCAGCACCAGGGTGCGCGAGGCACCGAGGCCGCGAAGGTTTACCGTACCGGAGCCTTCCGAGCCCTGGGCGCGGCCATCAAACTGGTTGGTGTCGCCGAGCACGCCGCTGGAGACCGGCAGCGACTTGATGAGGTCGAGCGCCGAAGGGTTACCCTGCAGGCGCAGGTCTTCCGCCGAAAGCACATCAACGGGCAGAGCGGCGTCTTCCGGTGTCCCCTGAATAAGCGAGCCGGTGACCGTTACCGTCTCGAGCTTACGCTCTTCGCCGTCCTCCTGCGCCTGGGCGGCAAAAGAGCCGCTGAGCGCAATGGCCGATGCATAAAACAGCATTCCCTTGAAAGTTTTCATTGGTTTCCTCCCGAAACTGTTACGGTCTGGCGCAAGCTTGTGCAGCTTGTCATGAATTTGACCAACTACCATCATTAAGCGTCTGAAAAGCAGTGCAAGTAGCGATCTGTGCTGCGATGCAGCATGCCTAATCGGAACCCGGTACGTTCCTCATACGGTTACGGAAGGCCAAACTCCCTTGGGTTACGTAGAAAATACTCAAAAGTCTGGAAAAAGAACTATGGTCCCGCCCTTCCTGCAACTTGCGGGAAAATTTGCCGATCCGGTGCAGGCTGCAAACTTTCCGCAACAAGTGTTGCGCTGGCGCAACCAGCGATGGGCGGCAGCGGTCGGGCTGGGCGACTTGGGCGAGTCCGGCTGGGCGCAGCACTTCGCGCGATTTGATCCCCTGCCCGCCAACCTGCCGCAGCCGCTCGCGATGCGCTATCACGGCCACCAGTTCGGCACCTACAATCCCGACCTCGGTGACGGGCGCGGCTTCCTTTTCGCGCAGGTGCGCGACCCTGCCGGCCGCCTGCTCGATCTTGGCACCAAGGGGTCCGGCCAGACGCCCTGGTCACGGCGCGGCGATGGCCGCCTGACGCTGAAGGGCGGGGTGCGCGAAATCCTGGCCGCGAGCTATCTCGAAGCCCTTGGCGTGAACACCTCCAAGGCGTTCAGCCTGTTCGAGACGGGCGAGGCGCTGGAGCGCAATGACGAACCCTCCCCCACCCGCGCCTCGGTACTGGTGCGCCTGTCGCACAGCCATGTCCGGTTCGGCACTTTCCAGCGCTGCGCGTATCTGGATGACGGCGAGGCAATGGCGGAGCTGGTGAACTACTGCGTTGCGGAGTTCCATCCGGGGGCCGACGACCCGGACATGTCCCGCAAGGCCTGCGCCCTGCTGGAGCGGATCGCGGCGGCGACCGGCCGGATGATCGGCCAGTGGATGGCCGCCGGCTTTGTGCACGGTGTGATGAATACCGACAATTTCAACATCAACGGCGAGACCTTCGACTTCGGCCCCTGGCGGTTCCTGGCCCAATCGGACCCGAACTTCACCGCCGCCTATTTCGACCAGAACGGCCTCTACCGGTTTGGCCGCCAGCCCGTGCAGGGCGGCTGGGCCCTGCAGCAGCTCGCCTCGGCGCTCCTCCTGCTGGCGCAGGCCGAAGACCTCGCCCCGTCGCTGGCCCCTTACGAGGCCGCCTATCAGGCCAGCTTTGCCGCCCATACACATCTCCTGCTCGGGCTCGCACCGCTTGGCGACCGCGCAAAGGACATCGGCCTGCTGCAGGCTCTCTACGGCTGGATGACCGACAGCGGGGCGAGCTGGCCGCAGACCTTTTTCGACTGGTTCTGCGCGGATGAGGCGCGCGCCGCCGCCTCGCCGCAGGCCGCCCTCTATGCGCACCCGTCCTTCGCGCCGGTGCGCGCTGCCCTGCTCGCCCGCACGCCTGTGCGGCCCGAGCGGCTGTCGCATCCCTATTTTCAGAAGCCTGCGCCGGTCAGCCTCGTGATCGAGGAGGTAGAGGCGCTGTGGGATCCGATCGCGGCGTCTGATGACTGGTCGGCCTTCACGGCGAAGACCGGTCATATCGAGGAAGCCCGGCTGGCGCTTGGCCTCTGACCCGAAGAAAGGCTTGATCTGCAGGGGCCCTGCGAGGCACTTACCGGCCACCGCCTGAGGAGACCTGCCCATGACCGACGCACCCCGCACCGGCCCCTTGTCGGGTGTCCGTATCATCGACATGAGTACGGTCGTGCTGGGCCCCTTCGCGACGATGATCCTCGCCGATCTCGGGGCCGAAGTGATCAAGATCGAGCCGCCCGGCAAGGGGGACACGATGCGCTATGCGGGCAGCTCCCCGACCGGCGATCTGGGTCCGATCTACATGGCGCTGAACCGCAACAAACGCTCGATGACGCTGGATGCCAAGACCCCCGAGGGGAAGGCGGCGCTGACGCAGCTCCTGAAGACCGCCGACGTCTTCTTCCACAATGTCCGCCTTGCCGGCATGGAACGCCTTGGTTTCGGCTACGAGCAGGTGAAGGCGCTGCGGCCCGGCATCGTCTATGTCCATTGCGCCGGCTTCGGCAAAGGCGGGCCTTACGAGTTCCGCCAGGCCTATGACGACCTGATCCAGGGCGCCTCCGGCTTTGCCGACCTCAACGCCGTGCGCTCCGGCGGCCGGCCGGAATACGCGCCCTCCCTTGTCGCCGACAAGACCGCCGGCCTGTTTGCCACCTATGCGACGCTCGCCGCCCTTTTCCACAAGGCCAAGACCGGCGAAGGCCAGTTCGTGCAGGTGCCGATGCTGGAATGCTTCACGTTCTTCAACATGGTCGAGAACCTCTATGGCGAGACCTTCATTCCGCCCCGGGGCCACCTCGCCTATACCCGCTCGGTCAATCCGAACCGGCGCCCCTACCCGACGCTGGACGGCTATATCGGACTTGTTCCGTACTCGGACCAGCAATGGGAAAAATTCTTCGAAATCGGCGGCATGCCGCACATTTTCAAGGACCCGCGCTTCAGAACCTACCAGGCCCGCACCGAGAATACCGGCGCCCTCTACGCCCTGATTGAGGACGTCACCGCTACGCGCACCACGGACGACTGGCTGGAACGACTGGACAAGGCAAACATCCCGGCGATGCGCTACAACACACTGCCGGAAGTTCTGACCGACGCACATCTCGTCGCGACCGACTTCTTCCAGAAAGTCTCGAGCCCGGACATCGGCGTGTACCGCGCGATGCGCCACCCGGTCGTTTTCTCGGAGACGCCCGCGAGCAGCCAGCGGTTGCCCCCGCCGCGGCTCGGCGCCGATACCGAGACGATCCTGGAGAGCCTGGGATTGGGCGTTTGAGGCTCTGAAGCCGGGATTACAGGGAGAGAGAGCTCAAGCGCTTATCCCGCAAGGGCCTGCGGAGAGGTAATCCGCATACGTCAGACGGGCGCTTTACCCAGCTTCGCGACGCGCCTCGCGTGCCGGTCGCCGCCGAAGGGCGTGGCCAGGAAGGCGGTGATGCAGGCCCTGGCCATTTCGATTCCGATGATCCGGGCGCCCATCGCGAGGACGTTGGCGTCGTTGTGCTCACGCGCGAGGGCCGCCGAGAGCGGCTCCGAGACGAGGGCGCAGCGCATCTCCGGGTGGCGGTTGACCGCGATGGAGATGCCGATGCCGGTGCCGCAGAGGGCGATGCCGCGTGTCGCCTTTCCGGCGGCCACATGGGCAGCGAGCTTATAACCGAAATCCGGATAATCGACGCTCGCCTCACCGTCCGTACCCAGATCTTCTACTTCGTGGCCCTGTTCGCGGAGCCATCCGGCGAGCGCAGCCTTGAGGGCGACGGCGGCGTGGTCGGAGGCGATGGCAATGCGCATGGCAGCTGCTCTTGTCACTTAGCTCTCAAAGCGGATGAGCGCTCATCCTGAGAAGTCGAAGGATGAGATGGTGGGTGGAGCAATGGGAGTTATCCTGCGAGGCGCGCCATTTCTTCTTCCGAGAGTTCCGAATTATCATAGACATTCTGAACGTCGTCGAGTTCGTCGAGCACATCTAGCAGCTTCATCAGCGCGTCGGCATTATCGCCGGAGACGGCGACGTTGACCTTCGGCTTCCACATGATCTTCGCCGATCGCGGCTCGACCTTGCTTCCGAAGGCTTCGGCGAGCGCGGTGGTCACCGCCGCGAAGTCTTCGCGCGCGGTATAGATCCAGTGGGCTTCCTCGTCGGACACCACATCCTGCGCGCCGGCCATGATGGCGGCTTCCATAACCTCGTCCGGCGAGCCGACGCTGAGGGGGTATTCGATTTCACCGAGCTGGTCGAAATTGAAGGAGACCGAGCCGGTGGTGCCGAGCGCGCCGCCGCTCTTGGTGAAGGCGGAGCGGACATCGGTGGCAGTGCGGTTCTTGTTGTCGGTGGAGGCCTCGATGATGATGCCGACGCCGCCGGGGCCGACGCCTTCATAGCGGATGTCGGCATAGTCGGCGCCGCCGGCGCTCTGGCCCTTGTCGATGGCGCGCTGGATATTGTCCTTCGGCACCGAGACGCCCTTGGCGTTGGTGATCGCGAGGCGCAGGCGCGGGTTCATCGCCGGGTCCGGCCCGCCCATCTTGGAGGCGACCGTGATCTCCTTGGCGAG
>CAMDAC010000036.1 GCA_945888325.1 Candidatus Sulfopaludibacter sp. SbA3
GAGGCCGTCCAGCTGCGAGCGGTCGGCTTCCGACTGGCGCCATTCCTTCTCCGGAGCCGGCGAGACGGTCTTCAGGTAGGGCTGAACGTAGGCATGCTGGGCAAAGAAATTCGTCAGGTCCGGCACGAGGTCGCGAATCACCGGCATGTGCGGCAGCGGGCTGATCGTGATCACGCCGCCCGGCAGCTCGTCGAAGCCCTTGGTGCAGGCAATCGTGTTGCGCCCGGCAATGTTCATTGCGCAGGATCCGCACACGCCTTCGCGGCAGGAGCGGCGGAAGGCGAGCGTCGGATCGATGTTGTTCTTGATGTAGAACAGGACGTCGAGGATCATCGTCCCGGCCTTGTCCATATCCACCCAGTAGGTGTCCCAGCGCGGATTGCCGGTCTCTTCGGGGCTGTAGCGATAGATGCGGAACTCGCGCAGGTTGGTCGCGCCCTGCGGCTTCGGCCAGGTCTTGCCTTTGCCGACTTTCGAGTTTTTCGGGAGGGTCAGTTGAACCATGGTCTCGTCCTGGCGGTCAGGTGTTAAACGGGGCGGCGGCGGGCGGTGATCACCGCGCCATCGGTAATGCTGAATCCAAAGCCGTAACCACCCTGGTTGACGGCGCCTTTTTCCGAATGTCCGCTCACGGAGGGGAGTATGGAAATCACGTCATAGCCTTCTTCATGCAGCCTGTTGCAGGCGGTCTCGATCTGGACGCTGAGGTCGGCGATGTCCGCCTGGTGCGGATCGTCGACCAGCTTCACGCCCCGGCCGAGCAGTTTCTTCTCTTCCTTCTTCTGCCTTCCGGCGCGAACCCAGACGGACTTGTATTCACTCATCCACCCCTCCGCGCCTGAAGACCAAATTCAATCAGTACACCCGCGCTTTCGGCTCGATATACGCGATGTCGTTCGACAGCGTGTACTCGTGGACCGGGCGGTAATCGATGGTCACCTTTCCGGCGCCGTCGACCCAGGCCAGCGTGTGCTTCATCCACTTTTCGTCATTGCGGTCGGAGAAGTCCTCGCGCGCATGGGCGCCGCGGCTTTCCTCGCGGTTGGCGGCGGAGTTCACCGTCACGGCGGCCTGGCAGATCAGGTTGTCGAATTCCAGCGCCTCGACGAGATCGGTGTTCCAGATCATGCCGCGATCCTTCACGTCGATGCCCGGAACCTTCTTGTAGACGTCGTCAATCGCCTCGACGCCTTCCTTGAGCACGGAGCCGGTGCGGAACACGGCGCAGTCGGCCTGCATGGCCTTCTGCATCTCGAGCCGGAGCTTGGCGACCGGCTGGTCGCCCGACGCGTTGCGCAGCTTGTCGAAACGGGCGAGGTGGGCATCCGTCGCCTTGGCGGGCAGGTCGCGCTGGCGCGCGCCCGCTTCGGTCGTCGCGCCGCAGCGCAGGCCGGCGGCGCGGCCGAACACGACAAGGTCGATCAGCGAGTTGGAGCCGAGGCGGTTGGCTCCGTGTACGGACACGCAGGCCGCTTCGCCGACGGCCATCAGGCCGGGGACTACCGAATCCGGATCGCCGTTCTTCTTGGTGAGGACTTCGCCGTGGAAGTTCGTCGGGATGCCGCCCATGTTGTAGTGCACCGTCGGCAGCACCGGGATCGGCTCCTTGGTCACGTCCACGCCAGCGAAGATTTTCGCTGTCTCGGAGATGCCCGGCAGGCGCTCGTGCAGCGCTTCGGGGGAGAGGTGGTTGAGGTGCAGGTAGATGTGGTCCTTCTCCGGGCCGACGCCGCGGCCCTCGCGGATTTCCATCGTCATCGCGCGGGAGACGACGTCGCGCGAGGCAAGGTCCTTCGCGGACGGCGCATAGCGCTCCATGAAGCGTTCGCCTTCGGAGTTCGTCAGGTAGCCGCCTTCGCCGCGGGCGCCTTCGGTGATCAGGCAGCCCGAGCCGTAGATGCCGGTCGGGTGGAACTGCACGAATTCCATGTCCTGCAGCGGCAGGCCGGCGCGCAGCACCATGGCATTGCCGTCGCCGGTGCAGGTGTGCGCCGAGGTGCAGGAGAAATAGGCGCGGCCATAGCCGCCGGTGGCGAGGATTGTCTTTTGGGCGCGGAAGCGGTGCAGCGTGCCGTCATCCAGTTTCCAGGCGGTGACGCCGACGCAGGCGCCGTCCTCGTCCATGATCAGGTCGAGCGCGAAATACTCGATGAAGAACTCGGTCTCCTCGCGCACGCACTGGCCATAGAGGGTGTGCAGCATGGCGTGGCCGGTGCGGTCGGCGGCGGCGCAGGTGCGTTGCACCGGGCCCTTGCCATAGTCGCGTGTCATGCCGCCGAAGGCGCGCTGGTAGATCTTGCCTTCTTCGGTACGGGAGAAGGGCATGCCCCAGTGCTCAAGCTCGTAGACGGCGGCGGGCGCGTTGCGCACCAGATATTCGATCGCGTCCTGGTCACCGAGCCAGTCGGAGCCCTTGACCGTGTCGTACATGTGCCATTTCCAGCTGTCCTCGGACATGTTGCCGAGGGAGGCCGCGATGCCGCCCTGCGCCGCCACGGTGTGGGAGCGGGTGGGGAACACCTTGGTGATGCAGGCCGTGCGCAGGCCTGCCTGCGCCGCGCCGAGGGCCGCACGCAGGCCCGATCCGCCGGCGCCGACAACCACGACGTCGTAGGTGTGATCGATCCAGTTATAGCTGCTCATGGTCCTGCCTGTCTTTCGCCTTGCGTCTCAGTCGCCCGTCCAGATCCGCAGCACCGACATTACCACCACCACGAACAATACGGCCGTAAAGAAGGTGTTGAGAATGAGGAGCGCGGCGCGGGTGCCCGGCTTACCAATGTAGTCTTCGATGACCGCCTGCATACCGAGGCGCATGTGGTAGAAGGCCGCGCCGGCGGTCAGCACCAGGAGCGTCGCGTTGAGCGGCGAGCTGACCCAGGTCAGCGCATCGGCGTAGCCGCCGAGGGCGGCCTTCATGATCGAGAACAGGAACCACGGCACCAGCACAAGCAGGGCGAGCGCGGAGACGCGCTGGCGGATATGGTGGCTGGTGCCGGTCTTCGACGCGCCGAGGCCGCGGGTGGTCTTGATGGGGGTGATGAACTTGCTGTCAGACATCTCGGCGCGCCTTACGACAGGACCGCGGCGGCCATCAGGGCAATCGCCCCGACCAGCGCGAACGCGTAGTTGAAGATCGAGATCTGGCTGGCGACCTTCGGGGTGAACCCGAGGCCCGGACCATCCCAGATCAGGTGGCGAATGCCGTTGGCGAAGTGGAACAAGACGGCGAAGGCCCAGAGGAAGAGCAGGATCTGGCCGGGAATCGAGAAGGCGATCGCCTCGACCAGCGCGTAGGCGTCCGGACCGCTCGCCAGCGCGGCCAGCCAGGCGGCGATCAGCAACGTGCCGCCATAGAGGCCCATGCCGGTGAAGCGGTGGGTGATCGAGGCGGCCATGGTGGCGTGGAAGCGCCAGACCTGGAGGTGGGGGGAAAGCGGCCGCGAATCAGCCTTGGGGGTGCCGGACATTAAGTCGATCCTTGCGCGCCGTGAAAACACTTGGCCTCGCCTTCTAGGCGCCTCTATGGTCGTGTCAACGCAAGCAAAGACGAGAGCGACATTATGAAACTGACTGTCCTTGCGGCAGGCATCCTGGCCCTGTCCATGCCCGCCTTTGCGGACCCGCTCGATCCGCTGATTGAGGCCTACGAGACTTATGTGATGGCCGCCGATCCGGCCGAAGCGGCCCGCGCCGCCGGCACCGCGCCGACCGGCTGGGGCCACGTCCGCCCCCGCGACATCGCCGCCCGCGCCGAGACCGCCCGCGCGCTGCTGGACGAGATCGAAGCGGCGGACACGGCCCGCACGGTGGACGCCGCCATTCTCAAGCGCCTGCTCGCCGATGAAATCAGCGCCGACGAGCTGGACACCGCCCGCATCCCGTTCACCGGCGACTGGGGCTTCCAGGCCGCGCCGGTGTTTGCCGCGCTCCGCTTGCGGCTGAAAACCGAGGAAGAGGCCGAAGCCTGGGTCCAGAGGCTGAATGATGTACCCCGCTACTTCGCCGAAAACCGGATCAACATGGCCCGCGGCATCACCACCGGCTGGACCGCCAACAAGGACCCGCTGGCCACCATGCGGGCGCAGATCGAGGCGCAAATCGTGGCCGATCCGGCGGCCAGCGAACTGTACGCTCCGTTCCTGTCGCTACCGGACACGATCACGCCCGGGGCGGCCGCGCGCCTGAAGGCGGACGGGCTCGCAGCGGTCGCGAACGCGGTTCAGGCCTACCGTGACACGGCCCGGTTCATCGATCTCGCCTATGCGCCCGCCGCCCGGGAGCAGGCCGGGATCGCCGGACTGCCGGGCGGGCGCGAGGCGTACGCGGTGGCGGTTGACGCGCATACGGCGGGGGCCGGCTATTCACCGGAAGTGATCCACGCCATCGGCCTCACCGAAGTGGACCGCATCCGGGCCGAAATGGAGGGCGTGATGGCGGAGACGGGCTTTGCGGGCTCGTTTACCGAGTTCCAGGCCTTCCTGCGCACCGATCCGCAATTCTATGCCCAGTCCGACACCGAGCTGATGGCCAAGGCCAAGGAGATCACCGACCGGATCGATACGATCCTGCCGCTCTGGTTCAACCAGCTGCCGAAGCTCGGCTATACGGTCGATCCCGTTCCGCTCTCGATCGCGCCCGGATACACCACGGGGCGCTACTCGCAGGGCGACCCGGCCGAGGGCCGCAAGGGCAGCTACCTGGTCAATACCTACGCGCTTGAGCAGCGTCCACTTTATGAACTCCCGGCGCTTTCGGCGCATGAGGCGGTGCCCGGTCACCACCTGCAGATTGCCCTCGCTCAGGAAATGGAAGGCCAGCCGCGCTTCCGGCAGGAATACTACGCCACCGCCTTCGGCGAAGGCTGGGGCCTTTATGCCGAACGCATCGCGGGGGAGGCTGGCATCTACCAGACGCCTTACGAACACTTCGGCGCGCTCTCCTACGAGATGTGGCGCGCCTGCCGGCTCGTCGCCGATACCGGGCTGCACTGGTATGGCTGGACGCGCACGCAGGCCGAGGCCTGCTTCATCGACAATTCCGCCCTCAGCCCGCTGAACATCGAGACCGAAGTCACCCGCTATATTGGTTGGCCGGGTCAGGCGACGGCCTACAAGATCGGCGAGCTGAAGATCCGGGCGCTGCGGGCGGACGCCGAAGCCGCGCTGGGCGACAGGTTCGACATCCGTGAGTTCCACGATGTGGTGCTGGGGCAGGGCGCCGTGCCGCTCGATGTGCTGGACGCGCAGGTGAAGGCGTGGGTGGCGGAGACGGCGGCGCCTTAGAGCCTGTCATCCCGGCCAGCGGATGACAACAGCCGGAACCCGCCTTGCTCTTTCCCGCCCCCCGCGCCACATGTGCGGCGCCATGCTCCGCTTTTTTGAAACCCGTATAAATCCTTTCCCGGAGGCCCGTGCCGGCGTGCCGCCGAGGGGCTTTCGCGCCTTTGTGTGGCACTACATCAAGGACGCGGCGCCCTGGCTCATCGCCATGTCGTTTTTCACGGCGCTGATAGCGGTCGGCGAGGTGGCGCTGTTCGGATTCCTGGGCGGCATCGTCGACTGGCTGTCGACCGCTGAACGTGAAGGTTTCTTCGAGCGGGAAGGCGGGCGCCTTGCGCTGATGGCCGGCATCCTGCTGATCGGCCTGCCGCTGGCGACGCTGGCGCAGGCGCTGATCGTCTATCAGGGCCTGATGGGCAACGTACCGATGAGCGCGCGCTGGCGCATGCACCGGCAGATGCTCGGCCAGTCGATGGGCTTCTTCGGCAACGAGTTCGCGGGCCGTGTTGCCACCAAGGTGATGCAGACGGCGCTGTCGGTGCGCGAAGTCGTGATGAAGATCCTCGACGTCTTCGTCTTCGTGCTCGTCTATTTCTTATCGGCCCTCGCGCTGATCGGCTCAGCCGACTGGCGCCTTGCGGCGCCGCTTATTCTCTGGCTGGCGGTCTATGCGTGCCTGCTCTGGTATTTCGTGCCGCGCCTCGGGAAGATTGCCGAGAAGCAGGCCGATGCCCGCTCGGTGATGACCGGCCGGATCGTTGATTCGTACACGAACATCCAGACCGTGAAGCTGTTCGCCCATTCCGGCCGCGAGGAAACCTATGCCCGGGACTCGATGTCCGGCTTCCTCGACACCGTGCATGGCCAGATGAGACTCGTCACCGGCTTCAACGTGATCGTCTATCTCAACAATTCTCTGCTCGTGTTCCTCATCGCCGCCTCGGGCATCCTGCTCTGGACCGGAAATGTCGTCGGCGCCGGCGCGGTGGCCGTCGCGGTCGGCCTTGCGCTGCGCATGAAGGCGATGTCGCAATGGATCATGTGGGAAGTCGCGGGCCTCTTCGAGAATATCGGCGTCGTCTATGACGGCATGGCGATGCTCGACAAACCGGTGGCCGTGGTCGATGCGCCGGGCGCTGCGGCCCTGCCGCGAGTCAAGGGCGACATCCGCTTCGAGAACGTCGCCTTCCATTATGGCAAGGGCGCGGGCGTCATCGACGGCCTCTCGCTCGCGATCCGCCCCGGCGAGAAGATCGGCCTCGTCGGCCGCTCCGGCGCTGGCAAGACGACGCTGACCAACCTGCTGCTGCGCTTCTACGACGCCGAAAGCGGCCGCATCCTCGTGGATGGCCAGGACATCGCCAAGGTCACGCAGGAATCCCTCCGGGCACAGATCGGTGTGGTGACGCAGGACACGTCCCTGCTGCACCGCTCGATCCGCGAGAACATCGCGTATGGCCGCCCCGGCGCCACCGATGACGAAATCCGCACTGCCATCGGCAAGGCCGCCGCGAGCGATTTCGTGGAAGTGCTTGAAGACGCCAAGGGCCGCCGCGGCCTCGAGGCGCATGTCGGCGAGCGAGGCGTGAAACTCTCCGGCGGCCAGCGCCAGCGCATCGCCATCGCGCGCATCTTCCTGAAGGACGCGCCGATCCTCATCCTCGACGAGGCGACCTCCGCGCTCGATTCCGAAGTCGAAGCGGCGATCCAGGAACACCTCTTTGAACTGATGGAAGGCAAGACCGTGATCGCCATCGCGCACCGCCTCTCCACCATCGCCGCAATGGACCGCCTCGTCGTGCTCGACGCGGGCCGGATCATCGAGCAGGGCACGCATGACGAACTCGTCGCGGCCGGCGGTCTCTATGCTGATCTCTGGGCGCGCCAGTCCGGCGGCTTCCTGGTCCAGCCTGAGCGGATCGAGCCCGAAGAAGTTCCAGCGGAGTAGGCGATGAAGCTGACGATCATCGAGACGGGGCAGGTGCCCGCCGCAATCCGGGAACAGTTCCCGGACTATCCGGAAATGTTCCGCCGCATGGTCGCGCAGGCCGACGCCGCCATCACGTGCGAGACAGTCTCCGTCGCCCGGGGCGAAGCGTTGCCCGATCCGGCCGCGCTGGACGCCGTGCTCTATACCGGCTCGCCCGCCGGCGTGTACGGTCCGGAGCCGTGGATCGCGCCGCTGAAGGATTTCATCCGCAATGCAGCCACGGCCCGGACGCCGCAAGTCGGCATCTGCTTCGGCCACCAGATCATGGGCGAGGCGCTGGGCGGCAAGGTGGTCAAGTCCGACAAGGGCTGGGGCGTCGGCCGACACACCTACGAGATCGTTCAGTGTCCGGACTGGAGCGGCGCACCCTGCCCGCCGACGCTCAGCGTCGCGGTCAGCCACCAGGACCAGGTGGTCGTGAAGCCGCCGTCCGCTTCGATCATTGCCCGGTCGGACTTCACGCCGTTCGCTGGCCTCAACTATGAGGACTTCCCGGCGATCAGCTTCCAGTGCCACCCGGAGTTTGAGCCGGACTATGCTGCGGCGCTCTACAATGCCCGGCGCGCGGCGCTGGGAGACGAGCGGGCCGCGGCCGCCGTCACGTCATTGGACGGCGCGTGCGACCGCCGCCTCCTTGCAGGCTGGATCGTCACTTTCCTGCGCGCCGCGTGTTAACCCTGAGATGCAGCCGCCACTTCCCCTCCGGCGCGAAAACTGCACAAGTCCGCCCGAAGATGCGTGCCCCTCGCGGCGGCGCGCCCAACCCGTTTCACGGAGAGACACATGCTGCCGAAACCGCGCACCGACATCGCCCCCAACACGCTCGAATTCGAGATCCTGCCGCTGGTGAAGCCGACGGGCTTCCGCGAGTATGACGCCCGCTGGTGGTTCAACGGTATCGGCCACGCGAAGGCGCCGGAGCTGAACCTGACCGGTGTGCAGGCGCTCGGCCTCGGCATGGCGACGCTGTTCCACCAACTCGGCGTGAAGCCGACGGTCGTCACCGGTCATGATTTCCGCTCGATCAGCCAGCCGATCAAGAACGCGCTCTCGCTCGGCCTGATCGCCGGCGGCTGCGAAGTGCTGGATGTCGGCCTCGCGCTCTCGCCGATGGTCTACTGGAGCCAGTTCGAACTGGACGCCGCCTGCTGCGCCATGGTCACCGCCTCGCACAACGAGAATGGCTGGACCGGCGTCAAGATGGGTGCCAACCGTCCACTGACCTTCGGGCCGGACGAGATGGGTCAGCTCAAGGAAATCGTGATGAACGGCCGCTTCGTCGAGCGCGCCGGCGGATCGATCCGCCGCATCGACGGCCTGCGCGAGAGATACATCCAGGCGATCGTCGGCGACACAAAGCTGACGCGCAAGATCAAGGTTGTCGCCGCTTGCGGCAACGGCACCGCGGGCGCCTTCGCGGGTGACTGCCTGCGCGCGCTGGGCGCCGAAGTGATCGAGATGGACTGCAATCTCGACAACACCTTCCCGAAATATAATCCGAACCCGGAAGATGCCGAAATGCTGCACGAGATGTCGCTCGCGGCGAAGGAGCACGGCGCTGATGTCGTGCTCGGATTTGACGGGGACGGGGACCGCTGCGGCGTAGTCGACAATACCGGCGAGGAAATCTATGCCGACAAGATCGGCCTGATGCTCGCGCGCGACCTGTCGAAGAATTATCCGAACGCGAAATTCGTCGTCGACGTGAAATCCACCGGCCTCTACAAGACCGACCCGGTGCTGAAAGCCAACGGCGCCACGGTCGACTATTACAAAACCGGCCATTCCTACATCAAACGCCGCACCAACGAACTCGGCGCGCTGGCGGGCTTCGAGAAATCCGGCCACTTCTTCTTCCGCCCGCCCATCGGCCTCGGCTATGATGACGGCCTCGTCGCCGCCAAGGCCGTGCTCGAGATGCTGGACCGCAATCCGGACAAGACGATGGCGGGCCTCAAGTCCGAACTCGGCGTGGCCTTCACCTCGCTCACCATGTCGCCGCATTGCGGCGACGAAGTGAAGTACGGCGTCATCGACAAGATGGTCGCCGAATACCAGGCGCTCAACGGAACGATGATCCTTGGACGGAAGGTCATCGACGTGAATACCGTCAACGGCGCCCGTGTGACGCTGGAAGACGGATCCTGGGTGCTGGTGCGCGCCTCGTCCAACAAGCCGGAACTCGTGGTCGTGGTCGAATCGATGACCAGCGAAGCCGACATGAAGGATCTCTTCCACAAGGAAGTGAAACCCCGCCTCGGCAAGCACAAGGAAGTCGGCGCGTACAATCAGGAGATTTAGGACCTGTCATCCCGGACAAGGCGCGTCAGCGCCGCCGATCCGGGACCTTCTCTCCGCTCTTGCCTGACCAGGGTCCCGGCTCACGCGCTACGCGCTGGCGGGGATGGCAAGCTGTCACGACCAGAGCGTCAGCAGTCCCGCGATCACCAGGCCCATGCCGAGGAAATACTTCGCCGTCAGCGGCTCGCCGAGCCAGAAGTTGGCGAGCACCGGCACGATGACGAAGGTCAGGGCCATGAAGGAATAGGCGTAGGACAGCGGCACGGTCTTCAGGACGTAGACCCAGAGCAGCGTCGCCCCGCCATACAGTGCCAGGGATCCGATAAACAGCGGGCTCAGCAGGACCGATTGCACCGGCGGCGGCGGATAGGCCGCCAGCTTCGCGCCGGTCAACTTGAACATCACCTGACCGATGGCAATCAGCAGCGGCGTGGCGACCAGCAGGCCGAGGATGTGCAGCGGCAGCGCTTTCACGGCGCGATATCCTCGCGGTAGTAGATGTCGCGGCCGATCTCGCGTATATGGTAGCTCTCCGGTACCGGCATCACGGCGCGCAGGAAGCTGTGCGTATACGGAAAGAAGTTGACGTGCGGGTTGAAGGTGTAGCGGTATTCCCGCTCCCTCGGCACGACGAGGATGAGCCGCCGCCGCGCCACCCGGCGCAGCTCGGCAATCGCGGCGCGGTAGTCGACGATATGCTCGATCACATGCGTGCAGATCACCGTGTCGAACGCCTTGTCGGGGAAGGGCAGCGTCTCCACCTTCGCAGCGAAATACTGGATGCCCTCATCCTTCAGGTCCGGGTCGATCACGAAATCGACACCGACCAGGGCGCCAAGGTCGGTGCGCGCGTCCCGCACCCGGCGCAGCAGGGCGCCCGTGCCGCAGCCAACATCCATCGCGCTCGCGCCGACGATATCCGCCGTGATCGCGGCGATGCAGGCATCCGAATTGTCGGTGTCCTCGTGCACGCGCGGGTGCTTGCGGTAGAGCGCCTCGTCTTCTTCGTCGGTCAGGAACGCGGCGCGCTCGCGGAAGCGCGCAAGATCGGCCACGTGGCTGCCCCAGGCGATCGAGGCCGCGGCCTTGAACAGGCCGGAATCGCGCAAGACCGGCGGCACGATGTCCTCCAGCACGAAGCGGATGCGGTTGGTCATCTCGCGGCGCATCAGAAACCCGTGCTCCGAAAAGGCGCGGCGGCGTCGCGCTCTTCGATCGGCTGCGCGCCGGGATAGGTCCGCTCGCCGCGGGCCGGGGCCTGCGAGAGATAGAAGATGCGCTTCTGCTCGACGCGAGCCCGCGACACGGAATCCAGGATGATCCCGCAGGACAGCGACAGCATCGCGCCGACCAGCAGCGTCATCGCCAGCATCACGGTCGGGATGCGATCAACCAGTCCCGTCGCGAAGAATTCGAGCGTGATCGGGATCATAAGGAATGTCGAGAGCGCAAGCAGCGCCGCCGCGATCCAGCCGAAGAACACGAAGGGTTTCGTTTCTTTCAGCAGCATCGCCATCATCGAGAGGATGCGGAAGCCGTCGCGGAAGGTCGACAGCTTGCTCGCCGAGCCTTCGACGCGCCGGCCATAGTCGAACGCGATCTCGGTCACCGGCAGGCGCAGGGTCGAGGCGTGTACGGACATTTCCGTCTCGATCTCGAAACCCGCCGAATGGGCCGGAAAGCTCTTGGCAAAGCGGCGGGTGAACACGCGGTAGCCGGAGAAGATGTCGGTGAAGTCGCGCCCGAACAGCGCCTGATAGACGCGGTTGAACATCTGGTTGCCGAAGGCGTGGCCCGCGCGCCCGGCGTCTTGTGTGATGTTGCGGCGGGTGCCGACCACCATGTCGGCGCGGTCGGCGATCAGCGCGTCGATCATGGGCGGCGCCGCAGCCGCGTCATAAGTCCCGTCGCCGTCCGCCATGATGTAGATGTCGGCCTCGATGTCGGCGAACATCTGGCGCACCACATTGCCTTTGCCCTGGCGCTTGCAGGTGATCACCGTTGCGCCCGCGAGCGCGGCCTGCTGGGCGGTATTGTCGGTGGAGTTGTTGTCGTAGACGTAGATGCGGGCGCCCGGCAGCACCTTGCGGAAGCTGATGACCACCGACGCGATCGACAGCCCCTCGTTGTAGCAAGGCAGCAGGACGGCAAGGCTGTAGCGGCTGGATTCAAGCATCGCGGGCGTTCAGTCTTTGGTGAATGTTTCCATGTCATAGACCGGCACTGGTTAAGTTAGCCTTGCTTGAAGGGCAGTTTCCCGATGACGGCGCCTGTCCGCCCCGCCACCTTCGCCGAAGACCATGCCGGTCTGCTGCTGTCGGCAGCGGTTGTGGCCAGCCTGATGATCGTCAGCATGCTGAGCGGTTCCTTTGGCGCCATCGGGCCGGACGGCGATGATGTGATGCGTCTCGTGCAGGTTCGCGAGCTGCTGGAAGGGCAGGCCTGGTTCGATCTGCGCCAGCCGCGGCTCGGCCCCGAAGGTGGCACGCTGATGCATTGGTCCCGCCTCGTGGACCTGCCGATCGCGGCGATTGCCGCAGCGCTTTCGCCTTTCCTCGGTCGCGAGACAGCGATCGGTTTCGCCATCACCGTCTGGCCGCTGATCAGTATGCTGATTGTCACCTCGGCGCTGTTCGCCGGCGCCCGCGCGCTGGGCGGCCGGGGCGTTCTGCTGTTCACCTGCGTCATCGCCTTTGCAGTGCTCTACCGCCATTTCCGCTTCCTGCCGGGATCGATCGACCACCACAACCTGCAGCTCGGTCTGGTCCTCCTCGGCGCCGTCTCGCTTCTGGGGCGGGAGCGGCCACCGGCGCCCATGGCGCTCGGCGGCGTCAGTCTCGCGCTCGCCGCTGCCATCGGCGTCGAGGTGCATCTCTTCGTGGCCGTGATCGCCGCCTTCGTGGCCTTCGACTGGGCGGTCTCCGGCGCCCCGGCCCAGCGCGGCGCGGTCGTTTTCGGTGCGAGTTTTGCGGCAACACTTGCCGCGACCTTCCTCATCACTGTGCCGCCGCTCGACTATTGGACCGCACGCTGCGACGCGCATTCCTCTGTCACCTTGCTCGCCGGTCTAGCCGGCGGCGTGTCCTTCGCGCTGGCGGCGCAGATGACTTCGGACAAGTCCCTTGCCATCCGCCTGGCCGTGCTCGCCAACGTGGCCGCTATCACCGCCGCGATGATCATGGTCAGCGGCCCGCAATGCCTCGCCAATCCGCTCGATGCGCTCTCGGCCGATGCCCGCGAGCTTTGGCTGGCGCGCGTGGACGAGGCCCGCCCGACACTAGTTTTCCTGAACGGACAGCTGGACGAATTCCTGTTCCGCCTCGGCACGATTCTGGCCGGCATCGGCGCCGCCCTGTTCCTCGCGCGGCGCGGCGACAACACCCGCGCGCAGGTGCTGTTCATCCTGCTGCTGACGGTTTCGCTGATCTTCGCGCTTTACCAGACGCGCTTCTATGTCTTCGGCCAGCTGTTCGCGATCCTGCCGCTCGCCTTGCTCGCCGCGCGCATCCATGCGGGTGCTGCAGGCCCCGCCGTGCCGCGCCTTGCCTATCTCGCCGTCCTGCTGCTTGCGGCACCCTTCCTGTGGGGCCTCGCGGGCCGGATGATCGCTCCGCCGAAAGCGCCCGCCGCGCTATCCGTCGCGGCGACTGAGGCCTGCGACCCGCGCGCCATCCATGCCGCGCTGAACACCCTGCCGACAGGCCGCATCCTTGCCCCGGCCTCCGACGCGCCTGACCTGCTGCTGGAGACGCGCCACAGCGTTCTCTACGGCCACTATCATCGCAACCTCGCCGGCATCGACGCCGCGCTAGCCATCTTCACGAGCCCGCCGGACGCCGCGCGCGCGCGCCTCAAGGCGGCGGGCGTGGACTATCTGCTCGTCTGCCCGTCAGACGTGGACCTGAAATTCTTCGCGGGCCATGCGCCGGACGGGCTGATCGGCGAGATCATGGCGTCGCGTCCGCCGGCCTGGCTGGAGCCGGCCCTGGTCGCCGGCCCGGCCACGATCTACCGCATCCGGAAGGACTGACGCGCCTCAGCCCGCCGGCCCGTAAGTGGCCATCGCGGCATCGTCGAGCTCGCTCGCCCGGATATAGCCGCGCCGCGACTGGAGCAGGCCGAGATAGGCCTCGACGCGCGGCGTCTTCGGGATCGATCCGAACTGGCTGCCCCAGCTGATCTGCGAGCCCAGGTAGACATCCAGCGCCGAGAATTTCGGCCCCAGAAGGTAGCCGTCTTCCGGCACGGCGCTCAGCAGCGCGTCCAGCGTGCGGTCAAAGTCCCCGTATCCGACCATGCCGGAGGCTTCCGGGCTTACCTCGACGTTCAGCGAGCGGTTCGTGCTCGCCGCTTCCCATGGGCCGGCGGCAAACAGCATCCAGCGGTAATAGTCCGACCGCGCGTCCAGCGGCGGGGCGAGATCCGCCTTCGGAAAGGCATCGGCAAGGTAAAGGCAGATCGCCGCGCATTCGGTCACCACCTTGCCGTCATGCACGATCGCCGGAACCTTCCGCATCGGGTTCACGGCCGTATAGTCCGCAGAATTCATCTCCGGCCCGTAGCGCAGGTAGCGCGTCTCATACGCCGCCCCCGTTTCTTCCAGCATCCAGCGCGCAATCCGCCCCCGCGACATGGGGTTTGTATAGAAAACGAGGCTCATCCTGCCCTCCCATTTGTTCACGTTTTGATCTTGTCGTCAACGCCTGCGGGAGTCAACCCGGTTCCCTTGCGGCAGACGCCCCTTGACCCCTTCGCACAAAAATTGCACCCCGCACGCGATCAACCGCTTTGTTTGTTTTTGAGGGATTTCCCATGCGTGTCGCGATTATCGGAACGGGCTATGTCGGCCTCGTGTCAGGCGCCTGCTTTGCCGATTTCGGCCACATCGTCACCTGCGTGGACAAGGACAAGTCGAAGATCGACAAGCTGCACGCGGGCATCATGCCGATCTACGAGCCGGGTCTCGATGATCTCGTCGCCAAGAACGTCAAGGAAGAGCGCCTGTTCTTCACTGTCGATGCCGCCGAAGCCGTGAAGGACGCCGACGCGGTGTTCATCGCGGTCGGCACGCCGTCGCGCCGCGGCGATGGCCACGCTGACCTCTCGTACGTCTACGCCGCCGCCGAAGAGATCGGCCAGATGATGAACGGCTTCACTGTCATCGTCACCAAGTCGACCGTCCCGGTCGGCACCGGCGACGAAGTCGAGGCAATCATCCGCAAGGTGCGCCCGGACGGCGACTTCGCCGTCGTCTCCAACCCCGAATTCCTGCGCGAAGGCGCCGCCATCAAGGACTTCAAGATCCCGGACCGCGTCGTCGTCGGCACCGATGACGACCGTGCCCGCCAGGTCATGAAGGAACTCTACCGCCCGCTCTTCCTCAACGAGACGCCGATCCTGTTCACCGAGCGGCGCACCTCGGAGCTGATCAAGTACGCCGCCAACGCCTTCCTCGCCGTAAAGATCACCTTCATCAACGAGATGGCGGACCTGTGCGAAAAGGTCGGTGCGAACGTCCAGGAAGTCTCGCGCGGCATCGGCCTCGATGGCCGCATCGGCAAGAAATTCCTGAATGCCGGCCCTGGCTATGGCGGCTCCTGCTTCCCGAAAGACACGCTCGCGCTGACCAAGACCGCCAATGACTATGGCAGCCCCGTGCGCATCGTCGACACGGTCGTCGAGGTCAACGCGGCCCGCAAGAAAGCCATGGCGACGAAAGTCATCGCGGCGATGGGCGGCGACGTGAACGGCAAGACTATCGGCGTGCTCGGCCTCGCCTTCAAGCAGAACACCGACGACATGCGCGACGCCCCCTCGCTGGACATCCTCCCGGCGCTCACTGCCGCCGGCGCCCGCGTCGTCGCGTACGATCCGGAAGCAATGACCGAGGCCTCGCACCTGCTGAAAGACATCGAGTATGCCGACAGCGCCTACAAGGCGATCGACGGCGCCGACGCGATGGTGATCATTACCGAATGGGATTCCTTCCGCGCGCTCGATTTCGGCCGCATCAAGGGCGCGATGAAAGGCAATGTCGTCGTCGACCTGCGCAACATCTACAGCCCCGAAGACATGGCCCGCTATGGCTTTGCCTATACGTCGATCGGCCGCCCGGCCGCCTGAAGCCGCTTCCAGCTGAACGCAGACACGCTCCTTCCGGTAACGGGGGGAGCGTTTCTGTCTTTGCCGCTATTGGAGCGCGGGTCCTGATTGGTTAAAGAAGCGCCAGCGCCTTCTCATCAGACCGGAAACCCCATCCATGAAATTCTTCGTCGACACCGCCGACACAAAAGACATCGCCGACCTCGCCGCCACCGGACTCATCGACGGGGTGACCACCAACCCGTCGCTGATCGCCAAGTCCGGCCGCCCCTTCGCCGAGGTGATCGCCGAGATCTGCGCGCTCACCTCCGGCCCTGTCAGCGCCGAAGTCGTCGCGACAGACTATGACGGCATGATCAACGAAGGCCGCAAGCTCGCCAAGATCGCCTCCAACGTCACGGTCAAGCTGCCGCTGACGCTCGACGGCCTGAAGGCCTGCAAGACGCTGACGGGGGAGGGCACGCAGGTCAACGTCACGCTCTGCTTCTCCGCCAACCAGGCCCTGCTCGCGGCAAAAGCCGGCGCGACCTTTATCTCGCCCTTCATCGGCCGCCTCGACGACATCCACCTCGACGGCATGGAGCTGATCCACGAGATCCGGCAGATCTACGACAACTACCTGTTCGACACCGAAATCCTCGCCGCCTCGATCCGCACGGCCAACCATGTCAAGCTCTGCGCCCTCGCCGGCGCCGACGTGATGACCGCGCCGCCCGCCGTGATCAAATCCCTCGTCAACCATCCGCTGACGGACAAAGGCCTCGAGACGTTCCTCGCCGACGCGAAGAAAGCCGGTATCAAGGTCTGACCATGTCAGACCAAGAAGGCCCGAACGGCCGCGTCCTCATCATCGCCGGCTCGGACTCCGGCGGCGGCGCCGGCATCCAGGCTGACATCAAGGCCGTCACCATGCTCGGCGGCCATGCGATGACCGCCGTCACGGCGATCACCGTGCAGGACACAAAAGGCGTCCACGGCGTCTGGCCGGTTCCGCTCGAGGCGGTCCTCGGACAGATCAAGGTCACGCTCGCCGATATCGGTGCCGACACGATCAAGACCGGCATGCTCGGCTCGGCGCAGCTGGTCGAGGCGATCGCCGAAGCGCTGCACGCGCAGGCGGGGCTTATCCCGCGCGTCATCGATCCCGTGATGGTCGCCACGTCCGGTGACCGGCTGGTCGACGAGCGCGCCATCGGCGCCATCCGTTCCGAACTGATCCCGCGCGCCCGCCTCGTCACGCCGAATGCGCCGGAGGCGGAGGTTCTCACCGGCAAGCCGGTGGAGACCATCGACGGCCAGCGCCGCGCCGCCGAACGCCTGCTCGAACTCGGCGCCCACGGCGCGCTCGTCAAGGGCGGCCATATCGACGGCAATGTCATTTACGACGTGCTGCAGACCACGACCGGCGAATGGATCTTCGAATCGCCCCGTATACGGACGACCTCCACCCACGGGACTGGCTGCACCCTCGCCTCCGCCATCGCCGCCCTTCTCGCCCAGGGCCGCTCCGTGCCCGAAGCGGTCGAGGAGGGCAGGGACTATCTCCACGGCGCCATCAAGGCCGCCAAAGGCCTCGGCAAGGGACACGGCCCGGTCCATCACGGCTGGCTGCTGGATGATCTAAAGCGCTAAACGCGGCGCAATCGCCCGGTAAGTGCCCGCACCGCCGCGGAGGGCGCAGACGCATCAGCCCGTCTCAACACCCCATCAGAATTCCTCGTTTGTGCACCGTCCGTCTCCCGTGCGACTACACCCGATTCAACCGGAGCCACCGCCATGCCGTCGCTGCTCTTTTTCCAGGTCGATGCCTTTGCCGCCAAAGCCTTCGAAGGCAACCAGGCCTGCGTCATGCCGCTGGATGCGTTCCTGCCGGATGAAACGCTGCTCGCCATCGCCGCCGAGAACAACGTGGCCGAGACCGCCTACATCGTCCCCGCCGGTGAGGGCGTCTGGAAACTGCGCTGGTTCACGCCCGCCGTGGAGGTCCCGCTTTGCGGCCACGCAACGCTCGCGTCGGCCCACGTCCTCTTCGCGCACGGCGGTTTTGCCGGCGAGACCATCGCCTTCGATACGGTCAAGTCCGGCCGCCTTCTCGTGAAACGTCTCGCGGACGGCCGGCTCGAGATGGACTTTCCCTCCGCGCCCATCCGGCCTGTTCCGGTCACGGACGACATCGCCGCCGCCCTCTTCGCGCGGCCCGTCGAGGCCTGGGGCGGCATGTTCTACGCCGCGCGCTTCGAGACACCGGACGACGTGCGCGCCCTGAAGCCGGACCAGCGCGCGTTGAAGACCCTCGGCGCCGAAGGTGGCGGCTGGGACCGCGGCAATTTCGGCTGCTTCGCATTGGGCGGCGACAACGGCGCCGATGTCACCTCCCGCTTCTTCGCCCCAGGCTCAGGCATCGATGAAGACCCCGCCACGGGAAGCTGGCACACGATGCTCTCGCGCATCCTCGCCGAGAATTTCGCGATGCCCGCCGCGCGCTGCTACCAGGCCTATCCAGGCCGCGGCGCCTGGGTCGGCGTGAAGCTGGAAGGGGACCGGTGCAAACTCACCGGCAACGCGGTCACGGTGATTGAGGGCCGCTTCACGCTCTAGGCGGGTACTTCCTTGCCCGCCCAGTCGAAGCATTTGCCGGAATCCTCCGGGGTCAGACGGTCCACTATGTCCAGAAGGTAGCCGGCCGACTGCTCCGGAGAGAACAGTTTCTCGCCTGGAACGCTAGCCTGAAACGCCTTGGACAGCCCCGTATCGACCGTACCCGGATGAAGGCCCACGCAAATGCTCCCCAGCGCCCGCCGCGCCTGCTCGATGGCAAAGTTTCGGATCAGCATGTTCAGCGCGGCCTTCGAGGCGCGGTAGGCATGCCAGCCGCCCAGCCGGTTGTCGGAAATCGATCCGACCCGTGCCGACAGCGCCGCAAACACGCTGCGCTCCGCCTTCGGCATCAGCGGCAGGACGTGTTTGGCAATCAGCGCCGGGGCAATCGTGTTGGCAGCGAACACCCGCGCGAAGGCCTCGGCGCTCAGCGCCCGGTAGGTTTTCTCGGGCTGCAGATCGCCATCGGAGAGAAGACCGCTCGCCACAATGCAGAGTGCCACCGGCCCTGCTGCGCCAATCTCGGCGGCCAGCGCAGCGAGCTGCGCCTCATCGGTAAACTCCGCCTGACGGTTAAGGGCGCCCTCAATCTGCACGCCGGACCGCGACACCGCAAACACGGACCGGTACCGGCCGGACGCAATCACGCCCTCGGCCAACGCCCGCCCGATCCCGCCCGAACTTCCAAACACAACAGCTATCATCATCCCGCCGAACTAGGCCGGGTCACAGAGCAGGAAAGGGAAGGAGAGGGAATGGTGCCGCTTAGGAGCATTGAACAACGGTCTTACTGGGTCCTAAAGGGTTCGAGTAACGTCAAAAAAAGACTTTACAAACAAGGATAAGCAGTCCGAAGCGGTCTTGTGCTGTCCGAAGGTATCGAATTATAAAGGGTGGTCAGATAGGTGGTCAGAAAATGGCACAGCAACGCACCCGCTACAAACTGTCTGCCGCTTTCGTGAAGTCGGCGCCTGTCGGTAAGCATAGCGACGGTGACGGCCTTTGGCTTCATAAGCATTCGTCAGCCAGTGCTAAGTGGTTCTTCCGCTTTACGCGTCATGGCCGCCGCCGCGAGATGGGGCTAGGCAGCTTGTCAGATGTCTCTCTTCAAATGGCGCGAGAGCTTGCTGACGCAGCGCGTGAGCAGGTCAAGCGCCGCGTTGATCCGATCCAGCAAAGAGAGCGGGAAAGCCGCGACGCTGCCCGGACAGACAATAGCTTGAGGAAAATTGCAGAAGAAGCGTTCGAGGCGCGAAAGGCTGAGCTTCGCGACGATGGAATGGCAGGACGCTGGTTTTCACCGTTAGAGCTGCACGTCCTTCCTCGTCTTGGCGATGTTCCTGTGAGCGAAATCGACCAACGTATGATCAAGGACACACTCGAGCCAATCTGGCACCCTAAAGCCGCGACTGCACGCAAGGCAATAAACCGGCTCGGCCTGGTGCTTCAACACGCTGCTGCGCTTGGCCTTGATGTCGATATTCAGGCGACTGACAAAGCCAAAGCCTTGTTAGGCAAACAACGCCATCAAGTGTCGCATATCGTAGCCATGCCGTGGCAAGACGTTCCGGCATTCTATGCAAGCCTAAAAGATCCGACGACGGCTAATCTCGCTCTTCGCTTGCTCATACTTACCGGACACCGTTTGAAACCGGTTCGGTTTATCCGGCTGGAACAAATCGACGGGAACGTCTGGACCGCCCCGGCTGAGATTATCAAGGGACGGGAAGGGTCTACGAACGCTTTCCGCTGCCACCTTTCGTCAGAAGCCCTCAAGGTGATCAACTTGGCACGGCCACTTGCACGGGACGGCTATTTGTTTCCGTCAATTGGGAAAGGCGTCATGAGCGACGCAACTCTCAGCAGGATGATGGAGCGTAGGGGACTTGCGGCGAGACCGCATGGGTTTCGGACGAGTTTGAGATTGTGGCTTGAGGAAGCGACATCCGCTAGCCACGAAGTCAAAGAAAGCATGGTTCAGCACAAAGTCGGCGGAGCGGTTGAGCGTGCCTATCGTCGCACTGATTACCTTGAGCAACGTCGACC
>CAMDAC010000037.1 GCA_945888325.1 Candidatus Sulfopaludibacter sp. SbA3
CGCGCCCGATACATGACACTGGAAACGATCAGCCAAATGAGCGATGATCCGCTCGTCAGCCTGCCAATCGCGGCGCGCTGATCAATCCGGCCCCGCCGGCAACGCATGACCATGGCCGGTCAGTTACACCATGGGCTGGGACACGATCCACAGAGAGATCGTTGCGCAATTTCGGACGTTGAAGCGCCTCTCTTTTCGTGCTTGTCTTGCCTCTGCTCTTGGGGTGGACTCAGTCGGACATTGTGAGCACAATGAAAGTATTCATCAAACTACGGACCGTCGCGATTTGTGCTGCGCTTGCGTTGTCGCAGCATGCGTCCGCAGATGAACTCGAGGGCCGCACCCTGACGCGGGTTGATGAGCTTGAGAGCGCGATCGTCGGAGGACTTACCGATTTGATCATGGGAGATGGCGGCGCGGGTGGCGATATTGGCACCGTGGCTGTCGTCTCATCGACCGAGCGGAAATTGTCAGTCCGGATCGCAGTGACTGGCCTCAACAACAGGTTTGTCGTGGTCAAGGCCGGCAATTCCGAAGGTCTGCCTCAGCCCGGCGTAACGGTGAGCAAGACCAAGGTTATCAGCGGATTGACCAGCATTGACGCTACGATCGAACTTGAACCGGGGCTCGCGGAAGGCTTCAAGCTGGACACGCCGACACTCGTCATCAGCGCTGAAAGAAATGACGGAATAGAAGTCCGTAGCGCTCTTTTTGCACTGAACAAATCCTGGTCGGTGGCCGTTGCGGCTGACAATGTGATTGTTCAGTCGCGGCTGACTCCGATCGGACAGGCAAACACCTTGCTCGCCAGCTTGAGGGCCCCGCCGTCCACCGGTGTTTCGCCGCCGCCGAGAACGGTGAAGCCATTGCCCGGTGACGTCATCAGCCTTGACCCGTCCGTGCTGACGTTCCGTCCGGAGTTGCGCGCGTCGATCCGCGGTGTGGGCACAGTCGCCGAACCCGCCGCACCCGCTGCAGTCCCCGGGTTTGCGATCGACTCGTCTGCCATGCGCCGCCTCGCCGTGGCGCAGCCCATGCTTCTCAGCCGGCCGAGCGCTGTCTCGGAATCGTCAGCCGCAACAGCATCGGTGGCGCAGCCAGATTCGTCTCCGTTCGCCATGGTCGCCAAGACCGAACTCGCGAAAACCATCGACTATGCGCAGTTGAAGGAGGACAACCAGATTCTGGTTGCACAGCTTCCAACTGACCGGATCCGGCTTTACGACTTCTCCAATTTCGAGTTTGCCAAGCCCAACGAAGCCGCGGCGACAGAACCGGCCTCGACGCAACCCACCAACATGGTCGCGAATTCCGCCCCGCCGGTCTTCGATGTCGTGCAGACCGAGCCAGGGATCAGCATCGACCTTGCGGAAGTGCTGGGCATGGAGCGGGCGATCTTTCCCGATCAGAACCCCAGAAGCGGCATATTCTACTACATTCCGAGGCTCTACCGGATCGCCTATGACCGTGAAATTGGCGGCAGCCAAGGTCTTGCAATGCGAATCGACTATTCGACGCTTGCGGAACCCGGCGAAACGGATTCGTCGGTAAACGTCGCGATGACGCTCGAAGCGCCGCTTGATGGCAACAGCATCGCGGTTGCCTGGCAACTGGTCAAAGCCTATGCCGCAACACGAACCGACATGACCTTCACTGAGCTGCGGCCGCTTCCGATTGCGTCGGTGCCCGCGTTCGACTTCTCCGGCAGCCTTGCCGGAGCAGTGGACCCCGAGAAGATTGCGGTGATCGCTTTCTCCGACTTTCTCGAAGGATTACAGGTCAGCTGGCGGACCGATCCTGTCCGGGCCGAGAACATCCGGCGTAAACTCTCGGACATCTCGATGGGTATAACAGGCCGGGCGCTCTTTCCGCTGCCGTCGTCCACCGCCAGCTCTGTGCGCGAAATTCCGGCACAAGTGAATCTGTCCGATCCGGCGGTGTTCGAGGCGATCGAGTTCAACCGCGCCGGTGAAATGCGCAATGTTTCGCCCTTGCCGGTTCGGCTGAAATACCTTCACGCGCTCGTGCTTGCGGCTGACGGTGGGCCGAGGGTGTATTCATGGTCGCTGGGCGATGTGACGGTCCCTGCGAAATCAAGACTGGCGCTGGACATGACGGACTTTCCGGCTGGAATCGACGCGATTGCGGACCGTATCTGGATCGATTACCGGCTCGACCCTGCGTGTGGCGACTGCGTCACCAAAGTCGTGGAAGATGTCCTGCGGGGCGGCGTGTGGCCGGACACCGGAACGATCACTGTCGCGCCGCTGCCTTCGGCGTTCGAAGAAAACACTGCAGAAATCGTGATGGACGTGCGCTCGCGTTTCTTTAAGCCGACCGAGCGCGAAGTGACGACAGCGCCGCCGCTTTATCTGCGGGCCGGCGCGCCTGCTGAAAAGATTGAACCGCTATTCATGGCAGACCAGGTCTCGCCCGAAACCGGCGAGACCTGGCCGCTGTTCGAGTACCGCCTGTCGGTCATCCGGGAAGATGGCGAGCAGGTCGACGGACAAGTCTGGATCCCGGCCAACTCGCTCCGGGTTACTCCCGGCAGCTTCCAGCTGAAGCAGTCGCTCGGCACAACTCCTTCAGGATCGCCCTAGGAACCATGGTCGTGACGGTGGGACGCTCGGCAGCCTTGATCGCTTTGCTCCTCGCGGGCGCATCAGGCCGGTGTTTCGCGCTTCCCGATTTTGGCACCCAGGAGACCGTCGAAAGCGTGACGCTGCTGCGTGATCGTGAAGATGAGAGCCGCTTTTACGCCGTTCCAGGTGGAATCGTCCTGCGGACGTTACCGGATGGCGGGCCAGATCTTGCTTTCACTGTGGCCAGATATTCGGGCTCCCGAGTGCGAGAGGATTCCGGCACGGTCGATGTATTGTCGATCCTGCGTACCGGCATTGTGCTCGATGAACCCTCGGCCGCTGCGCTGCAGTCTGCCGAGACCGCGCTCGAGCTGCGAGAGCGAATAAGTATCTCAATCGAGCGGTTGCTGCCGGCGAGCGTCTCTGCGCGGCTCATCTATGCGTCCGCCGGCACGCCCGAGGATATCGTAGCTGACCGTGCTTATGACGAGGCTCAGGGCGAAAACACCGTGTGGCGCGAGCGCAGCATCGTTCTGGGATTTTCTACAGCGACCGCTGAACTCATCGACCGCATCCTGACTTCGCAATCTGCGGGTCTGTCCATTGCCTGGTCGATGCAGGCGGAAGGGTGGGGGCCAGAGCAGATAACAGGAGGCAGCTCATTGGTGACAACCGGCGATACTGCGCCAGTCACTCTGTCTGCGGAGGACCTCAGCGAAGCCGTCAGCGACGCGATCGAAAGCGAAGTACCGCCGCAGAAGCCCGAGCGAATCGTGTTTGCCGCCGGCGCCATCCCGCTGCGGATCGCAGAGGAGCTCCAGCCGTCTCGGCTGATACGCTACGACATCGATGCGGCGCTGCCCCCGTCCTACCCCAGCCTTGCTGTCTACTGCTTCACGTTCAAGGACGCGCTGCGTGCAGACGTCTGGCAGCGCATAACAGAGATCGAGGCCACAGGCATCACCGGGGCAAAGACGCGTGCCGAAGCATCGTTCTCGGCCGATGCACCCCGCGACTATGCCGAGACGATCCGGTTTCGATATGCCGTCGATCTTCGGCAACCCTACCGCTGGCGCGTCCGTGACACGCTCGCGAGCGGGGAAGAGCAGACCAGCGAATGGGCGGTGTCCGACTCCTGGACCGCCGTGATTGACGTGACCAACGCCCTCGCGCCGGACGAAGGCGAAGTCCGCGCGGACATTCCTGCGGAAACTGACGAAGAGGAAAGCCCTCAATGAGATTAGCCATCACCGCAGCCGCAATTCTTGCAACGCTGCTTCCCGCAGTCGTGGTCGCCCCCCTGCCAGCCGCGGCGCAGGTCGTGGACTATGATGCGGGCGTGATAACGATTGACGGCGTACAGATCTTTCAGGACGCAGCGGAACCGTTGAAGTTTTACTATCTGCCGCGCTACCCGAAGCTTGCACAAACTGGCGCTGGAGAATTCGAGATTCTTCTCGTCAAAGTCGTGGGCGCATCGGATGCAAATTTCGGCGGGATCTTCCATGCTCTGATCGAGTTCGAGTTGCCTGACGAAGTGCGCCAGACCGTGGCGGAGAAACTCGAGGAAATGCGCCCCGGCGCCGAGCTTGCGGGCGCTTTGCCCCTTTACGAACCGGCTGAAGAAGATGCGTATGGCAGCTTCCGGGTCGTGTCGGCGACCCTGAGCGACACGGGCGAAATCACGAACCGGCTGCTGACGAGCGGTCCGGCGCCGCTTCGTTCAGGCACAAAGGCGGCGATCGCAGCCCGGTTGTCGCCGGAAGAGTCGACGATCCTGATGGACAGTTTCACCGGCACGACGTCCGACATCTCGGTCTCGATCCGCGGCTATTACGAAGCGAAGGTCAAAGGCTACAATGCGATCGTCAAGGCCGACATGGACACGGTCTACGCGCACCGGTCGATCATCGACAGCTTTCAGAAGGGCTACACGCGGCGCCAGGTGCGCGATATTGTAGACGAGCTGGTCCAGGACGGCGCTATTCAGATTGATGTCTATGACCGGTCCGAAGCGCTCGGTATCGAAACGGATGATCTCGAATCAGTTCTGAACCTCGTCACCGAAAAGCTGACGGAAGTGATGTTCAATTCTGAAACCGGTTGGTCGAAAGTGCCCGAGCTGGAAGAAGCTGTCGCGCAGGATCAGATCAAGGGCCGGCTGGAACAGGGCTGGTTTCAGAAAACCTTCATGAACGCCAACGATGAGCCGTACTACTCGGACGACCAGTATGTGGTGAAGGATCGTGAGACCATCCGATCGAACAGTTTCTACCTTAACCTATCACAATCCACGACGACCCGGATTCCCTTCGACAGCTCGGGAAACCTTGGCGGCTTCTATTCCGGACTCGAAGAACAAGATCGCGAAAGCTATTTCAGGGTAGTCGTTCCCGGTGAGGACCCGGCTCGCCAATCTCGGGACGTCATGTTCCAGATTGACGGTGAAGTCGCCGAAGGTTTCGGAAATACGTTCAACAATGTTGTCGTGAATGTCCGGAAAGGCGGTAACGACGGGGAGGCTGCTATCAGCAAGTCGCTGACGTTCACGCCAGAAACCATTGCCCAGAAGAACGGCCTGCTATCGTTCCTGCTTTATCGTCAGGGCGCGGTGAGCGATGACTGGACAGAGTTCGAGTACCAGACTGCCTGGAACCTCAGAGGTGAGACGGGCGTGCTGCGCTCGCCGGCGGAAGAAGGAAAATGGCTGAAATCGCGCGACAGCGCCATTGCGCTGTCTCCACCGTTGGACCGCGAAGAGATCCAGTTCGATGTCGACACGGCCGAGTTTCGCAATCTCCAGATCGCCGCCGCCGAAGTGCAGGTGGCAACCACTCTGAACGGTGAAGTCAAGATTGCAGCCAGCGAACTGGTCCGCGCTTCAGAAGCGTCGCCTTCAAGATCGGTTGTTGTCTTCAAAGATCCGGGTGAGGACCTCGCTTACCGGGTCATCTGGCACACCCGCTTCGGGAGGTTTCCCGGGGAGTTCCAGCTGCTCGATGGCAGCTATGCCTATGTATTCGCTCCCACGCAGCAATGGTTGGAAGATCTGATCCCTTGATCCGTTCACTCATCATTCTTTTGCTTGCCGCCTTTTCAGGCATGCCCGCCGCGGTGGCGGATGATCTGCTCATCGACGCGGGTCGGCGTGTCGAAGGACTGTGGGTGTTTCCCAGTCTGTCTGATCCGCTTCGCTACAAGTACGTGCCTTCCGGCGCTCAGATTGTCACCAGCGAAGCCGGCGAGCCGGAGTTCGGTCTCACCTTCTACGTAAGCAACCGCGCCGCTGAAACTGCCGAAGGCGGCAACACCGCCAACTCGATTGTTCAGGCGGACGGCGGCGCCGTCCTGCACTTCCTCGTCGAGTATTCGACGCCCCCGGAGATCATCGAAGCGGCGCAGGCCCGCCTGCGCCGTGATCTCGACAATGAAGACGTGGTCCTGGCCGGTCCCGTCGTGTTCGACGAAGGACAGTTCTCGGTGATCTCGTCGATCCTTGATGGCGACGACGTTCGTGTGCCGCTGCTGCTCACTCAGCGGCCGGCGCCGTTGCTGGAGGGCAGCCAGGTTGCCATATCGGCCCAATTGCCTCCGGATGTCGCGAATGTCCTTCTCGGATCGCTGCAAACCCGCACTTCGGATCTGTCAGTCACCTTCGATATGAGTTTTTCAGGTCTGAGCCAGGCCTATGACGCGACCATGATTGTCGATTGGGAGAAGACCCAGGAAGCGATGGGCTTTGGCGCCGGTGTATCGATCTATTTCATCTCCGCCGAAGTCGAGATGGCCATTCAGAAGGCCGTTCAGGATGGCGCGATCCGGCTTGACGTGAACGGCGATGACAGCGCGATGGAAGGCTTGATGGATCTCGTCTATGCGAGGGCGCTTGACTTGATGTTTGCGCCCATGACGCCGGAAGACGTACCCGAAGAAGAGCGCGGGGGACTGGTGGACAGCCTCATGGCGCTGCTCGGCTCCGCCAGCGGCGGATCATCCGGGAACACGACCGGTTTTGGCGCCTATGTGAACTATCGGATGAAGGACTTGCGCAGCGAAGGTGAAACCCGCCTGTCGTTCAACAAGCGGGCGACCATCAAGCGCCGCGCAATGCTGACCATGAACGTCGGCTCCGACGTCATGGCGGGGGGCGAGGCGTCTGGCGCTGTGCGCTATGTCTCGACCTTTGATCCGGCCGACCAGCTCCGCCGCATCTTCGTGGCCGTGGACGGTGATCTGGCTCCTGAAATCGGCGATTTCGTGAACTCTGTGCAGGTCGTGCTCCGAAAAGCCCACGCGGGAGGCCGGGAGACTTTGCAGGAACTGGTTGTCCGGCCGGGCGATGCAGAGATCGAGTCGGCGCTCGGACCGCTTACCTATTCGAATGTCGAACGCGAAACCGGCGAAGGCTGGCTTCAGTATGACTATCGCACTGTCTGGAGTTTCAAAGGGGGCGGACGCTACGAAAGTCCGTGGACCACGACCGACGCCGCAATGATCAATCTGACAGCTCCATTCCACCGTGCACAGATCATGATCGAAGGCGAGTCGGCGCCGCTTGCCATGAATGGCGTGCGCGTCGTCATGGCTGAAGTACGAAGCGATTTCTTCGGCGAGAGCCGGACCGTCCGGCGCACGATGCGGCCGGGCACGAGCGGACCGATTGGGGCTGAGCCTATACCGCTGACTTTGCCGCAAGGTGTCTATGGTTACGACTACACGCTAACCTGGATGCTGGACGGCGGTGGGCGGCGGACGCTCGCGGGCCGTGATGATCTTGGTTTTCTGTTTGTCGACGAAATCCCTCCGGCGGATGTTAGCCCCGGACGTGTTACAGAAGAGGAGTAATCCATGGGTTTGAAAACCTTGACCGCCGCTGCATCTCTTGCCGTTGCCGGATTGTGGGGCTTGCCAGCGGGCGCCGAAACACTCCTGGCCGAACAGCGCGTGACGCTGACCCTGTCGGACGGAACGGACCTTGTTCTCTATGGCGCCGACACGCCGTCCCGGGACGGCAAGATGACGTACTATTACCTGCCGGCGAACCTCTCGATTTCCAGCAACGCCGAAGGGCGGCCGGAATTCCTGTTCATGCAGTTCATTTCGGACGAGACGGAAGCTGCTGGCGGCGTCTCCGGAGCACTCCTCCACTTTCTTGTCGAGTGGGGGCTGACGCCGGCTCAGGAAACGGAACTCAAGGCGAAACTACAAAGCGAGCACGACGGTGTACTTGGCGGCGCAGCGACCGTGTTTCCTCCGAATGCGGAGGGCCCGAGCTTCTACATCGTTTCGGCGACGGTCGGCGACGAGTCGTTTGGCGGAAAGCTTGTGACGTCCGGCCAGTCTGCCCTCGTTCCGGGCGGGAAGGCAGCTACCGCAGTGCGCCTCGACAAGTATGGCGCACAGCTGCTTGCCGAAACGTTCAGCGAAGACTCGACGATCACCGATGTCACGGCCGTAATGAACATGGAGTATGCGGTGAAGGTGAAGGGCGTCGAAGGCAGTGTCACGATTGACTGGTCGAAGATCGAAAGAGAGTCGGAGTCGATCTCTGCAAACTATAGTCGGACGCTCGATCCTGGTGCACGTTCTAAAGTCAATTGCTTCATCGTCTGGTGCAACGAGTCGCGCGTCGCGGACTATGTCTATTCCTATGATGAGGTGCGCAGCCAGTTCGCCTATCTCGAAGAAAACGAGTACGTCGATTTTCAGTTTGCGCAGGGCGATATTCCCGAAGAGATCGCGGCGCCGATCCGGGACGCGTTTATCCAGTACTTCATCTCCTCTGTAACCGAACCCGAGCCGGCACCTGCGCCAAACCGCACCGAGAGCGAGGAGGGCGAGGGCGAGGGCGAGATCAATATCCGCGAAGGCGCCGGCTATACGTTCAACCAAAGCAAGGTGAGTACGTCAATTCAGCGCGGCACACAGAGACTGGCCCTGGATATGGACCTGACGGTCCGATACCCCTTCCAATTGATCGGCAACATGAAGTCGTGGCACGGTGCCGCTGCAAGCGATCCGTACGCCGTTCAGCAAGTCATCCTGAACGACCCCTATTTCCAGCGCCGTGAGATTCTTTTTCTGCTGGACGGCGATGTAAAGGATATGTTCGATGAACACATCAACATGGTGTCGGTCGAAGTCGAGAAGAACCGACCGGAGGGGAAGTTCACCGACAGCATTACCTTCACGGACGATACACTGGCCGATGCCGGCAAGCTCGGCCGCATTGCCTACGCGCGGGGATCCGGCGCCAATGCCGGTGCGTTTGACTACAAGGTCAAATGGAACTTCCGTGGTGGCGGCGAACTGCTGCAGCCGGTGTCCGGTTGGAGCAAGGGCTCATGGGAGGGCGTTACGCTTTCCGCCCCTATCATTGCCCGCACGATCGAATTCGAGGGGGACCAGCGCGAAATGGAAGAGCTGGGCATCACGCGGATTGTGGCTCAGGTCCGGTATCCGTTCCTCGGGGAAGAGGAAGAAGAGAACATTCAGCTGTCGGCGCGCGGTAACACGCCGATCGTCGAGAAGAAGATTTTCATCGACCGTGAAGCCGAGGGATACGTCTATCGTCTGGTCGTCTATCACAAAACGCTCGGCCGGATGGCCTTCCCCTGGAGCAAAAGGGTCAGCGATGACTATATCTACGCGTCGCTTCCAGGAGAGCTCGTTGGTGACCTCGCCAACGACGTGGTCACGGCCGTCATCGAGACAGCGCAAGACGCATTCGAAGGTGACGCGGGAGACCAACTGCGCAAGTTCGATATCCTGAGAGGGAACTAGGCACATGAAACCGCTGAAACGTATCTCACTTCGTCCGGCCACAAGCCTCGTTCTGGCATTGTTCGCCGGCACGGCGATGCCAGCATGGGGCCAGCAGGTGATCCTCGACAATCAGGTCCGGGCAGGCGACCTCAACTTGTTCCAAAGCCTCTCGGCGCCGAATGACTATTATTATGCACCCACCGAGGCACGGCTAGGGATGCAGCCCGGCGGTACGCCGTCGTTCTCCTTCACCCGGTACATTTCTCCGAATGTCTCGGCTACGGCCGCCAACGACTCGGGCAATGCCATCGGCGTCGTTCATGCCGTCGTGGAACTCGGCGTCACAGATGAGCAATTAGAGGACGCGCGAGAAGCGCTCCGCGAAGTCGTACCAGCCGGGAGGATCGTCGGTCCACTAACGTTTCAGTCCGGAACGTTCGCGCTGATCTCATCCTACAGTGAGCCAGGTTCAGACACGACCCTGCGTGTCGCAGGGGTAGGTAACATGCCGCTGCTCGAAGGCGACAGGGCAGCGGTGTCGCTGCGCCTGACAAACCAGGGCACGGTGGAGCTGTGGGAAAGTTTCAATCGCGCAACTCCCGACATCTCCTTCTCCTTCAACGCGGAAATCGACGGTTACAGATCACCGAAGAAAGCAGTGATCGAAGCGGATTTCGAACGGATCTACAGTCACAAGGCGTTCGAAGCCGGCATTGCGTCGCCTTACCTTCAAGCCGAGATCGAGGCTGCGTTCGATGATCTGCGCCGGACCGGCGCCATCCGCCTGACGCAGGTCGGCGATGACGAAAATCTGCAGGAACTCGTCGATGCGGCTTACACCCGCCTGATCGACATCATCTTCGAAAGTTCCGAAAGCACAGGCATTGACAGTGTCAATGAGCTCGCTACGGCGGCACGCGGGGACGAGGATTCCATGCTCGACCGGGCGTCGACGCTTCTCACCCAACGGACCGAGGCGATAGACGAGCGCAACGAGGCCATCCGCGGGCGCAATGCCGCAAGAGGAACGGCGAGCGCTGCTGCTGCTGAAAATGAATCTTCAGTCGGAACCACCACCCGCGATGTGACCCGGTTGGAGGAGAGTGAATCCGAACTGCGCGAACGCGCAGAGGCACTCCGAATAACAGCGGAATACGAAAACGACCCCGAAGCCAAGCAGGTGCTGACGACGCAGGCCGACAGATATGACACGCTGGCGGGCGAGCGCGCAACGGAACTCGGGGCGGCCCGGACCCGGCTGGCTGATCAACAGCGCGCGGCGGCGTCTGCCAACGCAAGAGAACTGGCAGCCGGTGAACCGGAAGAAGAAGAATCGGATTTCCCGATCGCCATCGTGGCCTCGTTCCGCATGAAGGAAGTGAAGGAGAGCGGTTCCTATCGGATCGACCTCAACAAATACACGGCTGATACGCTTTCGCTTCGCTTTGACCAGAACATCGGTGACCTGTCCGGATACATGAACAATCCGGATGTCTTTGCCACCGTGGATCTTGCTGACACGGCGCTGCGTCAACGCGAAGTACCCGTCTTCATCGATGGTCTGAATGCGGAGGACTTTGGTCAGTACATAAACTTCGCCACGATCGTCCTGCGCAAGCAGCGGCCAGGCACTGAGACGTTCGCGATTGACGAAGTCCGTGTCGACCGCGAGAACTTCCGGAACTCCGCCAATAACTTCAAGCTCGTCTACAACAAGCTTTCGGACGGTAATCAGGCTGATTTCCTGCAGTACGATTACCGCGTGCTCTGGAACTTCTTCGGAGGGGCGGAACTCGATCAACCCTGGACGACGACCGACCGGTCCGGCATCGCCATCGCCCCGCCGTACCAGCGCCGGACGATCTTCCTGGAGGCTGACCCTGCGCGCATCGCGACTGCCGGCGTCCGGGCGATTGAAGTCACCGTCTACTACAGTATCGGCGGCGTCGAAAAGTCCAAGAAGGTTTCGCTTACGCCGCGAAGTGACGGGCAGGGATTGTCGCAACAGGTAGATTTCATGCTGCCTGATGGAGACTATCAGTATGCCTACGAAGTTTCCTGGCGGATGGTTGACGGTTCACGCCAGTCCTCCGGGCGAGTCACATCTACGGATGGTACCCTGTTCATCGACGAGATTCCGGGAGCCTGATCATGAAACGTTTTGCTAGTTTGGTTCTTGCCTTTATCTTGCTGACCGCGTCCTTCGGTGCCCGGGCCCAAACAGACGGAGCGCCTGTGACCGTGATGGTCTTCGAAGCGGAGGACGTCCCTGTCGATACTTGCTGGTTTGCGGAAACGAGCATCAGCGAACTCGTCGGCGGCGGAGAGAACTACCGGGGTCTCGCCGCTGATCTGAGAGATGCGGAGACGCCGATCCGTGACTATGTGACCCTGTCGCTGTCAAACTCGGAAGACGCCATTGCCTTTGCTTTCCGTGACTTTAGGGCCTGGTACCTGCATCAGGTCTCGCTCAATGATGAAGACGAGATTGCACAGCGGGTCATGTCCGCAATCGTCGGCCACGTTCTTGAGGAAGGCTTGAACGCCATGCTTCCGGGTTCCGGTCTCTTGGTGTCCACGATGCGTGCCGCGGGCGGTGAAGCCCTCTCGGCGATCAGGGAAGGAATCACCTCTTCGGATGCCCCTAATCCGCAAACCTTTCTCGATGCGGTCGCTGATGAGCTTGAGGATAATGATTCCCGAGTGCGTGGTTATGCAACTGCCATGTTCCACGACACCTCCAATGAGCCGCTGATGGATCAGGTCGAAACGATCAAATTCGAGTATGTCATGGAGCGCCGGCGCGCTGAGCGCACGGCGAGCCGTGCCATGGGACAGCTCACGCCGAACTCATGCACGGGGGAAATGCTGAATGACATGGGCATCCGCCGGCCCACGCCTGCCAATGCGCTGGAAGTTCGCGAAGCCGTACTCATTGACCTTATCAACCGGGTTAGGTGCGAGCAGCTTCGGGGCAATCCCATCAGCAATTGCGAAACGGACGCTGGCACCAATCGCGCGATCGCCCGCGGCGCGGCGCGCCGCTTGATCCTGGTCGGCCGGGCGAACGTGGCGAGGATGTACAACCTCACGGATCAGTCCCAGCTGGACAGCGTCTGCCCGCTGGAGGCGTTCAACACGATGCTGATGAATCCTGACTGCCGGCGGTGGCGCGCCTCCCGTTAGCTTCAAGTCGCCACGAGACGCCGCCCTTCGCAAATGGCGCGAACTTCTCGTCGCCCAGCACTGCTGATCCGCTGACCCAGCCCCCGGAATTCCGACCATGAGTTTGCAGGCCGAAACACAATGAAAACCGAGGGTGTCTAGAAAACGCGGGGCTATTCAATCCACTCTGATCTCGTGATCCTCGACGAGCTGGGCTACCTGCCGTTCGGCGCATCAGGCGGCGCGCTCCTGTTCCATCTGCTGAGCAAACTCTACGAGCGCACCAGCGTCGTCATCACGACCAATCTGAGCTTCAGCGAGTGGGCCAGCGTGTTCGGCGATGCGAAAATGACAACCGCGCTGCTCGATCGCCTCACCCATCACTGTCACATCCTCGAAACCGGGAATGACAGCTTCCGGTTCAAGAACAGCTCGGCGCAGAAGCCCAAATCGAAAAAGGAGAAGGCATCATCTTGACCCGGAAATGAAACCCGAAAGATAGTCAAAAGGCGGGTCAGTTCTCGATGGAAATCCCGGGTCAGTTCTCAGCAGAAATCAACAAACAACCGTCCGAAGTCAAAATACTTGCGCGCGGTCTTTGGTGCTAGCTGATCCGCTACAATCTTAGTCTGTAGGCCTTTGAAGGTTTTGGCGTCGCCCGACTTGCGGCGAATTTGGCGAATGCCATCCCTGAACTCCCGAATGTCGTTGGTCGACACCTCCGCGACATGGCGGTCTGCGCCAACACTTTCGACGAGCCAAGCCATCACGCGGTCATACTCGTTGGCTGTCTTGGGCTTCCAAGGGCCCTTGGCGCTCACGCCGACTTTGCGCCCCGCGGCCAAGAATTTCTGCACCAATGCGGCGACGCTCAGCTCCCCTGCCGGCGCAGACGGCGCCTGGGCCTTTGCGACCGAGTGCGAACCAAAAGCCGCGGCACTTAAGTGCGACGGGCCCATCTCCATGCTCGATCCGATAGAAACGCCCTCAAAGAGCGCATCCTCTGGTGCGTAAGCGTCGAGCAAGGACAACCGTCGATGTTCAACAAAACGCCCCTGCTCAATGTATGCTCTGATGATACCTTGCAAAATCTGCTGGCGTCTCAGCTCGGGCAACTCATCGAACGAGATCCCGAAACCAGCCGCGAGCCGCCTCGCCTGAGCTTCTAGAGCCTCAGAGTATGTGCCGGCAGAAAGTTGGCTGGCCAAATCCTCCAACGCTTCCTCGGCGGCCAATCGGCTGTGATGTTCGTTTCTTTCCCGAGCAAGCGCACCTTTGCTTGCGTCCGGCACATAGGCTGCGCAGATGGTCGAGTAGAAGGCCCGAATGATATCTCTGATCTTTGCGTCCGTGAGATGTTCCATGCGTCTCAGACTATCGCAGAGCTCAACGAAAACCAGCGTTGCTCTAAATGCTTTCTGAGCCGCGACGCTCCGGCTGTCGGTTCGCAAAGACCACCTCAGCTCCTTGCGTTGCAGCTTGTCCTGGAGGTCCTTGGGGATGGGGAGACGAAGTTGGAAGCCGTCGCCGCGGCGGACAATGTACTTCAATCCGCGCATGTTCATGGGAGAAAACTCCCCCGAACAGATCGGAACACTGGATTGGAACATAGCGTTCCAATCTTTGGCGCCAAAAGACTTAGACGGTTGTTTGTATTGGATAAATTAGGAAAGTGGCGGAGAGGGAGGAAGACGTACCCGCGTTTCGAGCCGTTTCATAGCGTTTCGTGATTTTCTCTTTTTACTTATTATAATCAGACGGTTATGATAATCTCATTGCGAAAGCGGAACATTTAGTTGCAAGCCGTTTCAGTCCGAGCGAAGAACGGGAATGCACTAGCGAATGCACTAGACGATGGGTGTGGCGGAGGGATTCGGAGTGGCGCGATACGCAACAAACAAGCTCACCGACCGCACCATCAGGTCGCTCAGCTCAGCCGGCCGTTATGCGGATGGCGGCGGACTTTATCTGCAGGTGCAGCCGGGCGGATCGAAGACATTTGTCTTCCTGCGCCAGGCAAACGGCCGCCGTCAGCTCGCAGGGCTCGGCCCCTTCCCCTCTGTCTCGCTTGCGACCGCCAGAGCTAAGGCAGCGCTTGTCCGCGCCGCCGAACAGGACGGGCGGCTGCAACTTCTCATGGGGACAGGGCGGAACTTTTCGGAAGCCTGCGAGGCATTGACTGCAAGCAGCAAGACGGCGGGCGAAGCCGCTGATGATCAAGCGCCGCAGGCACACGTCCCGGCATTCAGGGACTTCTCGAAAGACTGGATGGACCGCAACCTTGCCAAACTGTCCAGCGAAAAAGCAAAGGCGCAGTGGTATTCGACGCTCAAGGCCTACACCAAGCCGATTGCCGCAAAACGCCTCGACGAGATCGATACAGGCGACATCCTGAAATGCCTCCGGCCGATCTGGACCGAGAAGCCTGAAACAGCGCGGCGCGTTCAGCAGCGTATCGAGCGCATTCTTTCTGCGGCCGACGTCCTGGGGCACCGCGCTGGGCGCAACCCGGCTCAATGGAAAGGCCACCTAGATCAGGTCCTGCCCGTCATGCGCCATGTGCGCAAGCACCATGCCGCCATGCCCTACGCCGCCCTGCCCGCCTACATGGAACAGCTCGCAGCGCGGCAGACGATGGCGTCCCTCTGCCTCCAGTTCATCATCCTGACCGCCGCAAGATCAGGCGAAGCCCGGGGTGCGTCCTGGGACGAAGTTGATCTCACGAGGGGCGTGTGGACCGTTAAAGCGGAACGGATGAAGGCGCGCAGGCCACATCAAGTGCCGCTGAGCGGCTCTGCGCTTGCGATACTGAAGACCCTCGATCCCGGCCCGAAACGAGGCTCGGCGTACGTCTTTCTGTCGCCGTCCGGATCCGGGCACTTGTCGGAAGCAGCGCTCAGGAAACTGATGTCACAAACCGGCGCCGACGAGTTTACGATACACGGGTTCCGCAGCACCTTTCGGGACTGGGCAGGCAACGCAACCGAGTTTCCCCGCGATCTAGCCGAGGAAGCGCTCGCCCACCAGCTTGGCGCGGTCGAAGCCGCCTACAGGCGAGAGCAAGCTGTCGAACGGCGCCGAGTCATGATGGAGGCGTGGGCCGGTTTCACATCGAAAGCCGATATGCTCTCAAGACTCGGCGGATAGCGGCGAATGCATATGCCTAATCAAAGCATTTAGTCTGTCCACGGATTCATAGCGCTTGAGGCGCCTCATATTCCGTGTCGGGCGACTGTTTCGATTTTGACTCAGATGGTTCGCCAGGCACATGCAGGAAATATGAATGTAGCGCGATTGCGCCGCGCCCAGCGAGCGGCGATAGAGCCGATTTGTCCTCGTCTGATCGAGGGAGTTTTTGGGTCACATGTCACCTGATGCATATGACCGCCGCCGGTCCCGCCGCACAAACCTTGAGCAGCTCGGCGCGGGATTATCCAAACCGGCGACGCGCGCGTTACAGCGTGGCGCAGTTGTTGTAAACCTGCAGATGAAACGCTAAAGCCAACCATCGACCGCTCAGGAACTGCAGGAAACAAAGTGAATGCCAGTATGACAATCCATCCGGTCATCATGTGCGGGGGGGCCGGCACATGGCTCTGGCCAGTGTCGAATGTGGCCTGTCCCAAACAGTTCCACAGACTGGTCTCGGATCAGTCGGTCTTCCAGGAAACCGTGCTCCGCTTCGTGGGCGCCGCGGGCTTCCATGCCGAGCCCGTCATCATAAGCAACGCCGCCTATGCCGGCCTGATCGAGGCCCAGCTCGCCGCTATCGGGGTCAAGCCCGCCGCGATCCTGCTGGAACCGGAGGGCCGCAACACCGCCGCCGTCGCCGCCGTCGCCGCGCGCTACCTCGCCGGCGCCTTCCCAGGCGGTCTCGGCCTGCTCGTGCCGTCTGACCACTTCATCGGCCGGCCGGAAACCTTCCTCGCCGCGGTCCGCGCCGCCGCCCAAGTCGCGCAATCGGGCTTCATCACCACCTTCGGCATCGCCCCAAGCCGCCCGGACACGGGCTTCGGCTACATCCAGGCAGGCGCAGCCATCGAAGGCCAGGTCGCCGAGGTCGCCGCCTTCAGGGAAAAGCCGGACGCCACCACCGCAGCCGCCTACCTCGCCAGCGGCGCCTATAGCTGGAACGCCGGCATCTTCCTCTTCAGCGCAGAGCGGATGCTTGCAGAACTCGCCGCCCACGCGACGGCTATCCTCGAATACGCGACCGACGCGCTGTCTCAGGCGCGCATCGATGGCGACTGCGTCTATCTTGATGCTGCGGCCTTCGCCGCCGTGCCGTCCGATTCCATCGACTATGCCGTCATGGAACACACGGCCCACGCCGCCGTCTACGCCCCGCTGGACTGCGCCTGGAGCGACATCGGCACCTGGGCTATGGTCGGCGAAGTCTCATCCCGCAAGAATTCCCCCGCAGCGATCGAGATCGACAGTCCGGACTGCCTCGTGCATGCTGGCGAAGGCCAACTCGTCGCCCTCGTTGGTGTCGAAGGCCTGATCGTCGTCGCCGTAGGCAACCGCATCCTCATCACCCGCAAGGACCGCTCTCAGGATGTCGGCGGCGTCGTCAAGGCGCTCAAGACAGTGGGCCTCAAGGACTATCTCTGATCCCGGGAGGCGCTGCCGTTTCCGGCGGCTTGTCATTCGCCTGCCCAAGGCTGGCGAATTGCCTGATTGCGAAAGCCAGTGCTTGACCGGACCCTCTGGTTCTGCCGGCGGACGGCAGAACAGAGCCGCGAAACCCTCAGCTGCGCGACCACTTTTGTAGGCTTCGGCTTCGTCCGAAGTGACTGGTTTTTAAGCAATCCGCGAAGTTTTTGTGAAACCTCAGAATTGCCCGCCTTTCCCGCTTGCGTAGGACTTATGCTGTCGCATACGCTAAAACTTAACCATAAAGCGTGGGTGTGGTTGTGTGGTCGCATAAGTCTAAAGCTAGCACCGGGAACCCGATGCAGGACGCCTCTTTTTGGCGCAAGCGGCCGGCAGGAGACCAATTAAAAAGCCCCCATATTGTTATTGTTGGCGGCCCATTCGGTCGATTTACAAGCCTCGTGGCGAGGCAGCTTCGCAAGGATGGCATAGCTTGTACGCGTGTCATCCTGAACGGAGGCGACCTGTTTGACTGGGGCTTGCTTTCCGCAGCCTGGTATCTCCGAGGATTGGAATCATGGGGCGAATGGATCCACCAACATTTGCTTTCTAGCGGCGCGACCGACCTGCTGGTGTTCGGCGATACAGGCCCCTATACGGCGCCCGCAATTGCCGAAGCCCGGCGCTGCGGCCTCAGGGTTCACGTGCTTGAGGAAGGCTATTTTCGTCCGCACTGGATAACGTTGCAGCGCGACGGCGTGAATGGCCATTCGCCGCTGCCCAAGACGGCTGAGTTCTATCGCGAAATGGTCCAAGGCATGACAATCACGCCGCCCGTGCCAGTCGGCAAGATCACGCCGCCCGCCGTCCGGGCCATGATCTGGAACCACTGCTTGCGTGCGCTGATGATGCCCGTTTTTCCGGGCTTCCGGTCAGGCTATTCGTATGGCTACGTCCGCCAGGCGCTGAGCCATGTGACTCGCCATGTGAAACACATCAGGCAGAAAAAAGCACACCAGGCCGATGTGCACCGGGTCATTGAACGCGCCGGCCCGATTTTCCTTGTCCTGCTTCAGCGGCCTGGCGACAGCCAACTCCGGGTGCATTCCGAATTTGAGAAGACAGCCGATTTCATCGAAGCTGTAATCGAAAGTTTCGCCGCGTCATCGCCGCGCGACGCCCGGCTTGTTTTCAAGGCCCATCCTCTCGATCATGGCATTGAGCCCCATGAGCGCGATATCCGGCGGATCGCGGACGACTTTGGTATCGGCGACAGATGTTCCTTTGTCGAAGACGGCCATCTGGCCAGCCTCGTGCGCTGCGCGGCCGGAGCCGTAACGGTCAATTCCACAGCTGGCCTGACGGCCATCGAGTTCGGCTGTCCCGTCATCACACTCGGCGAAGCCGTTTATGATGTTCCCGGACTGACTCACCAGGACAGTCTTGATACTTTCTGGGAAAGACCTGCGCCGCCTGACCTGAATCTTTATCATGATTTCAGGACAGTGATGATGGCCTTTACACAAATCAATGGCGGCTATTCAAATCCAGCGCCCATGCTCATGGCGGCCGAAGCTGTCGCGCAGCGGCTGACGGCTGACGCGCTTGGCGCTGGCCGCTCGCTTCAAAACTCAGGTCCGGAAGCGCTCAATACGAGCGGCGTTTTCGAAGATGAAGCGTCTCTCCTACAGCCCGTACGAAACGTCTGACCGGGGTCCAGCGGCCGGGGCCGAGGCCGGTCGAAGTGAGCGCCTGGCGCGCCGCGTCCAGCCTCGCCGGAAAATCGGCAGCCGACACCGGCAGCCCACTCAAAGGGTCGATGTACATCGGATAAAGGATAAGCGCCCCCGCAACCAGTTCGTCCAGGGAGAGCTTGCGATTGCGCTGCGCAGCCGCGCCTTCCGGAAACAGATCACGCGTCAGACCCCATCCTGCATAGAATGGGACGCCGTGTACGGTCACTGCCTTGCCGCGCAACAAAGCTTCAAAGCCGGTCAGCGACGTCAAGGTGTGCACTTCGTCAGCGACCGAAATACAATTCAGGATGTCGGCGTCCGGCGCCAACAGGTCTGCGCAACCCAGCGCATCGGCAGGCGAGACCGCGCCGATCCGATTGCCCGCAACGACGTCAGGGTGCTGCTTGAAGACAATGAACGCGTCTGGTTCGTCTGCCCTGACACGCCTTAGCAATTCGAGGTTGGTAAGCCCAAACCCGCCTGTCCTGACCGACGCATCATCTTCCACCTGGCCCGGCACGAAGACAACCTTGCGATCTCCCGCTTTTGAGACGTCGAGACGGCCGGAGACCTTCAGATTATACTTCGTCAGGTTGCGGCTGAGTATGTCCGTACGCAGACGGGCCGATTCCGCCAGCAGTGCGTCGTCAAATTCCGCCGATGTGAGGATGGTCTCAAGGTCACTGGCCGATCGGTGATCATAATGGATGCCGCAGCGGTCAAAGACAAGCGAAGCGGCCGGATAGAAACTTGAGCCGAGCCCTGCCGAGCGCAGAAAGCCATCCTCGATCCTGATCGTCCCCGCCTGCTCCTGTGCGGCTTCATCCGGCATGCGGGAAGCCCAGCGGCCGATCTGAACACCAGGCTGCGGACCGCGCCCGCGAAATCGCCGCTCAGATTCGAACCGGACCGTCGATACGGGACTTTCCAGAAAGGCCCGCAATACGGAACGTTTCGGCGGCGCAATGTCGAGGGCGACCCAGCGGCCGCGCACCCGGTTGGCATGATCGCGGAAACCCGCAAGCCGGTGCATCGCGGCGCGGGCATCACTGCGCCGGCCATCGACCGGATCGACATACCGGGCGTAGGACAGGTAAGCCGCCGCGAACAGGCTCGCCAGGTCCGGACGGGCCGTCCGCCAGAAGGCAGACAAACGATCATCCGTAAGCCCCCA
>CAMDAC010000038.1 GCA_945888325.1 Candidatus Sulfopaludibacter sp. SbA3
TGTGAGATGCTCCCCGCACGGGAGAAAACGCACATGGCGCCAAGCCGTGGACTGATCGGACGGAGCGCTGCGCTGGCAGCCCTGCTGGCCTTGTGCCCGGCCCCGGCCCTGGCCGCCGGACGCCACGTCATACCGTTCGAGATCAACGACCTCGACCACATGGTGGTGCGCATCGAGATCAACGGGACGGGCGCGACAACGGCCGTCATCGACACGGCCGCTACCTTCCCGATGCTGGACAGCCGAACCGCATCGTCCAGCGGTGTTCCGGCGCCGGGGGCCGACCCGCGCCGCGTCAATGTCCTTGGGCTCAACGGCGCCCGGGAATACCCGGTGGTGCGGGTCGATGAAATCCGGCTCGGCAACCTGAACCTTGCTTCGCTCGACGCCGCCTATAGCGAGGACCTCGACGTGCCGGGCGCGGCCGCCAATGTCCTGCCATCGGCCGCCTTTCCGGGTGATATCCTCGAGCTCGATTTCACCCGGCGCGTGATCTCGATCTACGATGGCCGCCCCGACCGTCCGAAGGCGGATGTTTCCGGACGGATCAACTATACCGTTCAGGACGGCCTGATGTTCGTAGATGTCCGGATCAATGGAAAGTCTGGTCGGGCGGTCGTCGATACCGGGTCGAACATCAGCTATGTGAACTCGGCCTTCGCCGGTCTGGCGCAGATGCGCACCAATGAGGAGAAGACGCAGCTGTTGCGGGGCGCTACGGGCGGCGACGCGCGCGTTCGAGTGGCCACCGCGCGCAAGATGGCGCTCGGCAACTTCTACTTTTCGGGGGCAGACCTGATGGTCGCCGATCCCTTCCTGTTCGAAAGCCTGGGTGTTACGGAAGAGCCTGCGATGGTGCTCGGGCTCGACTACCTGTCGCTGTTCACCGTGCAGTTTGACCGGCGGCAGAACCGGATGGTGCTTTCACTGCCGGCTGGAGAGCGCGACGGCATGGCCATCAATTTCAATGCGCGCGGGTCCCGCATCCAGTAACCGTCCCTATCCAAAGGCCCCATAGGCGTGCGTCAGCGCGAGGCTGATGGCGTGCAGGCTGCGGTCGATCTCGTCGAGCGGCTCGATGATCTCACGGTGGATGCGGTCATAGCCGTAGCCAGAGGTCTGCCCCGATCCGGGCTCGGTCAGCCCGGCGAGGGGTTCGTCGCCTTCGCCGGAGCGCGGGAAGATGCGGGCAAGCAGTTCCACCGCCTCGGCGAGGCGCAGTTCGGCGACCATGCGGATGATGTCGCGCTGGCTCGTATCGTGGCGCTCGGAGATGCGCGGCACGCTGCCAGCGAGTGCGACGGCCTTCATGATCAGCGCCTGGCGGATCGCGTGCAGCACGTGCATGTCGAGGCGGCCTTCATGGCGCGCCTTGGCGGTCGCGGCGCCCTCGACGCGGGCGAGCAGGCGGTCGAAGCGGGCAAGGTCGATCGACAGGAAATTGGCGATACGGTGGATCGAGGTGGCGGTCTCGTCCGTGCGCAGAACATAGTAGGCGGCGCGGTAGGCGGCGGCCTTGTGGGCCGGGGCAAGGCGCGAATGGGCGATCCAGACGCTGGGATCGAACAGGTTGGCATAGGCGCGCAAGGCCGGCAGGCTGGTGCGCGTGCGCGCCTCGCTCGCGAGCAGTATGAGGCTGTGCATCCGCGGGCTCTCATTGATCAGTCCCGCCAGCCGCTCGCTCTCGCGCTGCAGGGACGAGCCGATGCCGGCCGCGGTGTTCACCGGGATGCCGAGTTGGTGCAGCGTGGCATTGTGCGAGATTGCGCGCAGCGCCGCCGGGCCCACCGGTCCGCCGCTACGCTTCTTCTGGCGCGAGCCCGCGCGCACCACAAGGCCGCTGGCGAAGGAGCCGAGCAGGCGGCCATAGTCGGCATTGGCGAACAATCGCTCATGCCAGGCGCGCAGCGACCGGTAGAAATCCCAGACGAGATCTGTGCGGGTGTAAAAGGTATCGGCCAGCGCTTCGGGCGCCGGCGCGAGGCGGCTGGCGCACCAGGCGGCGTAGGTGGTCTCTGCGAGTTCGGCGTTCGCGAAATGCAGGAAGCCGTCGCCGCCCTGGAAGCTGACCTCGTGGATCAGCGGCACCCCGCGCGCCTTCGCCCCCGCGCGCGTCCAGGGTGTTAGCAGGTGATCGAAGCGCTGCTCGAAACTGCCCGGCCAGGCGCCCCGGCCCATCGATTCGCCATGCGTGTTGAAGATCAGCAGGCTGACATTCGCCTTCTTGGCGGCCAGCGCCCGGATGATCAGGTTGTGGATCCGCTCGATCGCCATGGAGCCCGCGACCTGGCCGATGAAGCGGCCCGAATCGGAAAAGCCGAGCTGGACCGAGAGATAGCCGCGCTGCTTCACATAGGCGAGGAATTCAGGCTCCTCCAGAAGCCGCTCGATGAACCGCCCGCCGGTCTCCAGCGCCTCGGGCGTCTCGAACAGGGGCGAGATGTCGAGCTGTCCGTCCACCCCGTATTGCCGGGCAAGGTAAAGCGCGCCCATGACGGTCGCCGGGTTCTCGCTCTCCGCGATCAGGAAACGGATCACCGAGCCGGAATCGACATGCTTCAGGATTTGCGCGCACATCATGAACTGGCGCCGCGCGGTCGATTGCTCGCGGAACAGATCGGCGAAGTTCAGCGGGAGCGGTTTGGACTTGCGCGCTTTCTGGGCCAGCTGCGACAGCGCCACGCGGCCAAGCTCGCGGTCCTCTGTCTCGAGGCCAAGATCGCGCGCGAGCACGGTGCGCACCTGCGCGGCGTTGACGCGCAGGTGGATCCGCCCGGTGCCGAGCTGCAGCGCCTCCATCTGCGCCCGCAGCGCGATCAGGCGCGCCGCGGCCGCCTCGGGAACGGCGCCAAGGGCTGCATCGATCACCGCCGTCAGTTCACGGACGTTCGTGATCCTGTCAGCACTTTCCGCTGTCAGCGCGTTGGCGGCGGCGACCAGCAGGTCTGGATCCGTCAGGTCTCCGGCAAATCGCTTCGCGTGCGCCTCGGTCTCCTTAGCGGCGCGTTTCAGGCGTTTCGGCAGCGCGGAGAGAGGGGCAGGCGCCTTCACACCGGCCAGAATCTCCTCCAGCGCGGCGCCGTAGCGCGCGAGCTGCACGGCTTTCTCCCCAAGCCGCAAATGGACCGAGCGGAACCAGGGAATGTCCGTACGCCCATCAAGGTCATAGCCCACCCAGCTGGCAATCGTCGGCAGGGCCGGGCGCAGGTCCTGCCACGCGCCTGGAAAAGCCTCCCGGGCGATCTCTACCACCTGCGCGGCATAGGCCGCCTGCGCCTCGGCGGCGTGATGCAGCGCGTCCTGCGCTTCGCCGTGCTCCGCCTCCAGCGTAATCGACTGGTTCCAGGTCCGCCCGTCGGACTGGACGAGTTTCTTCAGCGCCGCCTTGTGGCTGGCCGTGGGCTTCGTGACATACGCCGCCATTGCCGCGCGCAGGTCCTGCGAGAGGGCAAAGGTTGGGTGGGCGGTGAACACGATGCCGCCGCCGGGTGTCTCGACGGCCGTGCGGTAGGCTTCGAAGCTTTCCGCCGCGAGTGCCTTCAGGCGCGCGGTCACCGACGCCCAGCCGGCGGCAGTGTCGGCGCCGGAATGCTGGCGGCGGAACTGGCCCGCGCGCTCTTCTAGCAAGGTGAGGTGGACCTCCTCGGCGAGCGCCGAGAGCTGCTCCAGATCGAACTCCTCCGATTCCAGTTTCCGGAACAGGGTCTGCGCCAACGAGAAGACGGAATTGGTCAGCGGGTCGGCATCGATGCGCGACGCTTCCCGGCGCAGGAAGTCCTGCGCCCAGTCCAGGCTCAGGCGGGAAGGCTTGGTGGCACGCGGCGTCATGCTGTCCAGAAACGCAACAAATGCAACGTTGTCAAAGGTGTTATGGCGCCCTCGCTTGCATGGCTGTCTTGCACGCAGGGCAGCGGCGATCTCCGGGCCGCGAGCCTCCCGCTCCGGGTGTCCGACTATTGCGCCGGACGATACAATCGCTAGGCAGGCGCATGTCCTACGCCCTGATCCATCTTCGCGACCTCCTTGCGCCGGGATTCGACGACATTCTGGATGTGCGCTCGCCCGGCGAGTTTGCCGACGATCATATTCCGGGCGCCCTCAACCTGCCGGTCCTCGATGACGCCGAGCGGGCCCTCGTGGGGACGATCTACAAGCAGGAGAGCGCGTTTCGCGCGCGCAAGGTCGGCGGCGCGCTGGTCGCGAAGCGGGCCGGTGCCAACATCGAAGCCTATCTGCTCGACAAGCCGGGAAGCTACCGGCCTCTCGTCTATTGCTGGCGCGGCGGTATGCGGTCCGGGGCGTTTGCCACGATCCTCCGGCAGGTCGGATGGCGCGCCGAGACCCTTGAGGGCGGCTACAAGTCCTTCCGCCGGGCCGTCATCAGCCTTCTCTACGCCCCGCCGGACGAGGGCGCGCCGCTGCTGGAGCGGCTCGTTGTCCTCGACGGCAATACCGGCACGGCGAAAACCGAACTGCTCCGCCGCATGGCGGCGCGCGGCGCGCAGGTGCTCGACCTTGAGGGGCTCGCCCATCATCGCGGCTCACTGTTTGGCGCGCTGGCGTCCGGCCAACCGTCGCAGAAGTCGTTTGATACGGCGATCGCCATGCAGCTGGTGGCGTTCGATCCGCATCGGCCGGTTCTGGTCGAGGCTGAGTCGAGCCGTATCGGCCGGCTCACGGTCCCCAGCGTCCTCTGGGCGCTGATGCGCCAGGCGCCCCGGATCCGCGTCGAGGCAGGTCTCGCGCAACGCGGCGCCTACCTCGCGCAGGCCTATGCAGAACTCACCGTTGACCGGGACCGGTTGTCGGAAACGATCAGCCTGCTCCGGCCCTATCACCCTGCGGAGCGCATACTCGGCTGGCACGCGCTGGCCGCGGCCGGGCAGATGGCAGACCTCGCCAGCGATCTGGTCTTGCATCACTATGATCCGAAATACGGGCGCCAGCGCCGGCGCGATGTGCAGCCAGAACTCGGCACCGTGGCACTGCCCGGCTTTGACGAAGCCGCGCTGGAGGCGGCGGCGCAGGACATCCTGAACCTCGCCGAACGAAGTCCCGCCCGGCTCAGTCCGCGTTGATCCGCGGCGCGCCTTCCAGGATTTCGCCGATCAGGAAGATGGGCTCGCCCGCCGCTTGAAACTCTGCAAGGAGCGCCGGCACGCACGCCGCCGGCACAGCGGCGAGCAGGCCCCCGGCGGTCTGCGGATCGTAGAGGAGGTCGCTGCGCGCCGAGGCCGGGCGCGAGACCCGGGCATCGAGGCGGGCGTTGGCCTGCCAGATGGAGGACCTGACCCGCTGCGCCGAAAGGCTCTCGGCGCCGTGAAGCACGGGCACGTCAGCAAGCGAAAGCCGCGCCGCGACCCCAGAGGCTTCCAGGATGTTCATCAGATGCCCCGCCAGTCCGAACCCGGTGACATCCGTCATCGCATGCGCTGTGGGCGAGAGCAGGCGCGAGGCCGCGGCGAGCGGACGCTTCATGCTGGAGAAGGCGCTCGCCACATCGCTGCCGCGCGCCAGCCCGCGCATCTCGGCCGCGAGAATGACGCCCGTGCCGATCGGCTTTGTCAGTATCAGCGCGTCGCCCGGCCGGGCGCCTGCCAGTCCGATCGCCGGCCGGTCCAGCAGGCCGGTCACGGTCAGTCCCACCGACAGCTCCTCTCCGATGCTCGTGTGCCCGCCCACAAGGTCCGCGCCGGCCTCGCCCAGCACCAAGCCAACGGCCGCGACGATTTCGGACAGCGTCGCCGCCTGCATCCGCTCACTCATCCTGGGCAGGGTGATCGAAAGGAGCGCGGCTTGCGGCGCCGCGCCCATGGCCCAGACATCGCCGAGGGCGTGGACCGCCGCGATCTGCGCGAGCAGGTAGGGATCCTGCGTGAAGGCGCGCAGGTGATCGGTACTGATGACCTGAAGGTGGCCGCCCGACTGCAGCACGGCGGCATCATCGCCGATACCGGCCACCGTGTCGGCGCGCATCGCGGGCCGCTGGCCGGCCAGGGCTTCGGCAAGGACATCGCGGCCGACCTTTGATCCGCAACCGCCGCACAGCATCTCCTCGCGCCCCACCGCCTCGTCATCCAGCGCCCGCACCGCCGGGGCAGGCTTCGGCGTCATGGCGGGAAGGTTGCTGAGGCGGGCCATGAAATCGGAATCGATCCTGTCCTTCAGCGACCAGAGCCACCGTCCGTAAAGGGTCACGGAATGCTTCTCGGCCACGGCGGACTTTTCGCCGGCGGAAATCAGCTTGAGGTAATCCGTCTGCGGAGCATAGGCGCGAAGGCTCTGGCCGCTGAGCACTGCCTTCAGGTTGTGGAACAACATAGGCGCCTCGCGCACGGCAAACACACCTGCTTTCGGGCGCGGCGCGTGGGTCAGGTGGGCGCAGTCCCCTACGGCGAAGATGTCCGGATCGGTGCTTGTCCGCAGCTCCTTGCCGACATCGACAAAGCCATGGGTGAGTGCAAGGCCGGTCTCCGCAAGCCAGGGATAGGCGCGGGCGCCGGCCGTGCTGACGGCGAAATCCGATGCAAGGGTCTGGCCGTCCGCCAGTTCGACGACGCCCTCTGTAATGCGGGAAACGTTGACGCCCGTCACAACCCGCACGCCATAGCGCGACAGTGCGTTGCCGAGGATCTTGCGGGCCTGATTGCTGGTGGCCGGAAGAATTTCCGCACCGGCCTCGAGCAGGGTCACCGTCGCCCCGGTACGTCCGGCCGCCTGCAGGCGGTGCGCCATGGCCAGCGCAATTTCGGCGCCCGCAACGCCGCCGCCGATGACGAGGCAGGCCGCGCGGGGCGCCGGCCGGTCCAGGAAATCCTGCCAGGCGCCCGCGAAAGGCCCCAGCGGCTTTACCGAGTGGGCATGCTCGGCAAATCCCGCGAGGCTCGGAAGATCGGCCGTAACGCCGATATCCAGCGAGGCAATGTCGTAGCGGATCGGCGCGCGTCCCTCGAGATACACAAGCTTGCCTGTCCGGTCGATGCCGGCGGCCTTGTCGAAGACGATCCGTGCACCTGCAAACCGGGCGAGGCGGACGAGATCGATATCCAGCTGCTCGCGCGTGTAGTGCCCGGCCACGTAGCCTGGCAGCATGCCGGTATACGGGCTGGTCGGACCGGGGTTGATCAGCGTGACCCGGGCGCCCGGCAGCGGGTTCATTCCCCACATGCGCAGCACGAGGGCATGCGTGTGCCCGCCGCCGATCAGGACGAGGTCGCGGGTGAGCGGCCGTTCCATGTTCATGCGTGACGAGTCCCTCATCCCATCAAGACGGCGACCAGTAGGGGAAGGCCTGCCTGAATGCCAGTCAATTGCCGTACGCTCCCCATAAGTACCAGACCGGGCAGGCCCTCCGGTGCCGGGCACTGTTGGTCGATCGTCTCGATCCACCGGTTTGCCTGTAAACCTCACACGTGCGACAGGCGCGCCGGTACCTGGCTTTGATGTCTGCGCAGGTGCAGGTGGGGTCTAATCCCCAGTCAGCGAATAGGAAGTGCTGCGCCCGCCAGCCCCGTCTTTGCGCAGGATGCCGAGCGCGATGAGTTGCTCAATGTCACGGCCTGCCGTGGGTTGGGAAGACTTCGTAATCTTCGCCCATTTGGAAGAGGTAAGCTTGCCTTCGAATCCGTTGAGCAGCTTGTTCAGCATCAGCCTCTGGCGATCGTTGAGATTGGTCTGTGCATGCGTCTTCCAGAAGTTCGCCCTGCGCAGCACCGAGGCGAGGATGGTCTCTGCGCCGATGAATGCGTGATCGAGGCAGTCAAGGAACCATGTCAGCCAGTCAGTGATGTCGAGGTCACCTTTCTGGGTGTTTTCGAGCATGTCGTAGTAAGCGTTGCGCTCGTTCCTGATCTGCGCCGACATGGAGTAAAAGCGGTTCGCGCTTTCTTCGGAGCGTGCAAGGCTCATGTCTGCAATGGCGCGCGCGATCCGTCCGTTGCCGTCCGCAAAAGGGTGGATTGTGACGAACCACAGATGCGCGAGCCCCGCTTTGAGGACGCCATCAAGGTCAGTATTGGCATTGTACCAATCTAGGAACGCTTTCATTTCAGCAGGCAGACGTTCCGCTTTCGGAGCTTCGTAGTGAACGCGCTCTTTGCCGATTGGGCCCGACACAACTTGCATCGGTCCATCGCAATCACCGCGCCAATCGCCGACGACGATTTTGCTCATGCCGCTTCGGCCTGTTGGAAAAAGCGCTGCGTGCCATCCGAACAGACGTTCCGCATCGAGCGGCTTGGCATGGTTTTGTGTCGCGTCGAGCATCATCTCGACGACACCTTCAACATCGCGGTCTGCTGGGGTGAGGGCACCGATCTCGATTCCGAGACGGCGCGCAAGCGAGGAACGGACCTGGTCAGCGTCGAGTTTCTCACCTTCGATCTCGCTCGTCTTCAGGACATCTTCAGTTAGCGTTCGCAGAACTGCTTCGCCGCGCAGCGTGATGCCGAGAGCTTCCATGCGCCCGATCAGCTTGCCCTGGCGCAGCCTCAGGCTTGCCAGTTGTTTCGTGATTCTGGCCTCGTTCCAATGGAATCTGGGCCATTCCTGATGGCCGTGGATATACATATTCTAATCACCCTCCGAAGAGAATATTGCACGGAATGACGAGATTAGCCAGATTAATCTTATCAAAATATGATTAGAATAAAGGGATTGTTCTTTTCAAGCTGCACAATCCCAAGTCTGTTCGACATGTTTTGGGGCGCTGGTGGCGGTGAACGAATGCAGGAATTCGTCGCGGCGGTGGCGTTATCCGGGTCTTTTCGGCGACGCAGGCAACCCCAAGGGGCGAACTCTTCAGACCAAGGCGATTTCCTGTTTCGGGGGCGCGGCCATGTTGAGGGCTTGCGCCAGTGAGGCGGGCCGCCCGAAATGATACCCCTGCAGCTCGTTGCAGCCAGCCATCTTCAGCATTTGCGCGAGCAGTTCGTCCTCAACGCCTTCGGCAACAACGCGCAGGTCGAGGCCCTTGGCCAGCTGGACAAGGCCGGAGATCAGGTGACCAGCCTTCTGTTCAGTCAGGAGGCGTTTCGTCAGTGAGCGGTCGATCTTGACGCAGGTGAATCCATAGGAGTGCAGATAGGCAAGGCTCGTGAAGCCGGTACCGAAATCATCAAGGGCAAAGCCGACACCGATCGCGCGCAGGCCGTCGATCGCCCGTCTCGCGCGCTCCGGGTAGTCGATCAGGTGGCGTTCGGTGATTTCCAGCTGCAGCCGTTCCGGGGCCAGCCCCGTGGCGTCGAGCACCAGCATAACCTGTCGCTCGAAGTCCGGATGGCTGAACTGGACTGGCGAGACATTGACGCTGACGCGCAGGCCTTCGACATCTCGTGTCTCGCGGCACGCCCGCTCGAGCACATACATGCCGAGCGCCTGGATCAGCCCGCTGCCTTCGGCAATGCCGATGAATTCGTCGGGGTTGAGGGGGCCAGCGGGACGGCCGGGCCAGCGCACGAGCGCTTCCACGCCCACCGTCGTGAAATCCCGCGCATCGACGAGGGGTTGGTAGACCACATCGAATTCATTCCGGCCGAGGCCGCTGGCGATCTCGCGCTCGATCTGGTGGCGCAGGATGCGCCCTTCGTCGAGAGAGGAGTCATAGGCGCGGATGCCGCCTTTACCATTCGCCTTGACCGCATACATGGCCGTATCGGCGCGGCGAAGCAGTTCAAACGGGCCGTTCGTATCGACCTCGGCAACCGCTATGCCGATGCTCGCGCCGACCTGCAGGGCACGCCCTCTGATCTTGAGCGGAAAGGTGAGCCGCGTCAGCGCCTGCTCGGCAAATTCGCCTGCCATGGCCGCAGCATCAGGTCCTTCGATCAGCAGGGCGAACTCGTCTCCGCCCATCCGGACAAGCATGCCTTTCAGTGGCCGGACGGAGTCGAGGATGTGGCCGACCCGCGTGATCAGGTCGTCGCCAAACTGGTGGCCGTGCACGTCGTTGATGACCTTGAACCCATCAAGGTCGATGAAGACGATGGCCAGCGAGTCCGGGCCAAGACCTGACTGTTCAGAGACGGATTCCAGCCGGGCGAGAAGCGCGCGGCGATTGGGCAGGCCGCTGAGGGGGTCGGTGAATGCGATCTGCCGGTTCTCGTCGCTGAGTTTCTGCGTTTCGGCTTGCCGCTGGCGCAAGATACTCTGTGAGCGGATGAGTTTCGAAAAGGTTTTGTTGTATCTGTAAAGGATGATGACCATGCCGCCGGCGACGAGTGCCAGCGTTATGGCTTCGGGTGCCATGCGGCCACCATCAACCAGCATGAAGAAGGCAAAGAACGGCACGGTCGCGACGGTGGCCACCGACAACGCAGCCGAGCGCAGCGGCATCAGGCAGAACACGGCGCTGATCTGTGTCAGGGCAAGGAAGAAGGTCAGGTGACCCTTGGCCTGAACGTCACCATAGGAATAGAGCAGCAGGCCCCACGCCGTGAAGGCCGATGTCATGACCGCGGCCAGTGTGCCGGTCGTCCGGATATGGCGCTGGATCTCTGCGTCGGTAAAGATCGAGCGCTTGTGCCGGCTCCACCAGATGCCCCGCATCGCGGCGATCGAACACAAGACGATCGGGAACACGTTGCTGAGCAGAGGATCTGCAAACTGGCTGTAGGTCAGCGAGACGGCCGCCGCGTTGCAGGACAGGATGAAATAGAGAAGTGGGACCTGGTGGATGAACTCGCGGAACTGGGCCCGCGCCAGATCCATATCGCTCACCTCCAGCCGGTACTGGCTGGCAAGCGTGGACAGGGCGCGTTTCAGCTTGAACACGGACGGGAACTCTCGGACCAGTTTCTTGTCAGCCACGGCTACAGGAAAGCGGATAACTCCGGGTGTGACCGTTCGATCAAATTTGACGGGTCTGGACAAAGGCGGGGCAAAAACCCACGCTTTTCCGGCCAGTTACAGTTGCGGGCGAACCGGCGCGGTGACCCGGGGAGTTGCGGTTTCCGGCAAAAGCGGCCGGCCTAGCTCGGGTGTTTCTCGTCGCCGTCGTGGCCGCCCCAGAAGCGTTTGATGCGGCCGAGGAAGCCTTCGCTTTCCGGATGGCAGTCGGAGCCGGTGCAGTCACAGAACTGGCGCAGCAGTTCCTTTTGCCGGGCCGTCAGGTTCTGCGGGGTCTCGACGAACATCTCGACATACAGGTCGCCCTGGGGGTTGCCCTGACGGACGCTCGGCATGCCTTTGCCGCGCAGGCGCAGCTTGCGGCCGGTTTGGGCGCCTTCGGGAATGGCGACGCGGGCGCGCCCGCCATCGATGGTCGGGATCTCGATTTCGCCGCCGAGCGCAGCGGTCGCCATCGGCACCGGCGCGCGGCAATAGAGGTTCGGGCCGTCGCGCTCGAAGATGTCATGCTCGACCACTTCGACGAAGATATAGAGGTCGCCCTTCGGGCCACCGGCGGCGCCGGCCTCGCCTTCGCTGGTCAGGCGGATTCGCATGCCGCTTTCGACACCGGCCGGGATCTTGACCGAGATCTTGCGCTCTTCCTTCACCTGGCCATGGCCGCCGCAGGTCTTGCACGGCTTGCGGATGACGGTGCCGCGGCCCTGGCAGATATGGCAGGTGCGCTCCATCGTGAAGAAGCCCTGCTGGGCACGTACGCGGCCATGGCCGGCGCAGGTCTCGCAGGTTTCCGGCTTGGTGCCGGGGGCGGCGCCGGTCGCGTCGCAGGGTTTGCACGGCACGGCCTGAGGCACGTGGATGGTTTCGTCCTTGCCGAAATAGGCCTCGGCGAGGGTGATCTCGAGGTCGTAGCGCAGGTCGGCGCCGCGTTGCGGGCCGCCGCGCTTGCGGCCATTGGCGAAGCCGCCGGCGCCGCCGAATACCTGGCTGAACAGGTCCTGGAAAATGTCTTCGGGATTGACGCCCTGGCCGAACGGGCTGCCGCCGGGGGCGCCGCCGCCATTTTCGAAGGCGGCATGGCCGAACCGGTCATAGGCGGCACGTTTCTGTGCGTCCGACAGAACGGAATAGGCTTCGCCGACTTCCTTGAACTTCTCTTCGGCGGCCTTGTCGCCCGGGTTCTGGTCCGGGTGGAATTTCATGGCCAGCTTGCGATAGGCCGATTTAAGGGCCTTCTCGTCGGCCCCGCGTTCCACGCCGAGAACGTCGTAATAGTCGCGCTTGCTCATGAAGTGCCGCCAAACCGGGATGTCTGCCCTGTGGCCGCTGATTTGGGGCGTGTCGGTATTGACCGCAAGGGCCTTCCTTCAGGCCCGCAGCGCCGATCAGCTATCGCCAGGCGGGAATCTGGTAACCCCTTCCTCGACGACCGAGGCACCGGAGCCGCTGATCTGCTTGATCGCGAGGCCCCGCTCGGAGGTACCGTCGAGGCGGAAACGGAACAGGCCGTTCACCCCCATGAAGCCGTCCGGATCGGTGACGCCGCCATGCTTCATGTTGTTTTCGGCGGCGAGGGTAATGGCCAGCGAGGCGGCGTCATAGGCGGCAGCGGCCAGATCCGTCGGGGTGCGGCCGTAGATGCGTTTGAAGGTGTCTTTGAAGTTGCCCATGTTGTCCGGGTCGATCGCCGAGAACTGGGCGCCGGCTAGGGCTGGCTCACGCCAGATCGAGCTGTCGTCCCAGATGCTGGTGCCGAGGAAGCGGGTGCGGCCGGGCTCGATGCCGTTGACGACGAGCAGCGGGGCAATCGAGAGAAGCTTCGTGCCGCGCTCCGGGATAAGCAGGCCGACCTGGCTGCGCTCGGCCTTGATCAGGCTGGCGATGCGGGAGACTTCGGAACTGGCGCTCTTGCTCGGATCGTAGAAGGCTGCGCCAAGCACGGTCCAGCCATTCTCGGCGGCTTCGGCGCGCATCGCGGTCTCGACCTGGCGGCCATAGGCGGTGTCCGGTCCGAGGAAGGCGAAGGTGCGCGTGCCGCGGCTGGCGGCGTAGCCCATGATGCGGACGACTTCTTCCTCCGGCATCACCGAGGCGAGATAGCTGCCGCCCCCGGCGACCGTGCGGTCATTCGAGAAGGCAATGACGGGAATGGATTTGCGCAGGGCCACGTCTTTCACCACGGGCACTTCGGTGCCGAACAGCGGGCCGAGGATGATATCAGCGCCCTCGTCGAGCGCCTCGTCGGCGCGCGCTTCGGCGGTGGAGGAGCGCCCGGCCGTATCCTTCGGCAGGAGCAGGAAATCGGTGCCGCCATTTTCGAACAGCGCCAGTTCGATACCGGCCAGCATCGCTTCGGCTTCGGCGCGGACCTGCGCGTTGGGGTGCGAAAAGGGCAGAAGCACGGCGGCGCGTTTGACGTCCTTGCCGGCCATGAAGCTCGGCGTCAGGCCGCCGTCCCCTCGCACGAACCCGTTCAGGGCCTCGTCTGTGGTTTCCGCCGACGGCCCGATCACTTCTCCGGTGACCGGATCGACGCGCGGCTGGCCGGAGCCGATCGACACCGGCGGCCGGGTCGGCGCGGTGGCGCAGGCGGTGGCCATCAGCAGCGAAGCCAGCACGAGGCCGAGTCGCGGGCTTGGCGCCTTGAGGTTCCTGAGCAATGGTGAGCGCGATGTCATCTTCTGATCCTTCTGGCGCCGATGCGATTCCCGACACGGGCGAGTCTATTGGGGCGCCGCGCAGCGGGCAACCGCCCGTGGCTGTAGCGCCGGGACTTTATGTTGTCTCCACACCGATCGGTAATCTGCGCGACATCACCTTGCGGGCGCTGGATATTCTGGGCGGGGTCGAGGAAGTGCTGGCGGAAGACACGCGGGTGGCCTCAAAACTTTTGTCCGCTTACGGCGTTAAGGCCCGGCTCAGTCCTTACCATGACCATAATGGGGCGGAACGGAGACCGGCTCTCCTGAAGCGGCTTGAGGCTGGCGGGCGGATTGCCCTGATTTCGGATGCCGGCACGCCCTTGGTCTCCGACCCCGGCTGGAAGCTGGTGCATGAGGCGCTGGAGCAGGGGATCAAGGTCTATCCGGTGCCGGGGGCGTCGGCGCTGCTGGCGGGTCTGGTGGCGAGCGGCTTGCCGAGTGACCGGTTCCTGTTCGCCGGCTTCCTGCCGCCGAAATCCGGCGCGCGCCGGACCGAGATCGAAAGCCTGAAACAGGTGCCCGCCACGCTGGTCTTTTATGAAAGCGGGCCGAGGCTGGCGGACACGCTGGCGGATCTTGCCGCCGTGCTGGGCGAGCGGGACTGCGCTGTGGCGCGGGAGCTGACCAAGCTGTTCGAGGAAACGCGGCGGGGCACGCTGGCCGAGCTTGCCGCACACTATGAAGAGGCGGGACCGCCGCGCGGCGAGATCGTATTGCTGGTCGGCCCGCCGAAGGAAGTCGCGGCGACGGCGGCGGATATCGATTCGGCGCTGCGTGTGGCGCTCGGCGAGATGCCGACCAAGGCGGCGGCGTCGGCTGTGGCCGAAGCGCTCGGCTTGCCAAAACGCGATGTCTACCAGCGCGCATTGCAACTGAAGGCGGGCGATGGGCAAACGTGAGGCCGCCGAAGCGCGGGGCCGCAGGGCCGAGGCGCTGGCGGCCTGGTGGCTGCGGGCGAAGGGCTACACGATCCTGTCGCGGCGCGTGCGATTGCCGGTCGGCGAGATCGATCTCGTCGCGCGCAAGGGCGACGTGATCGTGTTCATCGAGGTGAAGGAACGCGCGACGCTGGACGATGCGCTTGGCTGCGTGACGCCCACCGCCTGGCGGCGCATCGCGCGGGCCGCCGAGACCTGGATGGCCCAGCGGCCGAGGTTCAACGAGTGCGGCTGGCGCTACGACATCATCGCCATCGCGCCGGGCTACCTGCCGTCCCACCTGAAGGATGCCTGGCGGCCGGGGATGGCTTGAGGATCAGGCGGCCAACCGCATGTGCTCCTGAAGCGACATTTGAAAGGGGATGCAGGTATGTCCCCAAACCTGCATCCCCGGGGCTGCCAGGCGCGAAGGGGTCGCGCCATTAGCCCTCAGTCGTGACATTCATCACTGCCTTTAACTTTCAAGGCCGCTGCGACAAACGGACCTGCGTTTGCTGGGCGCGGAGGTTCAAGGCGCGGGCGGGGCTTCCTGGATCGAGACGATGTAGCTGAGCAGCACGTCCATGCCGAGGTCACCGAAGACGAATTCGGGCATGTCTTCGTGGCCGACGTGGATGCCGGACCGGAAGTCTTCGGCGAGGGATTCGGGCGGGTAGTAGGAGAGCACGTAGCGCAGCGGCGGCGCGTCGGCGCGCAGACTGTCCTGACTGCCGAGGCCGTGGCAGTTCGAGCATTGGTGGACCGCGATGTCGCGGCCATCGGCAATCGAATCGGCGTCCATCGGGATGCCGAGCGCGGCGGCGTCGATCACCGGTGTGGCGGGGGCCGGAACCGCGGCGGGGGCGTCCGGTTCGGCGGTCACTTCGGCGGCGACTGTGGCGGGGGTATCGTCCGCCCGGTCGCAACCCGTCATAAGGGTGAAGCCGGCGGCGGCGAGCGCATAAACCAGATATCGCATGTGTTGTTCTCCCCGGCGGCCCGGAATCGGGCACCACCATTTACGCAATTCTAGCATGGATGTGGCCGTCCGGCGCTAAGGAAGTGTCCCTATCCGCCCGGCGTTCCGGCGCCTTCACCCTGCCGTAATCTTCTTCCTATTAGGCTCGCGCTTCACGGCTGGTTCAGCCAGACAGCCCGAGAACGCCCGGCAGACATGACCAACCAGTTTCCCACCCCTCCCCAGATGCCCCGCATCGTGCGCATTCCGTCCCCGGCTTTCCTGCGCCGGCAGAGTGCGCCGGTGCGCTATGTGCTGATCGCGGTCGCGGCGATCCTGCTGATGGGCGGGCTGTGGGCGGCTTGGAAATGGCACAGCCTGCACAATGGCATGCCGAAGCTGCCTTCCGACATTTCCGAGCTTTGGCACGCCAACCGCGAACCGGCGATCGAGTTCGTCGACGCAAACGGCAAGACGCTGGCGGTGAAGGGTCCGCGTTATGGGCGTGCCATCGACGTGAAGGATTTGCCGCGGCATGTGCCGCAGGCGTTTATCGCAGCGGAAGACAAGCGGTTCTACCAGCATGACGGCGCCGACGAGGCGGCCATCATGCGCGCGGCGGCGGCGAATACCGTGGCCGGCGAGACGGTCTCCGGCGCGTCGACGATCACGCAGCAGCTGGTGAAGAACCTGGTGCTGCACTCCGGCCAGACGATGGAGCGCAAGGCGCAGGAAATCACGCTCGCCCGCCAGCTCGAGAAGCGGATGACCAAGGACGAGATCCTGAGCCTTTATCTCAACCGGGTGTATTTCGGCTCGGGCCTCTACGGTATCGATGCCGCGTCCCGCTATTACTTTGGCAAGCCGCCAGAGCAGATGACCATTCCGGAAGCCGCGCTGCTGGCGGCGCTGCCCAAGGCGCCGTCGAAGCTGAACCTGCGCGAGAACCTTGCCGGCGCGAAAGACCGTCAGGGTTATGTGCTGCGCGAGATGCGCGCCGAGCGGTTCATCACGCGCGAGGAAGAGAAGGCGGCGCTGGAGGCCGAGATCAACATCATCACCCCGCCGGTGTATGACGCCGAGCTTGGTTATGTGCTGGATGTCGCGACCGAGCGGCTGGCCGCTGTGCTGCCGCGCGTGCCGGGCGATGCTGTTGTGACGCTGACGATTGATCCGGAGCTGCAGGCCCGCGTGCGGGCGCGCGTGACCGAGCGGCTGGCAAAGGAAGGCCCGGCGCTGAAGGCGACGCAGGCCGCTGCGCTGATCCTTGGCACGGATGGCCGCGTCGTCGCGATGGCGGGCGGCGCCGATTACAAGACATCGCCCTTCAACCGCGTGACGCAGGCCAAGCGCCAGCCGGGCTCCAGCTTCAAACCGTTCGTGTACGCCCTGGCTCTCGAAGACGGCTACTCGCCGTATGACGTGTTCAACGACCGCCCGATCAGCATCGGCAAGTGGAGGCCGGTGAACTATAACGGCGAGTATATCGGGCCAATGACGCTGAGCGAGGCGCTGACGCGCTCGACCAACACGGTTGCGGCCGAGCTTGGCAACGAGTCCAATCCCGAACGGGTGGCGGAACTCGCCAAGCGGTTCGGCATCAAGAGCACGCTGCAGCCCTATCCTTCGCTCGCCCTTGGCAGCCAGGAAGTGAGCCTGTGGGAGATCACGGGCGCTTACGGCGTGTTCCAGTCCGGCGGGCGGCGGATGGAGCCTTACATCATCGCCAAGGTGTCGGATACGCGCGGCAACGTGCTCTTCGAACAGCCGGCGGCGGAGGCCGAACGTGTGTATGCGGAGGATTATGCCGCCGACATGAACGCCATGCTGACCCGCGTGGTGAATGCCTCGATCGGTACCGGGCACAATGCGCGCCTCAAGGACTGGACGGTGGCCGGCAAGACCGGCACCAGCCAGGACTGGCGCGATGCCTGGTTTGTCGGCTTCACCTCGGCCTATGTCGGCGGCGTCTGGGTCGGCAATGACGATGACACGGCGATGCGCCGGGTGACCGGCGGCGGCTTGCCGGCGGACATCTGGTCGGACCTCATGGAGATGGCGCACGAGGGCAAGAAACCTGCACCGCTGTTTGGTTCGAACACGGCGCTGGTGCTGGATCCGGCTTCGGAAGACCGCATCGCCTTCTACCGCGGAATGGCGCAGGCCTTTGCGAGCGCTGCGCCGGCGCGGGCGGCGAGTGGCGGCGGCGAGACCGTGCAGCAGGCG
>CAMDAC010000039.1 GCA_945888325.1 Candidatus Sulfopaludibacter sp. SbA3
ATCAACATCATGGAATTCTGCAAGGCCTTCAACGCCCGTACCCAGGGTATGGAAGAAGGCATCCCGACCCCGGTCGTGATCGAATACTATCAGGACAAGTCGTTTACCTTCGTCACCAAGACGCCGCCGGCTTCGGTGCTGCTGAAGAAGGCCGCTGGCCTGAAACTCGGCAAAAAACCGGCCTCGGGCTCCAAGAAGCCTGGCTATGACTCGGTCGGCAAGGTCACGATGGACCAGGTCCGCGAGATCGCGAAGGTCAAGATGAATGACCTGAACGCCAACGATCTCGACGCCGCCGCCAAGATTATCGCCGGCTCTGCCCGCGCGATGGGCCTTCGGGTAGAGGAGTAATCACCATGGCCAAAGGAAAACGTACCCGCGCAATCGAGCAGACGATCGATCCGACCAAGACGCACACGATCGCCGAAGCCGTGAAACTCGTGAAATCGAACGCGAAAGCGAAATTCGACGAAACCATCGAGATTGCCGTCAATCTCGGCGTTGACCCGAAATACGCTGACCAGCAGGTCCGCTCGGTGGTCAACCTGCCGGCTGGCACGGGCAAGACGATCCGCGTCGCCGTGTTCGCGAAAGACAAGAAAGCCGATGAAGCCAAGGCGGCCGGCGCCGATATCGTCGGCGCGGAAGACCTGTTCGAGAAGGTCAATGGCGGCTTCATGGACTTCGACCGCGTCATCGCGACCCCGGACATGATGGGTCTCGTCGGCCGTCTGGGTAAGGTGCTTGGCCCGCGCGGCCTGATGCCGAACCCGAAAGTCGGCACGGTCACCCCGAACATCGCCCAGGCGGTCAAGGACGCCAAGGGCGGCGCCGTCGAGTTCAAGGTCGAAAAGGCCGGTATCGTGCATGCCGGCCTTGGCAAGGCCTCGTTCTCGGATGCCGACATCGAGAAGAACGTCACCGCATTCCTCGGCGCGCTGGTCAAGGCCCGTCCGTCAGGTGCCAAGGGCACGTTCGTGCGCAAGGTCACCCTGTCGTCCACCATGGGCGGCGGCGTGGTCATTGATCTGGCCGAAGCCAAAGGCTGATTTTTACAGGCCGATCAGCCTCAAGTTCAAAGCCCGGTTTCTGCATTTGCAGGGGCCGGGTTTTTGCTTTTAGGCTTGTGTACGCGATCGACGACATTTATATAAGTACATGATCGACGACATTTATGCATATATGCGATCGGCGACACGACATCTAGGACTAGAATCTCAAGACCCAAAGGGCTGAAAGAATGAAGGCACAACTTCGCACGCCTGCCGACATTGGCACGGCGATAAGAGCATGCCGGGAAGCTATGGGACTCAATCAAGCGGAACTGGCCAGACTGGCCGGCGTAGGCCGGCAATGGTTGATCCAGATGGAGAAAGGCAAACCCACCGCTCAAATCGAGCCGATACTCAAGACATTCGAGGCACTGAACTTGAAGCTAATGGCGCTGCACGAAGTAGAGCGCGAACAGGAAAATGACCTGACAGCAAATCCGATCACGGCTGAAATCAACAGCATAATTGAAACTTTAGCTGACAATGGCCGGCGCAAGTGACCGAACTCATCGCAATACTTGATGGGGTGGTAGTCGGACGCATCCATCAAAATGCGGGACGCCTGAAATTCCGCTATTGCGAGAGATGGCAGGGGCTGCAGGGAGCCTATCCGATCTCAACGGCTATGCCGTTGTTGATCCAGGATCACAGCCACGCCAAAATTGAACCCTTTCTATGGGGCCTGCTTCCCGACAACGAGCAGGCTTTGAGCCGATGGGGGCAGCATTTCCAGGTATCGCCTCGCAATCCCTTCGCACTGCTTTCAAATGTGGGGGAGGACTGTGCGGGAGCAATACAATTTGTACCGCCTGAGAAACTCGATCAGCTGATGGGGGCAGCCGCTTCCGAGGATGTGGAGTGGCTCGACGAAACCGCAATTTCCGAAAGACTCAAGCTTCTGAAGAACGATGCCGGAGCAGGGCGCATAGCGCGTGATACAGGCCAGTTCAGCCTGGCAGGCGCCCAGCCGAAGACGGCATTTCTCAGAGACGAATCGCGAGATCGGTGGGGTGTTCCGAGTGGCCGGACGCCAACGACGCATATATTCAAACCCCCGACGGGTGAGTTTGACGGCTTTGCCGAGAACGAACATCTGTGTCTGGCTGTTGCACAGCAGGTAGGTCTGGCTGCTGCCAGTTCAGAAATACTCACCTTCGGGGATCAAATCGCCATTGTGGTTCAGCGCTACGACCGGCGAAGGCATGATCAGACCAACAAAATAAGCCGGGTTCACCAGGAAGATTTCTGTCAGGCCCTGAGTGTGCCGCCAACGAAAAAGTACCAGAATCAGGGCGGGCCAAGTCCCCTGAACATTTTGCAGCATCTTCGCTCGCATATTCCGGCTGCAGTTGAACGCGAGTCTGATGTGATGAGATTTTGCGATGCGCTGATTTTCAACTGGCTCATCGTCGGAAGCGACGCGCATGCCAAAAACTACTCCATCCTCATCGGCGGAGAAGGCCGCGTCAGACTCGCGCCTCTATATGATGTGATCAGCTTGCTGCCTTATAGGGATCAAAATCCCTTGCGAGCCAAACTCGCAATGAAGATTGGGGATGAGTACGCTGTCGATAAGATCACCAACACCGAATGGGCCAAATTCTCGGCTTCAGCGCGGGTGTCCAAGGATAAACTGTTTGAGCGCATCAAAGAGTTATCCCGGGCGCTCCCGGATGCTTTCGCCCAGCAGGCGGCACGCATGCGTTCGCAGGGATTGGATCATGCTATTCTAGACGAGATCAAGGATGCGGTTGCAGAGCGCTGCGCACGTACCTTCCGCTCAACGTGAACACGCCGGGTTAGCCCACACCCGGCAGGATCGCCTTTTTCTGGTGATGGGGGTTGCGGACCGGTGGAAAAAGCGTTAATGCCCGCCGCTTGACGGGAGTTCACCGATGTGTATTCGGGGGACTCCCGTTTCCTGTCACAGACCATAGGCCACTCTCCTACAGGGTGCCAAGGGCCGCGAGGCCACCTATGCAGACGGGGTGAGGCGTAGATACGGTTCGGATTTTCCTTGATTTTTCAGGGAAGGGCGTACCGGGCAGGCCAATCCCTGGGCAGGCGCTGGATGCCGCAAGGCGGAAGGCGATTACCAGGGCGGCCGGATGGTCCGGACGCCTCAATGGAGACCCGCAATGGATAAAGCTGGAAAAAGCGCGGCGCTCGACACCCTGAAAGGGGTGTTCGAAGAGTCGGGCGTGGTCATCGTGACCCACTATACCGGTCTCACCGTCGCGGAAATGACGAAGCTGCGTGGTATGCTCCGCAAGGACGGCGCGCACTTCAAAGTGGTCAAGAACCGCCTGGCGAAAATCGCGCTGGGCGGGACGGGCGGCGACAAGGCTGCAGAACTCTTCCAGGGTCCTGTTGCCATCGCCTATTCCCCGGATCCGGTGTCGGCTGCGAAAGCGGCTGACGAGTTCTCGAAGGAAAATTCGAAACTCGTGATCATCGGTGCGGTGATGGGCGAGCAGGTGCTGGACGCCAAAGGCGTCGAGATGCTCGCAAAGCTGCCCTCTCTCGATCAACTGCGTGGCAAGATTATCGGCCTCGTGCAGGCACCGGCGACGAAGATCGCTGGCATCCTTCAGGCGCCGGCATCGCAACTTGCCCGCGTGGTGTCCGCTTACGCGTCGAAAGACGCGGCATAAGACACCCGTTTTCGCAACCTACGACCTCAACAACCGAACCAAACAAACAGGACATTGAACCATGGCAAATCTGGACAAGATTGTCGAAGATCTCTCGGCTCTGACCGTTCTCGAAGCGGCTGAACTCGCGAAACTTCTCGAAGAAAAATGGGGCGTTTCCGCCGCTGCGCCGGTCGCCGTCGCAGCTGCTGGTGGCGGCGCTCCGGCTGCTGCAGCCGAAGTACAAACTGAATTCGACGTTGTTCTCACCGATGCCGGTGCGAAGAAAATCGAAGTCATCAAGCTCGTCCGCGAAGTTGTTCCTTCGCTCGGCCTGAAAGAAGCCAAGGACCTCGTCGAGTCCGCTCCGAAAACCGTGAAAGAAGCGGTTTCGAAAGCTGACGGCGAAGCCCTGAAGAAGAAGTTCGAAGACGCAGGCGCCAAAGTCGAACTGAAGTAAGCGCCCTATGGCGTGTATCCGGACGGTGTTCGCGCGGGGCACCATCCTGTTCTGGATCAGCGCGGCGGTCTGACTTTCAGGCCGCCGCGTGCTCGCGTTTCAAACTCCGGCTTGCCGCCCCTCCTGGCGGCGCCGAAAAAATGGGAACTTGGGATGGCACTCTCCTTCACGGAAAAGAAACGTATCCGCAAAAACTTCGGCCGCATTCCCGAAGCCATCGAAATGCCAAACCTGATCGAGGTCCAGCGCGAGTCCTACGAAGCCTTCCTGCAGATGAACACCCCGCGCGAAAAGCGCACGGACGATGGTCTCGGCGGTGTCTTCAAGTCGGTCTTCCCGATCACGGATTTCTCCGAGCGTGCGACGCTCGAGTATGTTTCCTACGAATTCGAACAGCCGAAATTCGACGTTGAAGAGTGCATGCAGCGCGACCTGACCTATCAGGCGCCGCTCAAGGTGCGCCTGCAACTCGTCGTGTTCGATGTCGATGAAGAAACCGGCGCCCGCTCCGTCAAGGAAGTGAAGGAGCAGGAATGCTATCTCGGTGACATCCCGCTGATGACCGACAAGGGTACGTTCGTCGTGAACGGCACCGAGCGCGTGATCGTCTCGCAGATGCACCGCTCGCCGGGCGTCTTTTTCGACCATGACAAGGGCAAGACCCACGCCTCCGGCAAGCTGCTGTTCGCCGCCCGCATCATCCCGTACCGCGGCTCGTGGCTCGATTTCGAGTTCGACGCGAAAGACATCCTGAACATCCGGATCGACCGCAAGCGCAAGCTGCCGGCGACGACGATCCTGTACGCGCTCGGATTCACCACCGAGCAGATCCTCGACAGCTTCTACACCCGCTCGATCTTCCGCCTCGACAAGAAGGGCTGGATCGTCAGCTTCCGTCCGGATGCCTGGCGCGGCGTTAAACCGGAATACGATCTGGTCGATGCGAAGTCGAAAAAGGTCGTCGCCGAGGCCGGCAAGAAGATCACGGCGCTGAAAGCCAAGCGCATCGCTGAAGGCGGCACGGATGAGATCCTCGTCCCGTCGGACGCGCTGATCGGCAAGTTCCTGGCGCGCGATGTCGTCAACATGGAAACGGGCGAGATCTTCGGCGAAGCCGGCGACACGCTCGAAGCCGAGTCGATTGCCGAAATGCGCGATTACGGCCTGAAGATGATCGAAGTGCTCGACATCGATGCCGGCGGCCGCGGCCCTTGGTTGCGCAACACGCTGAAAGCCGACAAGAACGAGACGCGCTTCGAAGCGCTCTCAGACATCTACCGCGTCATGCGTCCCGGCGAGCCGCCGACGCAGGAAGCCGCCGATGCGCTGTTCGGCCAGCTGTTCTTCGATAGCGAGCGCTATGACCTCTCGGCCGTCGGCCGGGTGAAGATGAACATGCGTCTCTCGGTGGCCGTGCGCGAGTACGAGTCGGCGGAAGACTCGATGCGCGTCCTGCGCCACGAAGACATCATCGGCGTCATGAAGGTCATCCTCGACCTGAAGGACGGCAAGGGCGAAGTCGATGACATCGACAACCTCGGCAACCGCCGCGTCCGCTCCGTCGGCGAGCTGATGGAAAACAACTACCGCATCGGTCTCGTGCGCATGGAGCGCGCGATCAAGGAACGCATGGGCGCCGTCGACATCGACACGGTCATGCCGCACGACCTGATCAACGCCAAACCGGTCGTCGCCGCGGTGCGCGAATTCTTCGGCTCCTCGCAGCTGTCGCAGTTCATGGACCAGACCAACCCGCTCTCCGAGATCACCCACAAGCGCCGTCTCTCGGCGCTTGGCCCGGGCGGCCTGACGCGTGAGCGCGCCGGCTTCGAAGTGCGCGACGTGCACCCGACCCACTATGGCCGCATCTGCCCGATCGAGACGCCGGAAGGCCCGAACATCGGTCTGATCAACTCTCTCGCGACGCATGCCCGCGTCAACAAGTACGGCTTCATCGAAAGCCCGTACCGCAAGGTCGTGAAGGCCAAGCTGACCAGCGAAGTCGTCTACCTCTCGGCCATGGAGGAATCGATCTACAAGATCGCCCAGGCCAACGCGGCGGTGAACGCCAAGGGTGAGCTCGTGAACGAGTTCGTCAACGCCCGCGTCGCCGGCGAAGCGACGATGGTGTCGAAGGACGAGATCCAGTTCATGGACGTCTCACCGAAGCAGGTTGTCTCGGTTGCCGCCTCGCTGATCCCGTACCTCGAGAACGATGACGCCAACCGCGCGCTCATGGGCTCGAACATGCAGCGTCAGGCCGTGCCGCTCGTCCAGTCGGAAGCGCCGTTCGTCGGCACCGGCATGGAAGCGGTCGTCGCCCGCGACAGCCGCGCCGCCATCGTTGCCCGCCGGGCAGGGGTCGTGGAGCAGGTTGACGCGCTGCGTATCGTGGTGCGTGCCACCGAAGACATCGAAGGCGCGAAATCGGGCGTGGACATCTACCGCCTCGCCAAGTTCCGCCGCTCGAACCAGAACTCTTGCATCAACCAGCGCCCGATCGTGAAGGTCGGCGACACGGTCTCCAAGAACGACATCATCGCGGATGGTCCGTCCACGGATCTCGGCGAACTGGCGCTTGGCCGCAACGTGCTCGTCGCGTTCATGCCGTGGAACGGTTACAACTTCGAAGACTCGATCCTGATCTCCGAGCGCATCGTGAAAGACGACGTCTTCACCTCGATCCACATCGAGGAATTCGAAGTCGCCGCGCGCGATACCAAGCTCGGCCCGGAAGAAATCACGCGCGACATTCCGAACGTCGGTGAAGAAGCCCTCCGCAACCTCGACGAAGCCGGCATCGTGGCCGTTGGCGCCGAAGTGAAGGCGGGCGACATCCTCGTCGGCAAGGTCACGCCGAAGGGCGAAAGCCCGATGACGCCGGAGGAGAAACTCCTGCGCGCCATCTTCGGCGAAAAGGCCTCCGACGTGCGCGACACCTCGCTGCGTGTGCCGCCGGGCGATTCCGGTACGGTCGTGGATGTCCGCATCTTCAACCGTCACGGCATCGACAAGGACCAGCGCGCGCTCCAGATCGAGCGTGAGCAGATCGAACAGCTGCAGGAAGACAAGGAAGACGAACAGTCGATCCTCGAGCGCAACACCTATGCCCGCCTGCATGACCTGCTGGCCGGCAAGGAAGCCGCTGCCGGCCCGAAAGGCTTCAAGCCGGGCCGCATCACGGCGGCTGCGCTGGAAGACCTGTCCGAGAAGCAACTCTGGGACATCGAGCTGAAATCGGAGAAGGCGCAAGCCGAACTGAAAGCCCTGCGCGAACAGTTTGACGCCTCGATCCGCGAGCTCGAAGCCCGCTTCAATGACAAGGTCGAGAAGGTCCAGCGCGGCGACGACCTGCCTCCGGGCGTGATGAAAGTCGTCAAGGTCTTCCTGGCCGTGAAGCGCAAGCTTCAGCCGGGTGACAAGATGGCCGGCCGTCACGGCAACAAGGGTGTGATCTCCAAGATCAACCCGAGCGAAGACATGCCGTTCCTCGAAGACGGCACCCCGGTCGACATCGTGCTCAACCCGCTCGGCGTGCCGTCGCGGATGAACGTCGGTCAGATCCTCGAGACGCACACGGGCTGGGCCTGCCGCGGTCTCGGCCGGATCATCGACAAGGCGCTCGACGAGTACCACCAGAAGCATGACATGAAGGGCCTCAAGAAGGCGCTCGTGACGGCTTACGGCAAGGACCAGGAACTTCCGGAGACGGACGAAGAGATCGTCGAACTCGCCGGCAACCTCGTCAACGGCGTGCCTATGGCCACGCCGGTGTTCGACGGCGCTCGTGAAGACGACATCAACGACATGCTGACGCGTGCCGGTCTCGACACGTCCGGCCAGGTGAAGCTGTTCGATGGCCGTACCGGTGTGGCGTTCACCCGCCAGGTCACCGTGGGCTACAAGTATCTCCTCAAGCTCCACCACCTTGTGGACGAGAAGATCCACGCCCGCTCGACCGGTCCGTACTCGCTCGTCACGCAGCAACCGCTGGGCGGCAAGGCCCAGTTCGGCGGCCAACGCTTCGGCGAGATGGAAGTCTGGGCCCTCGAGGCTTACGGCGCCGCCTACACGCTGCAGGAAATGCTGACCGTGAAGTCGGATGACACGGCAGGACGCGCCAAAGTGTACGAGTCGATCGTGCGCGGTGACGACTCCTTCGAAGCCGGCATCCCGGAAAGCTTCAACGTGCTGGTCAAGGAAATGCGTTCGCTGGGTCTCAATGTGGAGCTCATCGAAGAAGGCAGCCGAGACGCAGAAGAGACGCCGGTGGCCGCCGAATAAACGCCCCCGCTTAGAGTTAAGGCCCCGCCTGTAGTCCGGATCTACAAGCGGGGCCGAGCCTGATACCGGAATTTTTCAGGGCAGGGGGCCGAAGCCCCCCAACGCCCACCCCAAGGAGCAGACCCGATGCGCCAGGACGTCGCCAACATGTTCAACCAGAATACGCCCGCCCCGACTTTCGAGGCGATCCGTATTTCCATCGCGAGCCCGGAGAAGATCCGCTCGTGGTCGTCTGGTGAGATCAAGAAACCCGAGACCATCAACTACCGTACCTTCAAGCCGGAGCGCGACGGCCTGTTCTGTGCGCGGATTTTCGGACCCACGAAGGACTATGAGTGCCTTTGCGGCAAGTACAAGCGCATCAAGTATCGCGGCATCGTCTGCGAGAAGTGCGGCGTAGAAGTCACGCTGGCGCGCGTGCGCCGAGAGCGCATGGGCCACATCGACCTCGCTGCGCCGGTCGCCCACATCTGGTTCCTGAAATCGCTCCCGTCCCGGATCGCGACGCTCGTCGACATGCCCCTCAAGGATGTCGAGCGCGTGCTCTACTTCGAAAGCTATGTCGTGATCGAGCCGGGCCTGACCGAGCTTGAGCCGAAACAGCTGCTGACCGAAGAAGAGTACATGGATGCGCAGGACCGTCTCGGGGAAGACGCGTTCACCGCCCTGATCGGCGCCGAAGCCATCCGCGAAATCCTGAAGTCGCTCGACCTCGCTTCGCTGGCTGACCAGCTGCGCGATGACCTGCGGGATTCGACCTCGGAGCTGAAGACCAAGAAAGCCTCGAAACGCCTCAAGGTGGTCGAGTCCTTCCTGCAGTCGAAAGCGAAACCGGAATGGATGATCCTCACGGTCGTCCCGGTTATCCCGCCCGACCTTCGCCCGCTGGTGCCGCTGGACGGTGGCCGCTTCGCGACGTCGGACCTCAACGATCTCTACCGCCGCGTGATCAACCGGAACAACCGCCTGAAGCGCCTGATGGAACTTCGCGCGCCGGACATCATCATCCGCAACGAAAAGCGGATGCTGCAGGAATCGGTGGATGCGCTGTTCGACAACGGCCGCCGCGGCCGCACGATCACGGGCACCAACAAGCGCCCGCTGAAGTCGATCTCCGACATGCTGAAAGGCAAACAGGGCCGCTTCCGCCAGAACCTTCTCGGCAAGCGCGTCGACTACTCGGGCCGTTCGGTCATCGTGGTCGGCCCGAACCTCAAGCTGCACGAGTGCGGCCTGCCGAAGAAAATGGCGCTCGAGCTGTTCAAGCCGTTCATCTATGCGCGTCTCGACGCGAAGGGCCTCGCCGGCACCGTAAAGGCGGCCAAGAAGCTCGTGGAAAAAGAGAAGCCGGAAGTCTGGGACATCCTCGATGAGGTGATCCGTGAACACCCCGTGCTGCTCAACCGCGCGCCGACGCTGCACCGTCTCGGCATCCAGGCGTTCGAGCCGAAGCTGATCGAAGGCAAGGCCATCCAGCTGCACCCGCTCGTCTGCGCCGCGTTCAACGCGGACTTCGACGGCGACCAGATGGCTGTCCACGTCCCGCTGAGCCTCGAGGCCCAGCTGGAATGCCGCGTGCTCATGATGTCGACCAACAACATCCTCTCGCCCGCCAACGGCAAGCCGATCATCGTTCCGTCCCAGGACATCATCCTCGGCCTCTACTACCTGTCGATCGACATGAAGGGTGAGCCGGGCGAGGGCATGAAGTTCTCCGATCTCGCCGAGATGGAGCATGCGCTCGAAGCCGGTCTGGTGACCGTGCACTCGAAGATCAAGGCGATGTATGATGGCATCGACGCGGAAGGCAAACCGCGCCGCTATATCATCGACACGACGCCGGGCCGCTTCCTCGTGGCAAACCTGCTGCCGCGCAAGCTCGGCATCGGGCCGGAACTCGTCAACGCCGTCCTCACCAAGAAGGCGATCGGCAAGATCATCGACGAAGTCTACCGCCTGTGCGGCCAGAAGGCGACGGTCATCTTCTGCGACAAGGTCATGGAACTCGGCTTCAAGGAAGCCTGCAAGGCCGGCATCTCTTTCGGCAAGGATGACATGGTCATCCCGGAAGCGAAGAAGAAACTGGTCGACGCGACCAAGGAGCTCGTCTCCGAGTACGAACGTCAGTATGCGGATGGTCTCATCACGCGCGGCGAGAAGTACAACAAGGTCGTCGATGCCTGGTCGACCTGCACCGACAAGGTTGCAGACGCCATGATGGACTCGGCCTCCAAGCCGCAGGCCGCCAAGGGCGACCGCAAGGCCCAGGTCAACTCGATCTTCATGATGGCCGACTCCGGTGCCCGCGGTTCGAAGAACCAGATGAAACAGCTCGCCGGCATGCGCGGCCTCATGGCCAAGCCGTCGGGCGAGATCATCGAGACGCCGATCATCTCGAACTTCAAGGAAGGCCTCACCGTTCTCGAGTACTTCAACTCGACGCACGGCGCACGCAAAGGCCTTGCCGATACCGCGCTCAAGACTGCCAACTCGGGCTACCTCACCCGCCGTCTCGTCGACGTCGCGCAGGACTGCATCATCAACGAAGATGACTGCGGCACCAGCAAGGGCATCGAGATCTCGGCCGTCATGGAAGGCGCCGATGTCGTCGTCTCGCTCTATGAGCGCGTCCTCGGCCGCGTCACGGCGGAAGATGTCAAAGGCGCTGACGGCAAGCTCGTCATCCCGGCGAACACCTATATCGACGAAGATGTCGCCATGGCCATCGAGAAGGCCGCTGTCGACCGGATCAAGGCCCGTTCGGCCCTGACCTGCGAAGCCAAGAACGGCATCTGCGTGGCCTGCTATGGCCGCGACCTTGCCCGCGGCACGCCGGTCAACCGCGGTGAAGCGGTCGGAGTCATCGCCGCCCAGTCGATCGGTGAGCCCGGCACGCAGCTGACGATGCGCACCTTCCACATCGGGGGCGCCGCGCAGGTGGCAGACCAGTCCTCGCTCGAAGCCAGCTTCGAAGGCACCGTCCGGTTCGTGGACGGCGAGTACGTCACCCGCAAGGACAAGACGATCATCGTCGTCGGCCGCCGCATGCAGGTCGAGATCGTGGACGGGGAAGGGCGCACACGCCAGTCCTTCCGCCCGGCCTACGGCACACGCCTGATGGTCAAGGACGGCGCAAAGGTTGCGCCGGGCCTCTTGCTCGCCGACTGGGATCCGTTTGCCCAGCCGATCGTTTCGGAAGTCGCCGGTGAAGCCCGCTTCATCGACCTTTCGGACGGCACGACCATCCGCGAGGAAACCGACGAAGCGACCGGCATCTCGGCCCGCGTCGTCATCGACCCGCGCTCGTCCTCCAAGGCCGCCGACCTCAAGCCGACGATCCAGATCATCGGGAAGGACGGCAAGCCGGTGAAGCTGCCGAACGGCTCGTCCGCCTCCTACGTCCTGTCGGTCGGCGCGATCCTCTCCGTCTCCGACGGTGACAAGATCGAGCCCGGCGACACGCTCGCCCGCGTCACGACCGGCGGCGCCAAAACGAAGGACATCACGGGCGGTCTGCCGCGCGTGGCGGAACTCTTCGAAGCCCGCCGTCCGAAAGACCATGCGATCATCGCGGACGTCGATGGCCGCGTCGAATACGGCCGCGACTACAAGAACAAGCGCAAGGTCACCATCGTTCCGATGGAAGAGGGCAAGCCGCCGATCGATTACCTGGTTCCGAAGGGCAAGCACCTTGCGGTCCAGGACGGCGACTTCATCAAGCGCGGTGAATTCCTGATGGACGGCAACCCCGCCCCGCAGGACATCCTCTCCACGCTTGGCGTCGAGGCGCTCGCCAACTACCTGATCGACGAAGTGCAGAAGGTTTACCGTCTGCAGGGCGTGCCGATCAACGACAAGCACATCGAGGTGATCGTTCGCCAGATGCTGCAGAAGGTCGAGATCGTCGATGGCGGTGACACGCCGTTCATCGTCGGCGAGCACATCGATGTCGGCGAGTTCGACGGGGCCAACGACGTCGTCCGCCGTTCGCGCAAGAAGGACCAGACGGAAGCGACGGCCACGCCGCTCCTGCTCGGGATCACGAAAGCCTCGCTGCAGACGAAGAGCTTCATCTCGGCCGCCTCGTTCCAGGAAACGACGCGCGTGCTGACCGAAGCGGCTGTCCAGGGCAAGGTCGACACGCTCGAAGGCCTGAAGGAGAACGTCATCGTCGGACGTCTCATCCCGGCCGGTACCGGCGGCGGCATCCGCCAGTTCCGCCGCGTCGCCGCCGAGCGCGATGCCAAGCTGAAAGCCAAGCGGGCTGCCGCCATGGCCAAGGCCGAGGAAAGCCTCGTGCTGACCGGCCTGCCGGCCCCGGACAAGACGGGTGCCTGATCTGGCGCCTGATCGTCTCCGGACGCTTGAAACCAAAGGAAAAGCCTGCCAGTTCTGGCAGGCTTTTTCAGTTCAGGAGGGCCCCCGGATGAACGTCTCGAAAGCCGATCTGATCGGAGCAGGGTGCGCCGCGGCCGCGGTCGCGCTGATCGCCTGGATGTGTTTCCGCAGCTGGGGCGGCGTTTTACCCTTCTGAAGTGTAAATACCGGGGCCGGTTTGCAGTCCTGAAGCGGCTTGGCGCCCTTGACGCGCGCCCTGAGCGAGTCTACACGCCGCCAAATCGTCAGAGAGGTAAACGGGCGTCTGCCCCGCAAGCCGCACCGGCCGCAGCGATGCACCGGTCAATCTGGCCCCCAAATTCCCGCCGTCCCGGATGCCACTTCAGGCCTTCGGGGCAGTTGTCATTATCGGCCCCCGGGCCACAACGCATGAAGAGACATCAGGCCCGATGCCGACTATCCAGCAGTTGATCCGCCACCCGCGCGAACCCAAGCGCACCCGCACCAAGACGCCGGCCCTCAAGGCCTGTCCGCAGCGCCGCGGCGTCTGTACGCGCGTCTACACCACGACTCCGAAGAAGCCGAACTCGGCACTTCGCAAAGTGGCCAAGGTGCGGATGACCTCCGGATTTGAATCGCTCTGCTACATCCCCGGCGAAGGCCACAACCTTCAGGAACACTCGGTCGTGCTCATCCGCGGCGGCCGCGTGAAAGACCTTCCGGGCGTGCGCTACCACATCGTGCGCGGCGCCCTCGATACCCAACCCGTCAAGAACCGTAAGCAGCGCCGCTCGCACTACGGCGCCAAGAAGCCGAAGTAAGAGGTCCAGAGCCCCATGTCCCGTCGTCACCAAGCCGAAAAACGCGTCGTTCTTACGGATCCGAAATACAAGGATCTCGTGGTTTCGAAATTCATGAACCAGATTATGCGCGACGGCAAAAAGTCGGTCGCCGAACGTATCGTTTACGGTGCGTTCGAACTGGTCGAAACGCGTTCGAAAAAGAACCCGATCGAAGTGTTCCACAACGCGCTCGAAGCTGTCGCTCCTTCGGTCGAAGTGCGCTCGCGCCGCGTTGGTGGTGCAACATATCAGGTTCCGGTCGAAGTGCGTACCGAGCGCCGCCAGGCGCTGGCGATCCGCTGGCTGGCGGCTGCCGCCGCGGCCCGCAACGAGAACACGATGCGTGAGCGTCTTGCCGGCGAGCTGATGGATGCCTCGCAAGGCCGCGGCAACGCCGTGAAGAAGCGCGAAGACACGCACCGCATGGCCGACGCCAACAAGGCGTTCGCACACTATCGCTGGTAACCAGCACTAACCGTCCGGGCGGAAGAGGTTGCTCGCCCGGGCGAGATACCCCTTTCCGCTACCTGGCACACTGAACACGAAGGTTTACACCATGGCCCGCGAATACCCGCTGGAGCGCTACCGGAACTTCGGCATCATCGCGCACATCGATGCCGGCAAGACCACGACGACTGAGCGCGTCCTGTATTACACGGGCAAGTCGCACAAGATCGGCGAAGTTCACGATGGCGCAGCCACCATGGACTGGATGGAGCAGGAGCAGGAGCGGGGCATCACGATCACCTCGGCTGCGACGACCACATTCTGGGAACGCACCGAAGACGGCTCGACCGCCCAGTCGCCGAAATTCCGTTTCAACATCATCGACACCCCTGGACACGTTGACTTCACCATCGAAGTCGAGCGTTCGCTCGCAGTGCTCGATGGCGCTGTTGTGCTCCTCGACGGCAACGCCGGCGTTGAGCCGCAGACCGAAACCGTCTGGCGCCAGGCTGACCGCTACAAGGTTCCGCGCATCGTGTTCGTCAACAAGATGGACAAGACCGGCGCCGACTTCTTCAACTGCGTCACCATGATCAAGGAACGCACCGGGGCCACCCCGGCGCCGATCCAGCTGCCGATCGGTTCGGAAACCGAGCTCGAAGGCCATATCGACCTCGTCACCATGAAGGAGTGGGTCTGGGAAGGCGAAGATCTGGGCGCGACCTGGGTCCTGAAGCCGATCCGCGACGGCCTCAAGGCGAAAGCCGAAGAGATGCGCGCGCACCTGATCGAACTCGCCGTCGAAATGGACGACGCGGCGATGGAAGCGTTTCTCGACGGCAAGGAGCCAGACGAGGCATCGCTCCGCGCCCTGATCCGCAAAGGCACGCTGGCCTTGAAATTCATGCCGGTCCTGTGCGGTTCTGCGTTCAAGAACAAGGGCGTCCAGCCGATGCTGAACGCTGTGGTCGACTATCTGCCGAGCCCGCTCGACGTGCCGGCCTACATGGGCTTCAAGCCGGGTGACGAGACCGAGACGCGCGACATTCCGCGTTCGGCTGACGACAGCCAGCCGTTTGCCGGTCTCGCTTTCAAGATCATGAACGACCCGTACATGGGCACGCTCACCTTCACGCGCATCTATTCCGGCCAGTTGAAGAAGGGCGATGCCTTCTTCAACGCGACCAAAGGCAAGAAAGAGCGTGTCGGCCGCATGGTCATGATGCACGCCAACAAGCAGGACGAGATCGCGGAAGCCTTTGCAGGTGACATCGTCGCGCTCGCCGGCCTTAAGGAAACCACGACCGGTGACACGGTCTGCGATCCGGCCCAGCCCGTCGTTCTCGAAACCATGACCTTCCCGCAGCCGGTGATCGAGATCGCCGTCGAGCCGAAGACCAAGGCTGACCAGGAAAAGATGTCGGTTGGTCTGCAGCGCCTCGCTGCAGAAGACCCGTCCTTCCGCGTCGAGACCGATTTCGAATCCGGCCAGACGATCATGAAAGGCATGGGCGAGCTTCACCTCGACATCCTGATCGACCGCCTCCGCCGCGAGTTCAAGGTCGAAGCCAATATCGGCCAGCCGCAGGTGGCTTACCGTGAGAAGCTCGGCCGCCCCGCGATGATCGACTTCACGCACAAGAAGCAGTCGGGCGGTACCGGCCAGTTCGCCCGCATCAAGATCGAATTCGAACCGCTTGAGCCGGGTTCGGGCTTCATCTTCGAAAGCGCGATCGTCGGCGGCGCCGTGCCGAAGGAATACATTCCGGGCGTCTCGAAGGGCCTCGACATGGCCAAGGAAAACGGCCTCCTCGCCGGCTATCCGGTCACCGACTTCCGGGCCCGCCTCATCGACGGCGCGTTCCACGACGTCGACTCGAGCGTGCTCGCCTTCGAAATTGCAGCCCGCGGCGCGTTCCGCGAGCTGAAAGGGAAGGGTGATCCGCGCCTGATGGAGCCGATCATGAAAGTTGAAGTCGTCACCCCGGAAGACTACATGGGCGATGTCATCGGCGATCTCAACTCCCGCCGCGGCCAGATCCAGGGTTCAGAGCCCCGGGGCAATGCCACGGCCATCATGGCGATGGTGCCGCTGGTCAACATGTTCGGTTACGTGTCCAACCTTCGGGGCATGTCGCAAGGCCGCGCACAGTTCACCATGCTGTTCGATCACTATGACGAAGTCCCGCGTGCCGAAGCGCAGAAAATCATCCAGGAAGTCTCGGGCTCGTAAGCCCGGTCCTCAAGTTCAGAACAAAGGAGAGGCCCGATGGGCAAGGCAAAGTTTGAGCGTACGAAGCCGCACGTCAACATTGGCACGATTGGCCACGTTGACCATGGCAAGACGACGCTGACGGCAGCGATCACGATCATCCTGGCGAAGTCGGGCGGCGCAACGGCGAAAGCCTATGCC
>CAMDAC010000040.1 GCA_945888325.1 Candidatus Sulfopaludibacter sp. SbA3
GCCGCCGGCGTTCCTGGCGCACATCAACCTGTTGCTGATGGCCTTCGCGATGATCTTCCTGGCGGCGGCCTATCTGCCGACGGGGCACATCAAGAAGGCTGTGAAGCATCCGATGCTGCTGGCGGTGAAGGTCTGGGCGTTCGGACACCTGCTGGCCAACGGCGAGCTGAACTCGGTGCTGCTGTTCGGAAGCTTCCTCGCCTACGGCGTGCTGGACCGGATCGCGGTGAAGAAGCGCGGCGACAATGGGCCGGGGCCGGACGCCGCCGTGAACGTGATGGGCGATGTCGGCGCGGTGGTTGTGGGGCTCGGCGTGTATGCGGCGATCCTGCTCTGGCTGCACCCGATCCTCTTCGGCGTGGCAGTGTTGCCGGGTTGAGCCGGGGCGTGTTTGTGCCTTGATACGGAGCGCCTTTCTGGCGCCGCTTGTGCTGGGTTTAGCGCCGCCTTTAACTGCCTGCGGTACTTTCAGCAGAGGGAGTCAGCGCTGTGCGGCTAGAGGCGATCGACGCTACCTTGGGGAAGAGTACTCTGAAAGCCCGGAATTTCCTTTCACGGAGAATGTCGTGCACCGCTCTGTATGTCAGGACCAGAGCTGACTCACGGGCATCGCATAGAGCTGCTGGCCGACGCGCTGGATGCGGTCTGCGTCGTGCAGCACGATCCCGCAGGTAAACGCCTTGCCAGCGGCCTCTTGGAGGCGTTTCAGGCCGCGGAAATCTTCGGGTTTCACACCGGTCGAAGACTTCACCTCTATGCCGACAACGCCGCCTGATTTTTCGAGGACGAAATCGACTTCGACCTGGTCTTTGTCGCGATAGTGGCTGATCAGTACATCGCCGGACGATATTTCGGCTTGTTTCGCCAGTTCTGAATGCACGAACCCTTCGAGCAGGGTCCCGAGCCGGTTTCGATCCTGGAGAATGTCGGTCGCACTGACCCGTCTGAGAGCGGACAAGAGCCCCGTATCCAGGAAATGGAGTTTGGGTGTCTTGATGAGGCGCTTCAGGTCATTCCGGTGCCAGGCTCGGATGCGGCGAACGATGAACATCTGTTCGAGTATCGTCAGCCAACGGTCGACAGTCTTGCTGTCGATGCCGAGAGGCGCGGCGAGCGCAGAGAGGTTTACCAGCTGGCTGGACGCAAAAGCGGCGTGCTCGAGGAGGCGTGAAAGTTCATCGGTCTTGGAGACCGTTGAAATCTCAGCCACGTCGCGTGTCGTCAGCGCGCGCGCATAAGCCCGCAGCCAGGATTGCCGGCGTGCCGGATCCGTCCGTGTGAGCGCTTCGGGATAGCCGCCTGACAGAACACGTTCGATAAGTTCAGTCGTCCGGCCGGTCTCTTCCAGCGCCGGGAAATCTCCTTGGAACGCCTTTCTCAGGAATGCAGGGCTAGCGCGCCGGGCGATTTCTGACTGGCTGAAAGGCAGGAGTTCCAGGGTCTCTACCCGGCCCGCGAGGGAGTCAGAGGAGATCGTGCCTTTGAACAGGTCTACCGACCCCGTGATCAGGAACCGCCCAGGGCGCAGATCCTCATCAACGGTTTTCTTCAGGGCCAGTATAAGTCCGGGCGCCCGCTGGATTTCGTCGATCACCGCGCGGTCGAGGCCGCGTACGAAGCCGCCCGGATCGTCATTGGCGAACTGCCGGAACTGATCGTCGTCCAAGGTGACGAAGTTCATTTTCCGTGCTGTGGCAATCTTGCGGGCAAGCGTTGTCTTCCCCGACTGGCGGGGGCCGACGAGGGCAACGATACGGGTATCAGCCATTGCGCCCAGCACGCGCGCCTCGGCATGGCGAGTGATCGCTTTGGCTGGCTTTGGCTGGTCTGGCATTGAGGTCCGTCCAATCCGGAATGGAGTTTCGTCTGATTCGGAATTTAGCTCCGTCTGATTCGGAATGAAAGTCCGTCTGATTCGGAATCTTTGACGTATCCGTTTGAAACGCTGCCGCGACGCGCAACGCGCGATGGCCGGGAGCGGGGACGCGCAGCTGCGCGCGCTGACGCAGAAAAAGCGTATCCGCCGTCAGGCCGGGATGAACCTGGTCATCGCGGAGAACCATCGCAAAGACCGCCCGCCCTGTTTGCCCCCGTCACCGAGTGGAGCGGCTACATGGATACTCCCAGTGGCTCATCGACTGCGAGGCGGGCGCCAACCCGTCAAGCTGCGCCGTGGCGGACAAAGGCGGGCCGAGGTCGCATTCGCGCAACTCCGTTGTCTCACCTGCGGCAGAAACCGCGTCCAAGGGCCGGGGCGAGGGCCATCAGGGCGAGGCCGACGGGGAAGAGCGATCCGCGCGTGAGGTCGTAGCCGGCAAGATAGTCGGCGAGGCTGACGCGCATGAAGCCGAGGGCCATGGTGCTCTCAAAGGCGATCAGGACGGCGACGCCGAGGACGCCGAGGGCGAGCGCGGGCGCAGTGGTCCGGGCGCCGATCCAGACGCCCACGGCGCAGGCCGCGAGCGTGACCATCGGGAATTCGGCGAGGTGTCCCATCCGGTCGCCGAAGGCGGGGATGAGGACGAGCTGGCGCAGGGCGCCGAAGGCAAAGCCCACTGCAAAGCCGAGGGCGCCGTAGAGGGCGCTCCAGGCGAGCAGGTTTCCCGGTTTCGGCAGCATGGCGGTTAACCTTCCTGTTTCCTTGCGGGCGGCGCCCGGGCGGGCTAATCGCAGGCCCATGTCAAAACAAACGCAGACCGCCCGCAAGACTGTCAAAGATATTGCAGCCGCCAAGGGCGGCGTGCCGCTGGTGTGCCTGACGGCGTATGATGCGCCGACGGCGGCGCTGCTGGACGAGCATGCCGACCTTTTGCTGGTCGGCGACAGTGTCGGGATGGTGGTGCACGGGCTGCCGTCGACCGTCGGCGTGACGATGGAGATGATGATCCTGCACGGGCAGGCGGTGATGCGGGGGTCGACGAAGGCCTTTGTGGTCGTCGACATGCCGTTCGGCTCATACGAGACGAATGCCGATCAGGCCTTCCTCAATGCCGCGCGGATCATGAAGGAGACCGGCTGCCAGGCGGTGAAGATCGAGAGCGGGGCGTATGCCGCGCAGCAGATCTCGCACCTTGTGGAACGGGGCGTTCCGGTCATGGGGCATGTCGGGCTGCGCCCGCAGGCGATCAATGTGGACGGCGGCTTCCGGGCCAAGGGGCGCACGCTGGACGAGCGCGGCCGCGTAATGGCGGAGGCGAAGGCGGCCGAGGAAGCGGGGGCGTTTGCCATCGTGATCGAGGGGGTCGCCGAGGACCTGGCGGCGGAGATTACCGCGGCGGTGGCCTGCCCGACCATCGGGATCGGGGCCTCGAGCGCCTGTGACGGGCAGATCCTCGTGACGCCGGACATGCTGGGCCTGTTTGACTGGACGCCGAAATTCGTGCGCCGGTATGCCAGCCTCAATACCGCGATCACCGAAGCGGTAGCGGCCTACGCCGACGACGTGCGGGCGCGCACCTTCCCGGGCAAGGCCGAGACCTACAGCCTGCGAAAACCTGAAGCCTAACAGCGCTGATCCGTTGCAGCCGCCCCGCGCGGCGTCTAGGTTCGCGCCGAATCCTCAAAACGCCGCCTGGAGCCCCGCTTGTCTGACATTTTTACCGAAGTCGATGAAAGCATGCGCCAGGAGAAACTGGCGAGCTGGTGGGCGCGCTGGCGCCCGTTCGTCTATGGGTCCGTGGCGGTGCTGATCGGCGCCGTCGCGATCAACGAGTTCATCGTGCGCCCGCAGGCCGAAGCGGCGCGGGCGGCGCGGGCCCTGGAACTTGAGAATGCCGTGAAGGCGCTCGAGGAAGGCCAGTACGAGGAGGCGCAGGCGGCGTTCAAGGGAATAGTCGACAGCGAGTCCAAGCTGGCGCCGCTGGCGGCGCATTACCTCGCGCAGACGCAGCTGGAAGGCAGCGGCGATGCCGAGGCGGCCGCGGCGACGCTGACGGCGATCGGCGGCACCGAAGGCGGCCCGTACGAGCGGCTGGCGCTGCTGAAAGCGGCCTACTTCCGCGCGGACACGCTGACCATGCCGGAACTGGAAGCCACCCTTGGCACGCTGGTGACCGAGGATACGGCGCTTGGCGCTATGGCGCGGGAGCTGATCGCGGCGAAGGCCTATGCGACGGGCGACATCGCCCGGGCGCGTACAGAATACAGCCGGCTGAAGTTTGATGCTGCCGCGCCGCAGGGCGTGGTGCAGCGGGCCGAGATTGCACTCGATGCCATTCCGGTCCCGCCGGACGGCGCCGGCGAAGTACCCCTGCCCACCGAGGCGCCCACAGATGCGGCCGCTGATGCGCCGCAGGAGACCGGCCAATGAGACTTTCCCGCAATGTTGCTGCTGCCATGGCCGTTGTGTCGCTGGCGGCGCTGAGCGCCTGTATCAGCCTGCCGAGCTTCGGCAATGACAAGAAGGAAGAACTGGCGGCCGAAGAGAAAGCCGGCCGCATCACGATGGTGCTCGACAGCGAGCAGATTGCGCCGAGCACGACGCTGACCGGCATTGCGGTCGAGCTGCCGGAAGCCAAAGCCATCGCGTCCTGGACGGAAGCGGGCGGCAACCCGACGAAGACGCCCGGGCACGTGATCGCCGCGCCGAACCTCGACATCGCCTGGCGCCGGTCGATCGGCAAAGGCTCGTCCACCAAGAGCGCGCTGACGACCCCGCCGGTCGCCAGTGAGACCACCATCTACACGCTGGACTCGACGCAGACCGTGCGGGCCTCGCGCCTCGACAATGGCGCGCAAGTCTGGAGCGAACGCCTGAAAGGCGTCTCCAAGCGCGACAAGAGCGCGATCGGCGGCGGGCTTGCCGTGGCCGGAGACGTGCTGGTGGTGGCGAGCGGCTATGGCTATGTCACCGCCCTCGACGCCGCGACGGGCGCGCAGAAATGGCGCCGCGACCTCGGCGCGCCGATGACGGGTTCTCCGACGATCGATGATGGCCGGGTTTTCGTCTCCTCCAACAATAACGAAGTCTACGCGATCAACCTCGCCGACGGCGCGACGATCTGGAGCGACCAGGCGATTTCGGAATCGGCCCGCGTGCTGGGCAGCTCGAGCGTCGCGGCGGTCGAGGATTTCGTCATCGCGCCGTTCTCCTCCGGCGAAGTGATTGCCTACCTGGCCGCCAACGGCCGCCGGTTGTGGACGGACGCGCTGGCGCAGGCCGGGCGGTTTACGCCGATCTCCGAGATCAATGATATCGGCTCGCGCCCGGTGCTTGGCGCCGGTCTCGTGTTCGCCTCCAGCCAGTCCGGCACCACGGTGGCCATCGATGGCCGCAGCGGCGCGCGCGTCTGGACGGCGGCGGTCGGTTCGACCCGCGCGCCGGCGCTGGCCGGTCGGTTCCTGTTCGTGCTCGGCACCGGGAACGAGCTGGCCTGCCTCGATGCGGCGACCGGCGAAGCCTACTGGGTGGTGCAGCTGCGCCGGTTCCAGAACGAGAAGGAAAACAAGAAGCCGATCAGCTATTCGGCGCCGATTGTCGCCTCCGGCCGGGTGATCCTGGTCTCGTCGCGCGGCGAGCTGCAGGCCTTCTCCACGCAGGATGGCACGCAGACGGGCTCTTTGAAGCTGGGGGATACCGTGTATATCGAGCCGATTGCGGCGCAGGGGCGGCTGTATGTCCTGACGGACGACGCAAAACTGATCGCCATCGACTAGGGCCAGCGGGACTTTACCCGGACGGCCCTCATTAACCAGAGGGGCCACGGCCTTGCCATTGAAGATCGCAATCGTCGGACGGCCGAATGTCGGCAAGTCCACCTTGTTCAACCGTCTGGTGGGCAAGAAGATCGCGCTGGTCGATGACCAGCCGGGCGTGACGCGCGACCGCAAGATGGCCGAAGGCTCGCTGGCGACGCTGCCACTGCTGGTGATCGATACGGCCGGTTTCGACAATGTGCGCGATGACAGCCTCGAGGCGCGGATGCGCGCGCAGACCGAGGCGGCGATTGCGGAAGCCGACATTGCGCTGTTCCTGATCGACGCGCGCGTTGGTGTCACGCCCGAGGACGAGACCTTCGCGATGCTGCTGCGCAAGGCGAACATGCCGGTTGTGCTGGCGGCCAACAAGGCCGAGGGACGCCAGGGCGAGGCGGGCGTGATGGATGCGTTCAGCCTGGGCCTCGGCGAGCCGGTCGGCCTGTCGGCAGAGCACGGCGAGGGCTTTGCCGAACTCTATGAGGCGATCCGCAACGCGCTGGGGCCGGAAGCGTTCGAGAGGGCGCTGGAAGAGGCCGAGCCGAACTATGCGGGCGGGGCCGGGGACGACATCCTTGAGAAACTCGCGCATATCGACATCGAAGACGAGACCTTGTCCGACGACGAACTGGTGGCGGCGATCGAGGCGGCGGAAGTCGACACGCCCGAGGCCGAGCCTGAGACGCCGCGGCCGATCCGCCTCGCGATTGTCGGGCGCCCGAATGCTGGCAAGTCGACGCTGATCAACCAGCTCTTGCAATCGGAGCGCCTGCTGACCGGGCCTGAGGCCGGCATCACGCGCGACTCGATCACCATCGACTGGGAATGGGAAGGCCGGCAGATCCGGCTGGTCGATACCGCCGGGCTGCGCCGCAAGGCGCGCGTGCAGGAAAAGCTGGAGCGGATGTCGACGGCGGAGACCATCCGTTCATTGAAGTATGCCGATGTCGTCGCGCTGGTGATGGATGCGCATGACGCGCTTGAGAAGCAGGACCTGCAGATTGCCGATCTCGCGCTGCGGGAGGGCCGGGGGCTGGTGCTGGTGATGTCGAAATGGGACTCGGTGCAGGACCAGGACGGCGCGGCGCGGCACATCCGCGACCTCGCCAACCGGCTGGTGCCGAATGGCGGGGGCGCGCCGGTCGTGTTCCTTTCGGGACTTACCGGGCGCCATGTCGACAAGCTGATGCCGGCGGTCGTGCAGGTCTACAAGGACTGGACCGCAAAGGTGAAGACCGGCGACCTCAACCGCTGGCTGCGCCATACGGTCGAGCACCATCCGCCGCCGAGCGTGCAGGGCAAGCGCATCAAGCCGCGCTACATGGCGCAGATGAAGGCGCGCCCGCCCACCTTCGTGCTGATCGCCTCGCGCGGCGAGCAGATGCCGGAAGGCTACAAGCGCTACCTGATCAACGGCGTGCGTGAGGCGTTCGACATGCACGGCGTGCCGATCCGGCTGTTCGTGCGCCAGGGCAAGAACCCGTATGCCGGCAAGATCGGCCCGGGCGGCCCGCCGCGCTACAAGCGGCCTAAGGAATAGTCCCGCTCAGTCGCCTGTCATCGCGCGGTCAAGTCTTTCGCGCGTTACCGGCGTGCGTGAAAGGCTGTGGTCGATGTGTTGGCGCCAGCTAGGTCCGCGAGACAGGGCGTCGGCAAAGGCGTCTGCGAGGTCTCCGGGCCGGTCTTCGGACAAGACGTGGATCAGATATTCCGCCTGCAAAAGATCCTTCCTGGCCTTGAGGCTGTCAGGGCCGTCCTTGCGCCGGTCCGAGACGATCAGCTTGTGGATGGCGAACCGCTCCGGACGGGGAATGCGGATAAGGATGCCATTGCGGTAGACCGCCGCTGCCGGAACAGGATCGGCGATCAGATAGTTCAGGAAGTGGAGCGACTGGGCGCTGACGCCGAGGGCCGGCAGGTCGCGCAGGCCTTCATCCTCCTCGAATGAGGGAGTCAGAAACTCGATCATCGTTTCGGTAGATGCCTGACGCCAGCGCCAGATACGGTTGCGTTCAAGCGACGGGATAGGTGCAAAGTCGAAGGCATCGAACACTTCCTGAAGCGGAGGCGAAACGGAATCGCCGAGGGCCAGGGACAGGCGCTCGAAACTGGCGATGTCGATATCGTTCGTCATCGCGGTCTGGTCGAGTGCAAGTCGCAGGCCCAGCTCGCCCTCATAAAGGCGGAATGCCGTTGTTCCCACAAGCGTGCCGCCCAGGCGAAATACACCGGTGCGCGAAATCGCCGACATGAGGCTGCCGGTTGTTCCGTCCATCCCGAGGAAGCGTTCGCTCCTCAGTAGGCGGACGATCCGTGAGCGCTCCTGGCGGCGGCTTGTGCGTTCGGCCTTCAGCATCTCGAACTGTTCGAGCCTTGCCAGCAGTTCCGGTGTCTCCTCTCCGATGTAACTTTCATGGATGTCCGCGCCGATGCGATATCGGTCATACCAGTACGTCTTGCCTTTGATTTGCCGGGCGGTTGGTGCGCCGCGCAGTTCAGTCAGCGCCTCGTCCAGCAACAGCGAAACCAGATCGTGATAGGCTGCTTGCGCAACCGGTGAATGCCTGCGGATTGTCATCGGTGTTCTCACGCGATCAGAGCTATTTACCACACAAAAAATCTATTGTGCGGTAACACAGTTGTCAATTACCACACAAAAGAAATTTTGTGTGGTAACAAAGTGCGGAGCGAACAGGCAAAAATGTATCGCTCCACAAGCGCCCTGACCCTGCAGGCTGGCGCGGAACACCCTTAGATAGCAAAACATGTGCAGGTCAAGACATTGCAGTTGAACGGTGTGCGGGAGGTCTTCAACATGCACGGCGTGCCAGTCCGGCTGTTCTTGCGAAACGGCAGGAACGTCCGTGCGCTCTCAGGAACACGCTTTGCGACGGTGACGGGCTGGCTTCCTGAACCCACCAGAGTCATTCCGGATTTTTGACTATTCCATTCCGGATTTTTGAGATAGACGTTCCGGATATTCAGATCATTGAATCCGGATAGCCGAACATGGCCAAACCGCCTTCGACTCGACCTTTCGACCGCCATGCCGACAAGCGGGTGCGTACCGCGATGGAGGATACCCGCATTGTTGCCCTGGTCGGGCCGCGCCAGTCCGGCAAGACAACGCTCGCCCGGCAGATCGCTTCAGATCGAGGGCTCACCTTTGTCACGCTGGATGACGATCAATCCCGGCAGTTCGCGATCGACGATCCGGATGGGCTAGTCCGCGATCTCGACCGCGCTGTGATCGACGAAATCCAGCGCGCCCCCCGGCTTATCCTAGCGCTGAAGAAATCGGTGGACGAGGATCGCCGCCCGGGAAGGTTCCTGATCACGGGCTCGGTTGATCTGTTCAAGGGAGCGCTTTCGCCGGATTCTCTCGCGGGGCGCGTCGAGACCGTGCAGCTTCTGCCGCTCAGCCAGGCCGAGATCGAGCGCCGCCGTCCGTCGCGGTTCCTCGAGCGGGCCTTCAGCGCCGACTTTCCTAAATTGAAAGCAACCGGCCGGACGACCGACCTTGCAGCGCGCTTGCTCGCCGGCGGTTTTCCCGAAGCGCTGTCGAGGACGGATCCTATTCGCAGGGGGGCTTGGCTGCATGCCTATGCAGAAGCGCTTGCCAATCGTGATGCCGCCGACCTTGCCGATGTGTCGAAGACTGCAGAGCTCTCCCGGTTACTTGGATTGGCGGCCGTGGGAGCCGGACAGACGGTCAATCTGGCCGCGATGGCCCGCACGCTGGGTGTCGATGCCAAGACCGTCGATCGCTGGCTGACGCTGCTCGAACAGATGTTCGTGTTCCGGCGGGTCGGCGCTTGGCACCGCAATGATCTGAAGCGCCTCGTGAAAACACCGAAGCTGCATTTTCTCGACACGGGCTTGCTTGCTGCGCTCAGCCGAACCGATGCGCGGTTGCTCGCCGGTGACCGCCAGCGCCTCGGCACCCTGCTCGAAGGTTTCGTGTTTTCGGAACTCGCGAAGATGGCTGCGCAGCAGGACGAGCGATTGTTCGTGAGCCACTTTCGCGATCACGACAAGGACGAGGTTGATCTTGTTCTCGAAAGACCGGGCGCGATTGTCGGTATCGAAGTCAAGGCGACTGCAAGCGTCAAACAGGACGATTTTCATGGTTTGAAGGCGTTGCAGGCGGCAACGGGAAAAGCTTTTATCGCGGGCATTGTGCTGCACGATGGAGACCGGATTCAACAGTTCGGAGACGGGTTGTTTGCCATGCCCGTCGATCAGCTCTGGTCCGACCAGAACTATTTTTTGTGAGACGGCGCCTAAAATTACGTCTGAGATTTCGACGAACTAGGACTAAATCCGGTGATTTGCCGCTTGGTAGCGGTAGGCGCGTCCAGTTCGGCATAGCTGGTCTGGATCACGAGAGGCAGGTTCTGGAGAGACATCTACCGGCAAGAATCCTTTTTGCCGGTAATTATCAGATATTACGTTTGGACACGGCGAAAGGCCTGCCGGACCTTGCCAACGCGCATCAGAGCATTTCCTCGAACACGACGGTGCCGGCCGGGCCGGAGACGGGGAGGTCTGTGCGATCGACGCGGTAGAGTTTCTCGTCGGCGAAGCCCGAGCGGACCTGCTGGTGGTCCTGTGAGCTGGCGGCGCTGACGCCTCGCATCCTGTCGGAATGCCGGCCGGCTTCCAGCATGGCGCCGCCCGCCGTCGCGGCGATGATCTGGAGTTCTTTCCAGATGGCGCGGTCCTGCCAGGCGCCGTCGCCTGGATCGGCGACGGGGGTGAGGCGCCAGACGGCGAGGTGTTCAGGCATGACGGGCTCCGCGGGCTGCAGTTGCCTCCACCAACGCGGGGCCTGAGGGAAGGTTCTCCCGGAACCAATGCGTTGCGGCGGCGTTCCCTCAGCATGCCGGTCTGCCGGCAAAATCCTGAAATCCTGAGCGGTTGCGCGCGGCGCGCCGCTCGTGTCGCAAAGGAGACGAGAATGGCTACCCGCACTACGAAAAATGGTTCGTCCACGAAGGATAACATGGACGCGGTCGCGCTGCTGAAGGCCGATCACCGCGCCGTCGAAGAGCTGTTTGAAAAATACGAGGCAACGCGCGGTAGCGCCACGAAAGCGAAACTTGCCCAGCAGATCTGTCTCGAGCTCACGATCCACGCCACGATCGAGGAAGAGATCTTCTATCCCGCCGTCCGCGGCGAGGTCGACGATGACATGATGGACGAGGCCTATGTCGAGCATGACGGCGCGAAGGTGCTGATTGCCGAACTGATGGAAGGCGATGTCGGCGATGATTTCTACGACGCCAAGGTCAAGGTCCTGTCGGAAGAGATCAAGCACCACGTCAAGGAAGAGGAAGGCCGCGGCTGCATCTTTGCGCAGGCGAAGAAGGCCGGCGTGGACATGTCGGCGCTGGGCGAACAGCTGGCGGCGCGTAAGGCCGAGCTGAAGAAGATGTTCCGCCAGACCGGCATTCCGCGCCCGGAAACCCGCTCCATGAAGGGCGTGCAGCTGACGGTCGGCCAACCGGTCTAGGCGAGGGCCCGGCGGTTATTCCCGAAAGGTGCGCGACACCGAATCCGTAAGGGGTGTGACGAGGTACCTTGGCGATCAGCCGGTCGTTTTCCAGAAGGATGTGCATGAACGGAGATGCGGGCCACGCAGAGCGCACGAAACGTCATGAGTTCATCGTGAGATGGCCCGAAGATATTCTTCAGTCACGCGCATCCGCCTACCTGCACGTTTTTGACGCTCTGTCTTGAGCGCAGCGCAGGCAGCCGGCGTTTGCGCTCTGTTACGCCCTGGCGCTGCGGACAGCCGGCTCAATTAGCGTCCAGATTTCGTCCAGCGTGGTGATAAGTGATTTGCCTTCCAATGCGGTGGAAGTTGCAAAGGCACGCCATTGATCTGCCTTCCCGGGCTGCTCGGCAAACGTGCCCGACAGGCCTGTCGGACGATCTGCCGGCACCGAAGTTTCTCGTCTCTGAAATGTCGCGCGCACGGCTTCTGCCAGCGCGTCCGCCGGTACATCGAGGGCTCTGGGGATCGCCCAGAGATCATAGAAATCCTTCATTCGCCCGTTGATGAGGCCAAGGGCGACAACCGCCTGCAGCTTTTCGGCCATCACGGTGGCAGGCGAATAGGCCCGGATCCGGGCGCTATCAAAATCGAGGAGCGAGTTATACTCGATCTCGTAATCCGGAGCGGTAACGGCGTCTCCAAAACCGATGTCGATCGTTATGGGAATCCGCGCGCCGGCGAGGTCAGCCAGGGTTCGAAGGCGTTTGCCGCCATAGACCTGATCCTCACGGATGTCGCTGACCGTCAGCGCGTCTATGTCGAACACGAGCCCATCGGCTGCGTCGAGAGAAAGGATTTCGGAGAAGATTTCGCGGAGCCGTTCTTCGTCTGACGCGCCGAACCCCAGGAAGTCGGCATCGCGGGTGAAGCGGCCCGGATCTGATGTCCAGAGCGTGACAAGCATGCCCCCTTTCAGGAAGAACTGGTCGCGGTAACCGGAAACTGACAGGCGCCAGACCAGGCGTTCCAGCCCGAATGCGACAAGCACGGTCTGGAAGTCGCGGCCGCCGGTCCGCGCGAGGTTGAGAAGTCGCTGGCGTACCGACGCCGCCACGTTCACAGGTGGTTTAGCCATTGGACGTCAGGGCCTCCAGATATGGGCCCATGACCTTGCCAGCGCCGAACGCCATGGCGGTTTTCATGATCTCCGCTGGGCTCGCTTTCCTTTGCGCGAGTGCTGCCTTCAGGCTCTCGATGGCAACGGACCGGTCCACCAGCTTGGGATTCCTGAAGGCGTCGGCGAGGCTCTTGGGCACCGAATAGATCCGCACAGGCACGCCTTCGATCCGGTGCGTTTCGATCCCTTCTGAAAGGTAGGGCTCGCGCAGCCTCACCATCCTGACTGGCGGGTAGGAAACCTTCGGCTCCCAGTCCTTCGCGCCGATCGCATACCAGACCTTGCGGGGGAGCTGGTCGGTCAGGCCGTGAAAGGCGAGGGCCGAGACAAGGCAGATAACAGCCCTGGGAATCTGTTTGGCGACCTCGGCGAAGTTTGTATTGAGATCACTGGCAGCGTCGATGGCCTGATATAGCCCACGCCCGATGCGGACAATCTCTCCGGCGCTTGCCGCGCGCGATATGGCCGTCGCGCTGATCCCGGCTTCGCGCAGTTCATACGCGCGCGCGATCGGATGTTCGCGCAGGTAGCTGAGCAGGCGATCATTCTGCGTAGGAGCGGCCATAGCCATTCTGTTACAAAACCTCGGACAAAAAACTGTTTAGTCCTAGGTTTTGTAACAGGAAGAAAGGCAAACGTCCACAAGGGCGGGCTCGTCAGTCACGATCGCCCGGTCGCAGAACGGCTGCCCGGACAAGCAACAGACCGTCGCAGGGCCTTTCCTGCGGACTTCGAAGAGATGAGCAGTCACCTTCTGACCACGAGATGCACAAACAGACGTTTAGCCGGAAGGGAAATTCACAAGTCGCCCCAGTTTCATTCCCGGAAGGTGCGCGACACCGAATCCGTGAGCGGCTTGACGAGGTAGCTGAGCACGCTTCTGCTCTCGGTACGGAGCATCGCTTCGACCGGCATTCCGGGAAGGAGCTGGAAGCTGGAGGCGGCGAGGGCCTCGTCCGGGATTTCCACCATCGCCTCATAATAGGCGGCGCCGGTGGCCTCATCGACGATGGCATCGGCGGAGACGGCGATGACGCGGCCGTCGAACTGCGGGGTTTCGTCCTGGTTGAAGGCGCTGAAGCGCAGGACGGCCGTCTGGCCGAGGCTGATCTTGTCGATGTCGACCGGGCTGACGCGGACCTTGGCGATCAGCCGGTCGTTTTCCGGCACGATGTACATGATGGGGTCAGACGGGCGGATGACGCCGCCGACCGTGTGGGCGCGGATGCCGAGGACGCGCCCCGAACGCGGCGCAGTGATGTCGAGGCGGCCGGAGCGGTCGAGCAGGGCGAGGCGTTCCTCGGCGAGTTCGCTGATTTCAGTCTGCACGTCGCGCAGGTCGGTCAGCAGGGTTTCGGTATTGCCCTGGTCGAGGCGGGCGATCTCGCTGCGCGCTTCGCCGATCTGCACGCGGGTGGCGGCGATGTCGGAGGTCAGCGCGTCCTTCTCGCCCTGCAGGCGGGCGCGGTCGCGCTTCAGGGAAAGGACGCGGGTAATCACGGCCTGGCCGCGCTCCATCAGGGTTTCGAAGCGGGAGATCTCGTCATCGACGAGGGCGATCTGGTCGTCCTTGGCGGTGATCTCGTTCTGCATGCCACTGATGCGGGTGTTCAGCTGGTCGATCCGCTGGCGCAGGATCGTGCCCTGGGTGCCGAGATTGGCGCTGCGGGCCTTGAGGAGGCCGGCCTGCGAGGTGAGCACGGCCTGCATGTCCGGGCGGGCAGCGAAGTCCTCGAAGCCGGGGCGCAGGGTGAGTTTTGCCGCGCCGTCGCGTTCGGCAACGAGGCGCGCCTCGGTGCCGAGGAGGCCGTAGAGGCGCGCCTCCAGGCCCTGCAGGGCGGCGCCGGTGGAGGTGGCATCCAGGGAGAGGAGCTTCTGGCCTTCGGTCACGGCGTCGGCTTCTCGCACATAGATCTCGCGGACGATGCCGCCTTCGAGGTGCTGGATGGCCTGCTGGTTGGACTCGACCGAGATCTGTCCTGAGGTGAGGACGGCCCCTTCGAACGGGGCGAACACTGACCAGGCGATGAGGCCGCCGAAGACAAGGGCGACGATGCCCCAGCCGGCGTAGAGATACTGCTTGAGGAATTCGCCGCGACTGGAGGCGGCGGGGAGGGCGGGATCAGACATGGCCAGCGTCTCCCGGTCGCAGCGTGCGGATATTGGCGGCGCCCGGCTTCGGCATGACCTTGGCGAGGACTTCCTCGGCGGGGCCGAACTCGCGGATGCGGCCTTCGTCGATCACCATGAGCTTGGTGCAGTGGAGGATCGCATTCGGGCGGTGGGCGATCAGGATGACGGTCGCGCCGCGCGCCTTGGCGGCAGCGATGGCCGATTGCAGGGCCTGCTCGCCGGGGCCGTCGAGATTCGAGTTGGGCTCGTCGAGGATGATCAGGTTGGGATTGCCGAACAGCGCGCGGGCAAGGCCGATGCGCTGGCGCTGGCCTGCGGAGAGGTAGGCGCCGCCGAGGCCGATTTCGGTGTCGTAGCCCTTGGCGAGGCGCAGGATCATCTCGTGGCAGCCGGCGGACTGGGCGGCGGCGATGATGGCTGCGGGGGCGGCGTCATCCCGGAAGCGGGCGATGTTGTCGCGCACGGTGCCGGAGAGAAGATCCGCCTGCTGAGGAAGATAGCCGACCTGGGGACCAAGCGTGTCCGACGGCAGGGCGGAGAGGTCGGCGCCGTCGATGCGGACATGGCCGGACATCACGGGCCAGGCGCCGGTGAGCACGCGGGCAAGCGAAGACTTGCCGGCGGCGCTGGGGCCGAGGACGCCGAGCACGTCGCCGGGATCGAGACTGAAGGTGAGGCCTTTGAGCACGGGCGCGTTACTGCCCGGCGGGCCAGCGACGGCATTTTCGACGCGCAGGGCGCCGCGGATCGGCGGCAGTGGCATCTGGGGTATGGCCGCGGGCGTGCCGGCGAGGGCTTTCGTCAGCGACGCCCAGTTTTCACGGGCGGAGACGATAGCTCGCCACTGGCCGACGATCTGCTCCAGCGGCGCGATCGCGCGGCCCATCAGGATGGAGGCGGCGACCATCGCGCCGGGGGTCGCTTCGCCCTTGATCACCAGCCAGGCGCCGATGCCGAGGATGGCCGACTGCAGGAAGAGGCGGAAGGCCTTTGTGCCGGACGAGAAGCCGGAGAGGATGCGCCCGGAGCGGGCGAAGGCGGTATCACCGCCGTCGAACACACTCTTCCAGCGGCGGCGGACCGCCTCGCCCATGCCAAGGGCCTTCAGGACTTCGGCATTGCGCGTCATCTCGGCGGCGCGCAGGGCGCTGGCGCGCTCGAGCTCTTCGCTCTCCTTCGTCAGGCGCGCGGAGGCGCGCTCGTTGAGGGCGGAGGTGGCGACGAGGATGATCGCGCCGAGGACGGCCCAGAGGCCGAACAGCGGGTGCAGCATGAACAGCACGATCAGGAAGAGCGGGCTGAACGGGGCATCGAACACGGCGCCGGCGACGGGGCTGGCGATGAAGCGGCGGAGTTGGCGCAGGTCGCGGATCGGGCGATCGGAGGCCCGGCCCGGATCGGCGAGGCTCTGGGCCATGGCGGCAGCGGCGGCGCGGGGGCCGAGCAGGCCTTCGAAGTTGGAGGCCGCAACGCTGAACAGGCCGGAGCGCGCCCATTCGAGCACGCCGAGCGTGCCGTAGAGGACGAGGATGAGAACCGTGAGGGCGACGAGGGTCGGGATCGACTGCGAGGCGAGGACGCGGTCATAGACCTGCAGCATGTAGAGCGGGCCGGCCAGCATCAGTAGGTTCACGAACAGGCTGAAACCGCCGGCATGCCAGAACACCCTGCGCGAGGCGCGCAGGGCGCCGGCGAGTTCGCTGGCAGAGGCTTCGGCGGCGGCGCGTTGCATGGTCATGAATCTAGCAGAAATTTCCGGCCGTGGT
>CAMDAC010000041.1 GCA_945888325.1 Candidatus Sulfopaludibacter sp. SbA3
AGGCGGGCATTGTAGAGATAGGCGATGTTGCCGAGCTTGTCGGCGTAGATGTAGTTGGTCGCGGGGATCGCCTGCATGGCCATCACGCCGCGCCACTCTTCAAGCGATTTGGTGCGGCTCAGTTTGTAATACTGCTCGAACTGGCGCACCTCGCCGTAACCGGCATAGCGGATCGCATAGGCGCCCGACTTGTTCTTGATGACCGGTCCGTGCACGGAGCCCCAGACGCTCTGGCGAACCGGCACGACGACGGGGCCCATCTTCACTTTCAGCCAGACATGGCGATGGGTGAGGTCCTTCCATTCGCCGTCGAGCTTGTAGCGCTTGCCGCTGTCGTTGAGGACGAGCTTGTAGACATCGGTCAGGTCTGCGCGGTTGACGGTGTTGGTCCAGCCGAGATGCGCGTTGTGGCCCATCAGGATGACCGGGCTGCCAGGAAACAGCGCGCCTTGCATCGACCAGCCTTCACCGCTGGCCACGCGCGCTTCGTACCAGGCGGCGGCGCCTTCCCAGGGTTGATGCGAGTTTGAGACGAGGACGGTTGAACCATCCGCCGTGCGATGCGGCGCGAAGGCAAAGGCGTTGGAGCCGCGCTCCTCGGGCTCGCGGTCCGGCGGGATCTCGCCATTGCCGAACAGGCGCGCGACGGTCGAGTCCACGCCGAAAAAGAGTGGCGAGACGAGCACGAAGCCGCCGATCACATCGTCTCCTGTGAGCGGGAAAACCTGCGGGCGCAGCACTTCCTTCGGATGCTTGGCCGCGTAGAGGTTGAGCCCGTCCGCATAGCCTTGCGCCATGGCGCGGGCCTCGAGCGAGACGGTGTCGATGCCGGCCGCAAGCTGGCCTTTCACGTCGATCAGCTTGCCGAAATAGTCCGCCTGCGCACCTTCCATGCCGTCCACCGCGCCGAGTTCGCCGCGCACGGCGAGCACCTGGCGCTGGATGGTGGCAAAGTCGTCTTCCGAGTGGGCATAGGCAAGGCCGAAGGCGGTCGCGGCATCTGTTTCGCCATAGATGGTCGGTACGCCATATTCGTCGCGCTCGATCCGGTAGGGCGCGGGCGGCGCCGTGCCCTCAAGCGCGGAAAGGCGCGCGCCATTACTGGCACAGGACGAGACGGAAAAGCCCAGGGCGATCAGCACAAGGAGCATGCCCCCCCCTCCAGCGAAGCGAAGAAGGCGCAGGATCATGGGGAGTCTCCGGAGTCGATGTCGTGCTGGAGGGTGTCGATCACGCCGATGAAGCGTTGGATGAGGCCGGTGGCGGCGCGCACTTCGGCGAGGCTGGCGCCGCTGCGCGCAAGGCCTTGTTCGAGCAGGCGCACTTCCTTCGCGACCATCGCGCTCACGCGGGCCCGGCCCTTGCGCGTTACGGTCACGATTCGGGAGCGCTGATGCTGCGGATTGTCTTTGAGGGCGACAAGACCGTCCTCGGCGAGCGCGTCCACGAGGCGCTGGATGAACTGGCGGCTGGTGGCGCGCCAGGTGGCGATTTCGGGCACGGTACGCGGGCCGGCGGCCATCAGGTAGCGCAGCACGCCGCGGCTGGCATTGGCGAGCTGGCGGTCTCCATGCAGGCTGCCAACGATGTCCGACAGGCGAAAATGCGCCTGCGAGACGGAGTCCGCGAAGCGCAGGACATCGCGCAGGTCATCGCTGAGGGAGGCGTCGTGGGCCAGTTCCATATGACACCCATAGGTGTCATCTTGGGGCGGCGTCAATCCCGCTCACGAAAGCGTGAGGCTCAGGCGTCCCAGGTCTGGTGGTTCTTGCGCATGTGGGCGACGCCGAACAGGACAATCTCCTCCAGCACCTTCAAGTCCACGTCTGCCAACTTGTTGATGTAGAGGCAGCTCTTGCCGATCTTGTGCTTGCCGAGGCGCGCGAGTTTTTCAGAAATGTCGGTGTAGCCGGGCAGGATATAGAGCACCATGTTCGCCTTGCGGGGGCTGAAGCCGGTCATGCACATCTCGCCGGAATGTCCGCTGTCATAGGTGTAGGCATAGCGGCCGAAGCCGATGATGCTTGGCCCCCACATCTTTGGCTTGAGGTCGGTGACCTTCGTCATCCACTTCAGCAAGGCTTCGGCGTCCTGCTTGCGGGTGCCGTCTTCCATCGCCGCAATAAACTCCTTCGGCGTCACATCGGTGGTCTTCGTCTTCAGTTCGTATTTCGCCTTTGCCATCGATTTCCTCCTCCGATGGCGGAATGCTAACCTTCGCGCGTCAGCCGGGCAATCAGGCTCGACGTGTCCCAGCGGTTTCCGCCCATGGCCTGCACTTCGCCGTAATAGGCATCGATGATGGCCGTGACCGGCAGGGTCGCGCCGATCTCCTCGGCCGCGTCCAGTGTGATGCGAAGGTCCTTGCGCATCCAGTCCACCGCGAAGCCGAAATCGAACTTGCCTTCGGTCATCGTCTTCCAGCGGTTCTCCATCTGCCAGCTTTGCGCCGCGCCGCCGGAAATCGCCTCAATCACCTTGGCGGGGTCCAGCCCGGCTTTCTCCGCAAAATGCAGGCCTTCGGCGAGGCCCTGCACGATGCCGGCGATGCAAATCTGGTTGACGGACTTGGCGAGCTGGCCGGAACCGGTCTCGCCGATCAGGGTGATCTTGCGCGCGAAGGCATTCATCACCGGCTCGGCGGTCGCGAAAGTTGGCTCGTCTCCGCCGCACATGATGGTGAGCTTGCCGTTGATGGCGCCGGCCTCGCCGCCGGACACCGGGGCGTCGATGAAGTGTGCACCCTTGGCCTTGCAACGCGCGGCGAGTTCGCGGGCGAGGCCGGCGGAGGCGGTGGTGTGGTCGATCACGGTCATGCCCGCGCCGAGGCTCGGCTCGAACGCGTCGAACACGGCGCGCACGTCCGGATCATCGCCGAGGCACATCAGGACGAACTCGGCGCCGAAGACGGCCGAGGCCGGATCCTTCGCCGCCTCGCCCCGGTGCACGCCGGTCCAGGCGGCGGATTTGGCCGCGGTGCGGTTCCAGACGCTGACCTGATGGCCTGCGCGGGCGAGGTGGCCGGCCATGTGGAAGCCCATGACCCCGAGGCCAAGAAATGCTGTGCGCGCCATGAGTGTCTCCTTTTGGGACGGGTATGGGGACGCAGATAGATGGAATTTCATCGAAATCCCATCCCTCGCCGAAGCGTGGGTTTCACCATGACCTGATACACGATGATCTCCGTCAGAAGGACAGGAACCAGGACGATGGCTTACGCCACGACCCACCGGCAAATCGCAGGCAGAATGCCTGCACCACCGGCCCGCAAGTTGGGCACGTGGAAGATGGCGTATGCCGACTTCCTGACCGCCCTGATGGCCTTCTTCCTTTTGATGTGGCTGGTCAGCGGCGTCTCGCCGGATGCCCGGGCCTCCATTGCCGCCCAGTTCAAAACGAAAGAACTGGCTCTCGCCAGCGCGCCGGTGGCGCCGCCCGCCGAAGCCGCTGACCTGTTCAGCCTTCTGCAACTTTCCGAGACGCTTAAGGCCGCCGGCGAAAGCGTTATCCTTTCCGTGGAGCCGGAGGGTGTTCGCCTCGACTTGGTGGATACGGCCGGCCGTCCCCTGTTTGAGAGCGCCAGCGGCGCCCTGACGCCAGAAGGCCAGGCGCTGGTGGCTGCGGCGGCCGAAACGCTCGCGCCGCTCGGCAACCCGCTGTCAATCGAAGGCCATACCGATGCCTTCAGCCTCGCCACGACCGGCTATTCCAACTGGGATCTCTCTTCTGACCGCGCCAATGACGCCCGCCGCCTGCTTGAGGCGGGCGGCGTCGCGCCGGCCCGTTTTGCGGCAGTGACCGGCCTCGCGGATACCCGGCCGCTCGACGCCGGCCAGCCGCACCTCGCTCAAAACCGCCGGATCAGCCTGAAAGTTCATCTGAGCGCCCAACCGTGAGGCTTTCCGGCCACGCCGGTGTGTCTTTTTTGCCGCTGCCCCGCGCCTGCCCGGTTTTGGCCCCTTGGCGCTGGCCCGGCGAGGTGTATCGTCCCATAACATGAAGTTCACGGATTCCCATCTGCTGCCGGCCGGCTTGGAACGGTCGCTGAGGTTCTACGTCACGAACCCCAGCCCCTGTCCCTATTTGCCTGACCGCAAGGAACGGAAAGCCTTCACAAACCTCGCGATTCCGGAAGCGGACGCTGTGCACAATGTGCTCAGCCAGTCCGGATTCCGCCGTAGCCAGTCGATCGCCTACCGGCCCGCGTGCCTGCGCTGCAACGCCTGCCGCAGCGTGCGCGTGCCGACACGCGAGCATGAAACGAGCCGCAATGACCGCAAGGTGATCGCGAAGAACGCCGCGCTGGTGCGCCGCCCGGTTGTCTCACAGGCAACGCGGGAACAGTTCCGGTTGCTGAAAGCCTATGTGAAGACGCGCCATGACAATGGCGGGATGTCCGAGATGACCTACCGGGACTATGTCGCGATGGTCGGCGGCAGCCCGGTTCAGAGCCTGATCTTCGAGTATCGCGACGGGCCGGAAGAGACCGCGCCGCTGGTCGCCTGCTCGATCACCGACGTGCTGCGCGACGGCTTCTCGATGGTCTACACCTTCTTTGATCCCGAACAGGAAGCCCGCAGCCTCGGCCACCATGTGATCCTCGATCACATCCGCCATGCGCAGGACCTTGGCCTGCCGCACGTCTACCTCGGCTACTGGGTCAAGGGCAGCCCGAAGATGGCATACAAGCGGCGCTACAAACCACTGGAAGTACTTGACGGCGACCGCTGGCGGCCCTTGAGAGACGACGAGTAGGCGCGAAGCGAGGCCGGTCCCGCAGAGGACGGACGCGCGCACATGGGGAGGCCAGTCGATGATCAACCGGCGTAATCTTGTCGGCGCGGGAGCCCTTGGGCTCGCCGGCGCTGTAGCGACCTTTGCCAATCCGAAATCCGGCGCGGCGCTCTCGGGCCCCGCGATCAGCCGTAGCCGGCGCCGCTTCAACATGGTGACGACCTGGCCGAAAGGCCTGCCGGGCCTGGGCCGCGCCGCGGAACGAGTGTCCGAACGCGTGTTCGAGATGTCGGACGGGTTGATGGAGATCAAGGTGTTCGCGGCCGGCGAACTGGTGCCGCCCTTCGAAAGCTTCGACGCGGTGGCGAACGGCTCGGCCGACATGTACCATGGCGCGGAATACTACTGGACCGCCAAGTCGACCGCCTTCCCGTTCTTCACGGCCGTGCCCTTCGGCATGACAGCGCAGGAGATCATGGGCTGGATCGACCATGGCGGCGGACAGGCGCTGTGGGATGAACTCTCCGGACAGTTCGGCATCAAGTCGATCCAGGGCGCCAATACCGGCCACCAGATGGGCGGCTGGTTCCGGCGCGAGATGACCTCGCTGAACGATTTCGTCGGCCTCAAGATGCGCATTCCCGGACAGGGCGGCGAAGTGTTGCGTGCGCTGGGCGGCGCCTCCATCGCGCTCGCCGGCGGCGAGATTTACCAGGCGCTGCAGACCGGCGCGATCGACGCCACCGAATGGGTGGGTCCGTGGAACGACTATTCGCTCGGCTTCCACCGTGAGGCGCCTTACTATTACGGCCCGGGCTTCCATGAGCCGGGCGCGAGCCTTGCCGTCGGCATCAACCGCGGTGTCTGGGACAGCCTGATCCCCAGCGAACAGTCGATCCTGAAAGCGGCATGCGAGTCGGTGAACCACCTCTCGCTCGGCGAATTCACCTATCAGAACTCCGTGCACCTCGACCTGCTGGTGCGCGAGCATGGCACACAGCTTCGTTCGTTCCCGGATGAAGTGGTCAAGCGGATGTCCGAGGCAGCCTTTGACGTGCGCGCCGCCAGCGGCAAGGATGGCATCGAGAAGCGGATCTATGAAAGCTTCGAAGCTTCCTTGAAACTGATGCGCGGCTGGGCCGGCGTGTCCGACGGGCCGTACTACGCTGCCCGCGCGCTCGGCAAGTAGGCCCAGAGGCGCGGCATGGACAGCCAGATTTTCCTGACGCTCGGCACGGCGCTCAAATGGGCAGGCATCGCCACCCTGCCGCTGTTCGCCCTGCCGCTCATCGTGCTAGCGGTTCCAAACCTGTTGTACGGCGCCGCCAAACGCCTGATCGGGCTGATCGACCGGATTTCCGGCACAGCGCTTGGCGCGGCGATGACCTGCGGCGTGCTGCTGATCTTCCTGCAGCTGATCGTCGTGCTGCTGCGCTATGCCTTCGGCCTCTCCTTCACCTGGCTCAATGAAGCGGTGACCTATGCCTTTGCCGCCATGTTCATGCTGGGCGCCGCCGCGGCGCTGCGGGACGGCGCGCATGTGCGGGTCGACATCCTGCGCCCGCGCTTCGGCGAGACCGGGCGAAACTGGATCGAGCTTGCGGGCGCCTACCTGCTGCTCTTCCCGATCTGTGTACGGATCCTGATGACCAGCGAAGCGGGCCTCGCCCGTTCCTGGATGCTGCTGGAAGGCTCGCGCGAGTCCGACGGGCTGCCGATCCTTTACCTCTTCAAGACGCTGGTCCCTGTGTTCGCCGTGCTGCTGATGGCGCAGGGCCTGTCGGAAGCGCTGAAGGCTGCTTTGCGGCTGACAGGCGCGCTGCCGCCGGCCGAGCCGGACAATGCGTTGGCCGCCGGAGAGCGCCATGGAGCTTGAGGCCATCCTCGCCATCGCGATGTTTGCCAGCGCCATCATCGCGCTGCTCGCGGGCTATCCTGTCGCGCTGACGCTCGGCGGTGTGGCGCTGATCTTCGCGCTGCTCGGCATTGCGCTCGGCGTGTTCCCGGACTCCTTCCTGAAGGCCTTCCCGAGCCGGATCGAAGGCAGCTCGATCATGCAGAGTCAGACGCTGATCGCGGTGCCGCTGTTCGTGCTGATGGGCGTCATCCTCGAACGCTCCCGCGTGGCGGAGGATCTGCTCAACATCGCGAGCCGCCTGCTCGCCGGCGTGCGCGGGGGGCTCGGCTTTGCCGTCATCCTCGTCGGCACCCTGCTTGCCGCGTCCACCGGCATCGTCGGCGCGACCGTGATCACGATGACGCTGATCGCGCTGCCGACCATGCTGCGGCAGGGCTATGACGTCCGCCTCGCCACCGGCACCATCGCTGCGTCTGGCACGCTCGGCCAGATCATCCCACCCTCCATCGTGCTGATCCTGCTGGCCGATGCGATCTCGAACGCCGCCAGTCAGGCGAGCCTTTCCTCCGGCAGTGCGTCGGCAGTGGTCTCGGTCGGCGACCTGTTCGCGGGGGCGTTGATACCCGGCCTGATCCTGGTCGCCTTCTATCTCGCGTGGGTCGCCACCATCGCGATTTTCAAGCCGTCCGCTTGCCCACCTGCAACGCTCGAAGAAGGCACGGCGCCGTTGACTATGATGGACGTGCTGATCGGTGTCGGCGCGCCGGTCGGCCTGATCGTCGCGGTGCTGGGCTCGATCCTCGGCGGCATCGCGCCGCCTACCGAGGCGTCCGCCATCGGCGCGGGCGGCGCCCTGCTGCTCGCCGGTCTCCGTCTCGCCCGCGACAACGGCAGCCGCCTTGCGCCGGTGATGGTCGCCGGACTGCTCAGCCTCCCGGTCATCCTCATCCTGCGCAACACGCTCGACCTGCGCGTCGGCGACATCGCGCATTCGGGCCTTGCGGCAGCGGGCATGGGGCTGACGGCCATCGCCTGCCTCGTCTTCCTCGCCTCGCTGGTCGCGGGCCTGCTCGTCCTGCGCAAGGCGTCTCAGCTGGTGCCGGCGCTCAAGAGTTCCTCGCACATCACCTCGATGGTGTTCCTCATCCTGATCGGCGCTTCGCTCTTCAGCCTCGTGTTCCGGGGCTTCGACGGAGATGACCTGATCGCGGAAATCCTGCACGCCGTGCCCGGCGGCAAGTGGGGCGCACTCGCCGCGACCATGGCCGTGATGTTCGTGCTCGGATTTTTCCTCGACTTCATCGAGATCGTCTTCGTCGTCGTGCCACTGGTGGCGCCGCCGCTGATCCTGCTCGGCTGCGATCCGGTCTGGCTGGCCATCTTGATGGCGGTAAACCTGCAGACGAGCTTCCTGACGCCGCCCTTCGGCTTTGCCCTGTTCTACCTGCGCGGCGCCGCGCCGCCGGAAGTCACCACGATGCAAATCTGGCAGGGGGCGATGCCGTTCATCGGGCTCCAGCTGCTGCTGCTCGCCGTCGTCGCCGCGATGCCGCAACTCGCGACCTGGCTGCCTTCGATCGCCGCGAAATAGGCTTTGGGACAGGACATTTCACCCTTCCAGGCGATCGCCATCAGCCGCCGCGCGCATGAACTGAAAGCGGCTGGCCAGCGCATCTTGCACATGGAGTTCGGCCAGCCGTCGACCGGCGCGCCGCAAGCCGCCATCGCCGCCGCGCACGGCGTGCTCGACAGCGACGCGATGGGATACTGGGAGAGCATGCCGCTGAAGGCGCGCATCGCGCAGCACTACCGCGAGACCTACGGCGTGGAGGTTGCGCCGCGCCGTATCGCGATCACCTGCGGCGCCTCGCCCGCGCTCGTGCTGGCGCTGGCGAGTGCGTTCAAGCCCGGAGACCGGATCGCCCTCGCCCGGCCAGGCTATGTCGCGTATCGAAATACCATCCGTGCCCTGAACCTTGAGCCAGTGGAAATCCCTTGCGGCGAAGCAGAACGCTTCCAGCTGACCGCCGCCGCGCTGGCCGCGCTGGACCCGGCGCCGCAGGGCATCATCCTGGCGAGCCCCGCGAACCCGACCGGCACGATCATCCCGGCGGCGGAGCTTGCCGCGATCGCGGAAGTCGCGCGCAAGATCGGTGCACGGATCATCTCGGACGAAATCTATCACGGCCTCACTTACGGCCCGAAACTGCATTCGATGCTGGAGTTCGAGCCGTCCGCCTACATCGTCAACAGCTTCTCGAAATACTTCTCGATGGCGGGCTGGCGCCTCGGCTGGCTGGTCTCGCCGGAAGACGCCTCGCACCGCACCGGCGCTTATATCGGCAACCTGTTCCTCACGGCCCCTTCACTCGCCCAGCATGCCGGCCTCGTCGCGATGGACAGCCGCACGGAGCTCGAAGGGCACATCGATGTCTACCGCACGAACCGGGCGCTGCTGCTGGAGGCCCTGCCGCGCCTCGGCCTCGACCGCATCGCGCCGCCGGACGGCGCCTTCTACATCTATGCCGACATCTCCCGCTTCACCGATGACAGCCTCGGCTTCTGCATGAAATTGCTGGAGGAAACCGGCGTCGCAACCGCGCCCGGCGTCGACTTTGATCCCGTGGACGGCCACCGCTTCATGCGCTTCTCGTTCGCGCTCTCGACACCGGAAATCAAGGAAGCCCTGACGCGCCTCGAGTCCTGGTTCGCCGCTCAGCCGAGGCGCTAGGGCAAAGGACAACCATCGGCGAGTTTTCGCCGAGACCGGACCCTGCCTAACCTGCAAACGCGTACAAGGTTACGGCGCGCCTTCAGCAGACCTATTTCCAACAAGAACTCTTAACGGTGCTTTCTGGGCCGAAAACAATTCATATGCCGCAGTCTGCTGCGCGCATGCAAGGAAGGCGGACGCTGGCAGGGCGTAGCTCAAGTGCTCATCCAGCGCTTTTGCCGTGTCTGAGCCTAGCCATTCAGGAGGGCTGGCGGGGTCAATGCCCGCGAGAAAGTCTGAGACATACAAAGCATGGTTCTGTTCAGGCCCCGCGATGCAATCTGCCATCAGTTCATGGAGCGGTGTCGCACCCACGTCAGGCGGAAACATAAGCAGAGTGACTGGGTAGAGCGCTTCTGCCGGCGAGCCGCCGTTGATGAAAGCAGCACGGGCGTACCCATTGGCCAAATTCGGCGCAGAAGCCTCCACCAGAGTTGTATCACGGTAAATACCACCGACTGGTAGCGCGACGATCGTGCGTTTGTCGGTGCGTCCGTCCAGCGTAAATCGGCCATCTGAACCCGTAGTGATCGACGCTGATTCTTCCAGCCCTACGTAACGAACCTGCGCGTTCTGAACTGGCTTTCCCGTTCCGGCATTGAGGACAATTCCAATTGCCGAAGGCGCCAGTACATGTTCGCGCTGGGTAATGCAGGCGGTCAGGCAAAGGCACGCGATCAGCGCTGCCAAATGATTCACCGTGCGATTTGCCATGTGCCCCGCCGTCGCTCTCGATTTCGAAACCATACCGACGCTTTCAATGTCCACAAGAACCCCTTGGGCGGGGGAAAGACATCGCATTGCTTTTTTGTGTCCTGGCAGAACGCCACAACTCTACGCCTCGCGCAAAAATCATTCCTCTCCAGCTTCGGCATCTCGCGCGTGGGAACGTGTTGGTTTGAACCGCGCCGGAAAATCCGGAGGCTATTTGGCTTGGGGGCCTACAGTCAGGTTCGTTTCCTTCGCGCCGAAAAGGCGTTGACCCAGGCTTCTGCCGGAGGGGCCTGACCGGCTGTTTGGGGCCAATACGCGACGCTCGCCTCCGCTAAACCTTCTCCAGCTTCTTCGGCGTCGTGACGCGCCGCGTCTTCGCCCGCGCTTTTGGCTCAGGCAATCTCAAGAATCTTTTTTAACTCGGCGTTAGTTTGACGGATCATTTTTGTTTGGCGGTTGGAGCGAATGGCTCCCTTTCTGGAACATGCAGGCAGTCCAAGACTTCACCGACGTCGGACTTATGTTCTGCTCTCAAAAAATCTGGTGGACTGTTGCTGAAGGGCAGGCCGCACTGGAACTGCTTCTGAGGAAACTCGAAGCAAGCCAGCTTTGCTGCAGCCTTTCAGAAGGCCGGCGCCTTCTCGCTCACCGGATCAGCAGCCCTTCTCGACGACTTCGGTGATTCGCTCGTCCGTCGCCGTCCGGCCTGGAATCTTTGCGCAGAGCCTGACTGTCTCTGTTTCGCCGGTCGTATACTTGACCGATGAGCGTTCGACATAGTGGCCGACTTCGTCAGACCATAACCAACCCCTGCGCTCGACAAGCTTCATCGAGCTCGGCGTATATCGCTCGCAATTGACGGGCAGAACTTCGATCTCGGCGAACGCAAACGTTTCCATTCGCTTGCGGCCAGCTTTGCACGACCAGTATTGCAGGCTTCTCGATTTGGCGCCTTCGCGCGGCACGACATCGGTCACGACGCGAAACCTCGAAGACGCGCCTTCCCGCGGCGGCCAGAGCTTCTCAGGCTTGCCTGACACTGTGCGTGTACCTTTCACACCACTGACTTCCCATTCGAGGATGGGAATCGTGAAATTCCGTGATCGGATGTATTCGCGTCCGCGCCGGGTTGCCCAGACCTGCGTTTCACCGAGGTCCTCGACCAATCGCTCCACGCGCCCGTCGTTGAAGACGAAAGTAGCGTCCTGCTCGACACGTACGGGTTCGGGCGCAGGCCCGGCCGATGCTGGCTGCAGCGAGCCGCCGGCCGCAACAGATAGCACCAAAGCGTAGAAGGCAGATTTCCGGGCCATGGCTCAGTTCACCTCTTCGATTTCGATCTGCACAAGGCCGTGGCCAAAGGTGGTATCGTCACCGGAAGCCCCAAGATCACGTGCTTCCTGTTTAAAGGCTTCTGCGCGCTTGGACGCGTCCTTGCCGGGTGTCGGATTTTCAAGAGACAGGAGGGCCGAGACCACGGGGGTTGCAAACGAAGTCCCGGTTACGGCGCTGTAGGTACCGTTTGGTCCGGCGGCGAGGATGTTGACACCGGGGGCGGCGATATCGACCTGGGCGCCGCGGCCTGCGCGCCGGTAGATCTTCCCGTCAATATCGACGGCCGTAACGCCGACCACGTCGGAGTAGGTGGCCGGAAAGACAGGCGGCGCTGCAGGTCCGTCATTTCCGACTGCGGCCGTGATGATGTGCCCCTTTTCTGTCAAGCGTTTGATGGCCGCTTCCAGAATGTCGCTGGGCGGACCTGCGATGGAAAAGTTGATCACCCCGGCGCCTTCAGACGCGGCCCAGTCCAGCGCTTCAAGCAAGGCCTTGGTATCGGTTTCCGGAACGCCCTCCTTGGAAACAGAGAAGACGTTGGCGGCGAGCAGCTTCGCGCCGGGTACGATACCGCGATAGTCCGTATCCGGATCAAGTCCGACCATGATAGACGCAACCGCCGTGCCATGGTCGAAATCGCGTCCCTTCTTGCTGCTCGCAAAGTCCTTGACCACGATCTTCCGGGTCGAGAGCGAGGGGTGCCTGGGGTCAACAAGCGTATCAATCATTGCGACTATGGCGCCTTCACCCGACCGCTTGCCGCCGACTTTCTGGATTTTCCGCCCTTCATCTTCAAGCTTGTCAGAAGCCGGAAGGCCGAACACGTGGTTGTAGTCAAAGGGCGCTGCAGGAAGCGAGTCCCGGAGCGCATCGGCAGCGTCCGGCATGCTCATCCCTGACGGGGGCCTCAGCCTTTGCAGGCTTGTGCCCAGGCCATCGAGCCTTGTTTGCGCAACCACCCGGAAGCCGATTTCCTTCAGGATCGACAAATCTGTCGGCCCGAGATCAAAAGTCAGGATGTCCTTGTCTGCAAGCGGATAGCCTTCATCATCTACGAGGACGTCTGACGAGCCGCTGCGCGTGTCGGGTTTCTCGTCCGGATCCCTCGGGCCAGAACCGGAGGACGGCGAGACGCCCCTGACGCCGGCGCCGCCGGGGGCGTCATCGTCATCGTTAGAGTTGCCGCCCGATGGCCCGCCGTCATCATCATCGCCGGACGTGCCGCCGCCTGTTCCTGCGCCGTCATCCCCGCCCGCGCCGCCATCATCTCCAGCTCCGCCGCCATCATCGCCGGTGCCGCCGTCGTCTCCGGTATCGCCACCGCCATCATCGCCAGCGCCGCCGTCGTCTCCGGTGTCGTCGCCGCCATCATCGCCGGTGCCGCCGTCGTCTCCGATGTCGTCACCGCCATCATCGCCAGCGCCGCCAACATCATCTCCGGCATCGTCACCTATGTCGTCGCCAACATCGTCGGCGCCGGGATCGTCTCCGCCAGGATCATCGTCGGGGTCATCATCAAGGATGTCGCCGTCATCAATCGGGTCTTCGTCTTCGTCATCGTCGTCTTCGTCGTCATCGACCTGAGCTTGCGCAGGCCCCGCAAGTGCGAGCGTTGAAACCGAGGCCGTCAAGACAATTGTTGCCGCGGAAGACGATACGAGTTGGGTGCCGGCGAGCAGCCAGGCGGCCAGTTCGACAGTCAGAGTTTTCTTTGCCGATGACATCCAAATCCCCTTGCTGGACAATCTGTGTGAGGAACGCGCCCGCGACCGTATTTATTCCCGGCGATGTATCTCCTTTGCTTCCTGAGCCCAGAAAAGAGACTTTTTTCTGACATGGAATAAAGGTAACCGGGCCGGCGTTCTTGGGGGAGTGAATGGATATTCAGGAAGGAAAAGCCCTGCGTTTGCAGATTGTTGCGCTTATTCCGCGCCTGCGAAGATTTGCGCTTGGTCTTACCCGCAACGGGCCTGAAGCAGACGACGTGGTACAAATGGCACTCGAACGGGCAATTTCGAAGATTCATCAGTTCCAGCCTGGGACGCGCCTGGAGGCCTGGCTGTTCCGGATTGTCCGGACCACCTGGCTGGATGACCGGCGCCGGATGGCCCGCCGTCCTGCCGAAAGTGATGAAGATGCCGTCAACGGTTTTGCCGGCGACAGTCTGCCTCAGACCGACACGCTCGATCTTCGCGCCGATCTCGCGAAGGCTTTGGGAACACTGACGGAAGACCAGCGCGCCGTGGTCCTGCTGGTCCTCGTCGAAGGCCAGAGTTACGATGAAGCGAGCGAAATACTGAATGTACCAACAGGCACGATCATGAGCCGGCTTTCAAGGGCTCGCACAGCCCTGATGCAGGCTCTTTCGGAACAGGGAGTGCGGCCATGACCGGCAAGATTACCGAAGAAATGATCATGGCGCTCGCAGACGGTGAGCTCGATGGTCCCGAGGCGGAAGTGGTCCGCGATGCAATCGCTGCAAACAGCGCGCTTCGGGCCCAGTTCGATCGCTTTCAGGAAAGCCGGCAGTTGCTTTCATCGGGCTTCGAAGGGCTCCTCGAGCGTCCTGTCCCCGAAGACATGCGCAAGCTTGCGCTTGAGCAGACGGCTCCGGGCGACGCAGTCGTCTCCCTCGAAGCTGCCCGGGCCCGGCGGGGCCGGCTTTTCGGCTTTGACGTCCTGTCCCAGGCTGCGGCCGCTGCAGTTCTGATCGGTGCTGCCGCGCTCGGCGGCTACCAGATCGGGCAAAACGAACCCACCGCAGACAGGCTCGTGCTCGCTGGACTTCTTCCGCAGGACAATCCGATCTCTGCCGCCTTGTCTACGGCGCCAGCAGGTACTTCGGTTGAGATCGGCGGTGCTGAGTTTCTGGCGGTAGCAACTTATCAGATCGCTGAGGGACAGGTCTGCCGTGAGTTCGAACTGAGCCGTGATGGAACCGGCGCTGTTGGATTGGCGTGCCGCGTCGACGCCGGCTGGCAGGTCGAGGTTGCTGCACTCAACGTGACAGGAGGCACGAAGGACCAGTTCCTGCCGGCCTCGGCGGATGCGTTTGAACTCGTCGGCGCTGCGCTGGATGCAAAGGGCGATTACGAAGCAGTCGATCCCGAAAGCGAAACCTGCATATTGAACGGCAGAGCATGCGCCGATCTTCCCTGAAGGCCCTCAACGCTCCTTGTCGGTTCGCTTGATTTTAGGAGCCCGGCAACAGAGCTGGCGTCCATCAATGCTTGGGTAAGTCCTGCGGGTCTTTTGAAAATGAACGTTCCAAATCGCCAAACGAGAGGGAATAAATCCCGGTGTCCGGGCGTTTAACCAACAAGGGTATCGCGGCGTACTTTGCGATCACTCCCAGGATTGTTGGCGCCGGAGTAGCGATTTCCCCTTTCTGCTACGGCGTTTGCCCGCAAGTGGAGCCCGGTTCCGAGCTCTTCAGGCCGGTTGCAGGATTTGTCCCCCCACCCCCTATCCCGCAACTGAAGGCCGGTGCCAGCAATCTGTTCCGGGTATGAAGAAACCCTCGAAGGTTCCAGCTGCCCGCGCGGCCTTGTCCGACGATGGTGCTTCTTGTCCGTTCAGGGACGGAACCGGACGACTGCATCGAAGCCGTCCTGCCGGATAATCTCGCACTCCCGGTTCAATCCCAGCCTCGCACAGATAAGCGTGAGCCGGCCGGGAACGATGATCTTGTGACTGAAGCGAATCCGCGCGCCGGTGTTCGAAACATCGATGCAGACCCCGTCAGCGTGTCCATTCGGCGGCCAGATCAACCGGCAAGTAGCCCAGACTTGCTCACGGGGTGATTTACGCTTGCCCGCGCTCTTGGAAAGGAACGGCGAGCTAGCCGGAGCAGGCTTTGAACTGTTCAGGGCACGGTCGATTTGTGACTTGCCGATCTCGGGAGGTTTCTTGCCAAACACTTTTATTTCTGGCCTCCAACAGGCACACATCGGGTCGCGTCCCAACGCGTGGTGTAGCTGGTTAGCGCTGCGGGTCTCGTCCGCGCCTTTCCACATGGCGCTGTAGGACGAGGCCCGCAGCGCGGTTGGCCATTGTCGGTTCTTTGGTAGGATTGGGTTGCGACACACAACCTGACCGAAG
>CAMDAC010000042.1 GCA_945888325.1 Candidatus Sulfopaludibacter sp. SbA3
AGCTGCCAATGCCTTTCTGGCAATGGGGCGGGCAGATTCTGAAGCTCTTTACAAGGAGTTACCGGACTAGGCTGAGTTCACGCAGGACGCTGAATGGGGCGCAAACCAAAATGTGAGAGGATGCAGGCTCTCACAAAGAACCGGATCCAACCATGCTCGCCCGTGAACTCTCCTCCAATCCTCTGCCAGCGCCACAAACGCATCTGCTGTCGTACAACGCGGAAGCGCTGGAGTTTCATGGCGCAATGGCGAAATATGAACCGCAACGGCTCGAAGCCATCGTCCGGGACGCCGCATTGGCCTACGCAAACAAGCCCTTTCTGACGACCGCGCTGCCGAACGGCATCTCGACCACGCTGACCTTCGCCGACGTCGAGCGCCAGTCGGCCAATCTTGCGCGCTATTTCCGCGAAGTGCTGAAGCTTGCGCCCGGCACGGTCGTCGCGGTCCAGTCGCCAAACTGCATCAGCTACGTTGTATGCCTTCTGGGTGTGATGCGCGCAGGTCTCGTCCTGTCGAACGTCAACCCGCTTTACACCGAGACCGAAACGCGCCGCCAGCTGCGCGATTGCAAGGCGCAGGTCCTCATCGGATCGATCATCTTTGCGGACACGATCGATGCGGCCACAGCCGGCACCGATGTGAAGCATGTCATCTCGTTGTCGCTGACGGATTTCTTCCCGGCGGTGAAGCGGCAGGGGCTCGACTTCCTGCTTCGCAAGGTCAAGCGTCTCGAGCGCCCGCTGAAGGCGGCGCATGTCACGCTTCGCAAGGCGATTTCCGAAGGCGCCAGATTCTCCAACCCGGTCCATGCGTATACGGAAGAGCTGCCAGCGGGCAGGGACTCCATCTACCAGTATTCGGGCGGGACGACCGGCACGTCCAAGGGCGTTCGCCTTACGGAAGCGGGCCTGATCACCAATATCGACCAGTTTGTCGCCTTGGCCCCCAGCCTTGCCACGCTGCAGGGCCAGACCATGCTGCTCGCGTTGCCGGTCTATCACGTGTTCGGCCTGTTTGCCTCGGTCATCGCGCTGCGCCACGGCGTGCACATCGTCCTGGTGCCCAGCCCGCGGCCGCTCTCGAACCTGAAGAAGAGCTTCGAGAAGTTCCGTCCCGACATTTTCCCGGGCGTGAACACCCTTTTCGCCAAACTGATGGAAGAGCCCTGGTTCCAGCAGAACCCGCCGAAGCTTTCGCTGACCATTTCCGGCGCCGCCGCACTCGACCCCGTCATCGGCAAGCGCTGGCGGGAGATGACATCGGCCCAGATCATCGAAGGTTACGGGATGACCGAAGCCACGACCCTGCTGACAATCAATCCGCCTGACGCCCGTGAACGTCCGGGTACGGCCGGTTTGCCCTTGCCGGGCACTGAGATCCGGATCCTGCTCGAAGACGGACGTTTCGGCGATGCGGGAGACGTTGGCGAAGTTGTCGCCAAGGGTCCCCAGCTGATGTCCGGCTACCTTCACCGCCCGGATGAAACCGCCGCCGCCTTTGCCAACGGCTGGATGCGCACGGGCGACATCGGCACGATCGATCAGGACGGCTATCTGAAGATCGTTGACCGTGCCAAGGACATGGTCCTCGTCGGCGGCTTCAACGTGTTCCCCAACGAAGTCGACGAAGTCCTCAACGCTTGCCCCGGCGTCCTGGAAGCGGCGAGCGCCGGTATCAAGGTCGCCAATTCCGAGGAGGAGTTGCATGCCTTTGTGGTCCGCCGGGAGAATGGGCTGACGGTGCAGGATGTGCAGGCCCACTGCGCGCAGCACCTGACCGGTTACAAACGCCCACGGACAATTCATTTTGTCGACGAACTGCCGAAATCTCCGATTGGAAAGATACTTCGGCGCGAGCTGCGCACCCTCGTCGCGGCGCGCTGATTCTCTGGTGCCGGCCACCTTGTGCCGGGACCTAAGTCCAGCAAAAACAGGGCATTCGGCAGCGGAAAACGTCGCTAACGAATGCTAAACTGGATAAGACTATGCCTGAGCGTCTGAAATCGTTCCACGATGAAGACGAAAAACATGATCTATCCGCCCCTAAGGTTCGAACAGCAACGGAGCGAGGTTCTCCAGCGCTATCGAATCCTGAATGGTTCGGAAGTTCACGTAGCATCGCAGATCGCTCAAACCACGGCAATGGCCTTGGGCGTGCCGATTGTCCTCGCCTCCCTGAATGAGCGCTATCGCAACTGGTGCCGGTCAGCCCACGGAGCAAGCCCGGCGGAGATCGACGCTCTGCAAGCCTTTTGTTCGCAAGCGAACCTGTCGGAATCGGCCTTTGCCGTGCCGGATGTGCGCGAAGATCCCTACTTCGCCAATGATCCGGCCGTCACCGGTCAGCAGAAAATCGTCTTCTTCGCCGGCGCGCCCCTCCGGGACCCGGACGGCAAGCGTTTTGGCACGTTGTGCCTGATCGACAGCAAGCCGAACCCGTTTGGAAAAGGCCGTCTGGCCTTGCTGGAGAGCTTCGCTGCGATTGTCAGCCAGGACATCTGTGTACGGAGCGCTGCGCGTTACGCGGTCCGCGACCTCATCGAGGCCGAGCACGACAAGTGTGATCTCTTCGAGCTGGCGATGACCGATCCCCTCACCAAGGCGCTCAACCGCCGGGCTTTCTTCCGGTTTGCCGAGCGCGAGGTCCTGCGCGCCAGCCGGCATACTAAGCCCGTGACGGCGCTGATGCTGGACATCGACCATTTCAAGCGCGTGAACGACGTGCACGGCCACGCCGCCGGCGACGAAGTCCTGACGCGCCTTGTCGCCTGTCTGACCGCCAATATCCGGGACGAAGACCTGCTCGGCCGGCTGGGCGGCGAAGAATTCGCGCTGGTCCTGCCCGAAACCGAACCCTTGCGCGCCGCCATTCTGGCGAACCGCCTGAGAGAGGCAGTCAGCGACTTGAAGTTCCCCGGAAAGACAGGTCCGTTCTCGGTCACGATCAGCGTCGGCATAAGCGAACCTGGCTTTGCCGACATCGACATCCTGCCGGCCCTCAAGCGTGCGGACGCGGCGCTCTACCGCGCCAAGCAGAACGGCCGCAACCGCGTGGAAGTCGCGCCGCTGGACCTTGGAGAGCCGTCGCTCGCCGTCGCCTGAGCAACAAACGCCGCTTCGCGCGTCCCGGGTGCCGAACCCTGCGACGAGCCGTCTCGCAATTGCCGCATGTTCGCGCTAGAGGCTGGCCCTAGATCATCCAAGAGGGTTGATCTGGCCTTTCGCCTGCGCAGGCCCGGATTTCAAGGAACGCCAATGCCACTCTCGCAGTTCAAGGGGTTCGGCGGCGTCGTCATCCGCGGTGACCTGCGCGGCGACCCCGATGATCCGCTGGTGCTGCTGGTGCACGGCGGCGGCCAGACACGGGACATCTGGAACGACGCGGCCGCAGCCCTGGTGCGCGCAGGCCGGCAAGTGATCGCCCTGGACCTTCGCGGACACGGCGAAAGCGAGTGGCCGTCCGACGGCCGCTACGAGTTTGGCGCCTATGTCGAAGACCTTCGTGCCATCCTCGCCCAGCTACCCTCCCGCCCGGTCATCGTCGGCGCCTCGCTCGGCGGATGGGTCGCGGCCGTGGCCGTCGGCGAAGACGGCGGACACCTTGCCACCGGCCTGATCCTCGCCGACGCCCCGCCGGACCTCGACCTCACGAACATCCGGAAGGCAGCCAGCACCCTTCGCGCCGCCTCCGAGACCGCCAAGGGCGCCTGGGACCCGCGCATGCTTGAGCGGTTCGATCTCGAAGATGCGCTAAGGCGTTTCAAGGCCGCCGCGCCGAAAATCCGCGTGCCCGCCCTGTTTGTGCGCGGCGCCCTCAGCGATATCACTGACGCCGCCTCCGCCAGCCGCATCGTCGAGCAGATACCCGGCGCCGAATACGCCGAAATCGGGGAGGCGGGTCACCTCGTCGCTTCGGACCGCGGCGATCTCTTCAGCGCGACGCTGCTCGATTTCCTCGAACGCCGCATCCCACGCTTCGTGCCGGAATACCGCTCGGGTTCGGATGCGCGCACCTTGCGCGACGCGCTTGGCTGTTTCGCGACAGGCGTGACGGTAGTAACCGCCTTCGATGCCGGCGGCGATCCGGTTGGCCTCACAGCCAACTCCTTCACCTCCGTCTCGCTCGACCCGCCGCTGCTCCTCGTCTGCATCGCCAAGACGTCAAGCAGCCTCAAGGCCCTCGAATTGGCGGAACATTTTGCCGTCAATGTTCTGCACATCGGCCAGCAACCCGCCTCCACCTTGTTTGCGGTGCCCGGCGAAGACCGCTTCCGCCAGACGCCGTGGCAGCGCGGCCGGCATGATGCGCCCGTCCTGTCGAACGCGCTCGCGAACTTCGAATGCCGCCGCCACCAGATGCACGACGGCGGCGACCACGTTATCCTTGTGGGCGAAGTCCTGCGCGCCACCTTCGATCCGCGCCGCGATCCGTTGCTCTACTTCCGCGGCAAATATCGCCGCCTGCATTTCTCCTGATCGTCCGGCGATCTAGATGAAAGCTTTCAGCTCCGCGACGAACCGATCGAACTGGTCGTGATGCAACCAGTGGCCGGCATTCTCATAGACCTTGACTTGCGCATTCCTGAAATTCGCAATCCGCCCATCCGTTTCCGGGTTCGAGGCCCAGCTGTTCTGGCCATAAAGCAGAAGCGTGGGGCAGGTGATCTCGCGCCATAGCGCGTCCACCTCATCCTGCGGCAGGTCGTAAGGCACCATCACGCGGAAATGGTTGTCGAACTTCCAGGAATAGGTGCTGTCCTCGTTCTGGCTGATGCCATGGATCGTAAGATGCCGGGCCTGCGCATCGGAGAGATACTTGTTCTCTTCCTTCATCCGCTCGTATGCTTCTTCAAGCGTCGCGTACTTCTTCGGGCTGCGACCAGCCGCGGCCCGCTTGGCTTCGATCCATGTGCGCATCCGCTTGGCAATCGGCTCGGCCAACCGTTCCTTCAGCATGCGCGGCGAGGGCCCCAGCCCCTCGATCGCGACCACCTTGCGCACATTCTCCGGATAGATGCCGGCATAGCGCAGCGAGATGTTCCCGCCATACGAGTGAGCAACGATCGTCAGCGGTGCCAGCTTCTTCTGGTGGATCAGTTGCGCGAGGTCATAGACGCAGGAGCGCACCGAATAGTCGCCATCAGCCGACCAGCCGCTGTCGCCGTGACCGCGCAGGTCCGGCGCGATCACATGCCAGTCATTACGCAGCGCCTCGGCCACCCAGTCCCAGCTGCGGCAATGATCCCGCCCGCCATGCAACAGGATCAGGGGCGGCGCATCGGGATTGCCCCAATCGACATAATGAAGGCGCACGCGCTGCGAGATATAGCTGTGGGAAGTCGGGCCGGTGATCATGCCAAGCAGATAGACGGCCCATGGCCGGAGCGTCCAGAGGGCAATCTAAATACCCTTGCGGCATTCCCCCGATTGTCCCCGTTGCGCCCGGCACGTTCCGCGCTAGGGTCGCCAATGTAAGCTGGTTGACAAAATCCGGCAAAAACGGGGAGACGTTCATGTTGAAATCCAGGCCCGCCTTGGCGGCGCTCGCAATCTGTCTGGGCGTCCAAGCCTGCGCGCAGCAGGTCACCGCCCCGGCCGGCGTCGCAACGCCCGCCACCGTCTCCGCCAATCAGGCCTTCTCGGCCGGCCTTCCCTGGTCGGACGAGAGCGAGAACGCACTGGCGAGCCAGGGCTTCATAGCCACCCTGAAAGACACCAAGATCCTCGCTGCCGACGGACGCATCGTCTTCGACGCCGCCGCCTATGATTTCGCCGAAGGCGCCGCGCCCGACACCATGAACCCCAGCCTCTGGCGTCACCTCGGCCTCCTGAACAATCACGGCCTTTTCGAAGTCACGCCGGGCCTCTGGCAGGTCCGCGGCCTCGACATTTCGGTGATGAGCATCATTGCCACCGAAACCGGCTACATCATCGTCGATCCGCTCACCGCCACCGAAACCGCCGCCGCCGCCATGTCGCTGGTGCGCGAGCATATCGGCGACAAGCCCATCGTCGCGGTCATCTACACCCACAGCCACGGTGACCATTTCGGCGGCGTCAAAGGCATCGTCTCGGACGCGGATGTCGCCGCCGGCAAGGTGCAGATCATCGCGCCGGACGGGTTTATGGAGCACGCCGTCAGCGAGAACCTGATCGCCGGTCCCGCCATGAGCCGCCGCGCCAACTACCAGTTCGGCACGCGCCTCACGCCCGGTCCTGCCGGGCAGGGCGGCGCCGGTATCGGCACCGGCCTGCCGAACGGCTCCTTCAGCCTGATCGCGCCCACCGTGACGATCACCGAGACCGGCCAGAAGCTCGTCATCGACGGCATCGAGATCGAGTTCCAGATCACGCCCGGCACCGAAGCGCCGTCAGAGATGAACTTCTACCTCCCGCACCTGAAAGCCCTCTGCCTCGCCGAGAATGCCAATCCGACGATGCACAATATCCTCCCGCCGCGCGGCGCGCTCGTGCGCGATTCAAAGGCGTGGGCGGACTATCTGACCGAGTCGATCCACCTCTACGGCGCGCGCACTGACGTGATGTTCGTCTCCCACGGCTGGCCGCGCTGGGGGCAGGAGAACGTGGCATCCTTCATGGCCACGCACCGCGACGCCTACAAATACCTCCACGACCAGTCCGTCCGCCTGATGAACAAGGGCTACACCGCCGAAGAGATTGCCGAGGTCATCGCCCTGCCGGACAGCCTCGCCTCCAAATGGTACAATCGCGGCTATTACGGCACGATGGCCCACAATTCGAAGGCCGTGTACCAGCGCTATCTCGGCTGGTACGACGCCAACCCCGCCAACCTTAACCCCTGGCCACCCGAACAGGCCGCCGTGCGCTATGTCGAAGCCATGGGCGGTCCGGGCAAGGCGCTGCGGACCGCGCAAAAGGCGTTCAACGAAGCCGACTATCGCTGGGCCGCCGAAGTTGCCAGCCACCTCGTCTTCGCCGATGACACCAACACCGAGGCGCGCGAACTCCTCGCCAAGGCGTTCGAGCAGATGGGCTATCAGGCCGAAGGCTCGCTCTGGCGCAACATGTACCTGACCGGCGCCGCCGAAGCGCGCGTCGCCCCCAGCGCGTCAGGCATGTCTACGCTCTCGGCGGATGTCGTCTCCGCCATTTCGGTCGAGCAGGTCTTCGACATGCTCGCCGTGCGGGTCGATCCTCAGTTGGCGGACGGAAAATCGGTCACCATCGCGTTCGTGTTCCCGGACCTTGGCGAGACCCGCCTGGTCAGCATCCGCAACTCCGTCCTCGTGCACGAACCGGGCACCGGCCAGCCTGCCGCCGCGACCCTCACCATGCCGAAGGCGGCGTTCCTGGGCATGATCTTCGCAGGCCAGAAACCGGTCGACCTTGTGATGAAGGGGGCGCTGACCATCTCGGGTGATCCAACCGCCGCAGCAGTCCTGCTCGGCGTCCTCGATCCTCCGGCCGCCCCGCAGCCGTTCCCGATCGTCACGCCCTGATCATTTCCCCTTCGGGGAGCAGCGCGTGTTGTAGTCCGCTACGCCGGCATTGAACTGTTGCACGGCGCTCTGCAGCGCGAGTTCGTCTCTGGCGAACTGCTTCTTTGCCGCATCATAGGCCGCGAGTTCGCGGTCGGCGGTTGCGGCATGCGCGGCCGAAACCAGCCGGTGGATCTCGGCGTCTTCCCAGGCAATGCCAGCCTCTTCAGCGCGCAGCGCCGAGGCCTCGCGCTGCTCGGTCAGCTCGCTGATCTCCGCCTGGCGCGGCGCAAGCGTTGCCTGCATCGCCTTGCAGGCGGCCACATCAACCTTGCCATTGGCAAGGGCAGGCCCTGCCAGCACCATGGCCAGAAATCCGAATGAGACAGCGCAGCGCATCATGGACACATGTTTCTCCGATCACTGCGGCAATTATTCGGCAGCCGCCTGAAGCCACCATGAACAGTGCGGAAACCTGCAGGCTTCGGATCAGACCGCCGGCGGCGGCATCTTGCTCCGTCCAGCCGTCACGGCGTCGATCAGCCCAAACACCGCCGCAAAATCCTTCAGCAGCTCCTGCACCCGGTCTGCGCTGTCGAGCGGCTTGAACATTGATCCCGGCTCGAACAGGTTGCCGCCCTGTACGGTGATCAGTATCTCGCCGCCATCAAAGGCCGCCTTCAGCTTGCCGCCCCGGAAAACCTCCTCGAGATCGACGAGCTTCTGCATAAAGTCCGGCGTCAGCAGGTACCGGCCTTCCACCTGGTCGGTCGTGTAGACCTCAAAAATCTTCTCGAACTTCGGGTCTTCCAGCATCGCGCGCTGCATACCCTTGCCGCCGCCGAACTGGTTGAAGAACCCCATGTCACGCGTCACCAGCGTGCGGCCATAGAACGTCTTGTGAAAGTCGAGCCGCAGGCACTGGCCCTGGAACACCGTCACCCAGGTCGTCTGCGTACGGCCTTTCGAGTCGGTGGTCGTGCGCTTCTCCTCGAGGTGGGCCTCGAACAGTTCGAAATCCACGACGCCCCGTTTGCCGGTGACCAGATCCTCGAAATCGGACCGGTCCCAGCCGGGCACAACGCCGACCTCCTTGTGCCGGTAGATCGACTCGCAGGTGCCAGGCGACGGCGTGAACGCCAGATTGAGCTGGCGCGCGATCGGCTCGACGATCAGCGCCTTGGCTTCGCCCGCCAGCCGCGAGATGCCCATGTTGCCCCAGCCGATCACGCCGAAACCGATGATACCCACGATGATCGCCACCACCGGCAGCTTCAGCAGCGCAAAGCCGACGCCGACACCCGCCGCAATGATCGCGCCGCCGATCCAGCGCGTCTGGATCGCCTTCTGCGCCGCCGCGACCCGCTCCGCCTCCCGCGCCATCAGGCCGGGCCGGATTTCCTGTTCGTAGATGCGGTCGAACCCGGCAAACTCCGGCGGCAGGTCGCCCAGCGACAGCGGCGCGCCCGCGGCGGGGCTTTGATCCTTGTCACTCATGCCCGATTCCCGCTTCCGCCCTGATCCTCAAGCATAGGGTGTGCACCGGCTTCCCGGAAGCCCGCTCAGATGTCGGCGTAGACGTGCAGTTCGCCGTCGAACCCGGAATGCGTCACGGCGCCCTCATGCGCAGGCCCGACCAGTTTCGCGAACTTCTGCAGCGCGCCGGAGCCATACTTCGTCGTCCGCGGCTTCCACGCCCGCTTGCGGTCTTCGATCTCGGCCGGCGTCAGCCGCACGTCGATGGTGCCCTTGATGGCGTCGAGGATGATGATGTCGCCGTCGCGGATCAGGCCGATCGGGCCGCCCTCTGCCGCTTCCGGTCCGACATGGCCGACGCAGAACCCGCGCGTTGCGCCGGAGAAGCGGCCATCGGTGATCAGCGCCACCTTGTCGCCCATGCCCTGGCCGTAGATCGCCGCCGTGGTCGACAGCATTTCGCGCATGCCGGGTCCGCCCTTCGGCCCCTCATAGCGGATGACCAGCACTTCGCCTTCCTTGTAGTTGCGGTCGCGCACAGCCGCGAAGCAGGCTTCCTCGCCATCGAACACGCGGGCAGGGCCGGAGAAGGTCAGCTCCTTGAGGCCCGCGACTTTCACGATCGCCCCGTCCGGCGCCAGCGAACCCCAGAGACCGACCACACCGCCATTCGGCGAGAGCGGATTGGTCGCCTCGCGGATCACCTTCTGATCCTTGTTGAAGACCACGTCCTTGAGGTTCTCGGCCACCGTCTTGCCGGTCACCGTCATGCAGTGACCGTGGATGAGGCCCGCCTCGTAGAGCGTCTTCATCAGCATCGGCACGCCGCCGGCCTCGCCGAAATCCTTGGCCACGTAGTTGCCGCCCGGTTTCAGGTCCGCGATGTACGGCGTCTTGGCGAAGATCGCGGCAACGTCCTTGAGATCGAACTTCACGCCGCACTCATGCGCCATCGCGGGCAGGTGCAGCGCGGCATTGGTCGAGCCGCCCGAGGCCGCCACGACTACCGCCGCATTCTCGAATGCTTCGCGCGTGCAGATATCCCGTGGACGGATGTTCTGCTCGATCAGCCGCATCACCGCCCGGCCGCTCTCGACGCAATATGCGTCGCGCTCCAGGTACGGCGCCGGCAGGGCCGACGACAGCGGCAGCGCCAGACCGATCGCTTCCGACACGCACGCCATCGTGTTCGCCGTGAACTGACCGCCGCACGCGCCGTCACCGGGGCAGGCGAGTTTCTCGAGCGCTTCCAGCTTCGCGGTCGTCATCTCGTTGGAGCCTGCCGCATGTGCGCCGACCGCCTCGAACACATCGAGCACCGTCACGTCCTTGCCCTCGAACCGGCCCGGCATGATCGAGCCGCCATAGATGAACACGCTCGGCACGTTCAGCCGCAGCATCGCCATCATCATCCCCGGCAGCGACTTGTCACAGCCCGCCACGCCGACCAGCGCATCATACGAATGCCCGCGCATCGTCAGCTCGACCGAGTCGGCAATCACTTCGCGGCTGACCAGCGACGAGCGCATGCCCTCATGGCCCATCGCGATGCCATCGGTCACGGTGATCGTGCAGAACTCGCGCGGCGTGCCGTCCGCTTCCTTGACGCCGACCGACGCCGCATGCGCCTGGCGCATCAGCGCCGTGTTGCAGGGCGCCGCTTCATTCCAGCAGGACGCCACGCCGACGAACGGCTTCTTGATGTCCTTCGTGGAGAGACCCATCGCATAATAATAGCTGCGGTGCGGCGCCCGCTCGGGGCCTTCCGTCACGTGGCGGGAGGGCAGGCGGGATTTGTCCCAGGTCTTGGTCATGAAGCGCGTTCCCATTCGGAGTTCCGGAAAAAGGGCCTAGCGCGCAATTTCCTTCCGGAAAAGCGCTTATTCGCCGCGAGAAGCGGCGATCTTTGCCTCAAACGGTATCCCGCATGCCTTTGGAAGTTCACGCAATCCCGGCCAGCGCGGCCCGGGCGGATTTCAGCTTCTCGCGGCGCAGCGACCAGTCCTTGAGGCGGTCCCGGTTCTCTTCGACAATCTCTTCCGGCGCCCGCGCGACAAAGTCCGCGTTTCCGAGCTTCTTCTCGGTCGCCATGATGTCCTTGTCGAGTGTCGCGATTTCCTTGTCGAGACGCTTCTGCGCTTCCACCTTGTCGATCAGGTCCGCGATGTGCAGCGCCGCTACCGACGATCCAACCAGCGTCGACACCGAGCCTGCCGGCTGCGAGGTCGAAGTCGCCGTCTCGTCCAGCCGCGCCATCCGGCGCAGCACTTCGTCATTCCGCTCCAGCCGCTGCGTATCGACTGAGGAAGGGTTCAGCAGCGTCATCGGAACTTTCGCGCCTGCCGGCACGCCCAGATCGTTCCGCAGCGAGCGGATCTCGGTAATCATCTCGATCAGCCATTCGATCTCTGCGCTCGCTTCGGCATGGCCGAACTGCGTGATCGCGGGCCACTGCTGCAGCATCAGGAAGCCCTGATCGTGCGCGCGTCCCGGCGCGCGCCGCTCCCAGAGTTCTTCGGTCACGAACGGCATGAACGGATGCAGCAGCTTCAGCGACTCGTCGAGCACATAGCCGCACACCGCGCGCGTCTCAGCCTTCGCCGCGTCATCCATGCCCATCAGCAGCGGCTTGATCAGCTCGAGATACCAGTCGCACACCGTGTTCCAGACAAACTTGTAGAGCGCGCCCGCCGCGTCGTTGAACCGGTAGTCCTCGATCCCCCTGGTCACTTCGGCCACACAGTCCGCCAGCTCGCTGAGGATCCACTGGTTCACCGGCCGCTCGGCCGAGCACGGATCAAACTCGCCGGGCGCGCCGCATTCGTTCATCTCGGCAAAGCGCGTGGCGTTCCACAGCTTCGTTGTGAAGTTCCGGTTGCTCTCGACCGCCTGTTTCGACAGGCGGATGTTGCGTCCCTGTCCCGCCATCCGGCTCATCGCAAAGCGCAGCGCATCCGCACCGAACTCGTCGACGAGCTCCAGCGGGTCCATGGCATTGCCCTTGGACTTCGACATCTTCTGCCCCTTCTCGTCGAGAACGAGGGCGTGGATGTAAACATCCTTGAACGGAGCTTCACCGGTGAACTCAAGCCCCATCATCATCATCCGGGCGACCCAGAAGAAGATGATGTCAAACGCCGTCACCAGCGTCGCCGTCGGATAGAAGGTTTTCAGCGCCTCGGTCTTCTCCGGCCAGCCCTGCGTCGAGAAGGGCCACAGCGCGGACGAGAACCAGGTGTCGAGAACGTCTTCGTCCTGATACAGATAAATCGCGGTCTCATGATCGCCCGCCAGCATCGCGTTGCGCGCCGCATCCCGGTCGGCCGCGGTCTTCACGGGACGGCGATAGAACGCCGCCGCTTGCGACACCGCATCGGCTTCGGTTGCCGCAACAAAGAACTTGCCCGGCGTGTTTCCAGAATGGTCGACAGCGGCCTGATGCCCACCGTTGCCGTCCGGTTCGGTCGTCATCGCGGGGCCATACCAGGCCGGAATCCGGTGTCCCCACCAGAGCTGCCGGCTCACGCACCAGGGCTGGATATTGTCCATCCAGTTGTAATACGTCTTCGTCCAGTTCTCCGGCACGAAGCGCGTGCGCCCGTCCTCGACCGCCGCGCGCGCCGGCTTCGCCAGCGTCGCCGCATCGACATACCATTGATCCGTCATCCATGGCTCGATCACGACGCCCGACCGGTCGCCGAACGGCTGCTCGATCTTCAGGTCCTCGATCCGCTCCAGCAGCCCGGCGGCCTCGAACGCGGCAACCACCGCATCGCGTGCCTTGAACCGGTACAGCCCGCGCAGCTCAGCGGGAATACCCGCCGCATCGGCTTCCGCGCCGTCTACGATGGCTGCAACTGCTGTCAGGATGTTCAGCGGCGCATGCCCCGCGCGCTTGCCCACTTCAAAGTCATTGAAGTCATGCGCCGGCGTGATCTTCACCGCGCCCGAACCCTTCTCGGGGTTCGCATATTCATCCGCCACGATCGGAATCCGCCGCCCGACGATCGGCAGAACGACCTCCTTGCCGACGAGCCCCGCATAGCGCGCATCCTCCGGATGCACCGCCACGCCGGTATCGCCCAGCATGGTCTCCGGCCGCGACGTTGCAACCACGATATAATCGCGCGTCTCGAACGTGACGTTGCCGTCTTCATCCTTGAGCGGATGATCATAGGTCACCCCGTCCGCGAGCGGATAACGCAGGTGCCAGTAATGGCCCGCCACTTCGCGCGTCTCGACTTCGAGGTCCGAAATCGCCGTCTGGAAATGCGGATCCCAGTTCACCAGCCGCTTGTCGCGGTAGATCAGGCCCTTCTTGTGGAGATCGACGAACACTTTCGTGACCGCCTTCGACAGGCCCTCGTCCATCGTGAACCGCTCGACCGACCAGTCGCACGAGGCGCCCAGCCGCTTCAGCTGTCCCTTGATCGAGCCGCCGGACTCTTCCTTCCACGCCCAGACGCGCTTCAGGAACGCCTCGCGTCCCATGCTGCGGCGGTCCTGGTTGTTGCCTTCCTTCGCCAGCTGGCGCTCGACCACCATCTGCGTCGCGATGCCTGCATGGTCGGTGCCCGGCTGCCACAGCACATTCTTGCCGCGCATCCGCTCAAACCGGATCAGCACATCCTGCAGCGTATTGTTGAGCGCATGGCCCATGTGCAGCACGCCGGTCACGTTCGGCGGCGGGATCACGATCGAATAGGCCTGCGCGCTGGTATCCCCGGACGGGCGGAAGCAGCCGGCGTCCTCCCAGGCCTGGTAGATCCGGGCTTCGGCTTCGGCGGGGTCAAATCTCTGGTCAAGCATCGTCTGGCTGGGGTCCGGTAAAGGCACAAAAGAAAAGCGCGCCGGTGAAGGCGCGCCGTTCCCTATATCAAGTTTGGGAAATGAGGCTAGCGCGCCATGCGGGCGATACGCTGGACTTCGGCCTCTACCTTCTCTTCGACGATGTTTGCGAGGTTGGCATCGAGCCAATCCTTGATCATCGGCTTCAGCATCTCCTTGACGAGACCCTCGATCGTGTTGTCGCCGGCAATCTCCATCTTCGAGATCAGCTTGCCGAGCGCGCCGGCGGCAACGTCCGCCGTGTGCTCGTCGGTGAGGGCGGTCTGGGCGTAGCGGGCGCTGGTTTGCATGGGGGTCGTCTCCGAGGTGGGGAAAGAGGGGCGGGCAGGCGCGGTGCGGGTGATCGGCGTCACGGGTAGCGAGGCCGGTTCAGCCGCGGCTTGCCGGGCCGAGCCCAGCATTTCTTCAAACGTGAACTCCGGGCCGGTCAGCTTGGTCGAAACCGGGGCAGGGGCAGGCGGCAGCTCCTCTTCCGCCTCGAACATCGCCTGATCGCCGTCGTCCAGAATGGCGCCGACGGTGGCGTCCTCGATGTCTTCGTAATCGTTGACCGGCTCGGGCGCGACTTCCCGAAGGGTCGCTGCCGCCGGCGCGCCCGGCGTGCGAACCGGCACGGGTTCGTCATCAGAGATGATCTTGCGGATCGATGCGAGGATCTCCTCCATCGTTGGCTCTTTGTGCGCTTCGTTGGCCATCTTAGCCCCTCGTTGCTGGAATCGTTTCCCGGATCTGGACTCAGGCGTAGGCCGAATCCGGTTAACAACCGTTTGACAAAGTTAACGCGTTAGCGCCCGGAAGGCCAGAGACTCAGCCGATAGTGTCCAGGCCGCCAATGGCCCGCAACAGCTGGTGGGCCGCCACATAGGCATCCCGCTCCGCGCCGACCAGCGCCAGCCGGGCTTCAAACAGCTGCTGTTCCTGGTCCAGCACGTCCAGCGTCGTGCGCACGCCCACGGCCAGTTCTTCCTTGGCGCCCTCATAGGCAATCTCGGCCGCCTCGACCTGCCGGCGGGAGGCCTCGATGGACCGCGTCGCCGCATCATAGCCATACCAGGACTGCGCCACCTGCGCCCGCACCTGCGTCTCGAACGCATCGATCCGCCGCCGCGCCTGCTCGCGCTGCAGCTTCGCCGAATTGACCTGCGCCTTCACGGCCCCGCCCGAAAACAGCGGGATCCGGCCCTGCGCCACCGCCGAAACGCTGGTGTCGCGCTGGCCTGTGTCGCCATAGGTTTCCTGCACGCCGGCCGTGCCGACGAGGTTGATCTGCGCGCGCCCGGCCGCTCTGGCCTCGTCCACGCCGGCCGAGGCCGCGCGCAGGTCTTCCCGCGCTGCCAGGATCGACGGATTGTTCGCGACCGCGTCTGAAAACGCTTCCTCGACATTGGCCGGCAGGGGCGGAAACGGCGGCGGCTCAGCCAGGTCGCCCGGCGGCTGCCCCGTCAGGAACTGGTAGAATGCCGAGCTGCCTTCCAGCGCCGCTTCCGCGCCGGCGAGGGCGGCGCGCGCCCCTTCCAGCCGGGCCTGCGCCTGCGCCACGTCGG
>CAMDAC010000043.1 GCA_945888325.1 Candidatus Sulfopaludibacter sp. SbA3
CAGACGCCGGCAAAATCTACGGTGCATGCGACATCCAACGGCGCCAGAACCACCCAGGACGGCCACCTGCGCCCACCTGCAATGCAGGCGATCGCTTCAAATCCCCATAACGGTGCCAACCACCCGCGCGTCAGGCATTCTGCGATCAACGACGCCCGCCGTTGCACTCGGGGTTGTCGGCTGCGTATGGCGGGCGTCCTTGATCGCTTTAGAAGTCCTGCCCGAGTTCGCCCGTCACCTGAACGGCTGGAATGTGGGAGGATTGCCGACGATCACCTCTGCAGCGGACAGGGGGTTTGTTGGCCCCTGCTGGCCGGTAGTCACCCATCTCTCTGACGCCACCGGGAGAAGGTCCGCCCGTTTGCGAACTCGGTTAGCCTAAGCAACGGCAACTGCTTCCTTGCAGGAACCAGAAGCCTCAAGTGGGGCAAGAATTGGGGGAAGAGAAAATCAGAACCTGAAATTTTTCTACATTTTCAAGATACTAATGTATTTTGGTGGCGGAGAGGAAGGGATTCGAACCCTCGATACCCGTAAAGGTATACGCCCTTAGCAGGGGCGCGCCTTCGACCACTCGGCCACCTCTCCAACGCGAAAACAGGGGTCTATTGAAAGCCCCCGCGCTTCGCAAGGCCTTCGCGCGGCTGATATCGCGGCCAACTGCCTCCGCCGGACTGTTGCCTGAGGTTTTTCAACGGATCTCCGGTCGCAGCGCGGGGCCCGGGCCGCAGCTGCGTGTCAGCCAAACCGGCCGGCCAGGCGCGCATCATCCTGGACGCGGTTCAACACCACGCCGATCACCGTGCCCCCATGGGCCTCGACATCCTGACGCAGCGCGGTCACGTCGGCCGCAGGGGTGTCGTCGGCCTTGACCACGAGCACCACGCCGTCCGCCTGCGCCACGAAGGCGAGCCCTGCCCGGGTCCGCTCGAGGCAGGGCGCGTCGATGATCACCCAGTCTGCCGCCGCCCGCAGCGCCGACCACCAGCCCGGCGCCGTGCGCAGCTGAACCTTCTGGCCCGGCGCCAGCCGGTCACCGCGAAACCGCGTCACCAGCAGCCTCTGGCCCTCGATCTGGTGTGCGTTGAGAAGCTTGCCATAGGACACATCGGTCTCATGCCCCGCCACGGTGTAGATTTGCTCGGCGCCAAGCGAGGCATCCAGCGCATGCCCGGGCCGCCCGGCATCCTTGACGATGCCTTGCGCAAACGACGTGTACTGATAATTCCGCCGGATATCGAGATCAACGATCCAGGCCGTGCGCGCCGCGCGGCTGGCGGCAATCATGGCGAACGAGGCCGCAACACTGCTCGTGCCTTCGCCCTTGTGCGCCGAAATGAACAGGATCACCCGGCCGCCTTTTGCCGGCTGCACCTGCGCGGCAATCCGCCAGAGGCTCGAAAGGTCCTGCCTCAGGTCACGCATCCGGAGCCACCCTCAATACTTCTGGATGGCGGCAAGCACCGGAAGGCCGAGCGTACGCTCCACCGATCCGGGCGTTGCAAACCCGCTGCGGGTCAGTGCCCGCACCAGACCTGCTGCCATTGCGGCCAGTGCGGCGAGGATCAGGGTCAGGATGATTACCGGCAGTTCCAGGCTGGCGCCCTCCACCGGCGGCGTTGCCGGCTCCAGGACGCGGATGGCACTGGCGCCGCGCTGCGTCATCTCGCTGCGGGCACGGGCGTCCACTTCCCGTTCGGAAAATGCAAAGGCCGCTTTTTCCGCAACCAGCCGGCTGCGTTCCAGTTCCTGAAGGGGCGGCTCCAGTTCGACCAGGCGGCGCTGGCGTACCTCAAATGCGGCGATCTGGGATTTCAGCTCGGCCGCCTGCCCGCGCAGCGCCTGCACTTCGGACTGCAGCGTCGCGATCGAGGCTTCGACCTGCTGGTAAAGCGGATTGGGCCCCCGCCTCACAATCCCGCCCGCCTCACCGCGCGTATCAAGAAACGCCTCCGCCTGCTCGATCCGCTTGTCGAGTTCCTGGATCACGCGGGAATCGGCGCGGTAGCGTGACAGCTTTTCGCGCCGCTCCATTTGCAGGTCCAGCAGCGTCTGCTGACTTGAATCTTCGACATAGAGATCCTGTTCGGGCGCGATGGATTCAATCTGTGTACGGTAATTCTCCAACTGTGCCTCGGCCTGGCGCAATCGCGACTGTGCCACCAGCAGCTCGCCGCTGGCGGACTGGTAGAGCGCCCGCAGCGTGTCGCGCTCTGCGGCCAGGTCGGTCAGGTTGTTGGATTCAAGATAGGCCCGGATCGCCTGATCCGCCTCGGCAAGGTCCTGCTCGAAACGCTCGCGCTGCTCGCGGAAATCATCGGTCTGCGTGTCGGTATGGATGTCCGCGCGGTAAGCCAGATAGGCCTCTATCAGCGCATTCAGCATCTCGGCGGACATTCCCGCCTGGGCGTGCCGGAACTCAGCGGTGATCACCGGGTTCGAGTCCGCAGCGGCTGCGGACAGGCTACGCGTGATCGCCGCAATTCCAAGCCCCTCACAGGCTTCTGGCCGGCATCCGTGCGCAATATCCGGATAGGCGCGCGCCAGGGTCACTTTCGCCAGCGCCGCTTGCGCGACGACCGGACTGCGCAGCAACTCCAGTTCGCCCTGCGCCGACACGTCCCCTGCTCCGTAGGCAAACGTCTCGCCCGGCGTTACCAGTATCCGCGACGTCGCGGTAAAACTCTGCGGCAACGCAAACGCGACCGCGAGGCCCACCGCGCACAGCGGCACGAACACGGCCAGCATCAGCCATCTGGCGCGCCACAGCTGCACGGCGATATCCAGCGCGCCGAGCCGCGGGCGCAGCTGCGCGGCGTGACGTGCGGTACTCGCCGCCGAACCTGTTGTGCGCTCGCCGGCCTGCGGCATGTTCTGTCCTGACCCGGATCGTCCCAGTATCGAGCCTTCGCATGCCCGATTTGATATTTCCTTAATCATTACTGCCGATGTATAAAGCCACGCTGCGCGCCCCAGACCCTGCGAGACATCCGCCGCCCATGAGCGCCCGCCTCCTCATCGCCCCGCTCGCTGCGCTGCTGTGCGCCTGCTCCTCCGCGCCGGCTGCTGTCACGTCTGCCGATTTCCCGGCCGAAGCCTGGTCCGGCGCCATCCTCGCGGACGCCCCCTACCTTTTCGCGCCGGGCGATAGGCTGGAGGTCATCGTCCACACCGCCCCGGAACTCTCCCGCGAACTCGTCATCGCCCCGGACGGCCGCATCCACATGCCCCTCGCCGGCAGCGTGATGGCCATGGCGCTGACGCCGGACGAACTCGCCACGATTCTGCGCCAGGCCCTCGCCAGCGAATTGCTCGACCCGGACCTCGATGTCGTCGCCACGGAGTTTGCGTCCCAGAAAGTCTTCGTCGGCGGTGAGGTCTCTGCCCCGGGCATGTTCGATATCCCCGGCCAGATCGACCCCTACCAGGCCATCGTGATGGCCGGCGGCCTCACACGTGACGCCCAGGCGAGCAATGTCCTGCTGATCCGCCGCCTGCCCGGCGGCGAGGTGCGCTCAGCCCTGATCGACGTCCGCACCGGTCTCAGCGATCCCGGCAGCGCCGGCTGGCTGCCGCTCCGCCGGTTCGACGTCATCTACGTCCCCCGCAGCCGCATCGCCGAGCAGAACCAGTTCGTCGCCCAATACATCCGCGACGTCCTGCCCGTGCCCTTCTCGCTCTTCTACGCGGTCAGCGGCGCCCACCGCTGAACTTGCGGCGGGGTGACGTTCCCCCTATCTGGCGGCCGCGGCTTCTGGCAAAAAGCGATCATGACCCAATATTTCGAACCGATCCCCTATTCGCTCTGGCATGCCGACAAGGCCGCTTTCGCCGCGGCGCTCGGCCGCTCGTTCCGCGAGACTGGCTTTGCCGTAATCACCGGCCATCCGATTGCCCAGAAAACCATCGACGACAATCTCGCTACCACGAAGGCCTTCTTCGCCCTGCCCGGCGAGGCCAAGGAAAAATATCACGACGCGCCCGGCGGCCGCCAACGCGGCTACACTCCTTTCGGCACCGAGAACGCCAAGGGTCAGGCCCAGGCCGACCTGAAAGAATTCTGGCACACCGGCCGCGCGCTGCCGCCGGGCTCGCCTTACCGCGACACAATGAAGGACACCCCGTCCGTGTCCGAAGTGGCGGACTTCGACCACTCGACCCGCGCGCTTTTCAATTCGCTCGATGCCTTTGGCGCCGAACTCCTGAAAGCCGTCGCCCTGCATCTAGAACTGTCCGAAGACTGGTTCGGCGACAAGGTGAACTTCGGCAACTCGATCCTCCGCCTGCTGCATTATCCGCCGCAGATGGATCTGCCGCCGGAAGGTTCTGTCCGCGCCGGCGCGCATGAAGACATCAACGTCATCACACTGCTCCTCGGCGCCGAGGAAGCCGGCCTCGAAGTCAAGCATCGCTCCGGCCAATGGCTTGGCGTGAACCCGCCGCCCGGCGCCCTCGTCATCAATTGCGGCGACATGCTGCAGCGCTACACCGGCGGCGTGCTGCCCTCAACCACGCACCGCGTCGTCAATCCGTCCCCGGAGCGTTCGCGCTTCCCGCGCTATTCGACACCCTTCTTCCTTCACTTCAACCAGGACTTCCGCATCGAAGCCCTGCCCGGCTGCCTCGCCGAAGGCGGCAAGGCCGAACCGCCGATCACCGCCCAGGACTTCCTGATGGAACGCCTGCGGGATATCGGACTGGTGAAGGTTTGAATATCCTAAAAGCCCCTCTCCCTTGGGAGAGGGGCTTTAAGAACCTACCCCTCCAAAAACCCCTGAAACTCCCCCACCGTCTCGAACAACAAATCCGGCCCCGCCGCTTCCAGCGCCGGCTTCATGCCGAAGCCCCAGGCCACCGCAGCCGTTTTCAGCCCGACTTCCCGCGCCGCCTCGATGTCGCGGATTTCATCGCCCACGGCCAGTGCGCGCTCCGGCGCGACCTTCAATTCGCGCAGCACATCCCGGAAATGCTTCGCCTTGCCGAACATGCCCGCGCCGCAGCTCCAGGCTGCTACCTGCGAGCTCAGCTCCGGCCCGAGCGCTCGGCGCACATTGATTTCAGCGTTCGACGAGACGACCGCAATCTTCGCGCCCTTCGCCGCAATCGCGCGCAGCACCTCCGGCACGCCGTCAAACAATGGAAACGCCTCGGCCTTTGCGGCGCGCTTCCGCACATGCACGGCAATGAACAACAGCTTCCAGCCCGGAATATTCAGTATACGCATCACCTCGCGCGGCGGCTTGTGGCGCAGCACTTCCAGTTCTTCCTCGTCCGGGCAGCGGAAGCCAAACCGGCGCGCCAAGTCCGGCAGGATCGACCGGAACCAGCTCGCGCTGTTGGCAAGCGTGCCGTCAAAGTCGAAGACCAGAAGATCGAAGTCGCGCAGCGTGCTCAAGGTCGGGCCTAGATCAATCCGGCGAGCGGCGAGCTCGGATCGGCGTATTTCTTCTTCGGCATCCGTCCGGCGAGATACGCCTCCCGCCCCGCGATCACTGCATGCTTCATCGCCCGCGCCATCCGCACCGGGTCCTTCGCGGCGGCAATGGCGGTGTTCATCAGTACACCATCACATCCGAGTTCCATCGCAATCGCCGCGTCCGATGCCGTACCGACGCCGGCGTCCACGATCACCGGCACGCGCGCCGCTTCGACGATCAGCCGGATGTTCACCGGGTTCATGATGCCGAGGCCGGAGCCGATCAGGCTCCCAAGCGGCATGATCGCGCAGCACCCCGCCTCTTCCAGCAGGCGCGCATAAACCGGATCATCCGAGCAATACACCATCACCTCGAAGCCATCCTTGATCAGCGCTTCCGCGGCCTTCAGCGTCTCCGGCATATTCGGGTAAAGCGTCTTTTGGTCCGCCAGCACTTCCAGCTTCACGAGGTTCCAGCCGCCCGCCTCACGCGCCAGCCGAAGCGTGCGCACCGACTCGTCGGCCGTGTAGCAGCCGGCCGTGTTCGGCAGGTAGGTGAACTCCGTCGGCTTCACGAAGTCCGAGAGGATTTCCTGGCTCTTGTCGGAGAGGTTCACCCGGCGCAGCGCCACGGTCACGATCTCTGCTCCCGCCGCGCGCGCCGCGTCGGCGTTCTGCTGGTAGGACGCATACTTCCCCGTGCCCACGATCAGGCGCGAGGTGTACGCCTTGCCGGCGATGATCAGCGGGTCATTGGATTGCTTTTCAGACATGCGGCGTGATCTGGCCGCCCCCGGCGCGGGCGTCAACACGCCACGCGAAAAACCCCTCATTGCGATATGCAGGAGTCCAGAACTCGCCCCACCCGTGTGGACAGTTTCTGGACGGGTTTCAGCCGCCTCCGACGAACTGCACCAGCTCGATCTGGTCACCCTCTGCCAGCGCCGTCAGCGCGTGTTCGGACTTCGGCACGATCTCCCGGTTGCGCTCCACGGCGATGCCGCGCGGGTCGCGCCCGGTCTCGGCGGACAGCCGCGTCACCAGCATCGCCACCGTGGTTCCGGCGGCAATTTCGAGGGGTTCGCCGTTAAGGGTGATTTTCATGGCAGTCCGCTTCCTGTTGCCCTCTTGCAACACACGGCGTTCCAGCGCAAACGGAGGCCCATGTCGAAACCGGTATATGTCCTCGGCGGCCCAAATCTCAATCTGCTCGGCACGCGCGAGCCCGAGATTTACGGCCGGGATACCCTGGAAGATATTCACGCCCGGCTGCGGTTGCAGGCGCAAGGCGCTTCGCTCGTGTTGCGCCAGACCAACTCGGAAGGCGAGCTCGTCACCTGGGTTCAGGAGGCCGGCCGCGAGGCTTCGGTCCTGATCCTAAACGCAGCCGCCTATACCCACACATCCATCGCCCTTCATGATGCCTTGAAATCACTCAAGATTCCCGTCATTGAAGTCCATCTGTCCAATCCCGCGGCGCGCGAAGCCTTCCGGCACGTTAACTATGTTGCACCTGTTGCAACGGCTACGATTGCCGGGCTAGGTGCCTACGGATACGAACTCGCGCTGGGGGCTGCCCTGCGGCTTTCCGGTCAGGGAGGAGCTGAAAAAAAATGAGTACTTCCAAGAACAAGCTGGATACGGGCCTGATCCGCGAACTCGCTGCCATCCTCCGGGAAGGCGACCTGGGCGAGATCGAGATCGAGCATGACGGGCTGAAGCTGCGCGTCTCGCGCCAGTCTACGCAGGTCATGCACACGGCCGTCGCCGCCCCGGCCCCGCACTATGCCCCGGCGCAGGCGGCCCTGCCCGCGCCGACCGGCCCAGGCGCTGCCCCGGCGGCCTCCGCCGCCCCCGACAATGCCGTCAAATCCCCGATGGTCGGCACCGTTTACCTGTCAGCCGACCCCCAGTCGAAGCCCTACGTCAACATCGGCGACAAGGTGAAGAAGGGCGACACCCTGATGCTGGTCGAGGCCATGAAGACCTTCAACCCCGTCGAAGCCGACCGCGCCGGCACCGTGAAGGCGATCTACGTGCAGAATTCCCAGCCCGTCGAATACGGCGAACCTCTCGTCCTGATCGAGTAGTTCATGGCTGACCCCCGCCCGATCCACAAAGTCCTGATCGCCAACCGCGGCGAGATTGCGCTGCGCATTCACCGCGCGTGCAAGGAAATGGGACTGATGACGGTCGTCGTCCATTCCGAGGCCGACCGTGACGCGATGGCGGTCCGCTTGGCTGACGAAAGCGTCTGCATCGGCCCGGCCCCGTCGTCGGAAAGCTATCTCAAGAAATCCCGCATCCTGGCCGCCGCCGAAATCACTGGCGCTGATGCGATTCACCCCGGCTACGGCTTCCTGTCGGAGAACGCCCAGTTCGCCGAGATGGTGGAAGCCCACGGCCTGGCCTTCATTGGTCCGACCGCCGAACATATCCGCATCATGGGCGACAAGATTGCCGCCAAACGCGCGATGATCGAAGCCGGCGTACCGTGCGTGCCCGGCTCCGAAGGCGCGCTCGAATCGATCTCGGAAGCCAAGAAAGCTGCCAAGAAAATCGGCTACCCCGTGCTCGTCAAAGCCTCCGCCGGCGGCGGCGGCCGCGGCATGAAGCTGGCGATGACCGAGGCCGACCTCGAGAACGCAGTAAAGACCGCGAAGACCGAATCGAAAGCCGCTTTCGGTGACGACGCCGTCTATCTCGAGAAATACCTTCAGGGGCCCCGCCATATCGAGATCCAGGTGATCGCCGATACGCACGGCAACGTGGCGCATCTCTGGGAGCGCGACTGTTCGCTCCAGCGCCGCAACCAGAAAGTCTTCGAGGAAGCGCCCTCGCCCGCCCTCAACCAGATACAGCGCGAAGAGATCGGCCTGATCTGCGCCCGCGCAATGCAGAAAATCGGTTATCGCGGCGCCGGCACGATCGAGTTCCTCTACGAGGACGGCAAGTTCTACTTCATCGAAATGAACACCCGTCTGCAGGTCGAGCATCCGGTCACCGAGATGATCACAGGCATCGACATCGTCCGTGAACAGATCCGTATCGCCGAAGGCAAGGCGCTCTCCTTCCGCCAGGAAGACGTGATGCTTGTGGGCCACGCCATCGAGTGCCGCATAAATGCCGAGCACCCAGAAACCTTCGTGCCCTCACCCGGCCTGATCACCGAATTCCACGCCCCCGGCGGCCCGGATGTGCGGCTCGATAGCGCCGCCTATGCCGGCTACCGCATTCCGCCGCATTACGACTCGCTGATCGGCAAGCTGATCGTCCACGGCCGTACGCGGCGCGAATGCCTGATGCGCCTGAAGCGCTCGCTGCAGGAAATGGTCGTCGGCGGTGTCTTCACCACGCTCGATCTGCACCGCCGCCTCGTCGACAATGACGACGTCGTCGCCGGCCACTACAACATCCACTGGCTGGAAAAATTCCTGGCGGATGCGAAAGCGGCCGAAGCGGAAGCCGCCAGCGAGAGCTGACGCGTTTACTTCCCGCGCGGCGCAAACCATATCTCGGCCATGGCTGCGCGTTTCTCCCCTGAAGACCTGCTGATCTGCTATCGCCGGGGCGTGTTTCCGATGGCGGATTCGCGCGATGACCCGAGCCTTTTTCTCGTTGATCCGGAACAGCGCGGCTTGCTTCCGCTCGATGCCTTCCACATTCCGAAACGCCTGAAGCGGCGCATTTGCCAGGACCCGTTCCGCGTCACGCTCGACACGGCCTTCACCCGGGTCATCGAAGCCTGCGCCGAGTCGCAAGCCGAGCGGCCGAGCACCTGGATCAACTCCAGCATCGTCAATCTCTACAGCGCGCTGCACCGCCAGGGGCATGCGCATTCGGTCGAGTGTTGGGACGGCGACAAGCTTGTTGGCGGCCTTTACGGCGTGGCGCTGGGCGGGGCGTTCTTCGGGGAGAGCATGTTCAGCCGCGCCACCGACGCGTCAAAGATTGCGCTGGTACACCTTGTGGCGCGATTGATTGATCGCGGTTTCGTTCTGCTGGACGCGCAATTCTACAATCCGCATCTCAGCCAGTTCGGGCTGATCGAAGTGACGCGGGAAGAGTTCCGTGCACGGCTGAAACGCGCGCTGAAAGTGCCGGCGAGTTTTCACCCGCCGCGCGATCAGTCGATCGGTTCGGGCTCTGCCGGGGTCTCTTCGATGACCGGCGCCACGTCCGTCTCCGACACGCCTGCCGGAATATCGTCCGTCAACGGCTCATCGCCGAGCGGCACGATCACGCGGTCCGGCAGCTTCACCGGCGCCGGCGCCGTGCAGCGGATCACCCAGATATCATAGACCGGATGCTCCAGTGCGCTGAGCCCCGGCGAGGACGCATACATCCAGCCCGAGAACACAACCGGCGTTTCAGATGCGGCCTCATCGGCGTCCGCTTTTTCAAGCTGTTCGTCCGAAACCGGGCGCGTGGACGAGATGCGCAGGAACGCTGCGCTTTCCGGCACTTCTTCCGGCGGCGTCTGGAAACAGGATCTCAACTCGATGCTGAGCGAGCCGTAGACGACTGGCTGGCCGACCTTCACCACGATGTCCGTCGAGCGGCCGGTGATCTTGTCGAGCGCGCGCAAGGTCGCGCGGTCCTGCTTCGCATAGGTCGCCGCAGACGCGAGACCGACAAGCGAGAGGCCAACCGCCGCAAAAGCGGCCACACGCAGCAGCGATGTCATCATTCGACTCCCAGTGGGTCTTCGAGGTCTTCCGCCAGCGGATCATCCGCCGTCGCATCTTCTTCCGACGATCCGCTGCCCGAAGCAAACGAGGCAAACAGCGTCAGCAGGTCGACACTGCCGCGCGTGTACTGGATTTCGCCGGTGCCATCCTGCGCAATGTTGTCCATGCCGGCGCCCGGCTCGAGCGCGATATAGGCGCCGCCAAGCAGACCGTCAGTGGAGACGCGTGCGTCGGTGTCATCCGGCAGCACCCATTTGGAATCGAGTGCCAGTGTCACCACCGCTTCAAACCGCTCCGGATCGCCGTCGATGGCTTTCACGATGCCCGCCTTCACGCCGGCGATGCGAACATCCGAACCGCGCGCGAGGCCGGACACGCTGTTGAAGCGCGCGGTCACGTCATACTGGTTGCCGCCCGTCGAGGCTTCCCCGCCGCGCGCCAGCGCGAACCAGAGGAACACCGCCGCGACGGCCACAACAACCGCGCCGATCAGGGTTTCGAAAGCTGATTCACGCATCCGGTTTCCAGGCCTCGTAGTCCGCGTCAGATTTCTGCCGGTGGTCGCCTGCGGCCATGCTGCCCTTCGGCTTCGTCGCATAGGGCGTGCCGGTCATGTTCGGCGTATGGTCAATTTCCCATTCACGACGGTCCAGCGGCATCTTGGTCGGCGGCGTCTCCAACGTGTGGTGCAGCCAGCCGTGCCAGTCTGCCGAAACCTTCGAGGGCTCGGCGAGACCGTTATACATGACATAGCGCCGGCGGCGGCCCTCGGTCGAAGGCTTGCGCTCTTCGTAATACCGGTTGCCATACTCATCGGTGCCGATCTCGTTCGACCGCCGCCCGATATCGAACGCGGCGCCGATCGTGTTGCCGTTCCACCAGGTGAAAATCTTCTCCAGCATGGGGGTGTTCCTGACCTGACTTGATGGCCGCAATATGGCCCTGCGGCGGCAGTTAATCCATCCACCGCCTGCAGGCAACTTACCGCCTGAACACGAGGCCGCCGGGCTTGCGGCAGCCCCTTGCCCAAGGCACCCTCTGGTGAATTGATTCGGTGCGGAACCCCATTCATGTCCACGAAATCCCTGAGCGACCTTCTTGAAGCGGCCGAAGCAGACGGGCTGCTCTCCGCCGAAATGCGCCTGAGGGATGTCCTGCGCTCCGCCGGAAGGCCGCCCCAGCCGCTGAATGCGGCCGCCCTCCGGGATGTCCGCTCCGCCTGGTCCGCCGCCAACCTGCTTGGCGTCTCCCAGCTGGCGACCGCCGAAATGCTGGAACGCCTCGGCGACGCGCCCCGCAACGCCGAACTCGCCGAAGCCCTAGCCGCCGGCCTGCCGCAGGACGTTCTGGAAGAAGCACTTCGCCAGCCCGGCGGCATCCTGAAAACAGCGGCGTCCCTGCGTGCCGCCGCTGTCAGCACGCCGTCGCCCCGCCCCGGCGTGTTCGAAGCCGGCCACATCGATGCCGGCCTGTCCGAAGGCCTGCTCTCCGCCCTGGAAGAAGGCGCCGAGATTCACCTGATGCGCGGCGCCTTGCCGGAAGCCGGCACGCGCTGCCGGGTGCTGGATGTGGCGCAGGCCATCGGCCCGGCCGGCCTGGAAGCGGACTACCTCGTGGCCTCGGTTGATGCGGCATCCCGCAGCCTGGGCGATGGCATGCTCGTCGTTGCGGGCCTCGGCGCCTCGGTGCTGTCGCTGGGACTCGACTACGCGTCCGAAACCGGCGTGGCCGTAGGCGCGGCGCTGGCGGCTCTCATTAAATCAGCGGCCACCGGCGCGGCCTTCCCGGCGGCGCAAGGGCGGCTTCTCGGCCTTGAAGGCCTGAAGGCCTCCGGCCGCCGCAACTGCCAGTTGGCCCTGCTGCCGCTGCGCGACATAGCCGGAACCTTGCCGGAATGTGAAAGCGAAGGCGCTGCCCCGGTTCGCACGGTTCTGGCCTATGGCGAGGATGCCCCCAGTCTCAGCCGCGCGGCCCGGCTTGGCCTTGCCCGGCGCGCGCCGGAACACCTGCCCCAGCTGCTGGAACGCCTCGCACAGGCCGGCGCGCACGATCTCGACTCCGCCCTCGGCCGCAACCGCCTGCGTGACCGGGGCTTCACCGACGAAGCCATCGAGCGCGTCACCCGTGCCATTGGCGACGGCCTGCCGCTGAACGCCGCCTTCTCCCGCTGGGTTCTCGGCGACGAGATCATCATCCACGATCTGAAACTCTCGCCCGAGCGGTTCGATTCGGATGGCAAGGCGCTGCTCTCTGCAGTCGGTTTCTCCAAGAAGGACATCGCCGCTGCCGAACTCGCCATCGATGGCGCCATCGAGGAAATCGCCGGGAAGGGCCTCGCCGCAGCCGGCCTTTCCCTTCAGGTCACCGCCGACGCCGAAATCCGTTTCACCGCCGCCGCCTCGAAAGCCCTCGGCGGGATGGGCATGCTGCGTGCGCCGTCCGCCGAAGGTCTCGAGCTGGCCGAAGCCGCAATGGCTGCCGGGCTGTCCGCCTTGATGACCGGCCACCGCGCGCCGCCTTCGGACGACCTGCGCTTGAGGATGGAGCAGATCATCTCGCTCGCCGAGGAGATTGCCGAGGACGCCGAAGCGCTGCCGGACCTGCCTGCCCTATCGGAAGAGCCGCCCGCCCGCGTGCGCCGCACCCGCCTGCCGGACCGGCGCAAAGGCTACATCCAGAAAGCCACTGTTGGCGGCCACAAGGTCTACCTGCACACCGGCGAATTCGATGATGGCAGCCTCGGCGAGATCTTCATCGACATGCACAAGGAAGGCGCCGCCTTCCGCAGCCTGATGAACAACTTCGCCATCTCCGTGTCGCTCGGCCTGCAATATGGCGTGCCGCTGGAAGAGTATGCTGACGCGTTCGTCTTCACCCGGTTTGAACCCGCCGGGGCCGTGACCGGCAATGACCGGATCACCAATGCGACCTCCATCCTCGACTATATCTTCCGCGAACTTGCGGTCTCCTATCTTGGCCGGGACGACCTGGCTGAAGCCGACGTGACCCATGACGGCCTCGGCCGCGGCGCCGGCGATGCGACGCGGGCGGAGCCTGCGCCGTTCACGTCTGAAGCCGCCCAGATCATCTCCCGCGGCTTCTCCCGCGGCCAGCTGCCGGACAACATCGTCATCCTCGACAAGCGCCGCGCCGAGAAGGCCGCCGAGGAGCCTGAAGCGGCAGTAGATGACCTGTCCCCGACTTACGTTTCCCAGGCCTGCCCGGCTTGCGGCAGCTTCACCCTGTTCGAAGCCGGCCCCGAGGGTCACCTCGCCTGTGACACGTGCGGGGAAGAAAGCCGCGCCAGCCAATAGTCTCCTCGCGCGACTGGCGTGCTGCGCTGCAGCGCTTTTCACGGGAAAAAACATGACCTTACGGCAATAATTATTGCTTTCTGGCAACAGTCGTGCCGCATTTACAGTTCTTACAGTTTGTTCAGTTTAGAGAGTACACGGAAACCGCTATCCCGAGTCCCATGGACAACTTGAATCTGCGTCTCGTTTCTCTTGCAGGTGCCTTTGCGGCGATCACCGCACCGGGCGCTTTGGCTCAAGGTCAACCTGTCGCCTGGTCGCCAAGCTATGTCGGCACCTGCGCGACCTGCGAACTGTCCGGACGCAACCTGACCGGTTGGACCCTCGCCGGGGCGAACTATTCCGACGCCAAGCTCGACTATTCGGTGATGCGCGGCGTGCAGGCGACCGCCGTTAATTTCGAGCATGCAGACCTCACCGGCGCCGACATGCGCGGCGCGGTGCTGACCAATGCCAAGCTCGCAGACGCCATCTTTGCCGGCACCCGGCTGCAGGAGGTCAAGGCCTCGGGCGCTGACCTGCGCCGCGCGCTGCTGCACGGGGCGAGCCTTCAGGACGCGGTGATGATCGGCGCGAACTTTGAAGACGCCGAGCTGATCATCGCCCGCCTCGAAGACGCCGACCTGTCGACCGCCAATTTCGAAGGCGCAATGCTCGACCGGGCGAACCTGCGCGGCACCATCTTCAACGGCGCCAACTTCAAGGACGCCCGCTTCAGCGGCGCCGACATCACCGGCGCCTCGTTCAAGGACGCGCGCTTCCCGGGCGCCAACCTGACGACCGTCAAGGGCTTCGGGGAAGCCGATTTCGAAGGCGCCTGCGGCTCGGTCTCGACCCGCCTGCCGCCCGACATGCGCCTGCCGATGTGTACCACCGCGCAGCTATCCGCACGGCTTGGGACTGACCTCGATTAACCCGGTCTGGCCGGTTTTCCTAATTTGTAGACGGATGATGGGATCCTTGCGGGCTGCGTAACTGCGTTTTGGCCTCGAGACCCTCACCTCCCACGATGCGGGAGAGGGGTTTTCACCTCGCCATCCCGGAAGCGCCACCTGCGCCTCTACCGCATGGCAGGATGCGAAGATCATTGGTTCGGGTGTTTTTGGGTTTTGAGCCATTCAATCGAAGAATTCCGTGGGCGGAGGTGTTGCATAAGAAATGGGTGGACGCTTTCTAATCGCTTGATCTGGATGGGGTTTGTTTCAGGAAAGGCGTGTTGGTTGTAGGCGCAAGATCTGCCCTACCCGGCTTCAAACGACCTCAGCCTGTCTCATCCGTTGAGTATCCAGTGTCGTTTCTCTCTCGGTTCGTTCTCATTGATTCTCATTTTTTATCACTCCGTATCGATTTGTTTCGCATCCCGGCTTTGATGCAGGCGGAGCTGGACGAGAAGGCTATCCGGGTCAGGCGGCGAGGATAGCACTGTGCGGAGTGCTGTCGGATTGGGAATGCGCAAGAAACTTCAGTTGCCTGTCATCCCGGCCAGCGGGCGGGATCGTGTCCCAGCCCATGGTGTAACTGACCGGCCATGGTCATGCGTTGCCGGCGGGGCCGGATTGATCAGCGCGCCGCGATTGGCAGGCTGACGAGCGGATCATCGCTCATTTGGCTGATCGTTTCCAGTGTCATGTATCGGGCGCG
>CAMDAC010000044.1 GCA_945888325.1 Candidatus Sulfopaludibacter sp. SbA3
GAAAGGCCGCAACCGCGCGAGCTCGAAGATCCTCTGATAAAGCTCTCGCCATCTCCAGCCGGCCTCCTCAGTCCAGCCAGAAGCTTGAATCATCCCCAACAGAAAAAGGGAATCCCCTTTCGATTCACAAGAGATCAAATCCGCTCTAGCGGGCGCCGAGCATGCGCTGGATGAAGCCCATCATGCCGGTGAAATGCAGCCCGCCGTCGCGCACTGCCAGCGCGTAGCAGACCTCGCCTTCATCGCCGACCGGCTGGTGGTAGTCGTCGGCGCCATTGATCACCACGTCGCCGGGACCATAGCTACCGCGTTCATCCGAGAAGCCGCCCGCCACGACCAGCGTGTATTCGCTGCCAGCATGGGTGTGGCGCGGGATCTTGGCGCCGGGCGAAATCCGGTAGAGTTCTGTTTCGAGCTTGGAGCCCGCGTTGAGGTTCAGGCGTTTCAGCCCCCGCCCCATCGCCTGCCAGCCGGTCTTGCCGACCGCGTCCAGCGCCGCCGTGCGCAGCGGCTCGGGCAGCGCCAGCATCTCTTCCATCGCCTCGCCGGCGGCGCGGCCTGCGCGCACGGAGGAGACCTCGTCAGCATCCAGCGCGTCGATGGCGGCCAGCGCCCGGTCGAGCGCGCCCTCGGTGAGCCGGGCGGCGGGCGCCGTCTCCAGGATGCTGCCGGAGATCACTTCGCTGAGCGCCACCGCATCGCGGATTTCAGGGCGCAGCACGCTCTGCGTTTCCACCATCAGCGTGAAGGCCGGATCGAGACAGCCCGCCGCATAGGCAGCGTAAAGCTCACTGAACGTGTTGGGAGGCGAAGCAGACATCGACTGAAAATTCCGGTGGTTTCCCGCAACATTGTCCTCTTGACGCGCAGGTCAAGGAGGCAAGGCTGCGGATTACAGCAGAAGGGTTAAGTTGCCCCTTCGAGCTCGCCTCTCAGGCGAAGAAACGCCAGCCGGATGCGTGATTTGACCGTGCCCAGCGGCAGATTGAAGGCCCGCGCAATCTCGGAATGCGACAGGCCGTCATAGAACGCCGCCTGCAGCAGCAGAAGCTGGTCGGCTGGCAGCTTTACGAGCTGCGAGCGCACGATGCCTTCGAGCTGGTCGCGCGCCATCATCGAATCGGGCTGCTCGATTTCCGGCGGGCGCAGCATCGGATCATCGGCGGTCAGTTCCGGGCGGCGCTGGCGGCGCTGCAGGTCGATCCGCCGGTTGCGGGCAATCCGGAACATCCAGGTCGAGACCGACGCCTGCTTGCGATCATACATCCCGGCTTTCTGCCAGACCGTGATCATCACGTCCTGCGCCAGTTCCTCGGCCTCGCCGTCACTGGCGCCGAGGCGCAGCATGTAGCTCTTGATCCGGGGGGCATAGAAATCGAACAATTCGGCAAAAGCAGGCCGCGACCTGTCATTGGAGATCGCCGCCATACAGTCGGCATGCCGCTCACGCTGGGCAGGATCTACCGTTCGGACCGTCTTGTCGAACACACGCCGGGCCTTTCCCGTCTTGACGGGTACACTCTCTGCCTGATCCCTCGGTAAAGCAACCATGACGCTTAGATTTTCCTAGTTATACTCGTTATAAGTGTTTCTCGTGGTCGCGCGCGGGCGCTGTTGCCACTAGAGTGAAGCCCTGAAGCGACTATGGGAATAAAATATTGAGCACGCAACATAAAACATTTCGCCGCCTCGGTCATCTCGCGATTGTGATCGCGCCGTTCCTGCTCGCCGGGGCCGCCCTTGCGGAGCCCAAGGCGGTCGGCCGGTTCAAGGACTGGGCCGTGTTCACCGAAACCGTCGAGGGCGACCTGATCTGCTACGCCGCCACAGAGGCCGAGACCAAGACGCCGACCAAGGTCAACCACGGCGCGGTCTGGTATTACGTGACCAGCTGGAAATCCGGCAAGGCGAAGGCCCAGCCGTCGATCAAGGTCGGCTATGACTTCAAGGAAGGCTCCACCCCCAAGGCCAAGGTCGGGCGCTCCTCCTGGTCCCTCTTCCCGGCGGGCCGCGAGGCGTTCGCCGAGGACGCCGACGACCCGGCCATCGTCGAGGCCCTGCGCAAGGGCTCAGGCCTCGTCATCGACGCCACCTCGGCGCGCGGCACCAAAACGTCCTACAAGTTCTCGCTGAGCGGCTCGGCCACCGCCATCGACAAGGCGGCAGAAGCCTGCCGCTGACCTACCATTTCGGTTTCACGAAGCGCTCGGGATATTTCCCGTCCGCTTCGGCGTAGTAGGCGAGCACCTTCTTCATGTCGCCGGGCGCATCCGCCGTCACCGGCAGCGGCCCTTCAAGGCGCAGCACCCGCGTGCGGTAATCCAGCACCGCCATCAGCAGCGGCACGCCGGCCGACCGGGCGATGTGATAGAACCCGGTCTTCCAGTTCGGATTGGCCTCCCGCGTGCCTTCCGGCGCGACCGCCAGGTGCATCGTCTCGCGCGTCGCGAAGGCCTGCCGCATCTGCTCGACTGCGTCCTGCGAGGTGGACCGCTCCACCGGCACGCAGCCCGACCGCCGGACCAGCCAGCCGAGCGGCCCGCGCACCAGCGCCGCCTTGCCCATCCAGTTCAGCTTGATCCGGTACCAGCCGGCGACCGCCACCATCGTCAGCCCGTCCCAGTTGGACGTATGCGGCGCCGCCACGATCACCGATTTGGGCACGTGCACCGGCCAGTCGGATCCGATGCGCCAGCCGATCGTCCTCAGATACACCCAGGAAAGCCCCCGGATGAACTCCGAGAACATGCCGGCATAAGGCGCGCTGCGCCCGAAGGGCCCGCTCGCCCGTTTTACGTGTCCCGTCTTGTCCATGCCGCCACGATCCGTGCTTTGCGCCGGAACACCATATACCGATGCGCGAATTCCTGCCGAATCCTGACGGAAATCAGCCCCGCGGCGCGAAAAGCAAAACGGGCGGCAGCCTTTCAGCCGCCGCCCGTTCTTCAGCCCGTAAAGGCCCGGCGCAGGTTACTGCGTGATCGGGGTCAGCAGGATTTCCACGCGGCGGTTGGCCGCGCGGCCTTCAGCCGTGGAGTTGTCGGCGATCGGCTGGGTTTCGCCCATGCCGATGGCGTTGATGCGCACAGCCTGCGTGCCGCGGCCGACCAGGTAAGACCGCACGGACTGGGCGCGCTGCTGGGACAGTGTCATGTTGTAGTCGTCAGCGCCGTCGGAGCTCGCATGGCCGATGATGTCGACAGCGGTCGAGGGGAACTCGACGAGCGTTGCGGCCACGTCATTCAGCGCGCCATGGAAGCCCGGCTGGATCGTCGCGCTGTTGACCGCAAAGGTCACGTTCGACGGCATGGTCAGCTGCAGCTGGTCGCCGACGCGGTCAACTTCGATGCCGGTGCCGGCCGTTTGCTGGCGCAGTTTTTCTTCCTGCTTGTCCATATAGACGCCGACCGAGACGCCGGCGATCGCGCCGACAGCCGCGCCGATGGCGGCGTTGCGCTTGTCATCACCGCCCGCCATCATGCCGGCGCCTGCGCCGAGGATGGCGCCAGCTGCGCCGGTCGTCAGAACGCGCTGGCTGGGGCCGGTCTGGCAGGCCTGGAGGAAAAGTGGCAGCGCGAGCGCTGCAACGAGGATCATGGACTTCGTCATGAGGTGACTCCCTTGTCATGAACTTTATGCGCCGCTCTTTGCGGCAACTGGTATGAATATACGCCAACAAGAACCGCCTGTTCCCGCAATTCGGTGACAGAAAGAAGTCCAATCGGCGGTTTGCCCCCTTACATTCTGTCCATTTACGGAGCGGTTTTCCTTAAACTGCCGTGCATGCTATAGCCCCGCCGATGTCCACCTCTCTCGACCTTTCCCGGCGCCCCGCGCCCCAGCCGCGCCCGAAATCCCTGTCGGGCCTGTCGATCCCGGCCCTGAAGGCCGAGATGGAATCACTCGGACTGGATGGTAAACAGGCCGGCATGCGCGCCAAGCAGCTGCGCCGCTGGATTCACCATTTCGGGGCCCGCGATTTCTCGGTGATGACCGACATTGCCAAGGAACTTCGCGGCCTGCTAGCCGACAGATACGTGCTCGACCGCGCCGAGATCGCCGACCACCAGGTCTCCAGCGACGGCACCCAGAAATGGCTGACCCGCTTCGGCCCCGGCATCGAGGGCGAAAGCGTCTATATCCCGGATGTCGGCAAGGCGGGCGCGCTCTGCGTCTCAAGCCAGGTCGGCTGCACCCTCAACTGCACCTTCTGCCATACCGGCACGCAGGCCCTCGTGCGCAACCTCACCGCCCAGGAAATCGTCCAGCAGGTGTTGATCACCCGCGACGCGCTCGACGAATGGCCGAGCGCCGAGGAAGGCCGCCTGCTGACGAATATCGTCTTCATGGGCATGGGCGAGCCGCTCTACAATCTCGACAATGTCGCCGAAGCGATCGACACGATCTCGGATGGTGACGGAATCGCGATCGGCCGCCGCCGCATCACCGTCTCCACCGCCGGCGTCGCCCCGAAGATCCCGGAACTCGGCCAGCGCACCAACGCCATGCTGGCGATCTCCCTGCACGCGACGAACGACGACCTGCGCAACGAACTCGTGCCGATCAACAAGAAGTACAATCTCGCTGAACTGATGGACGCCATCGCCGCCTATCCGAGCCTCGGCAACTCCCGCAAGGTGACGTTCGAATACGTGATGCTGAAAGGCGTCAACGACACGCTCGCCGAAGCGCACGATCTCGTCCGCCTGCTGAAGGGTGTGCCCGCCAAGATCAACTTGATCCCGTTCAATCCCTGGCCAGGCAGCCCCTACGAATGCTCAAGCTGGGAGACGATCGAGGAATTCGCCGACGTGCTGAACCGCGCCGGCTACGCCTCCCCCATCCGCACGCCTCGAGGCCGCGACATCCTCGCCGCCTGCGGACAATTGCGCTCTGAAAGCGTCAAGAAATCAGCCGCCGAAAAACGCCGCGAAGCACTCGCGGGCGGCGAAGCGAGCGCCTGAGCGCCTGAGCGCCGGAGCTCTACACAGCAGCGCCCTTGCACGCTGCAGTCGCCAGCGAGGTGCGCTTCGGGTTTATGCTGCGTTGTGCGCGTGCAGGCTTTTGGCAACTTGCTCAATGATCTTGCTCGAAAACGCGTCAAGGTCATTGGGATCCCGAGACGTGATCACACCGTTATCAACGACGACCGCCTTGTCTTCCCATTTGCCGCCCGCGTTCACGACATCGGCCTTGATCGACTTGTAGCTGGTCAATGACAAATCCCGGACAATGCCCGCTTCGATCAGCAGCCAAGGCGCATGGCAGATCGCGGCAAGCGGCTTGTCCGCGTCGAAGAAGGATTTCACGAAACGGATAGCTTCCGGGAGTGTTCTGAGGATGTCGGGATTCATCTGACCGCCCGGCAATACGAGCGCGTCATAGTCTTCGGCCCGGGCATCCTTCAGCAGCACATCCACGCTGTCGCCCCAGTTTCCATCTTTCCAGCCCTTGATCGATCCGGCTTCCGGCGACACGACATGCACCGTCGCCCCGGCCGCTTCGAGCGCCTTCTTCGGCTGGAACAATTCAGATTGCTCGAACCCGTTGGTCGAGAGGATGGCTATTTTGGCGGTCTTGATATCGGTCATGCTGCGCTCCTGTGTCTGGTGCCACTAGAACCGCTGAGCGGGCCAAAAGTTCCGCAACGCAAACCTCTCAGCATTGCCGTTCTGGCATGCGCTCCTAAGTACGATCCGCCTAAGGATCATACATCAGACCGTCCGAGCAAGCTTTTGCAGCCGCCCTCTACCGCATCTTCGAGATCTTCAGCTTGTCGATCTTCGCGCGCGCCTGGATCGATTCCTCGCTGCGGGTCATCGCCTTGCTGATAGCCTTCAGGCTCATGCCCTTGGTCGCCAGCAGGTGCAGCTTCTGCACCTCGTCCGTCGTCCAGGCCTGGCGGTGGCGTTCGAAGTTCTCGGCCAACGTCACGTCCCCCGGAACGCCGAGCGGGTGCCCGACTGGTCGGACAGCGCCTTCTCCAGCTCCATCCCCGCCGGCGTGATGTTGCCGTCCGCGTCCATCCAGCCGCGCTCGACCGCATAGGCCATCACCTCCGCCGGATCGCTGCGCCCCGAAACCATGACGGTGAACTGCAGGAGCGAATCGCGCCCCTCGCCGGTGGCCTTGGTGTTTCCGGATTTTGGCATGTCATGTCCTCATGGGGCGCCGCACGGCCCGATCCCGCAAAAGATAGGCCGCCGGACCCCTCCGGTCGAGGCGCAAATGACTGCCGCCCCACAACCTGCTGCAGGCGGCAAGGTTGCGGGCGGGCCGCCGTATGACTAACCTGTCGTCAATGTTGCTGCGCGCCGCCCTCCTCGCCCTTAGCGGCCTCCTGCTTGCGGGCTGCACCGCAAAGACCGAAGGCCCGTGCGAAACGGTCAGTTTCGAATCGGTGCCCTACCTCGTCTGCAGCTTCGACCCCGCCGCCGACGACATCCGCCTCTTCCTGCGCGACGAGGCGGGCGCGCCCTTCGGCCAGTTCGACCGTCTGGCCAATCATGTCGCCTCGCAGGGCGGCAGCCTCGTCTTCGCGATGAACGCCGGCATGTACCACGAGGACCGCCGCCCGGTCGGCCTGTATGTCGAGGAAGAAGAATCCGAAATGGGCCTCGTCAAGAATGCCGGGCCCGGCAATTTCGGCATGCTGCCGAACGGCGTTTTCTGGATCGAGGACGGCGCCGCCGGCGTCACTGAAACCCTCGCCTATGCCGAACGCTTCGCCGATGACCCGCCCCGCTTCGCCACACAGTCCGGCCCGATGCTCGTCGTCGATGGCGAGCTCCACCCCGTGCTGAACCCGGACGGCACCAGCACCCGCCGCCGCAACGGCGTCGGCGTCAGCGCCGATGGCCGCCGCGTCGTCTTCGTCATCTCGGACTCGCCGGTCAACTTCCACACCTTCGCCCGCCTCTTCCGCGACAAGCTGGACGTGCCCAACGCCCTCTATCTCGATGGCGCGGTCTCCAAGGTCTACGCTCCCGCGCTGGAGCGCAACGAGACCGGCCTCGACATGGGCCCCATCGTCGGCGTCGTGCGCGGGGCCGGCAAATCGTGAAACAGCTGAAGCTCTCGCCCGAGCGCCGCCAGCGCCTGATCGAGCAGGTCCAGACCCTGTTCGCCCGCGATTTCGACGAAAGCCTCAGCGCCTTCCGCGCCGGCGAACTCGTCGACCGGATGACCGCGCTGATCGGCCCCGGCGTCTACAACCAGGCGGTCGAGGACGTGCGCGCCCACCTGCAAGGCCGGCTCGATGATCTCTCCGGCGAAGTCTTCGTGGACGATCCCGCCTGACCTTGCAGCACAGCTGACAGGACGGATCAGCGCCTTGCGCCTGCTCCCGCCAAGCCATACCTGCGAGACCTGCCATCACAGGAGACGAAGCCATGACCCTCAAGCTGTTCGGCCTGAAGAATTGCGACACCTGCAAAAAAGCGCTCAATGAAATCGAGGCGAGCGGCCAGCCGGCCGAGTTCGTCGACATCCGCGCCGACGCCGACCTGAAAACCCTCCTGCCCCGCTGGCTCGCCGCCGCCGGCGACAAGCTGGTCAACCGCAGTTCCACAACCTGGCGCGCGCTCTCGGACGCCGACAAGGCGAAAGCCACCGGCTCCAGCCTCGAAGGCCTGCTCCTCGGCAACCCCACGCTGATCAAACGCCCGGTCATCGAGTTGGACGGCGACGTCTTCGTCGGCTGGACCGCCGAGACTAAAGCCCGCATCGGCTGAAGCGAACGAAAAATCGGCGTCTGGACAACGGAATCCGGATCGGCGCACGTTGAACCCGGCAAGCTAACGCCCCGGAGCCCTCATGCGCCGCCTCCTGACCGCCGTCTTCGCCTGCCTCCTGTTCGCCGCCCCGGCCCTCGCCGAGCGCGCCACCCCGGCGCAACCTGAAACCCTCACCGTCTCCGCCGACGGCACGCCGCGCGAGGCGATCCTCTATGCGCCGGACGCGGCAACCGGCCCGCGCCCGGTCGTCCTCGTCTTCCACGGCGGCGGCGGCGGCGCCGAGTGGATGGCGAACAAGTCCGCCCGGCTCACCCGCACCCTCACCGGCGCCGGCTACGCCGTCGTCTACATGAACGGCTCCACCAAACGCCGCACCGAGAAGCTGCGCACCTGGAACGCGGTCCATTGCTGCGCCTACGCCGCCAAGGCGAAGATCAACGAAGCCGCATATGCCGACGCTGTCCTCGCCGCTTTGGACGCAAAGGTCGAGATGGACCGTGCACGGATTTTCCTGATGGGTCATTCGAACGGCGCCATGCTCAGCTACCGCCTCGCCGGCCAGATGAAAACGACGCCCCGCGCCATCGCCCCGATCAGCGGCGCCATCTTCGCTGACCAGCCGGACGTGCCGGACCGCACCTCGATCTTCATGTACCACGCCGCCGACGACGAAGTGCTCAGCTATGACGGCAATCCCGAAGACAAGGCCGAACGCTGGCGCACGGCGCCGCATCTCGGCTTCCTCAAGGCCGAAGCCAAGCTCGCGGAACTGAAAGACTGCGGCCCGCAAAGTTCGCCTCCTTCGGAAAGCGGCGTTCAGACCACCGAGCGCGCCTGCCCGGGCAGCTCAACCCTTGTCGCCGTCACTTCCCCGACCGGCGGTCATGAATGGGCTTCCAAAGGCGCGGGCTACCCCATCGAAGACGCCCTTCTCGCCTTCTTTGAACGCCAACGTTGAACCCTGATTTCCCGTAAAAATCCGGATTGCGGGCCCGCCGCGGCGCACGCTAGATTCTGCGCCTGCGACAAGCCTCCCGGAGATTTCATGCGCCCCCGCCTCCTGCTGCCTGTGCTGGCAGCCGCAACCTGCCTGTCCTTCGCCGCTCTCACCCCCAGCCGCGCCGACACGCCGCCCGCCGGCTACACGCAGGACGACATGAACGCCTGCCGCGAATACACCTATGCGCACTTCCTGAACCTGCGCGGTGCCAAGGGCGCGCTGGACTACGATAACGCCTCCCTCTGGTGGGCCGACGAGGCGAACCGCAACGACGTCGTCCGGTTCGATCCGCACCCGGCTGACGTCCTCGACCTGTTCACTGAGAAGGAAATCGCGGGCGCCGCCAAGCTCTGCATCTCCGCCGCCAGCGGCAAGAAGAAGGTCGACCTGTCGAAGGGCACTGCCCTGATGCTGGCGCGCTATGCCGAAGCCCATCCCGCGCCCCCGCCCGCCGCCGATCCGCCCGCGCCTGTGCCCGCCGAACCGGTCCCGCCTGCCCCCAAGCGCGTCTGGACATCAGCGGAAATCTACCCGGACCCGCGCCCCGGAACCGAAGACCGGATCGACTGCCGCGTCGCCCTCGCTCTCGCCTGGGGCCATGCCACCGGCGAGGCGAGCGAGCGCTACCTGGAGGCCTTTCTCGCCGCCGACGATTCGGTCACCGCAGACGGCGACGTCTTCGAAGCCCGCGCCAGCCATCTGAACGACGCGCTCGGCAAGGACGGCGTCACCGCAATGGCCGACCGCTGCCTCGCCAATGCCAGCGGCGCCGCCGTCGATATCAATCCGCAGCGCGAGCAATTGATGGGCTCCGAGCGTTACGCTCTGTACCTGTCGAATGCGGCCAGCGCCGCCCGCTCAGCGGATGAAGCCCGCGCCCGCGAACAGGCAGAACGCGAGCTCGGCGACCTCTATGCCAGGTGCGACGCAGCCGCCGCAACAGGTCTGGAGCGCGCCGGCGACGACATGGCCGAAGCCCAGCGCATGGCGCTCAACTGGGCCGCCACCGGCCGGTATGGCACGAACTACGCCGTTGACCCGTTCAAGCGCGGCTGCGGCAATGTCCGCGACACCTGGGCCACGTTGAACAACATGCAGTGCCCGGACGAGTTCTTCAGCGAGGTCCAGTCCTTCTACGACCAGTTCGTCCTCGATCTCGGCACCGGAGCGCTCTATTGCGAGAACTAGGCCGGGCCTGAGGCCTCACGGCGCTGGCGGAATATACTCCGTATCCGGATCAGGCGGAAACCATCATGCCGCCGAGGCGTTCCAGCGCGCTCGTCCACGCGGCCGCCACGCCGTCCAGAAGGTCCGATCCGTCGACCGCCACGGTCTGCAAGGTCAGCACAAGCCGCGTGCCGCTCCCGGCCGGCAGGAACTCCGCCGACACGAGGCTCATGCCCTGCAGCGTGCCCGGCTCGCTGATCACTTCGGTATAGATGATCCGCCGGTCCGCCACGATATCATGATAGCGGCCGACCACGGTCGCCACCACATCTCCGCCCACCATGCAGCGCTGCACATCCTCGCCGCCGATCCGGAAGTCCGCCGCGTCATTGCGGATTTCCACCTCATCGGACGGCGTGCCCCAGAGGCGCCGCACGTCCGGATCCGCCCAGGCGCGAAACACCCCGGCCGGGCTTGCGGCGTAGGTCCGCTCCATCACGCGCGTCGCGTGCATCATCGAGGCATGGGTCATTGTGTGTCGTCCTTCCTGTCCAGAATCTGTCCGAGACGGTCCAGCTTGCGCGCCCAGACCGCTTCATGCCGGCTGATCCAGCCGTTCAGCTCGGCGAGCCGCGCCTGCACCAACGTGCACGTGCGCACCCGCCCGCGTTTTTCCGTCGTGATCAGGCCCGCTGCTTCCAGCACGCGCACATGCTGCAGGAAGCTCGGCAGGGCCATGTCGAACGGCGCCGCCAGCTCCGCCACGCTCGCCTCGCCGGCCGTCAGCCGGGCGATCACCGCGCGCCGCGTTGCATCCGCCAGGGCATGAAAGCCGAGATCGAGGGACTGTGCAGAGGGGATAGAACGGTTAGCCATACACCTAAGTAACCCGGCCATCCGGAAGCTGTCAAGTCACTTAGCTATCGACCTAAGTGTAAGGCTTCAGTTCGGATTGTCCTGGCGCTCTTCAATGTCATCGGCCATGTCCTGCACGGCCTCGTCGGTGGCGTCCGCAACATTGCCGGCGGCTTCTTCGGCCTCAACCGCCGCCGCACCCAGCATCCGGTCCATCCGCGCCCCGGCCACCTCGAACGAGCCGTCCATCACCCGGAAGATCAGCATCAGCGCCACGAACAGCACCAGTACGGCGGTCAGGATTGCGTGCAGAATTCTCATCTCGTATCGCCCCGTCGATGGCCGCGGATCGCGGCGTCCAACCGTCCAATGCGCCGCGCCGCCGAAAGTTCCGGTCACCCGAACCCACGCCCCCTTTTCCCCGCCGTCCAATCCGCCTATGGTCACCGCTATCCGAGGGGTGTCCGGCACGGTGCCGGGCTGAGAGTTACCCTTTGAACCTGATCCGGGTCATGCCGGCGCGAGGGACGGACAAAAATGATCGCAAGCCACGCGCATATTAATGACCTGATCGGTGCCGCCCTGGGCGCCGGCGGCGAAGCCCATCGCGACAAGTCGGACTTCTCACCGGATTTCTGGAACCTGCGCACGGGCCTGCTCGGCGAACTTGCCCAAAAGCTCGCGAACTACCGCCTCACACTCACCCTCACCGGCGATTTCAATCGCGAAATCGCCGCTTCCCGTGCCTTCCGGGATTACGTCCGCGAGCTCCTGCGCGCCGGCGGCCCCATCCGATTTGACCCGCGCCCGGACCTCACCCCACCTCTCGACGGAGACCTCCCATGAACACCCCCACCAAACCGAGCGACTTCACCCCCCGCGCCGTCACCACCGGACCGCTGCCCGCCAGCCGCAAGGTCTACACGCACCCCGCGCCCGGCCTCGCCGTGCCCCACCGCGAGATCGACCTTCATCCGTCTGCGAACGAACCAGCGTTGCGCGTCTACGACACGTCCGGCCCCTACTCGGACGCCTCTGTCGCGATCGACGTCGAGGCAGGCCTGCCCCGCGCCCGCCGCGCCTGGCTCATGGAGCGCGGCAATCTCGAGGAGTACGAGGGCCGCGACGTTCGCCCCGAGGATAACGGCTTCGCCGCCGGCAAGCACCTCACCCGCGAATTCCCCGTCAAGCACAGCCCCCTGCGCGGCCGCCCGGGAGAGCCCGTCACGCAATACGAATTCGCCAAGGCCGGCATCATCACGAAAGAGATGATCTACGTTGCCGAGCGCGAAAACCTCGGCCGCCGCGCCGCGCTCGAAACCGCCGCCGCGACCCTCGCGCAAGGCCAGTCCTTCGGCGCCGACATCCCCGAGCACATCACGCCGGAATTCGTCCGTTCCGAGATCGCCCGCGGCCGCGCCATCATCCCGTCCAACATCAACCATGCCGAGCTTGAGCCGCAGATCATCGGCCGCAACTTCCTCGTCAAGATCAACGCCAATATCGGCAACTCGGCGGTGGCCTCCTCCATCGAGGAAGAAGTCGAGAAAATGGTCTGGGCGATCCGCTGGGGCGCCGACAATGTGATGGACCTCTCCACCGGCCGCAACATCCACAACACCCGCGAATGGATCCTGCGCAACAGCCCCGTCCCCATCGGCACCGTGCCGATCTACCAGGCGCTCGAAAAAGTGAACGGCGTCGCCGAGGACCTGACCTGGGAAGTCTTCCGCGACACCCTCATCGAGCAGGCCGAACAGGGCGTCGACTATTTCACCATCCATGCCGGCGTCCGCCTCGCCTATATCCACCTCACCGCCAGGCGCGTCTGCGGCATCGTCTCGCGCGGCGGCTCGATCATGGCGAAATGGATGCTCGCGCATCACCGGGAATCGTTCCTGCACGAACATTTCGAGGAGATCTGCGACATCATGCGCCGCTATGACGTCTCCTTCTCCCTCGGGGATGGCCTGCGCCCCGGCGCCATCGCCGACGCCAATGACGCCGCCCAGTTCGCCGAACTCGAAACCCTCGGTGAGCTGACGAAAGTCGCCCACGCGCGCGGCTGCCAGGTGATGATCGAAGGGCCCGGCCACGTGCCGATGCACAAGATCAAGATCAACATGGACAAGCAGCTGAAGGCCTGCGGCGAAGCCCCCTTCTACACGCTCGGCCCCCTCGTCACCGACATCGCCCCCGGCTATGACCACATCACCTCCGGCATCGGCGCCGCGATGATCGGCTGGTTCGGCACGTCCATGCTCTGCTATGTCACGCCGAAGGAACACCTCGGCCTGCCGGACCGCAACGACGTCAAAGTCGGCGTCATCACCTACCGCATCGCCGCCCACGCGGCCGACCTCGCCAAGGGCCATCCCGCCGCACAGCTGCGCGACGACGCCCTCTCCCGCGCCCGGTTCGAATTCCGCTGGGAAGACCAGTTCAACCTCGCCCTCGACCCCGAAACCGCGCGCGACTTCCACGACCAGACCCTGCCGAAAGACGCCCACAAGACCGCCCACTTCTGCTCGATGTGCGGCCCGAAATTCTGCAGCATGAAGATCACCGCCGAAGTCCGCGACTACGCCGCCGGCATGACCGAAAACGAACGCGCCGACCTCGAACGCCAATCCCGCGAAGCCGAAGACGGCATGAAAGCCAAGAGCGCCGAGTTCATGGAGAAAGGCGGAGAGCTATACCTGTCCGCCAACGGACGGAAGCGGGAGGCGATAGACTAGGTCCAATGCCGGAAGCTGTCCTCATTGCGGGCGCCAATGGCGCGGGCAAAACGACCTTTGCCCGGCACTTCGTGCCGTTGGCGTTTCCCATTGCCGCGTTTCTCAACGCAGATGAGATTCAGCGCGAAGGGGGCGAGTTGGAATCGCCGCTGGCAGCGGGACGAGAACTCATCCGGCGGCTCGGCAATGTTGTCGCAAACGAGCGCGACTTCGCCGTCGAGACGACCTTGTCGTCATCCCAGTATGCACGGCGCATTCCGGCTTGGCGAACGCGCGGATACACGATCACTTTGATATTTCTGGAGGTGCCCGACGCAGCTTTCGCGGTCGCGCGCGTCGCTCTCAGGGTCGCCATGGGCGGTCACAACATTCCGGAAGAAGACGTCCGCCGCAGATGTGCCCGGGGGATGGCGCTGTTTGAAAGCATCTATCGTTCCCTCGCTGACGTGTGGTATTGGTACAAGTGGAATGGAGAAGCCTATGAAATCCACCAGCACGCCGCAAACACGCCTCAACAGGGCGGTAATTGACCGGGCGCTGAAGGCCGCCGCGAAGGATGCAGCCTCCGGCCGCGCTGAACTTCAATCGGGCAGGTACAAACCAACGCCCGCGAAGAAGGCGTAGGGTGCATTAAGCCACCAACCCCGCCGCCCCCAGCGCCGTCACCACCGAGAACATGAAGATCACCGGAAAGCGCTGCGGCGGCACGCCGGATTTTGCCGCCGTCCACACGGCCATGGCCACGAAGCTCGCGGCGCCGGCTGTGGCGATCATCGCATAATCCGTCCTCGAACCATCCATTGCAGCGGCCGCAAAGCCCGCCATCAGGAACAGGGTCGAGACCGTGCCGAGGTGCCACATCAGGTAACCGAGCCATTTCAGCCCCGGTTCCATCTCCACCGCAAGGAAGGGCCGCACCCATTTGGCCCCGCCCAGGAAGACGTGGATAAACACCGTCAGCGCGCACACGCCCGCCGCCGCCCAGAAAAAGATATGCGCCATGTGCCCTCCAGCCCTTCCGGCGCTTTTAGCCACGTCCCTCAGCAAACACACGCCTTTGTTTTGCGGCTTCGGACGCTAGCCTAGAGCGTCGCGCGGTCACGCAGAATCAAAGATTCCCAGTTTGGGCGGGTTGTGATTCACTTCTTTCAGGAGGTGGCTCATGGCTGAGGCATATTCAAAGGATCTTCGGCGCCGAGTGGTGGCGTTTGTTGAGCGGGGCAACTCACGACAGGCCGCGGCACGTCAGTTTGGGGTAAGCCCGAGCTTTGCGGTGAAGCTGCTGAAGTTGTGGCAGGAGACGGGGAGCGTCACGCCTCGCCCTGTGGGCGGGCGGCGGCACGCCAAGCTGGCGCCATATCTGGATTTCTTGATTGGCGAGGTGGAGGCGCAGCCGGACGTGACGATGCCGGA
>CAMDAC010000045.1 GCA_945888325.1 Candidatus Sulfopaludibacter sp. SbA3
TCCGGTTCAAGAACAGCTCGGCGCAGAAGCCCAAATCGAAAAAGGAGAAGGCATCATCTTGACCCGGAAATGAAACCCGAAAGATAGTCAAAAGGCGGGTCAGTTCTCGATGGAAATCCCGGGTCAGTTCTCAGCAGAAATCAACAGTCAGTGCGACGGAAGTCGCATTCTGGCGCGCTACTAGAGTGCTCGATGCTTTGCGGGTTTCGATGAAGGCGAGGAGATCGGCGTAGCACGCGAAGCAGTTTGAGATCGGTCTCGTCGAGCCGCATGCCTGAAGGAGCGTAGACAGGCGGCCGGGCAGGGGCGCCTTGCCGGCGGGGCATTTCAGCAGGCATGCGCGAGCAGTCATCCTTTCGCAGATGGGAAGGCGAGATCCCAGTTACCCGAGGTTGATTCGTTTGCGCTTGCAATCCTATCAGCGGGCGAAGCGCCGCGCCGGGGCACGTTCACCTTGCAGCACCCAGTTCGGGCTTTAATGCGCGTACCGCGCAGTAAGGTCTCTAATGATGCCGAGACCGATGATTCCGTCAGCTTCAATGCCCTCGCGCTGCGTAAGCACCGGGAATTAATCTCTTCTATTCTTCCGGAATCGGCGCTTTCGAAGACTTGCCTCGTGAAATGGGAGGACCGGTGCGAGTGACTTCGAGGCTGCCTTCGTTCTTCTTGTATGTTTCAACCCATTGGTCGCCAAATCTGGCGACTTCTCCGGTTTCTGGATTAAAGAGCGTGGTTTTGCAGACCTTCGTCGCGACGATGCACTTCTGGCTTTCTATCCAGGGAGCAACCGGCTTGCCCCGAACATCGAGGACCTTGGTCGTGATTTCAGGCTTGGCTAGGGCCACATCAGCCCGGCTCCCCTGAGAAATCGCGGGCGCAGCAACGAATGCGGCAGCAATAAAACACACCACAATGAGTCCATGTTTCAAGACTTGACCCTCCGCTTTTGGGCAACCACGATGCTTCGGTCCGCCATATCTATTCAACAAAGTATACGTCTATCTGGCCGGTGTTCGACACCGCTCCGAGGGCGTCACGCACAGTGAAATAAAGTGCAACGTAGCCTGTTCCAATTGGTCCAGCATATCTCAAATACCCGTTTCCGCCACCCGTGGGCACAATGCTGGCATACGGACTTCCGGAGACGCTGTTCAATTGAATTGTGTCGCCTGGATCGGGGTCGTATGCGCAAACAGGGTTGATCTGCCCGTAATAGTAAGTGTCGCCAGGGTTATCCAGCATCGCGTATGCCGTGCAATTCTGCGCAACAGGCGGTTGGTTGGCCAAGGGAGCCACAGCGACGCTTACGTTGCCCGTCGCTGAGTTACCCTCGGAGTCACTTACGACGTAATTGAATGTCGCCACCCCCGAAAAACCAGAAGCTGGCGTGTACAAAACGGACTGTCCGCCTCCGGCGACGGCCGCAGTTCCGCTTGAAGGCGCCGATACTGAACCAACGGTGAGGTCATCGCTCTCGGGATCATAATCGTTCGAAAGCACATTGACAAAAACGGCCGTGTTGTGAGGCGTCGATGCATTGTCGTTGCCGGGAACAGGTGGCTCATTGGGCTTTTGGGAGACGTTGACAGTCACAGTCGCCGAAGCAGACGCGTTGAACGGATCGTTGATTGTGTAGCCGAAGGTCGCGACCCCGGCGAAGTTGAGGCCAGGCGTGAATGTAATGCCGGCATTCCCGCCCGCGATAGCGGCTGTGCCGTTAGTCGGCGTAGTTAGAGAGTCAAAAGTTAGCTGACCACTTTCAGGGTCGCTGTCATTTGCACGCGGATCAAATGTCAAAGCCGTGCCGAACGCTGTGGTGACACTATCAGCCTGTGCCACTGGTGGGCGATTGGCAATCGTTACGGTCACCGCTGCTGTGGCGGTGGCGTTTTGCGGGTCTCGGACCGTGTAAGTGAATGACGCTGTGCCGACAAAATTTGTAGCCGGAGTGTAGGTGATGCCCGTGCCGCCCCCGGATATCGTCGCAGTGCCGCTCGACGGAGTTGAAGCCGAAACGACAGTCAACGCGCCCCCATCTGGGTCGCAGTCATTCGTTCTTGGGTCAAACAAAACCGGTGCATTGGAGTTGGTAGAAGTCACATCACTCGCGGCATTGGGCGGGCGGTTCGCTCCGGTGCCAGTTTGAAGTGACGTGCGATTGCCGGCGGCGTCGTATGCATAGGTCACATTCACTGCGCACGGATAAATCCCGCGGACCAAACGTCCGAGTGCGTCATATTCGTAGGTAGTCGACTGAGATTGGGCAAGCGCATTTGGCGCTCCCGAGCTCGCAATCACTATCGCTGCGATGACGCTCGTTACCCGCCTCACCAAAGTCAACACAAATACCCCCGAAGGTTTACGTTTTTGGTCAAGAGTCATCGAGGCAACAGAATACACATAGACCGGCTGAAGATGCAACTCGATGTAGACTGAGCGAAGCGGAAAGAATAAACTGTTATAAAACATGCACAAAGATGGTTAATAGCTGGACGCGCCGGCTGCCCTTGCCGAATATTCTTTTTGAAGGGATTTCGGATTGATCTTCTTTGGGTTGTATGTAGTGATGAGCCCGTAGATTGGTTGGCCGCAAACAGACGGGGGTTGCTTGACGTCGAAAAGGCGGGAGCGCAAAGCCCCGAGAATTCGACGAATTCGTCAGTCAACGGAGCGAAATTAGATCAAGGCCGGAGAACAAGCGACGCAAATAAAGCTATGCTCGCCGTGGTGTATAGTTGCGGTTTCGTCTTTCTTGTCTGGGCGGGAGCGCAGCTCGCAGACCAACGCCGTTTGACCGGCTGTTGGGTGTGTAGGTCCAATAGTTTGTTCTGATTGTGACGTGTATCTCAGGTCACGGACAGAGAAGGGGAAAGAATGAGCCGTCTTCTGGCAGGTTTCTGGTCTGTAGCATTCGCATCGCTGTTTACCCTTTCGGTGAGCGCAGCGCCGCCGCCTGCCGGTCAAACGTCGCCTCCGGCTATCCGCACTGCATCGGGCACGCTCGTTTCGCCGGGCGCCGCCGTCGCTACATACAACTTGACCAGTCCGGCGCTTTCGGAGCCAGTCAATCCGATCCTCGTGTCACTTGCGAAGCGGCTCGACAACAATCCGGACCGGATCTTCGAGTTTGTCCACAACACCGTCGAGTATGTACCGATCTTCGGCGTGACGAAGGGAGGTTTGGGCGCCTATCTCAATCAAGCCGGAACTGCTTTCGATCAGGCAGAGTTGATGCGAGACTTGCTACGCGCGGCGAGCGTGCCTGTCCGGCTTCGCCTGGGCGAAGTTACGCTCAATTCCGCTGACGCGGCCAGTTTGTTCGGCACGAACAATTCCGTCGCTGTATCCAGCATTCTTGCAGATGGCGGAATTCCGGGAGCCGTTGCAGGATCGCCCACCGTTACCGGCGTCACCTTCCTGCACCTGTGGGTCGAAGCACAGATCGGCGGCGTCTGGGTAGCGTTTGACCCTGCACTCAAGTCGCACAATGTCTTTGGCGGCGATAACTTGCTGGCGGCATCCGGTGTGACGTCCTCAGGCATCTCTAGTGTTACATTTTCTGGGGCAACGCAGGCCACGACGAATGGTGTCGAGCGAAACGTGGGTGCGAACAAGGCGAGCCTCAGGACGGCGATGGCGGCGCGCGCGGCCGCATTCGAAGCCGCGATGTCCACGCCTGCCAAGCTGGCGGCGGCTTCGATCGAAATCATGGGCGGGGTAGAGATCAAGCCCAGGTTCCGGACGGCAGATCGCTTGGCGACAAACCCACGTCAAACACAGTCCCACGCTATCTGGACCGGCGCGATCCCGAACAGCTTCCGGGTCCAGATCTCGGTTTCGAGTTGTGACACATTCACATACTATGCCGATGAGCAGTTCAAGGCCCAGTTCACGCCAGGCTACCATGACACACTTAGCTCGAGTCCGACCCGCCCCGCTTGGACAGACACGGCCGCTTACACCCGGTTTTTGCTTTTGAAGCGGTCCGTGCCTGTTGCGTTTCTGAGCTGTATTACAGGATCGCAGACAAAGAAGCCGTTCGAAGTGGCAGTCGATCATCCGTATGCGGCGTCAAGTGGAAGTTATGCGGATGCGCGGTATGCCATCGACGCTGCCCTTGCCAATCGCGGTCCCGGCCTAGCGTATTCAAATCAGTATACCGGATCACAGGTGCTCCGGGTGGATGTCGGGGTGGCTTCCAACGGCGTGAACGAAATCATTCGCGAATGGTTCAATGACTCCGGCAGCTACCTGACTGTGCCGATGGCGCCTCCGGTCGGTCCGAATGCGCTGGAAGATGTCGCAGAAATCGAGGAGTTCTTTGCCCGCCAGAATGCTTTTCGGAGACTTGTGGCCGCTGTTCTGAAGCAGAAGGTGATACATCACCATTCGGCCGCGTTCCTCGGCAACCAGTGGACTGTATTTGACTGGACGCCTCAGCAATGGAATCCGCCCTACAAATCAGCCTGGACTTTTGAGGGCGGCGTCCTGAGGCTGGTGACGATGAGCTCGCTGGTAAGCGTTACCGACCTCTCCGGGAGCGCGACCAACGAGACGGCGGCGGCCAAGACACTCGGAGAAATTGCGGCCTCGTTCGAAAGCCTGAGCGGTCTCAGTTACGTCAACCGTGTTTCACCGGCAGACATGTTCGACACGCATCTAGACGCTGGGCGCACGGGAAAATTCCTGACTGTAACCAGCGCCAACTACACCGCCGCCATGAACCAGACGACAGGCTATTCGGTTGCGGACAAGGCGCTGATGGATACTTACGTTCAGGCGGGTTACACCCTGATCGTTCCAGACCTGCCGGTGCAAACACGTACTTTGCGGGACTGGACCGGGACATCCACAAGTCCCAGCTACGGGACGCTTGGTGCACGGACGCAGTTCCAGACCGTCATTGGTTCAAAGAGCGACGGAAGCTATGTGGCTCTGCTCGCGGATGAGATGAATGGCGAGCGCTACCTGATCAAGGGCGGAGCCGGAAATGCTCCGCAGGACGGCACGGATCAGATCGGGATGCGCAAGGAGTTTGCAGATGCGCTCAATGACAGCCTTTTCAACACGGACTCGATCGTCAGCGTTGATCCAGTTACAGGCCAAGTGACATTGGCGGTGCCGACTCTGGTCAAGTCTGGTGGCTCAGCAGGCCCGCAAGCCAACGGCTATAGTGTGAAGTACACTGACAGCCGCTCTGTCAGTCAGGAGATTGCGGAGGGCCCGGTCTACCAAGGGAGTGGAACAGCAGGTGGCGGCATGCCGCTATTGGATCTGCAGTTTATTGCAATCGGGTCATCGACACCGACTTCAAGGGTATCGTCGAATGCGAGACAGCGTATCCAGCTTGGTTTTGATGTCGGACTGCAGACAGGAACGCGGGCGCCACGCGACGCGTCGGGCATGATTGTCCTTATCCAGGCCATAAACGCCATGCATCTCGATACTGGATTGAGTCCGGTGAGGCGCGCGATAGCGGGCGCATTGGCAACAACCTGGGCAACCGACCAGCTCGCGGATGGGGTGGCAACAGTCGATCTTGGTCTTGGCGGCGTTGAGCAGTTTGTCCGAAATCCGGCGGGCACCTATTTGTCCGGTCCTCAGTCCATAGCGACCTTGACGCGCGCGGGCGCGCCTGTGTCGGTTCCGCCGCACAACAAGCTTGCCTACCGGGATGTCATCTTCACATACGACAACAAGGATGGGTTGAGTTCTGCGTTCCAGGTGATCACCCCGAAACAGACACTCGGCAATGAAACAAAGACCGATGCCCAGATTGTCGCTTGCATGGGTTTTACCGGAGTTTCGCCCACGCAGCTTTTGGCCCTGGAGCGGATATTCTGGGGCATCGAACGCGAGTTCAGCATCGTGCAATCTGTGACCAAGCCCGGCGTGCAAACCCTGTTTCAGTATGAAGCGAAGGTGGGCTGCAGCGATCCAGGTCTGAAGCGGGTTCGCACGAGTTTCGGTCGAGAAATCGCTTGGACTGGAACAGGCGTCAAAGTTGGAAACGATGCGGGCGATGTTTCTGAGTTGGTGGGAACCACCTTGTTCGGTTCATTCATAGGAGGTTGCGTTGGCGGCACGACCGCTAGCCCGGTTTTCAAGACGGGCCAGCAAGTTGCTGCCGGCCAGAACTGCGGGGCCTCAACAGAGAAAGTCAGCTACGCCGCTCAGAATGACGTCCCGGTGGTCTTGGCATCGGCTTCTGAGTGTTATGTGGACGAGTACGATGAACGCGTGACGAAGACGCATTGCCGCAAGCAGCGCTACTTCCTCGGAAGCGATCCCACACCGTTTGCAGTTGTCGAGGTCGATGCTTTTGGCGGGGGGGGGCCTCAGCAAGACGGACGCGCTCAATAAAGTCACGACTTATTCGATTGTGCCGGGATATCGGTCGAGCGTGAAAGATGCTGCAAATTTCCTGGTGGAGCAGTATTTCGATCAACGCGGGAGGTTGGCGGCCTCACTGGACCAACGCAACCGGTATAACGAGTATACCTATGACTCGGCAGGACGGGTCGTCGAGGAGCGCGCGCGCTATCTCTCTGATCCTTCTAACACCTGGCATACAAGAATAACCTACACCTACGACTCGATTGGGAACCGGCTGACCCAGACGGTCCGCCCCCGGACGACAAGCGCCGGTGTCGAGCTTGCGGGATCTCCTCTGACCACGAAGTACAGGTTTGATGACATCGCCTGGAAGCGGAAGATGACCAAGTCGACCGATCCCGAGAGCTTCTCGACATCGATGGCCTACGATGCAAACGGTCAGGTCATTCGCAAGATAGGCCCGTTCAAAGACGGGACGCCTGACATCACATCAGATGATCCTGCATGCACGGCGGCCGGTGTGGCGTGTACGGAGTATTCCTATGCGGGCCCATTCGGACTTGTAAGTGAAGAGCGTGTGCGAACGCAGTCCGGCCAGTGGCGCCGTACAAATTTTGGCTACGACACGGCCGGTAACAAGTACGTGTTGAAGACGGTAACGCAACATCCGGAGGGTCCCTGATCCATGCTTGGTCGCGCCTTGTCCCGCTTTGCATCCATCGGGGCGCTTGGCGCCGTGTTCTGCAGTCTGTTGCCGGGTCCTGTGCTAGCGCAGTCTGCTGTCACGACGACGCTTGATTACAATGCGCGCGGTAATGTGACGGCGGTGACGGACGGGAAGGGGCGGGTTGCGAGTGCGGCGTATGACAACCTGGGCCGGCTGACGTCTGCCACACTGCCGGATGGGGTCTCGCAGTCGATCGTTTACCTGCCGCGCCACCTGGTTGACCGTGTATCGGTCGATCCTGTCGGTGCGGGCAGCCTGCTGACGACGACGTTCGAGTATAACCTGCGCCGCCAGAGAACGAAGGTCACCGATCCGTCGAACGATGCCTCGCTGTTCGAGTATAGCGACCGGGGTCTGCTGTCGGCGTCGGTGGACGGAGAGAGCCGGCGCACGGAGAACGCCTACCTTGAGGATGGCAGCCTCTACTGCGTGCGCAGCGCGGTCGGCACGCCGCTGCAGCAGTCGTCGATGAGACTGGTGCGCTCGTTCTGGGGCGACCCGTCGCATCTCTACTCGCCGCGGGGCGTGGACGCCAACTGCGGGGGCCTGAACGACAGCTACCGGTCACTGGCCTCGTTCGATGCCTATGGGCGCTCCTACAAGCTGGAGTTCCCGAACCTGACGCGGGAGGAGTCCACGCTGCTCGGCAACGGTCTTCCCTCGCAGGAGTTCAACCGCGCGAACGACCTGACGACGATCACCTATGATGCCTATAACCGCGTCCAGGAGCGCCAGAGGGATGTGGCGTCCCCGCCCGGGTCAGGGACCCGCGTGTTCCAGGACGAGCAGCTCTACACCTATGACAAGGAAGGCCGGCTGCTCACGGCCACCCGCAACTTTGCAGCCTCGCCGTCCGTCACGCTGACCTATGCCTATGACACGATGAGCCGTCCGGCGTCCGAGACGCGGACCGAAGGCGCGGTCACGCGCACGGTGGGGTTCCGTTACGACCAGCTCGGCAACCGCACGGCGATCATCTGGCCGGATAACTGGACCGCGCGCTACGTATACGATGTCAACGGCCGGCTGAAGGAAGTCTGGTCGGATCCGAACGGTGTGGCCTCCTGCGCATCGCAGCCTCATGTCTGCGGAGACGGCGTGACCGGGGACGGCGATGAGAAGCTCCTCGCTGGGTACAGTTACGACGCCTACGGACGGCTCAGCCTGATCCAGTATGGCGGGTCAGCCGGCGCGGCGGCGTCGTCGGTCCAGTATGCCTACAAGCCGGATGGCGGCATCGAGCAGATGCGCCACGCTTTCCTCGGCGAGACCGGCGTCAATGCCGAGGTGGTGTTCGACTATACGTATGACCGGTCCGGCAAGCTGACGGGGACGGTCTCTTCGGATGCCGGTTGGCTCTGGGACGGGCTCGGAGAGCCGGCGGCGACCTATGCGGTGGCCAGCACGCTGGACCAGTACCCTTCGGTGACGCAAGGCGGCGCGACGCGGGTGTTCGGCCACGACCTGAATGGCAACCTTGCTTCCGATACCGGCGGCCCGCTGGGTAGCCGCACCTACACGCACAATGCGCTCGGGCAGATGACGGGTGCGTCGGGTACAGGCTTCTCGGCGGCCTATAAGTACGACCCGATGGACCGCCGGATGAGCGCCGGCGGCACAGGTGTGACGGCGAAGTCTTGGGTGCATGCGGACAATATGGAGATCGCCGAGTACTCAGGGACAGGGGCACTGCTGCGCCGGTTCGTGCCAGGCACAGCGATCGACCAGCATGTGGCGATGGTGGAGGCGGACGGCTCAACGTTCTTCTATCACCCCGACCGGCTCGGACACATCATCGCGCTATCGAACGGGACGACGGGATCGCCCCTGCGCGGCGACCTCGCCGACAAGTACGTGTACACACCGTTCGGCATCCAGCTGCCGCTCAGCACCTCGCCCAATCCGTTCCGCTACACAGGGCGCCGGTTCGATCCGGAAACCGGCCTCTACCACTACCGTGCGCGGTTCTACGACGCGAGCCTCGGCAGGTTCCTCCAGCCCGATCCCATCGGCTACGAAGACCAGATGAACCTCTACGCTTACGTCGGAAACGATCCGATCAATGCAACAGATCCGAGCGGGATGCTGGAAGTGTACATCGGTGGCGCCAATGACGATGACGGCGTTTTGCCTTTCAAAGGTACTGGCGTGGTCGAAAACTACGCAACCTCACAGATGGGCCAAGAAGGCCGCACCGTTGCTTACTTTGGCGAACACCAAGTGGACTTAGCAACTGACTACATCAATGGGCAGATAGCATCTGGAAACGAAGAGCCCATCAATATAATCGGCCATTCATATGGCGGTGCTTCAGCGGTCGCCGTCGCAGCAGGAGTTGTGGGGACAGTGGACAACCTTGTCGGTGTGGATCCCGTCGGGAAACCGAATCTCTTTGTTGGATCAGGCGCGCCATCAAACGTGAAGAACGTCGTCCTGGTCGACAATCGCGGGGCGGGAAACAGTGTAGGTGCCTATCTGGCCGACAGCGTAGGTAAAGCCATCGGCGGCGTTCCAAACGCTTTCGACGATACTAACACTGTGATCGCGAACCAGTTCGGACACGGAATATTTAAGGAGGCCTTCGAGTATTCTGACGGCGTAATGCTGAGTGCCAAGGAGATTGTTGATGGTTCGTACAAAAAGTAGATGGCGCCCTTGGGCAATCACTTTTCTTGTTGGAGTGTTCCAGACTCTTTCTGCCTGCACTCAACACGTCGAAATTGCGAACGTTCACGCCGAGATTTCGTCCAAGGAAAATCTCAAAAAAAGGATGCTAATCTCATTTTCTGCTTCAGAAGACTTGCGCAGATTATCAAGAGGGCGAGACATTGCATTGGTTGGTGTGCTCCACATATGCGGGCACGATCAGGCTCACGATCAGATACGATATGCGACGATTGAATATCTCGAAAACGCTACTGACGTGCAGCGATATCCTTACGCTTACGAATTTGATTACCCGTCCACGCTTGATAGACAAGTAGCGACTTTTGAGAATCCAAATGATGCTAAAATGTCAGGTTGGCCCGAAGAGTTGGTTGAACAGAAAGGTGTGTGTTTTCGGATAGAAGGTGCTGCAATGTTTGGAACGCGAATAGTGTCAAATACTGTCGTCACCTCAGAAGCCCTACAATTGCTTTTGAAGTAATTTGGCTATGCTCAATCGCACCAGAAGCGGCGTTCTCGGCGGCTTACAAGTATGACCCGATGGACCGGCGGATGAGCGCCGGCGGCACATGCGTGACGGCGAAGTCCTGGGTGCATGCGGACAATATTGAGATCGCCGAGTACTCCGGGGCAGGGGCGCTGCTGCGCCGGTTCGTGCCGTACACCGCCATCGATCAGCATGTGGCGATGTTCGAACCCAACGGCTCAACATTCTTCTATCACCCCGACCGGCTCGGCAACATCATCGCGCCGGTTCTGGATCAGACCGGGTGAAGGTCGGGTGTCACAGCAGTCTCGGGTATGTCCGTGAAGGGCATGTCAAAGCTGCCGGAGACCGGTTTCTGAAGCGGGTAGCGGCTACTGAGGGGGACCGGGTCTGTTCCGGGAATGGCAGGATCACGATCAACGAGGCAGAGGCAGCGAAGGTCTTAGAGACAGACTCGGCTGGTATCGCATTGCCCTCATGGTCCGGCTGCGTCACGCTGAAGGGTGCCGAGATATTCCTGCTCGGGGACAACGCGGGCAGCTTTGATGGACGCTATTGGGGTGTCACATCGGCGGCTGATATCGAAGCCACCTGGCGCAGGTTTCCCTGATCCCGCGAGCGATTTTTCCTCGCCTCGTGGCTGAATGCAGAATCTTTCCTTCCGCCCACAGAGTAGAGTGCGGAAAGAGGAGGGTCGTATGAAGGTTGGAGGGCAAGATAAAGGCGTGACCTGCGGTCACGCGAGACGCCGGTCGGCGCGGGAGTTTTTGCAGGTCGTGGCATGGCCCACAGGTCGCGCGGCGACCTGTGAGTTTAGTCCATCCGTCAGCGGAGCTTTTTCCTTGAACGGAGACGCTTGATCGATGCCAACACGCAGTCTGGACCAGTTGCTCATCTCCTCACGGCTCGCGTCATCGGCGAACCGGGGTGAGACTTTCGGCATGCGCGGTCAGCGCCAGCTTTCGCGTTCAAACAGGGAGCTGCTCGAAGGAGAGATCGGTCGTGCGCGGCGTGCAGGGCAGGGGGCAGGCGGCCGGGCAAAGCCCCCGTCCGGGCGGGCTGGACGCACGGGCGAAGCAGGCCGTACGGGAGGCAAGGCAGCGGTAGGAGCCGCACCCGACATGCGCCAGCAGGCCGTGATCAAGATCCACTACTTCAATCATGCAGGCGGTGGCGGCGGCGCGCTTGCGGCCCACGCCCGCTATGTCGCGCGTGACGCGGCAAGGCCCGACGACCGGGATGTGCCGACTACGGACGGGCCAGTTTCCGAGGAGCGCGAGGCGGCACAGAGCGAAGCGCGCGCGCATGCAAACTATCTCGCGAGAGGCGAACAAGAGGGCCGCGCGTTTTATGACCGGGACCAGGAAGGCGTTGATGGCGGCGTCCGCACCGCCGAATGGGCCAAGTCTGACAAGCGGCATTTCCGGCTGATCCTGTCAGCCGAGCGCGGAGATGAAATTGGGGACCTGCCGGCATACACGCGGGAGGTTATGGCGCGGGCCGAAGTCCAACTTGGCTCGCGTCTCTCCTGGGTCGCGGCCGACCATCATGATACGGGCCATTCGCATACCCACATTATCCTGCGCGGGCGCCGCGCCAACGGCCAAGACCTCGTCATTCCAAAAGACTTCATCCGGCACGGGTTCCGGAACATCGCCCGGGATGTTGCAACCGAATGGCTGGGGGCGCGCACGCGCGATCAGGCCCGCGAGGCGCTTGACCGCGAGGTGATGCGCCATGCGCCGACAAGGCTCGACCGCATGATCGCTGACCAGTTGCCGGAAAAGGGAAGTATCCGAGTCAGCGGCCTTGCGTCCCCGAACGGCGACCGCGCCGTCACCCGCGCCCTGCGGGCCCGCGCGCGCGAGCTCGCCGGCATGCGGCTCGTCGCTGAAACGAAGCGCGGCGTCCTTACCTTCGAGCCGGACTGGCAGGACCGGCTGAAAGCGATGGAGCTGCATCTCGATATCCGCAAACGGCTCCTGGAGCAGCAGCGTTTCCAGCGCGAAGCCCAGGAGCGCACGCGCGCGAGATCAGCCGGGAAGGGGCTGGAGCGGTGAGCCAGTAGAACTCCGGCTTCACCCGACGATCTTGCGGAGGACCTCTTCCCAGCGATCCAGCGCGGCGCGCTTTTCGCGGAGATACTCGTTGCGGTCATAGACCCGGCTTACCGCTGAGCCGAAGAGGTGGGCAATCACCCGCTCGGCAACTTCATAGGATACGCCGACCTCTTCACTCGTCATCATCGTGCGGCCCGTGCGGCGTAAATCATGTGGCCCCGCATTGAGGAGACCGAGGTGCGTGCAGCAACGGTTCATGGCGCGCGTAAGGCGTTTCGGATCGACGCTGGATTCGCCCGAGCGGTCCTTGAATGCAATTGTTCCCCCGGCCAGTTTGAATGCCGATTGGAAGCGCTCCATGGCCAGACCGGATAATGGCACAGCATGGGCCCGCTTGCCCTTCATGCGATCGGCGGGGATGATCCATAGCCGTTCTTTCCAGCTGAATTCTTCGATCCGCGCACCTGCAACTTCGCCGCTGCGCTGCAATGTCAGAAGGCAAAGTTGCAGCGCCTTGGCGACCGCTGGAGAGACGATGTTGACAGGTCGCTCGCCGAGCCGCTGTCCGGGCGCCAGGCCTTCGCCGCTATTGGCCCGGGCCGCCTCTAGAAAAGACCAGAGTTTGCGGATCTCGCTCTCATTGAGAATCCGATCACGGGACACTTCCGGAAACATCCGCTCAATGCCGAGAGCCGGATTGGCACCGATGAGATCGCGCTTCAAAGCATAGTTCAGGATCTGACGGATGACCGCGTGTGCCCGGTTGGCGGTAACCTGCCCAGTCTTGTCGCCGATCGCTTCAATGAACGCGATGATCTCCGAGCGGCGCAGTTCTGCATACGGACGTTGGCCCAGCTTCGGCAGGATGTGTTTGTCTAGAAGCCAGGTCTCATACTCAAGCGTCCTCGGCCGTTTACGGCGCGCAGCATCCTTGGAGTAAGCTTCTGTCAGGGCAGCGAACGACGCGTTCTTGCGCTGGCGTTCAGCGACAATGGCCACTTGCTTCGCCTGGACCGGATCGATCCCCTGCAGTGTCAGTGAGTTGAGCATATCCATTGCCTTGGCTCGCGCGGCGACCAGGGTAATGGCTGTCGCATCGCCAATTGCCGCTTCGCCGCGCCGGCCCTCTTGGGAGTAGCGCAGGACATAACTCTTGGCGCCGGTTGGCGTGATCCGCAGGAAGAGACCCTTCACCTCATGATCGGCGATGCGCTGCTTCACACCGCTCTTCTTGGCTTCACTTGCGAGGCGTTGAGTGAGCCGTGTTCCTTGCCTGCTTTGCTTCAAGCGGGCGGCTTGACTGGGCGCAATTGTGAGCGCTTGCTCCGATTGCGGAGGGCCTTTCCGGGGCATGAAAAAATTCCTATTTCCACACATATGTTGTTTAGGCTGTGGATACTAGCATACTTTCTGTGCCCCACCAGTGCCCCAGTTGAGCGCCGGAAATGGTCGGTTTTGGTCTGTTTGTTTCGGTTTAGTAATGTTTCTTAGAGGGCTATAAATATATGAAAATAAAAGAAAAAATGCCGTTTTGGACCGACTATGCCCGACCCGGCCAGATCACTTAAGAATGTCTACGAATCTGGGGGTCAGGAGTTCGAATCTCTTCGGGTGCACCACTACGGCAATCTGGGATCCCTGAGCGATTAGGGCATTGATTGCGCGCTGCGACTCAGAAATTCATGTGTGACTGACGTTCTAGCGCCCTCATCCGTTGAAGGTTTTAGACCTTGGTGAAACGTCTCCCTAGAGCGGATTTGATCTCTTGTGAATCGAAAGGGGATTCCCTTTTTCTGTTGGGGATGATTCAAGCTTCTGGCTGGACTGAGGAGGCCGGCTGGAGATGGCGAGAGCTTTATCAGAGGATCTTCGAGCTCGCGCGGTTGCGGCCTTTC
>CAMDAC010000046.1 GCA_945888325.1 Candidatus Sulfopaludibacter sp. SbA3
GCGTCGGGAACCGAATTCAGGATTGATTCGAAATGCAACTGGTGCGCGGGCGCATCCAGTTCATTGAGGGGCACCTGAAAGGCTTTTGGCGTGTCACTCATCGCCGGGTTCCTGAATACTCCACGTCTCAGTGCCTGCGGAGCCCATGCGGCGCAAGACCGGGACTGCGGGGCTTCAGTTTCTGGGGCTCGCAAAGAGCGTCGAAGTGCGCGCCCAGCGCCACGCGGACACAGCCACGAGCGCAGCGCCCGCGGCCATGGCGTAGCATCCCCAGCAATGCCCGGCCGATCCCATAAAATGCCCCAGCGCCGAAACCTCCTGTCCGGTGCCCGACGGGCCGCACCGGAAAGCCAAATAGTCCTCCAGCGTCGGTACCCGGTTCAGATGCTCTGCGAATTTAAGCGCTCCGGCGACAAACAGGGCGCTACCTGTAGCGGCTGGTTTCCACATGCTTGAACTCCTTCTGATGACGCTGAAGCCCTACCCCCGGTGCGACAGGCCAGCCCATAAGTAGTAACCCCTATACATCCTGAACGCCCCCTCCGGCAGGTAACGGCCAATAACGCCGACATCCACTCACAAGAGGGGTTCTTCATGAGTTCGCACGTAACACCTACCGAGAAGCCGGGCTGGGGCTTCAGCATCGGAACTGTCAGCTTGCTGGTGGGCGCCGTCGCGCTCGGTGCGCTTGTGATCGCGGCCAATGCCGCGGATCCGATGATGGCGGCGCATGCCTGGCTGTTCTTCTTTCTCACCGTCGGCGGGCTACTGGTCACCGGCCTCTGGGCGGGCGCGCGCAACGGTCGCAACCCGTTTGACCCGGCCTTCTACGAAGACACGATCGTCAAGTTCGGCGTCGCCGCCTCGATGTTCTGGGGCATTGCCGGCTTCTTGGTCGGGTTGATCATCGCGCTGCAATTGTCCTTCCCCGGACTGTTCTATTTCCCTGAACTCGGCTGGACAAACTTCGGCCGCCTGCGGCCGCTACACACCTCCGCAGTCATCTTTGCCTTCGGCGGCAACGTCCTGATCGCGACCAGCTTCTACGTTGTCCAGCGCACCTGCCGCACCCGCCTCGCCGGCGGCATGTGGCCCTGGTTCGTCTTCTGGGGCTACAACCTGTTCATCGTGATCGCCGGTACCGGCTACCTCCTCGGCGTTACCCAGTCCAAGGAGTATGCCGAACCGGAATGGTACGCAGACCTCTGGCTCACCATCGTCTGGGTGGCCTATCTGCTCGTCTTCCTCGGCACGCTGTGGAAGCGCAAGGAACCCCACATCTATGTGGCGAACTGGTTCTACCTGTCCTTCATCGTCACCATCGCGATGCTGCACATCGTCAACAACCTCTCTATCCCGGTCACCCTGACGGGCTCCAAGAGCTATCAGCTTTTCGGCGGCGTGCAGGACGCGCTGACGCAGTGGTGGTACGGCCACAACGCCGTCGGATTCTTCCTGACGACCGGCTTCCTCGCCATCATGTACTACTTTATTCCGAAGAAGGTGAACCGCCCGGTCTATTCCTACCGTCTGTCGATCGTGCACTTCTGGTCGCTGATCTTCATCTACATCTGGGCCGGCCCGCACCACCTCCACTATACCGCCCTCCCACAATGGGCACAGACCCTCGGCATGGTGTTTTCCATCATGCTCTGGATGCCCAGCTGGGGCGGCATGATCAACGGCGTGATGACCCTGTCGGGTGCTTGGGACAAGCTGCGCACGGATCCGGTCGTCCGTATGATGATCGTTGCGCTCGCCTTCTACGGCATGTCGACCTTCGAAGGCCCATTGATGAGCGTGCGCGCCGTCAATTCGCTGTCGCACTATACCGAATGGGGTATTGCCCACGTGCACTCCGGCTCCATGGGCTGGGTCGGGTTCATCAGCTTCGGCGCACTCTACTGCCTCACGCCCTGGCTGTGGAAACGCAAGGCACTATTCTCCACGGCGCTGGTCGAATGGCACTTCTGGCTCGCGACCCTCGGCATCCTCTTCTACATCGTCGCGATGTATGTAGCCGGCATCACCGAAGGCTTCATGTGGCGCGCCTACAACGAGTTCGGCTTCCTCGAGTATTCCTTCATCGAGACGGTCAAGGCCAAGCACATCATGTACATCATCCGGGTGACCGGAGGGGCGCTCTACCTGATCGGTGCCCTGATCATGGCCTACAACCTGGTGCGCACTGCGCTGGGTCACGGCGAAGCCCGTGACGCGGAAGCTGTGCCCGCACAAGGCCCCGCCCAGTCCCCTGCCCTTCAGCCTGCCGAATAAGGAGCAAACCCATGTCTTTCATGAAACGGCACGAAACGCTTGAGCGTCACTCGCTGCTCCTCACCGTCGGCATTCTCGTCGTCGTCGCCATCGGCGGCCTCGTGGAGATCGCCCCGCTGTTCTATCTCGAGAACACGATCGAGAAAGTTCAGGGCATGCGCCCCTACACGCCGCTCGAACTCAAGGGCCGCAACATCTATATCCGGGAAGGCTGCTACACCTGCCACTCCCAGATGGTGCGCCCGCTGCGGGACGAGGTCGAACGCTACGGCCACTACTCGCTGGCGGCCGAGAGCATGTATGATCACCCGTTCCAATGGGGGTCGAAACGGACAGGTCCGGACCTCGCCCGCGTCGGCAACAAGTATTCCGACGAATGGCACCTCGACCACCTCATCGACCCGAGGTCTGTCGTGCCGGACTCGATCATGCCGCCCTACGCGTTCCTCGTTGAAAAGAAACTCAAGTTTGACGGGATTGAAGACGACCTGAAAGCGCTTCGTCTGGCGGGCGTTCCCTATACGGACGACATGATTGCCAATGCCAAGGCTGATCTCGTCGTCCAGGCGTCGCCCAACACGGACTATGATGCGGAAGACGCGCTCGTCGCGCGGTATGAGGCCATCGCAGAGCGAAAGGGCACCCTCAAGATCTCGGACTACGACCGCAACCCGGCAGAGATCACCGAAATGGATGCTCTGATCGCCTATCTCCAGATGACCGGCACGCTGGTGGATTTCTCCACCTACGAAGCCAATGATCTCAACAACCGCCGCTGAGGAGAAAGCCATGTACACAACACTTTCCAGCTTCGCCCAAACCTGGGGCCTAGGCCTGTTCATCATGATGTTCCTCGTCGCGCTCGTCTACGCCCTTTGGCCCGCCAACAGCGAAACATTCCGCAAAGCCGCCCACCAACCTCTTGTCGACAAGGATCCTCTCGATGACTGACCACAAACTGGAAATCGACGAAGTTTCCGGCGTCGAGACGACCGGACATACCTGGGACGGCATCCAGGAGCTCAACAATCCCCTGCCGCGCTGGTGGCTGTACATCTTCTATGCCTCCATCGTGTGGGCAATCGTCTACATGGTCTTCATGCCCGCCATTCCGGCGCTGCCGGGAACCGGGATGACCAACACACTCGGCATCCGCGGACACTCGGACCGGGCCCTGGTGGCCGAAGACATCACGCAGCTGAATGCTCAGCGTGCAGAAGGCTCCGCCAAGCTGCTGACCGCATCGCTGTCGGAAATCGAAACCGACATGAACCTCCAGCAGTTCGCGCTCGCGATGGGCGAAAGCGCGTTCGGCGACAATTGCGCCACCTGCCATGGCGCGGGCGGACGCGGGGCGAAGGGCTATCCCATGCTCGCGGATGACGTGTGGCTGTGGGACGGCACGCTCGGCGGCATCGAAACCACCTTGCGTCACGGCATCCGTCACTATGAGGACCCGGACACGCGCAACAACGCGATGCCTGCCTTCGGCCGCGACGGACTGCTCACGTCCAAGGAAATCGATAACCTGGTTCAGTTCGTCCTGGTCAAGTCCGGCCGCGAGGGGGACGCGGCTGCCGCTGGCCGCGCTGCGCCGATCTTTGCGCAGCAGTGCACCTCGTGCCACGGCGCTGACGCGAAGGGAAACCGCACGCTCGGCGCCCCCAACCTGACGGATCAGGATTGGCTATTCGGCGGTGAGCCGCGCGACATCCAGCAGACGATCTACAATGCCCGCAACGCCCACATGCCCGCCTGGCAGGGCCGGCTTGACGACGCCACCATCAAGGCGTTGGCCGTCTACGTCCACTCCCTCGGCGGCGGTGAAAAGTGACCAAGGTAACCCTGATCTCCTCAAGGGACCCGGACGCTCCGAAACCGGAGCGTCCAGACTCCCTGTATGAGAAACGCCACCAGATCTATCCGAAACTCGCCCACGGCAAGTTCCGGATGGTCAAATGGCTGGTCATGGCGGGAACGCTCGGCGTCTATTACCTGATCCCATGGATCCGCTGGCCGCGCGGTGACGGCATCCCCGATCAGGCGGTGCTGGCGGATTTCGAAGGCGAAAAATTCTACTTCTTCTTCCTCGAGATCTGGCCGCAGGAAATCTACTTCCTCGGCGGCCTGCTGATCCTCGCGGCGCTGGCCCTCTTCCTCGTGACTTCCCTGCTCGGCCGGGTCTGGTGCGGGTATACCTGCCCGCAGACGGTATGGACCGACCTCTACATCTGGGTCGAACGCGCCTTTGAAGGCGACCGGGCGGCCCGGATGCGTCTCGACAAGGCGCCGATGAGCCTCAACAAGGCCCTGCGCAAGGGGGGGAAGCATTTCGTCTGGCTACTGATCGCTTTCCTCACCGGTGGCGCCTTCATTCTCTACTGGCATGACGCCCCGACCATTGCTCGCACCTTCTTCAAAGGCGACGCACCGCTGACGGCCTACTTCTTCGCGGGTATCCTGACCTTCACGACCTACATGCTGGCCGGCACGATGCGCGAGCAGGTCTGCACCTATCTCTGCCCCTGGCCGCGCATCCAGGGCGCCCTGACGGACGAGCACGCCCTCAATGTCACCTATCGCTACGACCGCGGCGAGCCCCGGGCCCCGCTTCACAAGGACCAGGGCTTCGAAGGCCGCGGCGACTGTATCGACTGCAAGCAGTGCGTTCAGGTCTGCCCGATGGGCATCGACATTCGCGACGGGGCGCAACTCGAATGCATCCACTGCGCGCTTTGCATTGATGCCTGCGACGACATCATGCGCAAGGTTGGCCGCCCGACCGGCCTCATTGCCTATGATACCGACCGCGCCGTCAGCGCGCGCGCACAAGGCGGTACTGTAAAATACAGCCTCCTGCGTCCACGCACCATTCTCTATTCGATTCTCATCGTCCTGATCAGCACACTGATCCTCTGGGGCTATGGCGCGAAATCGACCTACGAGTTCAGCGTCCTCAAGGATCGCTCTCCGCCGTTCATCCGCCTCTCCGATGGCCGCGTGCGCAATGGCTACACGCTCAAGCTCGTCAACAAGTCCACAACGACCCAGCAAGTCGACATCACGGTCAAAGGTCTGGGCGATGCCGAGTTTGAAATCATCGGGATCGGCACGTCTCAGCCCGGCGGCGGGCTCACCGTGACATCCGAAGCACACGGCGTGGACCGTTACCGGATGCTCGTCACAATTCCCGCAGGCGATGAAGAAGACCGGGACAATCTTATCGTCGAGATCAAGGATCCCGATACCGGCGAAACGATCGAAGCCGGCGCACCCTTCGCACGAGGAGATCGCTGATGTCTGCCCACGTTGCCGTGCCTTCGACGAAAGCCCAGCTGAAGGGCTGGCATGCCCTCCTCTGGTTCCTGGGATTCTTCGGCTTCATGTTTGCCGTGAACGGAATATTCCTCTGGACGGCGATCACGACCTTTCCCGGCGAAGACACCGAGAAATCCTACGCCGTCGGCCTCGACTACAACCAGGAGATCGCCCGCCGGGCGCTTCAGGCAGAGGCAGGCTGGGGCGCTGAAATCGGCCTGACCGGGAGTGTTCCGCAGCTGCGCGTCCGCCTGACGCAGGCGAATGGCGAGGCCCTTCCGGTGTCGGGCACGAACCTGCAATTGCGCCACCCCGCCGATCGCGCGCTGGACCGCACCGTCGTTCTCACGGCGGTTGGCGGCGGCGAATACACCGCGTCGCTGGAAAGCCTCGCGCCGGGAACCTGGACGGTCCAGTTCAGCGCCGATGTAGACCCCGCAACAAAAGGCGATGAGTTCAAGGCCTCGCGGGAGATCATCATCCCATGAACACGGTTGCCCTCGACACGGCCGGCTGTCCCAGCGGCCTTGCGCCGCCCAGCGCTTCGGAGGCTGCTGATCCTTCGCCCTTCGTGCGCCGCGTCGGCAAGCAGGACCGCCTGTCGCTCACCGTGCGCGGCGCGAAATGCGGCGCCTGCCTCTCGCGCATTGAAAATGCCGTGGCGGCGCTGCCCGGTGTGGACAACGCCCGCCTGAACCTCTCCACCGGCAGGCTCGACATTGCCTGGACGGGCGACCTCTCCGCCCAGCGCATCGCGCGCACGGTCAGCGATCTCGGCTACGGTGTCGCCCCTCTCGATACGCGCGCCGGAGACACCGAGCACAAGAAGGAAGAGCAATCCCTGCTGCTCGCCATGGGCGTGGCAGGATTTGCAACCGCCAACATCATGCTGCTTTCCGTTTCGGTCTGGGGCGGCAACGGCGAGATGGGTGAAGCAACCCGCCAAGGCTTGCACGCTGTTTCGGGCCTCATCGCGCTGCCGACGCTCCTGTTTTCCGGGCGGCCGTTCTTCCGCTCTGCCTGGAACGTGTTGAAACGCCGCCGCACCAACATGGACGTGCCGATCTCCCTGGCCCTGATCCTCGCGTTCAGTGTCAGCGTCGCCGAAACCATCCGCGGCGGCGAGCATGCTTATTTTGACGCGGCCTGCATGTTGCTGTTCTTCCTTCTGATCGGCCGCTTCCTCGACGCACGCGTGCGCCGCCGCGCCTACTCCGCCGCGCGCGATCTCGCAGCGCTCGCCAGCCGCACCGTCACCCGCATCAGCGCTGTCGGCACACACGAGCCCGTCCGCGCCGAAGACATCCGCCCGGGAGACCGCATCCTGCTCGCCCCCGGCGAACGCGCGGTCGTCGACATGCTGATCGAGCAGGGAGAGTCCGAAGTCGATGAAAGCCTCGTCACCGGCGAAAGCCTGCCGCGCTTCTCCGCGGCCGGCATGCAGCTGATGGCGGGATCCATCAACCTGTCCCAACCGCTCACCGGCCGCGCGACGGCGGCGTCTGCGGACTCACTTCTGTCCGACATCGGACGAATGCTCGAAGCGGGCGAGCAAAAGCGCGGCGCCTACCGCCGCATCGCCGACAGGGCCGTGTCGCTCTACGTGCCGATCGTCCACTCGACGGCGCTGCTCACCTTCCTTGGCTGGTGGCTGGCGGGGCTGGGCCTGCGCGAATCCATCCTGATTGCCGTATCCACCCTGATCATCACCTGCCCCTGCGCCCTCGCCCTGGCGGCGCCTGTCGTCCAGGTCGTTGCCGCAGGCCGCCTCTTCCGCGGCGGCGCGTATCTCAAATCCGGGGACGCGCTCGAACGTATCGCCGCCTGCGACCATGTCGTGTTCGACAAGACCGGCACGCTGACCCTCGGCACACCCCGTCTCGTCTCGATCAACCTTCCAGCCGGTATCCTGCAGGACGCCGCACAACTCGCCCGCGCCAGCCGTCATCCCCTCTCGAGGGCGCTCACCGCCGCCGCCGGCCCCGGCCTACTCGCCGCCGATGTGAAGGAGCGTCCGGGCCTCGGACTGGAGGGCACCGTGAACGGTGCTGCCTGCCGCCTGGGGTCCGCCGAGTGGACGGGCGCACGCGCCAGCATCCACAACGGCGCCACGCTGTTCTTCGTTCGCGGCGCGGAGCTGCCGATGGAACTCCGCTTCGAAGACGACATCCACGCCAGCGCCTCGGCCACCATCGCCAGACTGCGCAAGCTGGGCCTCGGCGTGGAGATCGTCTCCGGGGATCGCAGCGAAGCCGTAGCCGAAGTCGCGCGCACACTCGGCATCGATCACTGGACCGCTGCGGCCAGCCCGCAGGACAAGGTGCGCCGGTTGGAGCAGTTGCAAGCCGAGGGCAAGCACGTCCTGATGGTCGGCGACGGCCTCAATGATGCGGGCGCGCTGGCACTGGCCCACGCTTCGGCAGCGCCGGGCGGGGCTCTGGATGTCAGCCAGTCGGCCTCTGATGCGGTCTATTCTGGCGGGCTTGCGCCCTTGCCCCTGATCGTGCGCACCGCCCGCAAGGCGCGCACGGTGATGCTGCAGAACTTCGGCTTTGCCGCAGCCTACAATCTTGTGGCGGTGCCGATCGCCATCCTCGGCCACGCGACGCCACTGGTCGCCGCCATCGCGATGTCGGGTTCATCCCTCATCGTGTGCCTTAACGCGCTGCGTCTCAATCTGCCTACGGAGAAAACGGCATGAGCGGTCTCGTCTTCCTGATCCCGATTGCCTTGCTGATGGGCCTCGCAGGACTCGCCGCCTTTGTCTGGGCCGTGCGCGCCGGGCAATTCGACGACCCGGACGGCGCGGCCGCCCGCATCCTGCTGGACACAGACGCTCCCCTTCCGAGCCCTGCAGTCGCCCGGTCCAGTGCAGGCAGCGCCGAAGCCTAGGGCTTCCGCCGCAGCGGATCGACCCGCGCCTTCAGGCTGCGCGTGGTCTCCGCCGGAAGCAGCTGGGCACCCGGCGCCGCGACCGTTTGCCACCCACGCCGGCTGGACGTGCGGAACGGCGCAAAGCGGATGCTCACCATCTTCATGTCCTTGCTGGAGTTCAGCAGCGCCATCTTCTCAGCCGGCGACAGCATGTCGACATATTCCGAAATGCTCGCCGCCTTGTCGGCGCGCGCCCGCGCGGTGGCCAGCGGCACATGAACGTCGCTGCGCGCCAGCGGCCAATAGGGATCGACCAGATAGTCACGCCGTTGCTGCTCGTGCGGCTGCAGCAGCAAGGACGCGAGCCGGTTGGGGCGAAGGTCGGCAAACCGCGGGCGAACGCGCAACGCATCGGTGCGCGAGGCCGGCGGGTTGGCATCATGCGGCGAGGCCAGAAGGCCAAGCCGCTTTGAGCGAAGACCCGCCGAGCGCTTGGCCGTGAAATACGACACCGGCGCGCTCAGCATCAGCCCGATCGTCGCAGGCGCAAGCCACGCCGCATAGATCGGCGAAATCGCGATTGCCGCAATCGTCAGTACAAAGCCGAGCACAGTGGCTGGCAAGTTGTGGCGCAGCGTCGTCAGGAATGAGTATCCGTCATCGCCCCGCTTCTGCGGCGCCCATCCGGAATCCTGACCCGACAGGACGCTTACCACAGCGCTGGTCTGGGTGACCATCAGGATCGGTGCGATGAGAACCGACAGCAGCGTCTCAGAGATTGTCCCGGTGACGGTGCGCCAGGCGCCCACATCCTTGCGCCACACCTTGTTGGTCAGCCCGTAGATCAGCCCGCAAATCTTAGGCGTAAACAGGATGACCATCGTGGCGATGAACAGGTTCAGCGCGCGCTCGGAGTCGATCACCGGCCATTGCGGGAACAGCGACGCGCCTTCCCCGAAATAGTCCGGCACAAGGAAACTGTTCTGAAGCGACAACAGCATGCCGATACAGATGAACAGCAGCCAGAGCGGCGAGGACAGGTAAGAGAATATCCCGGTGATCAGGTGGAACCGGCTCGTCCAGGTCAGCCCGCGCGCCTTCAGCAGCACGGCCATGTGCTGCATGTTGCCCTGGCACCAGCGACGGTCGCGCGTGACCATGTCGATGATCGTCGGCGGTCCCTGCTCATACGACCCGGATATGTCCGGACGCACCTCGACATTCCAGCCAGCGCGCCGGAGCATCGCGGCTTCGACAAAGTCGTGGCTCATGATCGTGCCGCCGAACGGGGCGCGACCCGGGATCACCGGCAGGCCGGCCGCTTCAGCCAGCGCCCGCACACGGATGATGGCGTTGTGGCCCCAGAAGTTGCCTTCCTTCTGCGCCCACCAGGCAATCCCGTGACCGAGGACGGGCCCGTAGAGCGCCGCCGCAAATTGCTGGCAGCGGCCAAACAGTGTTTCCACGCCGACCAGCTGCGGGATCGTCTGAATCAGACCGGTCTTCGGCGACGCCTGCATCGCATCCACGAGGCTCAGGATGGCGTCGCGCTCCATGTAGCTGTCGGCGTCATAGACGACCATGTAATCATAGCGGCCGCCCCAGCGGGTGACGAAGTCCCGGACGTTGCCGGACTTGCGGTGCAGGTTGATCGTCCGGCGGCGGTAGCGGATCTTCACATCGGCCGGGCCGATGCGCTTCACCCACTCAAACGCCGCCTCTTCCCGCAGCGCAATGCTCGCGTCCGTCGTGTCGCTGAGAATGAAACACTCGAAATCGCCCGGCGCATTCGACAGGCTCTGCGCCGTGGCGAGCACCGTCGAGAAGATCTGGTCGACATCCTCGTTGTAGATCGGGAACGCAATCACCGTCCGCGCGCGTGCAATCCGGCTGACACAGATCTTGTCGTCCGCAGGGCTGGCAACCGACAGCGCCGAACCCAGCCCGACAATCGCATTCACGAACGCAAAGCACACCCAGCTGATGTTCAGCGCGAACACCGCCAGCAAGGCCCATTCAAACAGCGTCAGGCCGGACACCGAGAGAACCTGGAACATCTCGTGCGTCGCCCAGGCCGTCATCAGCACGGTCGTCGCAAACACGAACACCTTGCGCCAGGCGTGGGACTTCGGACGGAACCGGTCACGCTCCGCCGCCGGGCTGCTGAAAGCCTGGTCGGGCATGGACACGGGAAACTCGATCGGACGCGCGCGGGAATCGGTCATTCAGGTCTCCACCGGTAGAGCCAGGTTTCTGAAACGGGTTTCCCTCCCTTGGTGAGCAATGCTCGTAGTTCCGCGACGTCAGCATTCTCTGTGCTGAGCTCGAAGCTGAGCCGGGTCTTCCCGGTCTCAGGGTGGCGCTTGACGACCGGATTGTGGATCAGGCCGTTGGACGTCGAAATGCTGGCCGAGGCGTTGCTCAGCAGCGCTTCTTCCGCCGGTTCGTAATCGATCACGAACAGCTGCCGTTTCTTGTCCGGCGTCTTGCCGGAGCGGGTTTCCGCAATCGGGATGACCGACGACACGGCCGGCGGCCGCAGGCTCCACCGCATGTTGTAGGACAGATCATAGGCCTTGCCAGGCTGCCAAGCCGCTTCCGGCTTCCAGAACACAACGATATTGTCGTTGTACTCGTTCGCCGTCGGGATTTCGACCAGCGCGAGATGACCGTTGCCCCAGTTGGAAGTCGGCTGGACCCAGACGTTGGGCCGGTGGTGATACTCCGCTTCCACATCCGCGTAGGCGGCGAGGTCGCGCTTGCGCTGGATCAGGCCGAAGCCGCGCGGCAGGTCCGTCGCCAGCACGGAAATTTGCAGCGATTGCGGATTGATCAGTGGCCGCCAGACCCTTTCGCCGTTCATCATCCGGATCAGCAGGCCTTCGGAATCGTGCACCGCCGGACGGAAATCATCCGCCTGCTTGCGAAGGTCGTGCGGCGAGAAGAAGTACATCGAGGTCAGCGGCGAAATACCGACCGAGGTGATCTCACGCCGCGGGAAGAAGGCCGCTGAAACTTCGATACGGGTCTCGGGTCCCGGCGTGATCCGGAATTCGAACGCGCCCGTCACGCTTTCCCCGTCCATCAGGGCATAGACTGTGATCGCGGGAGAAGCCGACGTCGGTTTGACCAGCCAGAACTCGGTGAAATACGGAAACTCTTCGCCTTCCGCCGAGGCGGTACCGATCGACAGTCCGCGCGCGGACGCGCCGTACACCGTGCCTGCCCCCAGCGCCCGGAAGAAACTTGCGCCCTTGAAGCTGACCAGCTCGTCGAACTTCCCAGCCTGGTTCAGCACGGTCAGGACGCGGAAGCCCGCATAGCCGAGCGAGCCCTTGACCTTCTCCGACAGCGGCAGGTCCTGGAAATCGAAGTCAGACGCGGCGTACTTGCGCTGCGCGGCTTTGCCATCTTCGACGAGGTGGATACGAACCTCGCGCGTGAAAAGGTAGCCGCGCGGATCAAGCAGCACCCGGAAACCGTTCGCGCTTTCCGGCCAGATGGTGGAGGCGGGACGGTTCTGGATCCGCCGGTACTGGTCGTAGTTCAGCTCCGCGGCGCTTTTTGGGAGATCGTCGCGGCCGTCATAGTCCTGCTCGGACAGACGTTTCGCCTTCTGGCGCACATCTTCAAAATCAAACTCGGGCGTGGGCGTTGCAGGATTTTTCTCGTCAGCCTCCGTCTCGAGACATCCCGCTGCGGCCGCTTCGGGCGTACCGGCCACCGGGCCGCAGTCCACCCGGGCATCAAACCCGGATTCGGCGCCCGCTTCGGTTGTAGATGGTGCGCCTAGTATGCCGGCATCTGGCGAAGCCGCCACGGAGACGGGCACCGAGCTCGCCATGTCCCCATCGAGGCCGTCTGCCTTCCCCGGGGCGGACGGCGCGGAACACGCACTCAACAGCAAAAAGGCCGCCGAAGCAGCCCAAATCGTAATTGGGATGGCCTTGCCAATCCGCGGCAAATTTCACTCCTAAGTCGTCACCCTTGTCGCATATCTGGTTATATCATGCTGCGGCGCAACATCCGGGGAG
>CAMDAC010000047.1 GCA_945888325.1 Candidatus Sulfopaludibacter sp. SbA3
AGCTTTGCGGTGAAGCTGCTGAAGTTGTGGCAGGAGACGGGGAGCGTCACGCCTCGCCCTGTGGGCGGGCGGCGGCACGCCAAGCTGGCGCCATATCTGGATTTCTTGATTGGCGAGGTGGAGGCGCAGCCGGACGTGACGATGCCGGAGTTGGCGCGCCGGCTGGCGTCGGAGCACGGGGTGACGGCGGCACCGGCATCGCTCTCCCGGGTGCTCTGCCAGGCCGGGTTCACATATAAAAAAAGCGCTTCTGGCAGCGGAGCAAGAACGCGCTGATGTGAAAGCCGCTCGGGCGGACTGGAAGCATTACCGCCAACCCGCGATGCAGGCCGAGCCCGGCCGTCTGGTGTTCATCGATGAAACATCAGTGAAGACGAACATGTGCCGCCTTCGCGGCCGGTCCCTGTGCGGGAAGCGCCTGAGGGCAACTGCGCCGTTCGGGAAATGGGGTACACAGACGTTCATCGCGGGCCTGCGTTGCGGTGAGCTCACAGCACCCTGGATCATCGAAGGCGCCATGAACCGAACTGCCTTTGAAGTCTATGTCGAGACCCAACTGGCCCCGAAACTCGCACCCGGCGATGTCGTTATCCTCGACAATCTCAGCGTCCACTACAGCCAGCGTGCCGAAGACGCCCTCGCTAAACGTGGCGCCTGGTTCCTATACCTGCCGAAATACTCTCCCGATCTGAACCCGATCGAGATGGCTTTCTCAAAGCTGAAGGCCCATCTCCGGGCCGCCGCCGCCAGAACCTTCGAGGACCTCAATGACGCCATCGGCGACATCTGCAAACTCTTCACGCCAGCCGAATGCTGGAACTTCTTCAAAGCGGCGGGCTATGCGTCCACATGAAAGCGCGACGCTCTAACGTTCTGCAAGCCGGGTATAGGGTCAAAAAGCCCCTCCGCGGCCGCTGACGCGCCGATCGAAGTCAGACATTGGGTGGGGACGGTTGTCTGGGCTTCTTTCAGCAGGAAGGTCTGTGGCCTCCTGCTGCCGGATTTCCGGGAATGCCGGGACGGGCACTCGGTGCGTCAGCGGGTACAGGCGAGCAACGCGGAAAACTTAACCAAGAGCCGCCTGACAATGTGACAACGTCCCCGCGGCGGACTTTATTCTCGCCCTGCGGATTCTTTTTTTGAGAAGGCTGGATCAGTCGGGCTTCAGCTCATCCGGAACCGGGACGAGGCCATATCCGTAGACGTCATCGCGGCCCGGCTCGCCGAGATCGCGGGCGAGCGCCCGGAGGCCTTCCCTGTGGTTGTTCGCCGGCGTGTCGTTCATCAGCCTGGCGGCGAGCGCAACCACGCGCGGGACCGCGAAGGAGGTGCCGGACAGGACATCCGAATCCGGAGACAGGCGAATGCCGACACCTTGTGCTGACAGTTCCACTTCTTCGCCGCGCGCGGCATACATGTAAGGCGCGCCATCGCTGGACACTGCCGTGACGCCAACCACCGAACCATAGGCCGCGGGATAGCCGGGGCTGGACGCTGGGCCTGTATTTCCGACGGCGGCAAACATCAGGATGCCTTCGTCCTGCAAGCTGTCCACGACGGACGCGAGCAGCTGGTTGGGCGGTCCCGCGAGGCTGATATTGATGATGTCCGCCCCTTCGGCGGCGGCCCAGTCCAAGGCATCCACGAGGTTGTAAGCGGAGGCCTGCGCGCTCGAATCCTTGAAGTGTTCAGCGACGTCAGCGGCCAGCAGCCGCTTGGGGTGCCCTTCCCCCATCTGCTTCAAATCGTCGAGCAGGACCGACATCACCTGCGCGCCATGGGGCAGGACCGCCCGCCGCTTCACGAACGATTTCAGCTCGACGCCATCGGGCAAACTGCCGGCCGAAAATCCGTCGATCACCGCAATGCTCACATCTGAGCGCCGGTCATCCAGCTTGCCCGGGAGCATCGGCTTTCCTGCGGTTTCAGCAGGTTCCGCGCTCGCCTTGTAGACGTGGCTCAGATCAATCGCTGCAGAGGGGTAAAGCTCGCGTACCTGCGATACCGCGTCTGCCGCCTTCACGTCGGCAGCGAAACCAACCCGGATCAATTGCGCGCCGTCCCGGCGCAGCTGCCGCTTCTCGATGACGGTGAAGCCGGCCTCACTGAGCCGCTCCAGTTCATCGGGTGCCGGCAGAAGGATCAGAATTTCCCGGTCCCGGTAGACGTGTCCGCTGTCGTCAGAAATCAGGTTTGCAGATTTCTCGCCGTCGTCTCCGCCGTCATCGTCTTCACCGGAGTCGTCATCGCCATCGTTGTCGTCGTCTTCTTCATCTTTCCGGTCATCTTCCGCATCTTCGTCCGCATCATCGTCCGACCCCGAATTGTCCTCATCCGAATAGTCGTCTTCGTCGAAGTCTTCCGTGTCGGCGGAATCGGACTTATCTTCGAGCGCATCGCCGCTGCCCGAGCCGGAGCTGTCAGATCTTTCCTCATCGCGTTCATCGCCGCTTTCGTCCGCCGTGCGATCGTCACCGGACGTCTCGTCAGGATCGGTTTCTGTCAAACCGTCTGCGGTGCGCAGATCACTATCAGATCCGCCGGCCGAGTCCGAGCCGCTCCCCCCGGCATCGTTGTCTCTGACGGCGCGCTCGCTCGCCTTGCGCGCGTCGCGTTCAATGTCCCTCGAAATCTTGCCGCCGTCCCGGTCGCGGTCGCGCTCTTCCCGCTCGGCACGGTCGGCGCGGTCGGCGCGTTCGCCGCGGTCTGCGCGCTCGGCCCCATCGCCGCCATGCGCCGACGCGCTGCCGGCGAATGCCAAGCATAGCGCGAGCGCTGTGAGGGAAACGGATAGACGCAACATGTTGTTATATATAGCATTCCAATACGCCGGACCGTAGCGGAATATTTGTTGCGAGTGCGAGAATAAGCTTGGGGTTTCGCACGTTGTTGTCTTTGTGTTGATGGACGGGCGCTCTTCAAGCTTCAGGTCGGAACTGATCCTGCTCCTGCCGCGCCTACGGCGGTTTGGCCATGCCTTGACGGGCTCGGCGGATGCTGCGGACGACCTTGTCCAGGATGCACTTGAACGCGCCATGCGCCGGCAGGCGCAATATGAGCCGGGCACCCGGCTTGATAGCTGGATGTACAGGATGATGCAGACGATCTGGATCGATGAACGCCGCAAGCAGACCGTCCGGCGCCAGCATGCGCCGGGGCTGACGGATGTTGTGCAGACCAGGGGCGAAGACGGGCGGGTCAGTTTTCCCGCCCGGGCAGAACTTGAGGACGTCCGAAAGGCGATGCAGTTGCTGCCCGACGACTGCCGCGCCGTGCTGGCCTTGGTCAGCATCGATGGCCTGTCCTATGCCGAAGCGGCCGAAGCGCTCGCGATACCGGCCGGCACGGTGATGAGCCGCCTTGCGCGGGCACGGCGACTGCTCGTCGCCATCCTGGACTCCAGCAAGAAGGATGTTTCCGGTCATGACTGAAGACCAATTCGAGATGTTGTCGGCGTACGCGGACGGTGAACTCGGCGAGACCGGGCGCCGTCAGATCGAGCGTCTGCTGGAGACCGATCCGGCGGCAAGGGAAGCCTTGTCGGCGATCCAGGGATCGCACAGCCGGCTGCGGCAAGCCTACTTTCCCACCTATCACGCCGACCCGCCCGAGCGGTTGATGCAGGTGCTGACTGTTCCCGCCGAACGCGGCCGACCGGTATTCAGCCTGCGCTGGCTGTTTGCAGGTTCGGCTGGAGGCGCGGCTTTGGCCGGTATTCTCGCGGGCTGGTTTGGCGCCGTGAGCCTTCAGACGGCAAACGTGGAGGCGCCCGTGATCGTGGCGTCGGCGTCAGGCCTTCAGGCGGGCGAGCGGCTTGCCACTTTCCTGGCCAGCGTTCCGTCCGGAACGGTCAGCGACGTGGCGGGCCAGCCCAGCGCCGTGCTGCTCAGCTTTCAAATCGATGACGGGCGCGCGTGCCGGCAGTTCCAGACCGGCGCCATCATGGCGGTCGGCTGCAAACAGGACGCCGATACCTGGACAATCGAAGCAACCGCGCAGGCCAGCCCGCTTGCCGCCGGCGGATATGCGACAGCGTCCGGCGAGGTGCCCGCCGGAGTCGAAGCCGCTGTCACGGCGCTTGGCGTGACTGAAATTTATGATGCCAGCCGTGAACGCGAAGCCATGGCAAAAGGCTGGAACTGATCCCGCCCGCTGCAGGAACGAAAAAAGGCCGGGCAGATGCCCGGCCTTTTTATTTGTACCCGGATGATTGCGCCCTTAGCGCCGTTCGAACGGCCGGCGGAAGTTGGTGCGCCAGGTGATGCCGACGCCTGCCGCGAGATCCGCGCTCGCATCGCTGAGGCCTTTTTCCGCGAACAGGGACAGGCGAACCGTGTCGGTGAGCCTGAAGCTGGTATAGGCGGTGGCCGAAGACAGATCTTCTCCGCCTGCAACCACGGCTTCTGCCCAGCTGACATCGGCGCCGACCAGGATGCCGTCCGAGAGGCGGGCATAGCCGCCGACGAGCGCGAGCGCACCGTCTTCACGCGTTGCCCCGCCACGCTGCTTGTAGCCGCCCTGAACATATACGCCGCCGGCATCGGTGTCGGTGCCCAGCTCCGCCAGGAAGGCGAAGTCAGTCTCGCCGGTACCGAGGTCCTTTTCTTCGTCGCCCGTCGGCAAGGTCGCCTTGGCCGTGGTGTCGAGATAGGCGTTGTCAGTCAGATTAAAGGTATAGGTGCCCGACAGGGTCACATCCGCGAGACCCACCTCGTCGATACCCGCAAAGGTGGTCGGATCCCCATCATCGTCATCATCATCGCCGCCGCCGCCGCCGGGGCCGCTATTGTCGCGCTCGCCGCCATTGTCATCGCCGGGAACAACGCCCCCAGGGCCATCGATCGCCGCCAGCGGCACCTTCGCCCGGAACGTCCAGTTGCCGGTCTTCAGGCGGACCGTAAACGGCACCTCGTAAATCGTGGTGTCCTCGGTCGCCCCGAATTCACCGGAGGCATATTCGAAACCGGTACCGAACTGGACGCTGGTTTCGGCCAGTGCCGATGGCGCCACGAGAACGCTCGCCAGCGCGGCCAACACGGCCGGGCGAGAGCTGAACAGGTATTTCATAGGCAAATTTCCCCTCTTTTCCTTGTCGTTCTCAACTAGAATGGGCGAACGGGCGCAGGAACCGGATTCGTCTATCCGGTAACCTGCACCCGCCAGCTTTCTCATTTCGGGTCAGTCGTCCCGGCCCCGATCGCGGTCACGATCGCGGTCCCTGTCGCGGTCCCGATCTCTGTCGCGATCCCGGTCGCGATCCCGGTCCCGGTCCCTGGAGCGCTCACGCTCGCGGTGTTCACCGTCATCGTCGCGAGTCCGGGTTTCAGAGCGCGACTCGGAGCGATCATCAGAGTCGGAGTCGTCGTCCGAGCCGCCGCGACCACCGCGATCATCATCGTCGCGGTCATCATCGTCTTCGTCGCGCCCGCCGCGATCATCATCCGAGTCGTCGTCATCATCGTCGCCTCGGCCGCCACGATCATCGTCATCGCCGTCGTCACTGTTGTCGTCGATGGAGCCATCGCCGCGGCGTTTCAGGCCGTCGGGGCCGATGTCGTCGTCGGAGCTGTCATCAGAATTGTCGTCGATCGAGCCGTCGCCGCGGCGCTTCAGGCCGTCCGGACCGATGTCATCGTCGGAGCTGTCATCGGAATTGTCGTCGATCGAGCCGTCGCCCCGGCGTTTCAAGCCATCAGGGCCGATGTCGTCGTCGGAGCTGCCATCGGAGTTGTCGTCGATCGAGCCGTCACCGCGCCGTTTCAGGCCGTCCGGGCTGATATCGTCATTGCTGACGACTGCGCCAGCGCCTTTTACAGGGTCTGTTTGAGCAACGGCCGGCAGGGTGATGAGAAGAAGCACCGAAGCTGCAGACATCAGGCCTTGGATCCATGTTCGTTTCATTCGGTCCTCCTTGGGGATTCGAACAGGACAACGGCCAGACCGGCCTGAGTATTCTCAAGGAGGGCTGCCGAGCCTGATTAAATTCCGGCGAGGTTTAGGCCGCCTGGAGACGCGGCAGGCCGACCTGAATAGCGACGCCATCCAGCCAATTGTTCCTAGCCGGCAGCTCATGCTGGAAAGCTAGAAGACGACGCGTTGGAGGCTAGGGCTGCGAAATCAGGGAGATGGAACCCGCTCTGGCGTATCGCTTCAGTTTGCAAGTGCCCGGTAAAGGGCAACCGTGTTGCTCCCCGGTCCAGCCGCGCGGCGATCAGCTGCTGACGGCCTGAATGATACTCCCTCTGTGCATCAAGCGCGGCGAGATAGTCGTCGATCCCGGTCTTGAAACGCTCCCCCGAGAGGGACTACGTGATGTCCATGTGTTCGGCGAGTTGCTGCAGAGCGGACAGATGGGTGTCGATTGTGGCGGCAACCGCCAGCGCGTCGGCCGTTTCGCGGAACGCCGACTGGATGGACCGCTCATAGCTGGCGAGCGCCGCATCCCGGGTGGCCATGGTGGAAGCAAGATTGCTACGCCGGGCGCCGCCATCGAAGATCGGCAAACTGAGGCTAGTGTCCCGATTCGGAAGTTTCTACCCACCGGCTTTGGTGTTGGTTTGAACATCGAGAGTGCGCTGACAATAGCGTTCGATTGAAGCCAGAATATCGTCCGCCGACTTGGTCCAGCGCAGCGGCGTTGGATCGTCGTTGCGCTTGGCGATGAAGTTCATGATGTCTGCGATGAGAACCTTCACCGACCGGTGAGCGCCTCGCTTGATCTGTTTGTCGGCCAGCATGGCAAAGAAGCGCTCGACCTGATTGATCCATGATGAGGATGTCGGGGTGAAGTGCACGTGCCAGTGTGGACGCTTGGCGAACCAGCGTTTGATCATTTCGGTTTTGTGGCTCGATGCGTTGTCCATGACGATATGGATGTCGAGGTCTTTCGGCACGTTGCGCTCGACCTCGTCGAGGAACGCCCGGAACTCCTGCGCGCGATGTCGCGGCATGCATTTGCCGATCACCGAGCCGGCCTTCACGTCGGTCTTTCCGGTCACCGCCGCGATGAAGCCGGCAAACAGTGTCGTCGTGCCGTGACGGTCGTAGTCGTGTGTGCGCCGCTCGACTTGCCCCATGCGCATCGGCAGCACCGGTTGCGTGCGATCAAGTGCCTGTATCTGGCTCTTTTCATCAACACAAACCACGAGCGCGTTCTGCGGCGGGCTCAGGTAAAGTCCGACGATGTCGCGTACTTTCTGGACGAACTGCGGATCTGTCGAGAGCTTGAACGTTTCGCTGCGATGAGGCTGCAGTGAGAACGCTCTCCAAATCCTATGCACCGTCGACGTCGATACACCTGACGCTTTCGCCATGCCGCGTGTACTCCAGTGCGTCGCAGCAGCAGGCTGCGTTTCAAGCGTCTTGACCACAATCGCTTCGATCTGATCATCGCCGATCTTGCGCGGCGCGCCGCAACGCGGCTCATCGCCCAGACCATCAAGGCGATGCTTGGCGAAGCGATCGCGCCAGACCCGCACCGTCTGCCGCGTGACCCCGACCGCATCCGCTATCTCGGAATTATTCATACCGTCGCTCGCACACAACACGATCTCGGCGCGTTGCGCTTCGCCGCGTGACACCTTCCGGCGCCGCCGCAGCCGCTCCAAAGTGGCGCGCTCCTCATCCGTGAGGGTGATCGCGCTCGCTGCTGTCTGCCGTGCCATATGCCGCTCCGAATCAATGCTCAGAACAACACGAATCAGATCCTTGCTAAAGTGACTAGTAATTTCTGAGACGGGACACTAGGGCCGAAACGCCAATGGATACGATCGTCCCCATCCTGCGCAAGATCATCGAGCCGTCAAAAGTCTCGACGTGAGGGCAAGCGAGGCGCCGCGCCCTGATGCGGTTTTGGAAACTTCCCGCTCCCCCTTATCAGCGCGCGCTCTGCAAGGTAGGGAGAAGGTACACGCCGCAATAAATCGAACGTCGTCATGAAAGAGCTCGCACGGCGCGAAGGCGCGTTTGGAACGATCCGTATTCTCGAGCAGAAAGCCGACAAGGCCCGGCTCTATGTGATCGGCGAGACGGTGCAGACGAAGGTCGACCGCCACGGAGTCAGCGTCTCTGGCTATGTCCACGCCATAGAGCTCCTGGTGAGCGACGCTGAAAACATCCTGATGATTGGCGGCGGCGGGGGCGCGCTTGCGACCATGCTGGCGCGGGCGGGTAAGACCGTGACCGTCGTGGATATCGAGCCGGAGGCCGAAGACCTCGCGCGGCGATATTTCTGGCTCGATCCGGACGTCCGGTGGGTCACGGCGGACGCCATCCAGTTCGCCAAATCCGGGCCCCACGCGTTTGATGCGGTTGTGGTCGACGCGTGTGATGGGCTCGGGATCGTCAAACCGTTCGACGATCCCGGCACCCTAATCTGGCTACTGGACCAAACCAGCCCCGCCGGCGCCCTGGTCGTCAACCTCGCGCGCAATGACGATCTGCCCACGAACGGCAAAGCCCTGGCGCGGGAGCTTGCGCATCGCGGCCTGTCGGCCACCCTGTACAGCGCGCGGGAAGGTGAGGAAGGCAACGAGGTCCTGCATATCCGCAGATCGGGCCACACTCGCAACCTCGTGGTCGCATACCTCGGCAAGCGATCACCCGAGGCGCAGATATTCCTGACTTCCCTGGAGGCGTACACGCCGCGCCGCGCAAAGGTGGAGACTCTTTGAGGCGATGCCGGCGGTGAATGTGGCCGAGTTCGCCAGCCGCGGCGCGACGCCGCCCTTGCGGACCGGCAATCTCGATAAAGTCTTGGCTTTTATGCTTTTTGTGAACGTCTAAGGATGTCCGAACATGCACCCGTTCAGGTGGATGGTGCGCTGAAGAGGACTCGAACCTCCACGCCTTGCAGCGCTAGCACCTGAAGCTAGTGCGTCTACCAATTCCGCCATCAGCGCACGGGGTAGGAGGGGGGTATTAAGGGTGGGGGCAGCGAAGGTCAACGGGAAATCTGCCGCGGCTGCACCCATCCCGAGGCCGGCGGGGCCGCCCCTGCCCTGCCCCTCGCGCCGGCTACCGGCTGACCTTCGCGCGGGCCGTCTCGAACTGCGCCATGATGTTCTTCACCAGCTGGTCGCAGGTCGGAATGTCATGGATCAGCGCCTGGCTCTGGCCGGTGGTCCAGATGCCATCGTCCATGTGGCCATCGCGCAGCACGTTCTCGCGTCCACGCACGCCCGCCATCAGTTCCTTGACGTCTGCAAAGGTCTTCGTCGGATCGCGCTGGATCTCGGCGACCTGGCTCGCGACGCGGTTCTTCGCCACCCGCGCCGTGTTGCGCAGCGTGCGGCCGACGAGCACCGTATCCAGCTCGTTGTTCTCGACGATCTGCTTCTTCACGTTCTCGTGGATCTTGGCTTCCACGGTTGCGCAGAAACGCGTGCCCATGTTGACGCCTTCCGCCCCGAGCGCGAGCGCGGCGAGCAGCCCGCGGCCGTCCGCCATGCCGCCCGATGCGACGACGGGCACGTTGACGGCGTCCACCGTTGCGGGGAGCAGCACGATCAGACCCACATCATCCTCACCCGGATGACCGGCGCACTCGAAACCGTCGATCGAGATGACGTCGACACCCTTTGCCACGGCGGAGACCGAGTGGCGCACCGACGTGCATTTGTGGATGACCTTCACGCCATGCTCCTTGAAGCGCGGCAGGTGATCGGTCGGCGCGCGGCCGGCCGTCTCGACAATCTTGATGCCGGACGCGATGATCGCCTCGCGATATTCATCATACGGAATGGGATTGATCGAGGGCAGCAGCGTGAGGTTCACACCGAACGGCTTGGACGTCAGCTGCTTGGTCTTCTCGATCTCGTCGAGCAGTTCCTTGCCCGACTTGAACATGTGAGCGGTGATGAAACCGAGCGCGCCCGCATTCGCGACAGCCGCGACGAGTTCGCCGTAGCCGACACCCGTCATGCCGCCCATCAGGATCGGCGTCTCGACGCTAAACATTTCCGTGATCCGTGTCGCCACCATGTCATCTATCTCCCTGTGACCAGGCGCGCGAAAACCGCCGCCCGTGCCGTTATCCGTCTCGAATAAGGGAAAGATGACACAGGCGCGCCCCGGCTTGAAAGGGGTCACCTTGCGGAAATGGGAACCTCTCTCAGGTCGGCCGCGCGACTGGCCGCGCCCCGGGGGAGCGCGCGGTTCAGCGGCAATCAGGCTGCGTAGCTGCTACAGCAACCCGAGCATGATGGATTGCATCTGGCGCATGGCCTTGCCCGGATCACGGATCAACGTATAGCCCAGCAGGAGCGCCGCAAGGACAAGGGCGACGGGGTGTTTCCGGATCGCCGACATGGCGGCATCCATGGGCAGGCCCGCGATCATGCCGGCAGCAGCCGATTTTGCCTCTTCGGTTTCGGCCGCGACTTCCGCACTGGGCCTGGAGACAAACCAGAAGGCGATGACCGCCAGCGCCAGCAACGTGGCCGCGGCCGCGGTAAGGCCCCCGACCGTCCCCAACCGGTCGATCAGGGCGAGGGTGAGCGCCTGGCAGGCAAGCACGAAAGCGCCGAGGCCCAAGAGGGCCCCGGCGATCGCAGCGAATACACGAAATGTTATCGCTGACACGTGGTTACTTCCGCAGAAGGGCGATCAGGATACCGGCGCCGAACGCAATGCCGACCGCAGCAAGGGGATTTTCCTTGATGTGGGTCACGATCATCTCGCGAGCCTCCTTGGCCTGAACGCCAGCCACTTCAGCAAGTTGCTTGCCCTTTTCGAGGGCAGCGTCAGCCTTGTCGGCCGCGCCTTCCGCCATGTCCGATGCCTTGTGGGCCGCTTCCTGGGCGAACGAGGTTTTGTCTCCGCCCTGTTTCGTACGGCCGCCTGGCATCTGCGTTGTGGTATCACTCATTGTACACTCCATGCTTTCTGTTGAACGTCACCGTTGAACGCGGGACGCGCGCGGATGTTCCCGCCGGCACGCATGAACTTTTGTGCAGTTTACGGATGGTTTTTGCGTCGACCCTTTCGCCGCAGTGTACGAAACGTGCCTCCGGAGGTATGACAACATCAGGCAAGGCTGGGAAAGTCGACGGATCCGGCTCCTGACATTTGTAGGGGATAGACGCGATGAGCCGCCTCAAGCTGCATGCCGAACGTCACGCCTTTGAACGGATTGGATGGCTGAGGGCCGCCGTGCTCGGCGCGAACGACAGGATAGTGTCCACAGCCAGCCTCATTCTCGGCGTCGCGGGGGCAGAAGCGTCGCGCGGCTCGGTGATCACGGCGGGCATTGCCGCGCTCGTCGGCGGGTCGATGTCGATGGCAGCCGGCGAATATGTATCGGTCAGCTCCCAGTCCGACACCGAGAAGGCCGATATGGAGCGCGAGAAGGGCGAGCTCAGGGACGATCCTGAGGGAGAGCTCGAAGAGCTTATCGGCATTTACGCCGCACGCGGGCTCGACCCGGCGCTCTCCCGCGAGGTCGCCCTGCAGCTGATGGCGAAAGATCCGCTGAAAGCGCACCTGCACGACGAGCTTGGCATCTCCGATACGCACGCGGCCAAGCCGGTCCAGGCGGCGTTCACCTCGGCTGGGACCTTTGCTGTCGGGGCTGCCCTGCCCTTGCTGATCGCCGCGCTGGTGCCCCTGTCATCGCTCGTGCTCGCGGTATCGGCCTCCACGATCTTCTTCCTGGCCCTGCTGGGGGCAGCGGGGGCACGCACGGGCGGCGCAAAGATGGGCGCAGCGGTGTTGCGTGTCGTCTTCTGGGGCGCGCTCGCCATGGGCGTTACCACGCTGATCGGAAAGCTGACCGGTAAGGTTGTCTGACCCCCAAACGCGAAAACGCCCGGCAGGGCCGGGCGTTTCAGTCGCGGATAGTTCCGAGACAAGTCCAGAGTGGCGCGAGGAGGTCGCGCTTGTGGCGTGCCTGCTCGAGGGAAGTTGTGCCCAGGGACTTGGCCTGCCCCTCAGCAGTGGTCTACCAGATGTGTTAGCCCGGCGGTTTCAAGGTAGCAGCGTTCATGCTGCCACCTCCCCATAGTAAGGCGGCATGAACGCTGCGGGCAAGATGGCTTTTGGGGCTGGTGGTTTGTAGCCGATAGATGAGTGTGGCCGGGCGGTGTTGTAGT
>CAMDAC010000048.1 GCA_945888325.1 Candidatus Sulfopaludibacter sp. SbA3
CGCAGCGTGTGGGCCGCCAGCGTTGCCGCCTGGCCAAGGCGCTGGCCGGCTGTGAGGCGCCGCGCCCAGGCGGGCCGGTCGTCCGCCCCCGGAGGTTCGCCGCTCCCGGCGCCCCTGCCGCCGGTCGCCTCGAACGCAGCGCGGCTTCCGGCCTGCCAGGCCGCGCCGGTGCCGGCGAACGGCCGGCCGGCTGCGCGCCCGATCACCCCGGCGCCGGCGAGGGCTGCAGCGCCCATGCCGGCGGCGGCGCCGCGCAAGCCGCTGGCGCCCGAACCCATCCGGCCGAGATCATAGGCGGTGCGCGCGCCGCCGGCGAGCGAGGCGCCTGCGCGCACGCCCGCCGGCACGCCGCGCGCCGCCGCGGCAGCCCCCGAGCCGGCAAGGAGGGCGGCGGCGCCGACGGCGGCGGCCGCGCCGGCGGCAGATCCCGCGCCGAGCTGCGGGGCGCCGCTGACGAGGCCGGAGGCAATGCCCGGTCCGAATATCCCCATCCAGAGGAAGACCGTGGCGGCCAGCACGGTTCCCATCACGTCCGCGAGCGTGAGGTCGTCGCCGCCCGTGAACGCGTCGGTCACTGCGGTAAACAAGGTCGAGCCGATGCCGATGATGATCGCGAGCACCATCAGCTTCATGCCGGAAGTGATGACATTGCCGAGGACGCGTTCTGCGAGGAACGCGGTCCTGTTCCAGAGCGCGAAGGGCACGAGGATAAAGCCGGCGAGTGTCGTCAGCTTGAACTCGAGGACCGCGATGAAGAGCTGGACGGCGAGAATGAAGAAGGCGGCAATGATGATCGCCCAGGCAATCAGGAGGACCGAAATCAGGACGAAGTTGTGGAAAAAGGCGATCGGCCCGAGCAGGCTGCCGGCCTCGTCGAGCAGCGGCAGTGCGGCCTCGAACCCGACACCGGCAATGTAGCCGGGCCGCAGGAGGTCTTCGGCTGTCAGCGTGCCGGAGCCGGCCTTGATCCCGAGCGCGGCAAAGCTCTCGAACAGGACGCCGGACAATAGCTGGAAATTGCCGATAATGTAGGCAAAGAAGCCGACATAGAGGACCTTGCGGATGAGGCCGGCGATCACATCGCTGTTTTCCGAGAGCGCCCAGAACAGGCCGGCGAGCGTGATGTCGATGGCGATCAGCGTGGTCGTCAGGTAAGCCACGTCCCCGGCGAGCAGGCCGAAGCCTGAATCAATATAGGTGATGAAGGTTTCGAGGAACCGGTCGATGACGTCCATCTCTTCCATGCCGGTCAGTCCCCGAGGAAGGCGGCGAGGCGGGCGCGCCCGCGCTCGGCTTCGGCAAGCTCGCGCGCCCGGTCGAGCGCTTCGGCGCGCGCGCTGGCGCCGAGGAGGGCTTCGACCTGCATCAGCTGCTGCGCGGTCAGCGCGCCGATCTGGTTGCCCGCCTGCAGGGCCTGGAGGTTGCCGGCCGCGCCCTGGCTTTCGGCGATGATGCCTGACAGGGCCTCGGCGTCGGCGCCGTTACCGGCGCGTGTCTCGGCCGCGATCAGGAGGACATGCTTGTGGGCGGCGCGCGAGGCTTCCCACCTCGCCCTTGCGTCGGCGAGGAGGGCTGCGGCGCGCGGCGGCGTCTCGCCGTAAGAGAGCGGAAAGTCGGATTCGAACGCGGCGTCGACCGCGTCAATGTTCACGCCAACGGCATCGGCCTTGCGGATGATCTCCTCGATCCGGGTGATCCGGTCACGGATGATCGCCTGGGCAACATTGACAGGGAGTGTTTCAAGGTCGCGCGCCATTTTTTCGATCATGTCGATCTCGTGCGCAAGCTGGCGGACCTGGTTGTCGAGTTCCTGCAACGCGCGGACCGCCTGAAGGATGTTCTGCGCATGGTTGGCCGGGTCATAGACAGCGACCTGCGCGGCGGCCGGGGCCGGGAACGCAAGCTGGGGCGCCGAGACGAGGACCGGGGAGAAGAGGATTGTCAGGCAGGTTTCAAGACGCTTCATCGGTGATCTCCATCCTTTGCTCGGGGAATCCTTCAGGCTCCGGCCCCGGCCAGGCGGCGAGCAGGTCTGCCGCCCAGCCGAGGTCCTGCGCGCGCAGCCAGGCGCCGGCAAAACCGTCCGGGCTGCCCGCCTCGACAACCCGCGTCATCCGGGCCTGGTCCTCCGGCGTCGACGCGCCGCAGAAGGCGCGCGCCACCGGGCCGAGGCCCAGTTCGAACAACCGGTTGCCGAGCGGCGAGGTGAAGTAATAGTCGCGTTTCGGGACCGCCTCGGAGATCAGGTCTATCTGGCGGGCGTTCAGTCCGAACCGGCGATAGGTGGCCGCCTGCACAGGCTCGCGCGCGCGCTCGTTCGGAAGGAAGATGCGCACCGGGCAGGCATCGATGACGGCCGGCGCGATCGAGGCGCGTTCGATATCGGCGAGCGACTGGGTCGCAAAGACGACGGCGACATTGCGTTTGCGCAGGGTCTTCAGCCAGTCCCGGATCCGGGGCGCGAACACCGGGTGGTCGAGATAGAGCCAGGCCTCGTCGAGGAGGAGGAGGGTGGGGCGCCCGTCAAACCGGTCGTCAAGCTTGTGGAAGAGGTAGGTGAGCACCGGCCCGGCGGCGGCCGTATACTGCATCAATGCCTCCAGCTCGAAACAGGCGAGGCGGCTGAACGCGAGTTCGTCCGTGTCGCCGTCCAGCAGGCGGCCATAGGGGCCTTCGAGGGTAAACGGGGCGAGCGCAGACTTGAGTTCGGGCAACTGGACGAGGAGGCTGAGGCCGGTGAGGGTGCGCTCGGCCGCAGGCGCCCCGGCGAGCGCGAGGACCGCTTCCCAGATCGCCGACTTGTGGCGCGGCTCGAGGTCCAGGCCTTCGGCGCGGCAGAGCCCGGCCAGCCAGTCGGCCGCGAATGCGGCGCCGCGCGGCGTATCGATGTCGCTGAGCGGCTGGAGGGCCGGGCGCGAGGCGGCGGCGAGGGCGAGCCAGGTCCCGCCCATCGCGCGCATCGCCGCTCTTGCGGAGCCGCCCTTGTCGAACATGAAGACCTGCGCGCCGCGGTAGCGTGTCCATTGCAGGGCGAGGAGTGACAGGAGCACGGACTTGCCTGCGCCGGTCGGCCCGGCGATCAGCGTATGGCCGACATCGCCGGCATGCAGGTTGAGCCGGAACGGCGTCGTGCCGTCGGTGCGCGCCTCGATCAGGGCGGGGGCGCCGAGGTGGGCATTGCGCGCCTCGCCCGCCCAGACCGCCGACAGCGGCACCAGGTGCGCGAGGTTCAGTGTACTGATCACCGGGCGCCGGACATTGGCATAGGCATGGCCGGGCAGGCTGCCCAGCCAGGCTTCCGCGGCGTTGAGTGTCTCGCGGATGACCGTGAACCCGCGCGTGTTGAGGACGCGCTCGGCCGCGCGGATGCTGGCATCGGCGCGCGCCCGGTCGGCCTCGGCGACGGTAATAGTGGTCGTCACATAGCCGTACGCCACAAGGTCGCTGCCCAGCTCCTGCAGGGCGGCATCGGCATCGGCCGCCTTGTTGGCGGCGTCATTGTCGACGAGGACGGTTTCTTCCTGGAACAGCGTCTCGCGCACGAGCGCGCTGACCGACTTGCGCTTGGCAAACCAGTGGCGGCGCTTGCGCGTGAGGAGCTTCAGCGCGTCGGTCTTGTCGAGGGCGATGAAGCGCGTCACCCAGCGGTAGGCAAAGCCCTGGCGGTTCAGCTCGTCGAGCAGGCCCGGGAGCGTCGTTCCCGGGAACCCGAGAACGCTCAGGGCGCGCAGGTGGGCGTCCCCGATCGCCGGCTCGAGGCCGCCGGTGAAGGGCTCGTCGGCAAGGAGGGCGTCGAGGAAGACCGGGAGTTCGGGCGCGGTCACCCTGTGCGGCCTGGAGGAGACCGCGGCGTGCAGATAGGTGAGTGTCTCGTCATCCCCGAGCGGCGTGATCTCGGCCAGCGTGCCTTCCAGGAGGTCGAACACCTGGCCGGCGCGGGTCTCGAACTGTTCGAGGGCCTGGCGCCAGCCCGCGCCTTCCGGGCGCGGCGGGCGTTCGACCAGCATCTGCTCGGCCCGCCCTTCGGCGTCCGGCGGCGGCAGCCAGAGGAGGGTCAGGTAATAGTCGCTCTCGAACCGGGCGCCGGCCTCGTCGGCCGCAGCGGCGCGTTCCTGGTCGACGAGCCAGGCGGCGGCGTTGGCAAACCTGTCCTCGCCGTATCGCTCTGCGCTGCGCCGGACGGCTTCGAAGAACAGCGCCCAGCCTGAGCCGAACCGGCGCAGGATATTGTTGACGCGGGCAGAGACGGCGACGAGGCCTTCCTCCGTGGAGCTTTCAAGGTCGGGGCCCCGGTAGCGGAAACTCGTCTGGAAGCTGCCGTCCTTGTTGAGGACGATGCCCGGCGCGACCAGGCAGGCCCAGGGCAGGTAGTCGGCGAGGAGGCGCGGCTTGCGGGCGTATTCGGCAAGGTTCAGCATGCAAGGTGTTCCCTGTGGCGGGCGGCCCTCAGCGCGACGGACAGGAATTCCGGATCGATCCGGGCGAGGAAGACGGCGGCCGAATGCAGCACCGCCCAGATCGCAAGGCCTGGGATCCAGAGGCGCAGGCCAAGCGCTAGCACAGCCGCGAGCGTGCCGATCGTGATGGCGGCCGCGCGCGGCGCGCCGGCGATCATGACCGCTTCAGCCAGCGAGCGATGGAGCGGGATCTCGTAGCCGTCGGTCATGGCAGGAGCGCGCCGCCGCCGAAGGCGAAGAAGGTCAGGAAGAAGGACGTCGCGGCGAACGCGATCGAGAGGCCGAACACGATCTGGATAAGCTTGCGGAATCCCCCCGAGGTCTCGCCGAACGCCAGCGTCAGGCCCGTCAGTGTAATGATGATCACGGCGACGATGCGGGCGACCGGGCCTTCGATCGATTGCAGGATCTGGTCGAGCGGGCCTTCCCAGGGCATGCCGGAACCCGCGGCATGGGCGGCAGGGGCAAGCGCTGCCGCGCAGGCGAGGGTGAGCGCGCACTGGAAGCTCCGGTTGAGGGCGTTGGCGGCCTGGTAAAGCATGGGGTCAGCCTTTCATTGGATGAGTTCGAGACCGGGCGCGGCGAGCGGCTCGGTGCGGTAGCCGGTCTCGTCGAAGCCGGTGACGCGCAGCGCCTCTTCGATGCGGCGCGCCCCGCCCGCCCGGGAGAGGAAGACGATGACATCGACCGCCTCGCCGATCAGGCCGATGGGCAGGCTGGTCGTGGCTTCGGCGACAAGCTGCTCGAGGCGCGAGAAGACGCCTTTTGCGGAGTTCGCGTGGAGCGTGGCCAGGCCGCCGGGATGGCCGGTATTCCAGGCTTTAAGGAGGTCGAGCGCCTCGCCGCCGCGCACTTCGCCCACGATGATGCGATCCGGGCGCAGGCGGAGCGTCGAGCGGACAAGGTCGCGCAGTGACACCGAGCCCGGCTGCGCGCGCAGCTGCGTGACATCGGGCGCGGCGCAGGCGAGCTCACGGGTGTCTTCGAGGATGACGATCCGGTCTGCGGCGAACGCGGGCTCGGTGAGGAGCGCGTTGGCAAAGGTTGTCTTGCCGGAGGAAGTGCCGCCGGCGATCACGATATTCTGCCGGTCTGCGAGCGCCTTGCGCAGGGCGAGCGAGACGGCCGGCGCGAGGGCGCCGGACTGGACATAGTCTTCCAGGCTGAAGGGCGCGGGCGCCGGCTTGCGGATCGCGAAACAGGGCGCTTCGGCGACCGGCGGCAGGATGCCTTCGAACCGCTCGCCGGTTCCGGGCAGCTCGGCCGACACGATCGGGCGCAGACGGTCGCAGGGCGCGCCCGCGGCAGAGGCGACAAGGCGGATGATGCGTTCGCGCGCCGGCGCCCCGAGACGGCCGGCGGCCCGCAAGAGGCCGCCGCCCGCGCGTTCGATCCAGACCGTTCCGTCCGGATTGGCGATGATCTCCTGGGTGTCGCTGGCCTCCAGCGCGTCGCGCACGGGGCCTTCGAAGGCGGTGCGCAGCATGGCTTGCTGGCGGGTGCCGGTCTCGGAAGATACTGAAAGCGAAAGCATTGCCACACGATCTCCCTGCTCGAGGCAAGTGTCGGGCAGGCGCGGCCTGCGCGGAAGCTGGACCCGCGGGCATCCGGCAGGACGCGCGTGGCTAACCGGGCACTTGCGGGAGGGTTGTGGGAAAGCCTAGTCGGGTGCCGGGTCGAGATAGGAGCCGAGGTCGAGGACGATTTCAGCTGCGAGGGCTTCCACCCGCCGCCTGAGCGCCGTGGCCGTGTCATCGAGCTGCTCGGGCCTGAGCCGGAACCTCACCGTGATCTCGCTCAGGCTGATATGATGGACGAGCGAAACGGTGGCGTCCCGGTCTTCCAGGTCAACCAGGACCCTGTCCACCTGCCAGAGATGTTTGCGCATGTTGCCCTCCCGCGGATTCCACCGGAGGCGAACGCGAATCCCGTGAGGAAGTTGAAGCCCGTCAGCCCCAGATGTGCGGATTGGAGCGGTCGGCGACACGCTTCATCAGAGCTTCGAGTTCTGCGCCGGCGCGGGCATCATCGGCGGGCGTGCGGAACGGGTGTGGTCCGGGCCTTTGCTGCAGCCAGGCGTAAATGAACTCGACGAGGAGGTCAGCCTGGAACGCTGCGCCGGCGTTGAGGCGCGCGATCTTGTCCTCCAGCCTTCGCATGTTCTGGATTAGCACGGCTTCTGGTCGCTCGAGGGGCGGAAGGAACAGGAGGGTCAGGGCTTCGTCGACAATGTCGCCGCGCGCGACACCCTGCTCAGCGCTCACCCTGTCCAGCTTCTTTGTGTTCGTCTCGGAAATACTCACGGTTAGGCGCGGTTTTCTGGGCATGCTTACGTCTCCCGGTCGAGATCATGCTGCATGTAGTAACGCGCGATGTGTCCGCGGATTCCGGAGCGGGCGGCCCCTGCCTCCCCGAAACTCTCCGGCGCCCCGGGCGCGGCGGACCCCGGATCATGATCCCGCTCCGGTTCAAGGCTGTGTGCCAGTCCGCCCGCGTCGGGAAAAGGATCTGTTGGTGCGTGCCGCAAATGCGCATGGGGCAGGTCTGTTGCCGCGGGAAGTTCAAGTGCGCCGATGCGTGCGACGAAAGACTTGTCGAGGAAGTACTTGAGCTTGTGGGCGCGGATGGGCGGCGTGCTTGTCAGCATAATCAGCGCCTCTTGTGCAGGCAGTTGCATAACCTCGCCCGGTGTCAGGAGTGGGCGCTGGGTTTCCTGCTGGGACACCATGACATTGCTGAGCCAGGGCGCGAGCCTGTGCCCGGCATAGTTTCGCTGATGGCGCTGCTCTGTCTTCGCGCCGAGCATGTCTGAAATCCGGCGGGCCGTTCGCTCGTCATTGGTCGCAAACGCGATCCTGACATGGCAGTTGTCGAGGATGGAATTCTTCTCCCCATAGGCTTTCTCAACCTGGTTGAGGGATTGGGCAATCAGAAACGCGCGCACGCCGTAACCTGCCATGAAAGCCAGGGATGCTTCAAAAAAATCAAGACGCCCCAGGGCCGGGAACTCGTCCAGCAAGACGAGTGTCGGAGCTGCCAGCGCCTTGTTGCCCGGCAGGTCCTCGCACAGGCGCCGCGCGGCCTGGTTAAGGATGAGTCGGATTAGCGGTTTGGTCCTCGATAGATCCGAGGGCGGAACTACCAGGAAGAGCGAGACCGGGGGCTCGCCTGGCAAAAGATCCTTCATCTGCCAGTCGGAGGCGGATGTGGCCCGCTGGATAACAGGGTCGCGATAGAGACCGAGGAAACTTACGGCCGTCGAGATGACGGAAGACTTTTCGTTTTCGGACTTGTTCAGGAGTTCGCGCGCGACTTCGGCGACGACCGGATGGGTTATGGAAGCCTCGTCCGTGCCAAGATGATTGGCCGTCAGCATGAGGCCGAGTGTATCGTCGACATGGCGGGATGGATCGGAAAGAAGCTGGGCGACGCCGGCGAGCGATTTGTCGTCGCCGCAATAGAGAACATGGAGGATCGCGCCGACGAGCAGGGAATGGGCGGTCTTGTCCCAGTGACTGCGGCGCTCCAGTGCGCCTTCCGGATCGACCAGGATATCGGCAATGTTCTGGACGTCGCGGACTTCGTGGGGACCGAGGCGGACTTCGAGCAGTGGATTGAACCGCGCGCTCGCGAGGCTCGTCGGGTCAAACCGGATGCACCGCGAGAATTTGGAACGCCACAAGGACGTGAGCTGCCAGTTTTCACCCTTGATGTCATGGACAAGCGCGCTCCCGGTCCAGGACAGGAGCGTCGGAACCACGAGCCCGACGCCTTTGCCGGACCGGGTCGGCGCAAAGGCGATCACGTGGTCGGCGCCGGCATGGCGCAGGTAGCGCGGCCCGATCCGCCCAAGAATCAGCCCGTCCTTCGCATGCAGCCCGGCGCGGCGGATTTCCGCTGGTGTGGCCCACCGCGCCGAGCCGTAGGTAGAAGACGTCTTGTCCTGCCGAGCCCGGCGGATGGACGCAGCGATAGCCATCACGATGCCGGCAAGACCGCCGAGCGCTGCGATCACGCCGCCGCGCGCGAAGATGCCCGGTGCATAGGCGTCATAGGCATACCACCACTGAAACAGCCGCCAGGGAAAGTAGACCGGGTAGTCGCTGATATGGAATGCAGGCGGCCCGAGTCTCGGCTGATATCCAAGGGCCTCTGCCGTCCACTGCGTGGCGCCCCAGGTCGACAACACGATCAGCAGGAGGGTCAGGAGGAATTGCCCGATAAGGAAACTGGTTGGAGTCATGGTGGCGGGCTCCGAGATCTGTACCCGGATTTTATCCGTGCAGCTTGCTCCCGAAAGCTGGAAAGGGGCGACATTGCGGGAGCAATCGGGATAGCGTCTCCGGCGCCGACCGCTGCGGTCGCCTGCACCTGGGGGGGCGTTTAGTGCGTGATCGTCGGCGCGCGGGTGAGAACCCTGCCGAAGGCAATTGCGCCGCGCTCGACTGAAGCCTGTTGACCGGGAGCAGGTGCCTCGCCTTCGGTCCAGGCGGCGAGGGTAAACCTTGTTTCACCGGCGATCACGGCGAAGCGGCCCTGCGCGGTATCGACGTAGCCGGCATAAATGCCGCGGAAGATTTCCCGGTCGGCTACCTCTTTGAACTTTTTTCCGAGACGGTTGGCCTCGGCGCCGGCCACATCGCCAAGTTCATCAGCCTGAAGCGTTTCCCGGGCCGCCGGGTAAAGCCCTTCTGACCTGAGCCAGAGCTGCCGGGCCAGCCGCGCTGCGCGCACTTCCGCGCCAAACCCAACCGCGTCCTCCAGACTTGTTCCGTCCAGCTGGTCAAGCCAGGTATAGGCTTTTCGGCGGACCTGCTCTTCAACTGGTATCCAGGCATCGACCACGAACCGGACGGGTTGAACGGGCGGGCCTGGTTCCATGCCTCGTTTCTGCGGGCTGCCTGCAACAGAAATGGCGGGAGCAGACACAATCGTGATCACGCTTCCGGGCTCTGGGAGTGTCCGGACTTCCCGGGCAGGCATCGCGGCGGTCCACTGGCGCCCATCCAGGCCTTCCAGGACAACGACATGCCTGCCGGTCGGCGTTCGTTCGGCAACGACTCCCGCCAGACGCCCGGTCACGGCAACGCCGGGCTTGCCGGTTGAAAACTCCTGCAGGCTGCCCGGATCGAGCCGGCTGCCCAGGGCCGCGCTCATGTCCTGCTGCAGGTCCAGCTGTTGTCCCATCCTGCGGAGCGTTTCTGTCCATCCAGGCTGCAGTCGCCAAGTAGACCCGCCGAGATGCTCGGCGAGGCCGCGCGAGCGCAGATGGCAAAGTCGGCTCAGCCGCGCGGACCAGGACGATCCCGCAGGGCCTTGGTAAGGTCCGGATAGGTCGACCACTCCGGATTGCGCCGCCCGGTGCAGGTCTTTGTCGATAGAGGTATACCGGTCATCCTCGACAGCGCGCGACATGTTGGGGGCGATTTCGAGGGCGCGGCCCAAGCCAAGTTCTGAACTGATGGTCTCCTCTGCACGGTGTCTCAGGCCATGCGTGAGGTAGCGTCTCGCAATAATGAGTTCATCGATTTCAGGAGTGCCGCCGCGCACTGCAATATGGATATGGGGGTGGGCCGTGTTGAAGTGGCTGGCAGCGACCCAGTCGACTTCGCGCCGCAGGTCGCGCTCGACCTGCTTCATCAGTATACGTGTAAAGCGGGTGAGATCTTGCATTTCCCCGGCATCGTCGGGTGAGACCATCCAGCGAAACTGACGGACATCGCCGCGCGCGCGTTTGTTGAAAGCCTGCTGATCGGCGTCGTCATTCGTGCGGTCAAAGACCCTGCCGGGGCCTTCGCGATCGGAAGTTCCGTCGCGCGCAATGTAGGCGATATGCGCCGCAAAAGCCTTTGTACCGGATGATCCGGCAACCGCGATGGATGTTTGCAGGAAGAGCCTTCGCCGGGAGGGATGGGCGTGATGGCGCGCAATAGCGGCCGCACCTTTGCCGCGACCCTGGTGGCGGACCGTTCCCCACGCGAGCTTCGGCCGGCCAAAGGTGTGGACCTTGCCCCAGCGCGCAGACCGGGCGAGCGCGCTCAGCTGGGAACTTGGCCGGTGCCGGCGGTCCTTGCCGGGTTGGCCGAGCCTCGGTTCGAAATCCTTCTCATCGGCCATTATCACCTCCGAGTTCGAGCGGTCTATCGCGGCGCCCTGAAATCGAGACAGGCCGGAGCTCCCCGGCAATGCGCGCCGCGTCCTGGACTCCGAAGTAGCGACCATCGACAGAGTACGGATGATCCGCAAGGAGCAGGACGTCGCCGGGTCCGAGATGCTGGCAGCCCTGCCAGACTGGCAACTTCACGCCTGCGCTGTCGGAGGTCCGCGCCTCGGCGGTGAGTTTGCCATTAATGTAGACGCCGCCGGACCTGCGGCAGGCCTCGTCGCCCTCGATTGCGGCGACCCGTTTGACCAGCGCCCAGCCTCTGCCGGTGTAGCGATGCGTTTCGAGGAAGGCTGCTTCGCTGGCAGACGGCTTGTACGCGACGACGATGCCGCGCCCGGGCGAAGGCGCGGGTGAAAGTATATAGAGGCCGACCGGCATGCTTTCGGTCCGGTTCCAGATGAGGCGCGGCGTAACTGGTAGCAACGACAGAGCGACGCAAACGAGCCCCGCCGACATCAGCCAGAAAATCCGGTCAGCCTTCATCGCGCACGCCGGAAGAAACGTACCGGCGCCGGCGCTGGTAGGCGAGGATATCCTGTCCGCGGTACCAGACCTTGCCGCCGATCTTGTGGAAGCAGGGGCCTTTGCCTTGCGTACGCATGTTAGCGAGTGTCTTGGGCGTCAGACCGAGTGATCCGGCCGTCTCCTGGGTGGTCAGCCAGGCCTGCGGGTCAGGCGGGACAGGATCGGGCCGGAGCAGGGGCGGCGCGGGCGGGTGTGGCAGCATGGCAAGGCATCCTCCAGAGGGCGCCGGTTTCCCGAAGGCGGTAAGGCATCTCCGGGACGTGGGTCCGGGAGGCGCACGGGCCGCGCTGAAGAGGCCGACAATCCGAAGTTTAAATCACAAATTCTGAAGTTGACAAGAGTGTTCAGGAAAACTCTTCGCGTGCGCCTGGCACCTGGGCCTGGCTTGCCGGGGTCCTGCAGATTGAACGGTGCGCTCCTGGGCCCGGCCGGATCCTCCGATCTGCCGCTTTCAGTTCCGATAGCTGTCGAGGTTCCCACAGGATGGCGCGGGCACGGCGGTGCCTTGCGGTCAGCGTTCCACAGGCATTCCGGCGCGACCCCTTGCGCAACCATATCAAAAGAACAAAACAGGAACAGATTTAGAGAGGGAGGATCCATGGGTCGCTACAAATCAATGCTCATGGCTGAGAAAGATGCGAGGGCGTTTCCGCATCATGTCGATGTCCCCGTGCCGCCCCTGGGTCTGGGAAAGCAGGTTGATCTGATGGAAAACTGGCTGAGGCAGACGCTGGGCACTGAATGGCGCCATCACGGCTCCGGCGGGGGACGCAATCATGTCGCCCGGTTTATGTTCCGTTCACGGATGGAAGCCGATCTGTTCGAGGCTGAATGGAAGGCGGGC
>CAMDAC010000049.1 GCA_945888325.1 Candidatus Sulfopaludibacter sp. SbA3
CGGAGGTATACTCCCTGCATGATCGAATCTTTGAAACTACCCACAAACACCCACCCTGCAGGTGCCTGCGAAGAGCAGCGCACAATCTATTCCGCGCCCACCCGCACAACCCGCCGCCCGGAATTCTCCCCCCGGAACAGGCCGCAGAATGCTTCTGGCATCGCAGCAATCCCGTCGAAGCGCTCTTCCTGCGTCTTCAATTGGCCGCCGGCGATCATTTTCGCCATCGTGCCAAGTGCTTCCGGAAAGCCGCGCGCAAAGTCGAAAACCACGAGGCCCTGCATGTTCACACGGTGGGTGATGAAGGGCTTCGTATTGACGATGCCCGGTGTTTGCTCCGGTGTCAGATTGTAATCGGCCACCTGTCCCGAGATACAGATGCGCCCATTCAGCGCCATCAGCGGCAGCACCCGGTTGACCATCGCGTTGCCGACATTGTCGAACAGCACATCGACGCCTTTGGGAAAGTACGCGGCGATTGCCGCATCGAGATCCGGCGTGGTCTTGTAATTGATCGCGAAATCAAACCCGGCCTCGTTCACCAGCCAGTCGCACTTGGCGTCCGATCCCGCAACGCCGACCACCGTTGACGCGCCCCAGGCCTTCGCCAGTTGGCCTGCCGTCGCCCCGACCGGACCTGCTGCAGAGGTCACCAGCACCGCGTCGCCGGCCTTGAACCGCGCCACATCCTTGGTGCCGAACCAGGCCGTCAGGCCAGGCACGCCCAGCACGCCGATCCAGGCAGACAGCGGCACGCCCGGCACATCCATCACCTTGCCGATAAAGCCTTTTCCCGATTGCAGCGAATGCGTTTTCCAGCCGCCCGCACAGAACACCTTCGTGCCCACCGGCCAGTCCGGATTGTTTGACGCGTCGATCACGCCGACGCTGAAGCCGTCAATCGGTTTGCCGAGGGGCAGGGCCGCGGCATAAGAGTCGCCGCCCGAGAGGCGCGAGCGCGTACCGGGATCGACCGAACACCAGACATGCCGTACACGGAACTGTCCGTCCTTCGGCTCGGGAAGCGGCAGCGTCTCAAGCTTGAAATCCGAAGGCTTAGGCTCGCCAGCGCAATACTGCGTCAGCACGATCTGTTGCATCTCACCCATGGGCCAGTTTCTCCGTTATCGTCTTGCAGGCGATCTTCAGCGCCTCGGGATAAAGTTTGTGTTCAGCAGGCAGTGTCCGCGCAGCCAACGCGTCCGCCGTATCGCCCGGCAGGATGGGCACGAGGGCCTGCGCGATGATTTCGCCTTCGTCGACGCCTGCGCTGACCCAGTGCACCGAGCAACCCGCTTCGGTATCACCCGCATCAATCGCGCGCTGGTGCGTATCAAGGCCCTTGTATTTCGGCAGCAGGGACGGGTGGATATTGATCATCCGCCCTTCCCAGCGCTTGACGAACCAGGGCGTCAGCACCCGCATGAAACCGGCGAGCGCGATCACCTCGACCCCCGCGCCGCGCAGTGTGGCATCCACATGGAATTCGAACGCCTCGCGGTCCTTGCCAAACGTCCGGTGGTCAATCGCAACCGCCGCCACGCCCATCGCCTCGGCAATGTTCAATCCGTGTGCGCCCGGTTTGTTCGAGAGGACCAGAACAGGTTCCGCCGGAAACTCCGGGTCCGCAGCGGCGGCCTTCAGCAGCGCTTCCATGTTCGAGCCGCGGCCCGAAATCAGGATCGCAAGCTTCAGCCGCGTCATGCCGAAGCTAGCTCGCCCACCACGCGCGGCTCTTCACCGGCGGCTTTCAGCTCGGCGATCACACTCGCGGCATCATTCGGGCTGACGGCCAGCACCATGCCGATCCCCATGTTGAACGTGCGGTGCATCTCGTCAGTCTCGACACCGCCAGCCTCCTGCAGCCACTGGAACACCGGGGGCGGGGTCCAGCTGGCGCGGTCGATTTTCGGCACAAGACTGTCCGGGCACATGCGCGGCGTATTCTCGGTGAGGCCGCCGCCGGTGATGTGCGCAAGGCCCTTCACACGGCCGGAACGGATCAGCGGCAGAACCAGCTTCGAATAGAGGCGCGTCGGCGTCAGCAAAGCCTCGCCCAGCGTCTGCGCGTTCGAGAAAGGCGAGGGACCGCCATAGAACAGGCCTTCACGCGCTACGATCCGGCGCACCAGCGAATACCCATTCGAGTGGGGGCCGGAGGAAGCAATGCCGATCAGCACGTCGCCCGGTTTCATTTCGCCCATGCGCGGGAGAACCTTGTCGCGGTCCACGGCGCCGACGACGAAGCCTGCCAGATCGTAATGTCCCGGCGGATACATACCCGGCATCTCGGCCGTCTCGCCGCCCACCAGCGCGCAGCCGGAAAGCCGGCAACCCTCGGCGATGCCGGCGATCACCGCTTCCGCGATCCCGCCTTCCAGCTTGCCGGTGGCAAAATAGTCGAGGAAAAACAGCGGCTCGGCGCCCTGCGCCAGCACGTCATTGGCACACATGGCCACCAGGTCGATGCCGACGGTATTGTGGATGCCCGTCTCGAAGGCCAGCATCAGCTTGGTGCCAACCCCGTCAGTGCCGGACACCAGCACCGGATCGGTGTAGCCGGCCGCCTTAAGGTCAAACAGCGCGCCAAAACCGCCGAGGCCGCCCATCACGCCGGCGCGCGCGGTCGCCTTGGCCATCGGCGAGATGGCATCAACCAGCCGCTCGCCTGCCTCAATATCGACACCCGCATCGCGGTATGAAAGGGGCGGTTTGGATGTCGCGTTCATCTGGATTGGCCCCGCAGCTTGCCCGAACCGGCGCGTTAGCATGGGGCTGGCACAAGTTCCAGTGAAGGTTCGGAAGTGAAGCTCGCGGTTTCCGGTTCAGAATGCGCCTGATAGAAGACCCTCAGCTAAGGAGTTCGCCTTCCATGATTCGACTGGTTCTGGCCGCCATGCTGCTGTCCCTTGTGGGCACCGGCTACGTTTATGCCGACACGAAGGACGTCTACACGATCCGCGGCATCTCCGTGGATGAGACGGCGCCCAGCGTCATCGAGGCCCGCGAAAAGGCCATGGGCGCCGCCCGCGTCGCCGCCGCCCGCCAGCTGATCAACAAGATCACCCTCGCCTCCGACCGCGCCGCCGCCGGCGGCATCCCGGTCGACAGCGCCCTCGCAGCCCGCTTCACGGCGGCCGTTGATGTCGAGGAAGAAACCGCCGGCGCCGGCCGCTACCGGGGCAAGCTGGCCGTGGTCCTGAACCCCCAGACGGTGCGCGCCCACCTTGATTCGCTGAAAGTGCCCTATCTCGACGCCCAGGCCCCGCTGGCGCTGATCGTGCCGGTCGCCTCGTCGGGCCTCCAGTCCGCCTGGACCACCGCCTATGGCGACCGCAACCGCGGCGCGCTGGTGCCCACCGTGACGGCCACCTACGGCACCTACACCGCCTTCAGCACCTGGTCCGACCTCTCGCCGGAAGCGACGCCCCTGAACGCCCGTCGCGGCATCCTGGCCGAGCTTCAGGGCCGTGACGGCGCCTGGCGCGTCGTCGTCTCCACGGTCACGCCCATCGGTACCGAATCGGTCGGCGCCACGCCCCCCGCCGCCACGCTGGAAGCTGCGGCTGAGGCCGTTGCCACGCTGATGGACGAATCCTGGAAACAGGCCTCGATCATCCGTGACGGCTCGCGCACGGATGTGTCAGCCTCGGTCCTGTTCACTTCGCTGGTGGAATGGAACACGCTGCGCGGCGCGCTCGCCCGCTCGCCGCTGGTCTCGGACTTCCGCACCAAGGCGGTCGCCCGTGAAGGCGCGGTCGTCACCTTCTCCTATGCCGGCGACGAAACCCGGCTGCGCAACGACCTCATCCAGCGCGGCGTGACGCTGGCGCGCGAGCAAGACGAACTGACCCTCCGCTCGGCGGTATCGACGTCCGTCCTGCAGTGAGCTCTGGCGACGCCGAAACGGATCGTTCGCCGCAACAGCCGATGTTCGGGTTCCCGGCGCCAATGGCGCGCTGGGACGGCCTGCTGGCCGGTCCCCACAACGCGGGCGCCCTGCGCATCGCCGGAAACCCGGAAGACTGGGCCACACCCGTTCTCTGCATCACCGGCCCGGCCAAGTGCGGCCTTACCTTTCTCGCCTCCGCCTGGGCCACCCGGTTCAACGGCGAATGCCTGACCGCCGCGCAGCTGGCCAGGGCAGGCCGGCGCGGCCTGGACGCCTTGGCAGAACGGCACGTTGCGCTGGATGATGCAGACCTCGCGGTAGGCAAGCAGGACGAGACGCTGCTCTCCCTCATCAACTTGGTCGCCGCTGGCGGTGGCCGCCTGCTGCTGACGGCGCACCGCCCCCCCTCGCAATGGCGCACCGCCTCGGCGGATCTGAAGTCGCGCCTGAACGCCCTGCCGGTCGGCGAGATCGGCCCCCCGGACGACAATATCGTACGGGCCCGGCTGGCGATCGCGGCGGAACGCCGGTTCCTGCGACTTTCGCCTGAGACGCTTAACTATCTGGTGCCCCGGCTTGAACTTGCCTATGACGCCGCTGAGAACTTCATGGACAGGCTCAGCGACGCTGTATCCGACCACAACCGGGCGCCCAGCTTGCCGCTGGCCCGCCGGGTGCTGGAGCAGATGAGCGACGCCGCCGGTGAGGATGAGGCAGAAGGGTGACACGGCATGCCGGATGGCCAGCAGCGATTGAACAAGCAGCTGATGAACTCGCCGCAGCGATTCCTGAATCGCGAGCTGTCCTGGCTTGAGTTCAACCGGCGTGTGCTGGAAGAGGCCGAAAACCCCGCCCATCCGCTGCTCGAACGCCTGCGCTTCCTCTCCATCTCCGCCAGCAACCTCGATGAGTTCGACATGGTGCGTTATGCCGGCCTGCGCGAGCAGGTGCGGGCGGGCGTTACCCGGCTGAGCCAGGACGGGCTGACCCCGGCCCAGCAGGTTGCTGAAGTCGAAGCCGCGGCGCTCCGCCTGATCGAGGCGCAGCAGCAAGGCTGGCGCAACATCAAGGCCGACATGGAGACAGAGGGGCTCTTCGTGCTCCAGGCGAAGGACCTGACAAAGCGCGAGCGCGCCGAAATCGAGACCTATTTCCACGCCAACATCTTCCCGATCCTGACCCCGCTCGCGATTGATCCGGCCCACCCGTTCCCGTTCATTCCCAATCTCGGCTTCACGATTGCGTTTGACCTTCAGTCACTCAGCGGCGGCGAGGAGCAGGTCGGCATTGTGCCGATGCCGACCTTCGTGCGCCGCTTCATCCGCCTGCCGAAAGGCAACAAGCCGGGCATCCGCTTCATCGCGCTGGAAGACGTGATCGGTCTCTTCCTGACCACGCTGTTTCCGGGTTTCAAGGAGGCGGGGCGGTGCCTGTTCCGGATCGTGCGCGACAGCGATATCGAGATCGAGGAAGAATCCGAGGACCTGATCCGCGAATTCGAGGTGCTGCTCAAGCAACGCCGCCGCGGACGGATCGTCCGCCTGCGGATGCAAGCCAGCGCGCCGGAGCACCTGCGCCATTTCATCATGCGGGAAATCGGAGCAGAGCCATCCGATATCGTGATCTATGACGGCATCCTCGGCATGGCACGTCTCTCCGAGATGATCGTCGATGACAGGCCGGACCTCCTGTTCACGCCGTATGAGCCGCGCTATCCGGAGCGCATCCGGGAGATGGGCGGCGACATCCTGGCCGCCATCCGCGCTAAGGATATTCTGGTACACCACCCGTTTGAGAGCTTCGATGTGGTGGTCGAGTTTGTCCGCCAGGCGGCGGCAGATCCGCAGGTCGTCGCGATCAAGCAGACGCTGTACCGCACCACGGTCAACTCACCGATTGTTGGCGCCCTGATCGAGGCTGCCGAGTCTGGCAAGACGGTCACTGCGCTAGTCGAGATCAAGGCGAGGTTCGACGAGGAAGCCAACTTGCGGCTCGCGCGCGACCTTGAGCGCGCCGGCGTGCAGGTCGTGTACGGATTTATCGAGTACAAGACCCACGCAAAGGTCTCGTTGGTCGTGCGCCGCGAAGGCAACGAACTGCGCACCTATACGCATTTCGGCACCGGCAACTATCACCCGATCAATGCGCGCATCTATACCGACCTTTCGCTGTTCACGGCGGATCCGGCGCTCGGGCGCGACGCCAACCGCTTGTTCAACTATGTGACGGCGAACCGCGAGCCGCCGGATGTTGCGCCGGATTTCGAGACGCTCAGCATGGCCCCGGTCAATCTCAAGCAGCACCTGCTGGAGATGATCGAGGTGGAAGTGCAGGCTGCGAAGAAGGGCAAGCCGAGTGGCATCTGGGCGAAGATGAACTCGCTGGTCGATGGCGAGGTGATTGATGCGCTGTACAGGGCGAGCCAGTCGGGCGTGCCGATTGTGCTCGTCGTGCGCGGCATTTGCTGCCTGCGTCCTGGTGTTCCTGGCTTGTCGGAAAACATTACCGTCAAGAGCATTGTCGGCCGCTTCCTCGAACACGCCCGCACGCTCTGCTTTGCAAATGGCGAAGCGCTGCCGTCGGCCAATTCCAAGGTGTACATGTCGTCAGCGGACTGGATGCCGCGCAACCTGTCACGCCGCGTCGAGGTGCTGGTGCCGATCCAGAACCCGACCGTACACCGGCAGGTGCTCAACCAGATCATGGTGGCGAACCTCAACGACGAGCAGCAGACTTGGCTGATGCACTCGGATGGCACGTACGAGCGGCTGCGCAGCAAGACGCCGGAAACGGCCTTCTCCGCCCACGCCTATTTCATGTCCAATCCCAGCCTTTCGGGGCGGGGCAGCGCGCTGGAAGTGAGCCTGCCGCCGCGCCTGTCGCTGCCTGAAGGGCCGAAATGAGCATTCCCCAACCCCGGCAGGCCGGTATCATCGATATCGGGTCGAACTCCGTTCGCCTCGTGATCTGCGATGTGCTGGGCGCGTCGATCCTGCAGAGCTTCAACGAGAAAGTCATGGCAGGCCTCGGCGAGGGGCTGACCAAGACCGGGCACCTGTCTCCTCCGGGAATCGTCGCCGCGCTGGCCGCGCTGGGACGTTTCCGGGCGATCCTGAAGGCGCTGAACGTCGAAAGCTGGCAGGCTGTCGCCACGGCGGCGGTGCGCGCCGCGGACGATGGCGCGGATTTCCTCAAACAGGCCGGCAAGATTCTCGGCCGTCCCGTGCGCCTGCTGTCCGGTGAGGATGAGGCGCGGCTGTCGGCGCGCGGCGTGGAAATCAACCTTTACCAACCTGTCGGCCTGATCGGCGACCTCGGCGGCTCTAGCCTCGAGTTCCAAGCCATCGGCGGCGCACCGGCGAAGGGCGAAAGCCTGATGATCGGCCCGCTCGCGCTCGGCGATATCGTGAGCGATCCCAAGGAGCTCCGTAAACGGATCAAGGACGAGCTGAAGGCCAGCGCCGCGCTGGCTGCAGCAAAGGGGCGTTTCTACGCGGTCGGCGGTTCCTGGCGCGCCTTCGCGCGCCTCGTTATGGAACTGGACCGCTATCCGCTGCATGTCTTGCAAGGCTACCAGATCAACGAGGGGCAGGTGGCCCGCGCCACCAAGCTGACCGTTGACGCGCTGACCAACGCCGCCGCCCGTACGCAGATCGAGGCGCTGGATCGCAAGCGCGCCAAGCTGCTGCACGTCGCCGCCATCACGCTCGAGGAAATCCTGATCGTTGGCAAGCTCGACGGCGTGACGATCTCGGCCGCCGGTGTACGCGAGGGCGTGCTGCAGGAACTGATGGGCATGAAGCTGCAGGATCCGCTCACGGACGGTGTGATCGCGTTTGCCCGTCTCGACATCAACCAGATCGCCTTTGGCCGCGCGCTGCATGATTTCATCTCGCCGGCGCTGGTGCCGCAGCCGGACCTGTTCGGCTCGCCTGCCGCCGATGTTCGCATCGAGAAGGCGGCCTGCATGATGGCCGACAGCGCCGGTCGTTTCCACCCAGACCACCGCGCGGAGCTCGCGTATGACCAGGCGCTGCGGGCACCCTATTCCGGCCTGATCCATGCCGAGCGCGCGATGATCGCCTACGCCATCGGCTGCCGGTACGAGAAGGATTTCAAGCGCCCGTCCGAGCACATCTCGCTCGCTACCGAAGCCCAGGCGGACCGCGCGCGGCAAATCGGCCTGCTGATGCGCCTTGGCGCGGTGTTCTCTGGCCGCTCCGGACCGATCCTCAAACGCGCGGCCTTGCGGCGCGTCGGCGACGTGCTCGAACTGGAAGTCGACCCGCGCGACAAGCTGCTGATTTCGGAAACCGTGGAACGCCGCCTGTCTCAGGCGGCCGGACAGCTTCGGCTCAAGTCACGGACCAGCTTGCGCTGAAACTCAGACGTCGAACAGGCGAACCTGTCCGCCGGCGAACGATACGGCGAGCTTGCCCGAAAGCAGCGCGATCGCCTTCTTGCCGAACATCTCATAGCGCCACCCGGTCATCGCCGCGATGTCCTCGCTCGTCTCGCCGCGTGCGATCCGGTCGATGTCGGCGGAGTTGGCGATCAGGCGGGGGACGACATCATTCTCGTCCGAGACATGCTTCAGCAGCACCTTGAGGAGTTCCGGCGCGCCCGCAGGGATCTGCGCATTCTGCGGCTGGCGGACGATTTCCGGCGCATAGGTATCCGGCGCATCGATCGCGGCGCGCACGGCGTCGAGCAAGCCTTGGCCATGCTTGGAGCGGATAAACCCGTTCGGCACCGCGCGTAGCTGCGAGAAGTCTTCTTCCGTACGCGGCTTCTGCGCGGCGATCTCCTGGATCGCGTCATCCTTCAGGATGCGGCGGCGCGGCTTGTCGAGTTCCTGCGCCACGCGCTCGCGCCAGGCGGCGACGGAGACAACAATGGCGGCATAGTCCTTCTTGGGCATGCGCAGCTTCAGGCGCTGCCAGGCGTTCATCGGCTCGGTATCATACGTCGCCGGGTCTTCCAGCTCTGCCATCTCCTCACGCACCCAGGCGAGGCGGTCGGTGCGGGCGAGCTCGTCGCGCATGATCTGGTAGGCATCGCGCAGGTGAGTCACGTCGCCAAGCGCATAAATCAGCTGTTTCTGGCTCAGCGGGCGGCGCATCCAGTCGGTGAACTGGCTGGACTTGTCGATCTGCTTGCGCAGCACGCGCTGGACGAGGTTGTCGTACGAGATCGAATCACCGAACCCGAGCGCCATTGCGGCGACCTGGGTGTCGAACACCGGGCCGGGCGGGTGGCCGATCAGCCGGTTGAAGATCTCGATGTCCTGCCGGGCGGCATGAAACACCTTGGTCTGCCGGTCCGAGGCGATCAGGTCGAGGAACGGTTTGATGTCCAGATCCTCGGCCCGCGGGTCGATCAGGCCCTCGACACCCGGTCCGGAGGCCTGGATCAGGCACAATTCCGGCCAATAGGTCGTTTCCCGGTGGAATTCGGTGTCAACACAGACGAATTCGGACTCTGCAAGTCGCCCGCAAAGGTCTTCCAGGGCGGACTGCTCAGTGATCGGCGTCAGGGTGTTGTCAGTCATTGCGCGAGCGCTTATCGCACCTGCTTGACAAAGGCGAGGGGGTCTGTGCCCTACGCCGCTTCTTTATGTTTGGCCGAGATACCGGAGTATTCGCCCGATGCATGCCTATCGCACCCATACCTGCGGGGAATTGCGCAAATCCCATGTCGGCGAGACCGTCAAGGTTTCGGGCTGGCTGCACCGCCGGCGCGACCATGGCGGGGTCATGTTCATCGACCTCCGGGACCATTACGGCCTGACCCAGATCGTCTTCAATCCGGGCTCGCCCGGCTTCGCCACGGTTGAACGCCTGCGCGCCGAGAGCGTCATCACGGTCGAGGGCAAGGTCGTTGCCCGCGACGCGGAGCTGGTGAACGCCAACCTCGCGACCGGCGAGATCGAACTCGTCGGCGGGGCGGTCTGCGTCCAGTCCGAGGCGGCCGAGCTGCCGATGCCGGTCTTCGGCGACCATTCCTATCCGGAAGAGATCCGCCTCAAGCACCGCTACCTGGACCTGCGCCGCGAGGCCCTTCACAAGAACATGGTGATGCGTTCCAACGTGATCGCGAGCCTGCGCCGCCGGATGGTCGCCGAGGGCTTCACCGAATACCAGACGCCGATCCTTACCGCTTCCAGCCCGGAAGGCGCGCGCGACTTCCTGGTGCCGAGCCGCATGCACCCCGGCGAATTCTACGCCCTCCCGCAGGCGCCGCAGCAGTTCAAGCAGCTGCTGATGGTTTCCGGCTTCGACCGCTACTTCCAGATCGCGCCGTGCTTCCGCGACGAAGACGCCCGCGCCGACCGCTCGCCCGGCGAGTTCTACCAGCTCGATATCGAGATGAGCTTCGTGACGCAGGAAGACGTGTTCGGCGCCATCGAGCCGGTCATGCGCGGCGTGTTCGAAGAGTTCGCGGACTGGGACGGCAAGGGCCGCACCGTCGCGCCGGGCCCGTTCCCGCATATTCCGTATGCGGAGGCCATGCTGAAATACGGCGTCGACAAGCCGGACCTGCGCAACCCGATCATCTGCTGCGACGTCTCCGACATCGCAACGCGCGAGGACGTGACGCTCGGCGTGTTCAAGAAGATCGTCGATGGCGGCGGAATCGTCCGCGCCATCCCGGCGCCGAATTCCGGCGAACAGCCGCGCTCCTTCTTCGACAAGATGGACGCCTGGGCGAAAAAGGAAATGCAGGCCCCAGGCCTCGGCTACATCCGCTTCGTCGAGGAAGACGGCAAGTTGTCGGGCACCGGCCCGATCGCGAAGTTCTTCGCGCCGGAAGCCCTTGCGGCCCTCGCCGCGAAGGCGGGCGTGAAAGCAGGCGACGCGCTCTTCTTCTCGGCCGGCGACAAGACCGCCGCCGTCAAGCTGCAGGGCCAGGCGCGCATCCGCATCGGCGAGGAACTCGGCCTGATCGAGCCGGGCGTCTTCCGCTTCTGCTGGATCGTCGACTTCCCGATGTACGAGTGGGACGAAGACAACAAGTGCGTGGACTTCAGCCACAACCCGTTCTCGATGCCGCAGGGCGGCATGGAAGCGCTGCTCGCGGCTGACACGGTCGAGAAGCAGCTGGCGCTCAAGGCCTACCAGTATGACATCGTCTGCAACGGCGTGGAGCTGTCCTCCGGCGCGATCCGGAACCACCGTCCCGAGATCATGCTGAAAGCCTTCGAACTCGCGGGCAAAGGCCCGAACGTGGTCGAGGAGAAATTCGGCGGCATGCTGAACGCCTTCCGCTTCGGCGCCCCGCCGCACGGCGGCATCGCGCCGGGCGTGGACCGCATCGTCATGCTGCTCGCCGAAGCCGACAGCCTGCGCGACGTGATCCTCTTCCCGATGAACCAGCAAGCCCGCGACCTCCTGATGGGCGCTCCGAGCCCGGTGGAAGACAAGCAGCTGAAAGAACTGAACATCCGCCTCGCGCCGGTCGTGAAGGCCTAGGCTTTCATCGGCTCTTCACATCTCCCGCTCATCCCCGCGCAGGCGAGGATCCCGCGAAGTTTTTCCTGACCCGATCCCCGCCTGCGCGTGGATGAGCGGCGTTGAGGGCAAAGCGTAGGCACAAGGAATCCCCTTGCGCTCACATCCATCCCCCAAATCCACCCCCTCGGGTCGTCATCCCTGTTTCGCCAAAGGCGAAGACCGGGACCAGCCCCGCCCGCTGTCATCCCGGACAAAGCCGCGCAGCGGCTGCAGATCCGGGACCCTCTCGCGGCTCTTGCCGAACGAAGGTCCCGGCGCACGCGGGCTTCGCCCGCGATCGTGTCCCGCTAAGTGGTGTAGCTGACGGTTAGCGAAGTCGCCCGCGCAGCGCTTGTCCCGAGAGCTGGCGGAGCGGGCGACTTTGCGGGTGGTCATCGGCGATTTCCGGTAGGGTTTGGTTGCGACACCGACCCTCAACAGGAGACACCACCGATGACCAACGACATGATGAACCTGCGCACGCTTGTAGAGAAGACCCCGGATGCCGATTTGCTTCGG
>CAMDAC010000050.1 GCA_945888325.1 Candidatus Sulfopaludibacter sp. SbA3
ATTTTCACTTCGCGCCAGTCTCGGCGTCTTGCTGGCGTCGTCGGCGCTGCCGCCATTCTTCGCACAAGCGCAGACCGAGGATGATGATACACGGCGCCTTGAGGCGGTACGTGTGGAGGGCCAGATCGTCGACGTGATTGCAAGCCCGCTGGCCGTCGAATTCGCCCAGTTTGGCAACCAGGTGCAGCTGATCAGCGACGATGAAATCCTGACCGGCGGCTTCACCAACTTCGGCGAACTGGCTGCCGGCCTGATCCGCGGCGCCAATATCGGCTACTCGCCGGACGAAGGCGAATTCACCATCCGTATCGATGGCGGCACCGACCGCGATACCCTGCTGCTCGTTGACGGCGTGCCCTATTTCGACCGCTCCTCCCCGAGCGAAGACCTATGGCCGGCCACCGCGATCGATCCGCGGATCATTGAAAGCGTCGAAATCTACCGAGGCGGCCAGTCCTTGTACTTCGGCTCGAACGGCGGCCTCGGCGTTGTAAACGTCAAGCTCAAGGAGCCGGACGGCACGACCAAGGGCCAGTTCGGTTTCTATGGCGGCGCATTCAAGACCCGCGAACTCTACGGAAACATGTCCTTCCCGCTCGATGAAGCCGGCAAGCACAGCGTCATGGTCTATGGTCGCTCCTACAAGTCGGACGCACACGAACTGTTTGATGCCTCCGCATACGGCGACAACATTCTCGCGCTGGGCGGCTACCAGCCCTACCCTTACGACTTCAACAGCCTGGGCGCGAAATACCTCTGGCAGATCGACGCGAACCAGGAACTGCGCCTTGGCGCGTCCCTGTCGACCATCGATTTCCATGACAGCTTTCCCAACAGCACCATTTATACGCCGAACTTCACGGAATTCCCGATCTATACGGCGAGCTACCAGAACGAATTCTCCGAGAACCTGAAACTCGAGATCGATGGACATTACCAGCAGCCGCGCCTGCGCAATTTCGAACTGCGCCCGCAGATCTGCACCATCCCGCGACTCGCAGACCTGCCGGCGCCCATCGAAGCGCAGGCCCGCTCGCGCGGCATTACAAATTTCACCACCGCCGCCCAGTTCGAGACGTTCGCATCCTCGATCGGCTTTCCGACCGGCTGCGTGACCAACCCCGGCACGATCAACGGCGCCGCCTCGCAGGCCCGGCAGGGCTGGCTCGTCAACCAGGTGCCGGGCAGCCCCTTCTTCGGCCAGCGCTACGGCACCGCCGAGAACCCCTTCCCGATCGGTGCACCGATCGGATATGTCAGCGAAACGGTAACCTCGTTCGGGAACGGAAACCCGGTCAAAGGCTTCGGCTCAGCCGACAACCGGGTGTCCGGCTACAAGGACTGGGGTTTCAACACGCGCGCAACCTATACCCTCAACGACTATGTCGAAGTTGTCGGCGGCGTCCAGTATACGGGGTACAAGGACTTTTCTGACGAGGCGTTCGGTGTTCGCGACCAGACGCTGACCTCGATCGGCACCTATGGCGACCTGCGTCTCAGCCTGCCGGTGCTTGACGGCTTTTCGTCATCCCTCGCAGCTCGGCAGGATTTCAATGATCCGTTCGAGGACGAGTTTGTCTGGAAAGCCAGCGCGCGCCAAGATTTCGGAGGCGGTATCTATGGCCGCGTCGCAGGTGGCACGTCCTATTCCGCGCCCAAGATCGACGAGATCGGTGTCTACGGCGCAAGAGCCCAGATCAACCCGGGCCTGGAAGCCCAGTCAGTGGAGGCTTTGAACGCCGGCGTCGGCATCGACGGCGACATCTTTGGCGGCACCTACAACATCGAGCTGGGCTATTTCCAGACCGATATCCTCAACCAGTTCGGCTCCCGCGCTGTCGGGGCCATCTGCACGCAGTATGCTGCCGGCGCGCCGAATGCGCCGGCCAGCGGCGCGCTGGCCCTCGACACGATCAATGCCAACCGCCGCAGCATCGTGCCCCCGGACGCCTTCTGCGCCACAGCCGCGAGCCTTGACCTAAACAGTGGTGACACTGTAGCCGTCAACCTGAACGCCGTTCAGGCCATCGAAGGCTTCACGGTTGACGTGTCGCTCGACCTCGACAAATGGGCCGCCGACGTCACCTTCACCGCAACAGACTCGCTCGAGCCCAACCCGGTCTTTGGTCTCACGCAGATCCGCGAAGGGACCGGTCAGGTCCTGGCCGGTACCGTGGTCCCGGGTCCGGCAGGCAGCAGCGAGCTGCGCCAGTCCGGCGAGCGTCCGGAATGGTCGCTGTCGGCACTGATCACCTACGAGCCGACCGATCGCGTGGTGCTGGCGCTCAACCCGCGCCTCCAGGGTCCGGAATACGCCTATGCCGGCGGTACAGCCGCCCGCCTTGTGGACGCCAATGGCGAGCGTGCTATCCCTGACTTGAACTTCGGCGAGTATTTCGTCGTCAACGGCTCGATCCAGTACTTCCTCGGCGACGACAACCAGCACCGGTTCCTGCTGCGCGGCGTCAACCTGCTCGACGAAGACTATTTCGAGCGGGGATCGGCCGGCTCCTTCCAGTCGCTCAACCGTTCGGTCGTGCGCAACGAGACCGGCGTTAACAATGCTGGCAACTACACCACTTACGGCTGGAACGGAAAGCCGCGGTCGTTCTGGATCCAGTACGAGTACTCCTTCTAGGTCCAGAGAGCTTCCCGGGCGGCGGATCCTTCCCCTGCCGCCCGGGCTTTTTCTTGAGTTGTTTTCAGCCAACCGACCGAGGGGCACACTGCCGATGTTGAACGATTTTTCCCGGCGCCGGTTCATGCTGACAAGCGGCGCCCTCATGGGCCTCTCACTCCTCGACCAGAAGGCCCTCGCCGCCGCGAACGGCGGCTATTTCGCGCTCGGCGTTGCGTCCGGCTCTCCGCGCCCGGACCAGGTCATCCTCTGGACACGCCTTGCCCCGGATCCCCTGAATGGGGGTGGCATGGCGCCGGAGCCGGCGAAAGTCCGCGTGCGGCTCGCCCGCGATCCCGGACTGAAGGACATCGTGATCGACGAGACAGTCACCGCAACGGCGTCTGAGGCCCATTCGGTGCACTTTGCCGCGCGCGGGCTCGAGCCGGGCCGCGAGTACTGGTACCAGTTCTCCTACGGCGCCGACGAGAGCCCGATAGGCCGTACACGGACAAGCGATCCGAAAGGCGAAAAGACGAAGATCGCGCTCGCCTACTGCCAGCACTATGAAGCCGGATATTACGCAGCCTACCGGGACATGGCCGAGTGGCAGCCGGACTGCGTACTCCACACCGGCGACTATATCTATGAAGGCGGGACCGGCACTCTGGGCGCTCAGATGCGTGACGTCGGCGGCGGCGAGCGGCGCCTTTTCGAGACCGTGCGCCAGCACAATGGTCCCGAAATCGTCACGCTCTGGGACTACCGCAACCGCCATGCCCTCTACCGGTCGGACCCTGACCTTCAGGCGGCTCATGCTTCCGCGCCCTGGATCGTCGCGTTCGATGACCACGAGATTGACAACAACTGGGCGGCCAACACCCCCCAGGACCCCGAAAAGCAGACCCAGACCGAATTCCTCGTCCGCAAGCTTGCCGCCCTTCAGGCCTATTACGAGCACATGCCGATCGAGAAGCCGCCGGTCATCTCGGGCCTCAATGCAAGCCTGCAGCTCTACGGCGCCTACCGGATGGGACCTGCCCAGGTTCACATGCTCGACACGCGCCAGTTCCGCTCCGACCAGCCCTGCGGGGACGGCCGCAAGTCCTATTGCGAAGACGCCCTCGCCCCGGATCGCACGATGCTCGGCAAGGAGCAGGAAAAGTGGCTGAAACGCACGCTGAAGCAGTCGGATGCAGTGTTCAACGTCCTCGCCACGCAGGTCTGGTTTACGCCCTACCGGTACACCGAAGCACCCGACGAAGCGGTCATGAACCTCGACAGCTGGGACGGTTATCCCCTCGCCCGCCAGAACTTCTCAGACATGCTGGCCGACGGCGTATCGAACCCTGTCCTTCTGACCGGAGACTGGCACGCAGCGATGGCCTCCACGGTCTACCAGCGGGCATTTGATCCGGCGTCAAAGCGCATCGGCCATGAGCTGGTCGGCGGCCCGATTTCGTCCGCATGCCCCTGGGCGCGGGACATGGAGCAGGTCCGGGCTGCCAATCCGCATGTCGCCCATCTCAACGGCCGGCAGCGTGGATACCTCAGGACGACCTATACGTCCGAGGCCTGCACCGCAGAGTTCAGGGTCGTCGAAGACGTCGGCCGCCGCGACTCGGCCGTCGTGACGGATATCGAACTGCGCACAAAGGATCTTTGATCCGCCCTCCCCCGATCCCGTCGCCCGAAAGGCAAAGACCCATGAACCGCACCGCTATCTCAGCCAGCCTCTTCGCTATTGCCTGCTATACCGCGCCGGCCTTCGCCCATGAGCGCGCGGTCGAGTTCCCGAACACGGCCGATGGCAGCATCGTGCTGGCCGCCGACCTGCACACGCACTCCGTTTTCTCGGATGGTCAGGTCTGGCCCTCGATCCGGGTTGAAGAAGCACACCGCGACGGCCTGGAAGTTCTCGCGATCACGGAGCATCTTGAGCATCAGCCCAAGAAGGCCGATATTCCGCACCCGGACCGTAACCGGTCGTACCAAGTCGCCGTGGAATCGCTCGTCTCGCAAGGGTATGAAGGCTTGCTGGTGATCAACGGCGCGGAAGTCAGCCGCGACCAGCCGCACGGTCACATCAATGCAATCTTCCTGAACGACGCCAACGCGCTTCTGGTCAGCAACCCGCGCGCAGCGATGGAAGCGGCCAACAAGCAGGGCGCTTTCGTATTCCTCAACCATCCGAACTGGATACCTCAGGCGCCCGACGGCATTGCGCGTCTGACGGACTATCACAAGGACCTTATCCGCGATGGACTTCTGCACGGCGTTGAAGTGGCCAACGGAACGCTCGACGGACATTCCGAACACGCGCTTCAGATCGCGCTCGACAACAACCTGACCGTACTCGGAACGTCCGACATCCACGGCCTTGTCGACTGGACGCACAATGCCGGGCATGGCGGCCACCGCCCGATGACCCTCGTACTGGCGCGGGACAAATCGGAAGCTTCGATGAAAACCGCGTTGTTTGAAGGCCGTACGGTTGCCTGGCACAATGATGATCTGATGGGCAAGACCGAACATGTCGAGGCGGTCGTGAAAGCCTGCCTGACGATCGAGGCGGGTTTTTATCCGGGCAAGACCAGTGTCCTGCCGGTCACGATTCGCAATGCCTGCCCGGTCAGTTTCACGCTGCGCAATACCAGCGAAGAAACCTTCCAGAATGTCAGCGACGTCTTTCGTGTGGAGCGCGGCGGGGAGATAGAGCTTTCTGTCAGGACCGGCGAGGTTATGAAAACCGTCGAGCTGACTTTCGAAATTCTCAATACGCAGGTCGGATATCGCAAGTCCCTTGAAATTGCACTTTCGGCCGACCCGGCGCCCGCGCCGATCGCCCGTTGATGCGCCCGGCGTCCGGCAGGCAGGGCTGCGTGCCCTGCTCTCGCGCCGCCGCTCGCACCCAGCAGATCCTGCTGACCGACTTCTGTCTTTGTACAGTGCTCTCCAACTGACGTCTCCAGTCATAATTTTCGCCCAGGCCGCCTGCCCACATCCCCGAGGACTCAACACATGAAACTCCGTTCACTGTTCTTCGTCATGGCAGCCTTCGCCCTCGACGTGCCGCTTGCGGCGGCGCAGAAGGCAGCAACGGCGGCGCCAATGCGGAATGTCGTCGATCCCGGGGTCGTCACCACCCGCCAGGCGATTACGCCGGCCGGGGCCCAGACTGTTTTCGACAGCTCGGTCTACTCCGTGGGCTTTTCGCCTGACGGCAGTGTCTGGGCATTGAACCGCAACCGGCTCATGCTGCTTGATCCCCTGGACAACCGCATCCTGGCCGACCATGTCCTGCCCGGCGATCGCGGCGTACGCGGACTGGCGATAGACAGCGTCAGCGGGCGGGTGGCCGTCACGCACACAATCCAGATCCCGGGACAACCCTCCGCGGTCCAATTGCAGATCGCCGACCAGGCGGGGACACGGATCCTGGGAGATGCGCTGGGAACCAATGCTGTGGGTATACCGGCCTGGTCCGGTAACCAGGTTCTCGTGCCGCTCCTCTATGACAACAAGCTTGCCATCGTGAATGCTGAGACAGGTGCGGCCCGAACAATCGAGGTTGGCATTGCACCCGTGGTTGTCGCGGCCGACAGCGGCGTCGCCTATGTCGCCAACTGGGGCGGACAGTTTGCGAACAACACGGAAGCGAGCGCGCCCACGGGCCTGGAAGCCGGCGCCGACAGGGTACGGATCGATGCCCTCGGCGTTGCAAAACAGGGTACGATTTCGGTCGTGAACCTCGCGAGCGGCAAGGTGACGTCGACGATCGAAGTCGGCCGCCACCCTACAGCGCTGGCACTGAACGCCGCGGGTCAGCGGTTGTTCGTCGCCAACACGAATGACGATTCTGTATCTGTCATTGACCTTACACGGAACAAGGTCATCCGCACCTTTGCGCTGCAGCCTTTTGCAACCAAGGTGGATGGCCTCGCGCCTACCGCTCTCGCCTTCGACCAGGCCACAAACCGTCTGTACGTAGCGCTCGGCGGGGCAAATGCCGTGGCCGTGCTTGAGGCCAGGCGCGGGCGCACCCTGGGCCTGATCCCGAGCGGATGGTACCCGAACACGCTTGCGCTTGACCCTGCACGCTCGAAGCTCCTTGTCGGCACGATGCTCGGGGTCGGGTCCGGATCGTCCGTCGATGGACCGGATCATCGCTACGTGCATGCCAATCGCGGCACAGTCCACGTCATCGACCTGCCTGATGACGCCCAGCTCGCAAGCTTTACCGCCGCTGTTGCTGAGAACAACCGGATGTCCTTCGGCGGCGCCCCGTCGCCTTCGGCTGACAAGAAAGCCCCGGCGCGCGCTGTGCCGTCACGGGCCGGTGAAGCGTCGCTGATCGAACATGTTGTCTACATCATCAAGGAAAACCGCACCTACGACCAGCTGTTCGGCGATCTTCCCCGCGGGAACGGAAAACCTGAATTCGTCCTGTTCGGCGAAGATGTGACCCCGAACCAGCGCAAGCTCGCGATGGAGTATGTACTGCTCGACAACATGTACGCGACCGGCGGTAACAGTGCCAACGGTCACCAGTGGGTGACGCAGGCGAACGAGCCGAGCTACACGCTCTGGCCAGGCTACCAGGGGCGCTCCTATCCGTTCGACGGCAGCGACCCGCTTGCCTACTCGGCGCGCGGATTCATCTGGGATGCGGCGCTCGCCCTGGACAAGACGGTCGCGGTGTTTGGCGAATACGCGCCGCGTCTCGGCTGGGATCAGGCCGGACGCGCCGACCTGCTGGTGCGCTGGAAGGCCGGCGAGAGGTTCAAGGGCCTCTGGGATACGCGCTCGCCCATTCCGCCTCTCGACGGCGTTCTGGTCCGTGACTTTCCGGCCTACACGATGGCCGTTCCTGATGTGGTGCGCGCGCAGCGCTTCATTGACGAACTCAAACGCTATGAAGCCTCCGGCGAAATGCCGAACCTGACGCTTCTTCAGCTTCCCTCGGACCATACGAGCGGCACGACCCCTGGCATGACGTCCCCGAAAGCGATGGTGGCGGACAACGATCTGGCTGTCGGCATGGTCGTCGAGGCCCTCAGCAAGTCGAAGTTCTGGCCGAAGATGGCGATCTACGTCATCGAGGACGATGCACAGAACGGCGTGGACCATGTCGACGGCCATCGCACAGTCGGCCTGGTGATCAGCCCCTATGCAAAGCGCGGCGCCGTCGATTCCACCTTCTATTCCAATCCCAGCATCCTGAAGACGATCGAACTGCAGCTGGGGCTACCCACCCTGTCGCTCTTTGACCTGATCGCGAACGACATGCGGGCGAGCTTCACCGACAAGCCGGATCTCACCCCCTACGCGGCGATCATTCCGAAGCAGGACCTGCTCGAGCTCAATCCGCAACTGGAAGCCCTTGAAGGCGCGCGCCGCGAGGGGGCGATTGCCTCGGCCGCCATGCGCTGGGACGTCCCGGACGCGGTACCCTCAGCGCTGCTCAATCGCATCACCTGGCATGAAGTACGCGGTTGGGACACGCCCTACCCGGAACCTGTCTCGGCCGTGTTCAGTCCGTTCTTTGTCGATGAGGATGAAGACGAGGAAGAGAACGCGGAACGGGTGCTCTGGGGCGAGGCCAAATCCAAAGAATGATGCGCGTGGCAAGAGGCTTGTCGAGAGAGCGGATCGGGATTGGATTGGGCCTGGCCGTATCCTTCGCGTATCCCGCATTCGCTGACCCGGTACTGAGCGAAAATGCGATTGAGGTCAAAGCTTCGGAGGCTACCCGGAAGCTCGAACCCGTCATCGTGGTCACCAGCATCCTGCCGGAGGATCCCGCAAGGCTGGCCGGTTCCGGAACCATCATCGATGCGGCGCGGCTTGGTGCAATGAATGCCCGGACCGCGAAGGAGGTTCTGCGTCTTTCGCCCGGCGTGGCCGTGGTGGAAGAAGATGCCCTCGGTCTCAAGCTGAATGTATCCGTCCGCGGACTCAATCCGCGCCGGTCCAGCCGGACGCTCCTCATGGAAGACGGCGTCCCGATCCAGCCGGCGCCCTACGCCGACCCGTCGGCACATTACTATCCCCCGCTGGACCGGGTCGAACGGATCGAATTGCGCCGCGGCTCGGGCCAGATTCCCTACGGCCCGCAATCGGTGGGCGGGATGATCAACTTCGTCACGGCGCCTGCGCCTTCAAACCGCCTCGCCCGGCTGCGGCTCGAAGGCGGCGAGCGAGGTCTCGCGTCCGGCCACCTCGCCCTGGGCTTCGGGAAAGACTCCTTCGGTACGGGCCTGTTTTTGACCCGGAAATCCATAGACGGCATACGGACGGGGCACGATACGCAGGTGTCCGAGGCCATATGGCGCACCCGGATGTCGCTGGACGAAACCCAGGCACTCGACCTCAAGATCGGGACTTACCGGGAGACAACCGGCCTTACCGAGGGCGGGCTCAATCAGGCGCGCTTTGAGGCCGACCCGTATGCCAATCCGTTCAAGGACGACCGGTTCGAACTTGAACGGACGTCCGGCGCGCTGTCGCACATCTGGACGCCCGGGGCCGATCTGACGGTCTCGACGCAGTTCTATGCCACCGACCTGTTTCGCGCGTCCTATCGTCAGGCCGACACCTCGATTGACGCTATGGTCGCCAATCCCGCAACTGGCTGTACAGGTGCTGCGCGCACCAACTATGAAGTCTTTGCTCCCCTCTGCGGCAACAAGATGCGTCCCCGGAATTTTGAAATCCGAGGGATCGATACGCGTCTTCTCTGGGCCACGGACGCGCTCGGAGGCGACCTTCAAATCGCGGCAGGGGCGCGGACGCATGTCGAGGACACGGATCGCAAACGCTACAATGGGCTTACATCGGTGGCCCGCGAGAATTCGCCCGGAACCTTGTTGCGCGATCACAACCGGATCGAGACGAAGGCCCATTCAGGTTTCCTGACGGCCGCCTGGACCAGCGGGGCGGTGACCGTGACACCGGGCATCCGGATCGAGCACGTCGAGACAGCCAACACCTCGTTCACCGCAAATTTCGTGGCAACCGGCCTTTCCTCTGACACGAGCGAGACAACCTGGCTTCCTGGCGCCGGAATCGTGTGGACGCCGCGCGAGAGTCTCTCGTTTTTTGCCGGCATTCATCGCGGGTTCGCGCCGCCCCGGCCCGACCGGGATCTTGATCCTGTCGCCCCATTCAGTCGTGTCAAACCTGAAACCAGTACCGAAACCGAGATCGGCGTGCGCTGGTCGCCGTCTCCGGAAAACCGCCTTGAGGCGACCGTATTCGATATGCGCCTCGAGGACATCATCGTGGAAGGCGCGCTGGTGGGCGGGCGCAGCGGCAGCTTCGTCAACGCAGGGAAAGCCCTGCACCAGGGACTGGAATTGTCCGGCAAGTGGACGCTCGAAGAGGTGACGTTCCTGGGCGCCTGGAGCTACCTTGCAACGGCGCGTTTTGAATCCGAAGTCGATTTGGGCGCGTCCGGCGTGCGAGGCAACCGGGTGCCTTATGCCCCCGAGCAGATGGCGGACGCCGCGCTGCAATGGAGACCCTTCGAAGGTCTCGAACTTGAAATCGGGGTCAATTATCTGGGTGAGCAGTTTGCCGACGCCGGCAACACGCGCGTTGCCTCGGCGGATGGTCTGCTGGGCATCATTCCGGACCGCACACTCTGGCGGGCTTCACTCAATATCCCTCTCAAAAAGAGCGATTCACGGTTTTTTGTCACGGTCGATAACCTTACCGATGAAGTCTACATCTCAAGCCGTGTCGATGGCCTGTTTGCGGGCAACCCCCGGATTGCGTCCGTGGGATTTGCCGCAAATTTCTGAGCGCGGATTGGAAGTCCCCGGCGCTCCGGCAGGTATCCAAAAACCTCCGGACCCGGAATTGTATTCGCCGATTGAAGGTGCCGGGGCTCTGTACGTTCGTGTACTGAGGGTTTTTGCAACCCTTCGGACCGGCTACCCTGAACCTGCCGGTTGGCAAGGGGTCGCTTGCGCGCGCTGGTTGTGCCCGGGGGACGTCCTTGCGACGCGAAAGCCGCAGGTGTCGTTCTGTCTATCTGGGTCGTCATCGATACGTGCCGCAGGATCAGCGTCATCCTGCACGCTGCGCCAGGAAACCCGCTGAGCAGGCGCGCACGCCTCCTGGCCCGGACCGCTCTTAAGGCCCTGTGTTACAGTCCGGCGCTGCAGAAACCATCCGTCCGCGCGAGGCAGGCCCTGGTCCGGATCGCAGCTAATTCATCAGCCTTTGCAAGCTCGGCCGGATCCTTAGAAATCCGAGATAGGCCTGCTCAAACGCCCAGAGCAGAACAGGCAGCCGGGCGAGCTCGCCAAGGGGGCGCAGCAAGGGGATTGCTCGCCACATCGCGGCAAAAGCAGCAGCGCCCGAGACGACCGGCTGCCCGCATTCCTGTGCATGAAATCGGGCAAGCAGCCTGGCCCGGTCTACCGGACAATCGACCGCTTGCGTGCCGATGTCCACGAAACGAATGGCGCCGCGCCGGTCGAGACGGCGGAAGAGCGCAATCTCCCGCCGGCACAACGGACATCCCCCGTCGAACCAGACCGTGAGGGCGGCCGGCGGTCGCGTCCCAACGCGTGGTGTAGCTGGTTAGCGCTGCGGGGCTCGTCCGCGCCTTTCCACATGGCGCTGTAGGACGAGGCCCGCAGCGCGGTTGGCCATTGTCGGTTCTTTGGTAGGATTGGGTTGCGACACACAACCTGACCGAAGGAAGACCGACAATGACCAAGCCTATGATGGACCTGCGCGAGCTTGTTGAGAAGAGTGGGGACGCCGACCTGCTCAAGGAGATGATTGGATTTGCCGCTGAGCGGCTGATGGAGCTGGAGGTTGGCGTGCGCGCCGGCGCGGCCTACGGCGAGA
>CAMDAC010000051.1 GCA_945888325.1 Candidatus Sulfopaludibacter sp. SbA3
GAGAGCGCGCTACATGACACTGGAAACCCTCGCCCCAGTCTGCGATAACCCACTCGTCAGCCTGCCTGTAGCACAGGTCGGCTGACCAGCTCAGCCTGACCAATACCGTCAGGCCAATGACGAGCTACACCACTTGCTGGGACACGATCTCAATAAGTGCACTGAGGTGTTTCAGGAAGCGCGCGATGCTCCAATGAAATGAAGCACGCAAGGGGCTCAGACCATGGGCGTTTGCGACTTGAAAAACCAGCGCCCACAGTTCGTCAGTAAACGTCGCGGCGCGCTTTCCAGTGCCTGCAGGCCATTTTTGCCCATCCATTCAGTTGAGAATCGCTCTCGGATCCATGGCTCAGCTTGACACCCATGGACCAAAAACAGCCATTCGCTACCGATCTGGCGGCAGGCGACGAAGGGCCAATAGGCGGGGCTCGCCCTAGCTAAACCTTCTCCACTTTCTTCGGCGTCGTTACGCGGCGCGTCTTCGCTCGCGCTTTTGGCTTCGGCAGTTTCCGGAAGCGGCTCTGGCACCACGCCCAGCCGACGCCGACATCCAGCAGTGCATCCGCGCGCCCGCACGGGCAGGCAAATTCCCAGAGGTCGAGCACGCGGTAAGTCTCGCCGGCCACCAGCGGCACGGGCTCACCCGTCACGTGGTTCGGGGCCGCGTTGACACACAAGACCAGATCGCCGGGACCAAGAGCATCACTCATCGCGCCCGCCTGATACCACAAAACCGTCCGGGCGGGCGATAGCCCTCAGGCGCCTACTCGCCGCACGCGCCCCAGAAGGTTTCGATGCCCGGCAGGTCGCCTTCGTTGAGGATCTGCTCCGGTACGAACACCTGGAAATCCTCTTCCGGCACGACGCGGATATACAGCGTGCGCGCGAGGCTGCCCGGCGTCTGCTCGGGCTCGTTCCAGCAGCCCGGCGCGATGGCGCCGAAGGTCAGCTCGTTCTCGCCGGGCGCTTCCGTCTTGAGACGGACGAGTTCCTGGCTGAGCGCGGCCAGGAGAGGCCGGTCTTCAGGCCGTGTCGTATAGGTCCAGATCGAGAATCCGTCGCGTGCCTCGGTCGCCAGGAACGGGCTGTCGAATCCGAGCGACGACGTCAGCGGAAAGCTCTCGGCAATGTCGACGCCCAGTCGCGGGCTGATCACGTTGATCTGCAGATAGGCGCCGTCATCATAGGCGCGGAAGGCGGACGGAATGCGCATGGCGAGCTCGATTTTCGAGAGGTCCAGCGCGGTAGGGTCGAGGACCGGCCCTGGCGCCTCCGAGGGCGCAGGGGTCTGGACGCTCGATTCCTCGACCGTCATCGGCTCTTCGGGAGAGGCCGTCTCTGTCTTGGGCGAACAGGCCGTTACGAGCAACGCAGCGGCAGCAACAACAAGGGCGAAACGCATGGCTAGGCGTCCTTTTCCGGGATCGGTATGCAAACTTTTCTGAGACATCCTAGCCGAAACCGGAAACCCTAGAAACCAACCTTCGGCGGCTCGTCGAGCACCGCACGGCTTTCGGCGCCGACGTCGAAGAACTCGCGGCCTTCGAAGTTGAAGCTGCCGGCGATGATCGAGCCCGGGAACTGCTCGCGGGCTGTGTTGTAGTCCTGAACGGCCGAGTTGTAGAAGCGGCGCGCGGCGGCCAGCTTGTCCTCGATCGAGGACAGCTCGTTCTGCAGCTGCAGGAAGTTGGTATTGGCCTTCAGGTCCGGATAGGCCTCGGCGAGGGCGAACAGCTTGCCCAGCGCCTGGGTCAGCGCGCCTTCGGCGCGGGCCATATCGCCGGCGGTATTGGCGGCCTGGGCGGCGTTGCGGGCAGCGATCACCTGCTGGAAGGTTTCCTGCTCGTGCTTGGCATAGCCCTTGACCGTTTCCACGAGGTTCGGGATCAGGTTCTGGCGCTGTTTTAGCTGCACATCGACATCCGCGAAGGCCTGATTGACGCGCTGCCGCTTCATCACGAGGCCGTTGTAGATCAGGATGATCATGCCCACGATGGCAACGATCACCGCGAGAACGATGAGAACGAGATTCATGGGGTGCCCCCTTCCAGAATTCCTTGAAGCCCAACGCCTAACGGGCGCTGCCGGGTTTCGCAAGGGATACTCCCTGCCGCGGGGGAATGTCAGCGGCGCGGCACAAAAACGGGCGTTCGGACCTGCACATAGGATCGCGGCCCCTTGTCCGGCAGCACCAGAGCCGTGAGAGCCCCGCCATGCACCGCGCCGGTATCGATACCGGTCGCGTGGGCAAATTCGGCCGGCCCATCGAGGAAAGGCTGGTGGCCGAACACGACATGCCCGAACCGGCCATCGTAAACGTCCGCCCAGAACGGATCGCCCGGCTTCTCTTGGCCCAGCCCGACGAAGCCGCCGGTCACCGCATCGATGAACCGCGTGCGGAGCACCTTGCGGAACCGGTCCCGCTCGCGCCCGGCAAACTGTTCGGCTTCCCGGACGCCCACCGGAAAGCGGCGCATGTCGCCCGGAATCCCGCCGTGCACGATCAGCACGTCATGGGCGCGCAGCCGGTAGAACGGCACGGCCGTATTCAGGAAATCGCGTCCCGCCTCGGTCAGCTCTGCGGCCAGCGCGGGCAGTTCCGGCGCCTCGGCGGCCTGCTGGGCGGCGATCCCCGGCCGCTCCACAAGGTTTCGCTGATAGCGGCGGTGGCGGTCCTCGTGGTTTCCGTCCACCAGCACGATGTCGTAGGGCGCCGCCGCCGCGAGGCTAGCGAGAAGGTGGACAACGCCCGCAGGCTCCGGCCCCTTGTCGACCAGGTCGCCGACGAAGATCAGCTTGTCGCCGGCCGAAAGCTGCAATTTCGCGAGCAGCTCTCGCAGCGCCGCGAGCATTCCGTGAACATCACCGACAATCGCCGTCCGCTGCACGCCGCGCTCCTCTTCGGCCTGCATATAGGCAAACGGCAACGCGCCTGCACAGCCCCGTCGCCCGTGCGAGGACCGGTCAGTCTTCCAGCCCGGCCTTGAGGCGCGCCAGCGCGTTCACGACCTGCGCGGCGTGCGGGCCGATCCAACGGTCGTGGATATCCTTGATCGGCATCGCGTTCAGATAGTTCCACCGCACCCGGCCCACCTTGTGGGCGATCACGAGGTCCGCCGCCTCCAGCACTTTCAGGTGCTGCATCACCGTGCACCGGTCCAGCGCCGAGAATTGCGCGCACAGCTCGCCGGTCGTCTGCGGATTGTCCTTCAGCGCATCCAGGATCGTACGGCGCACCGGCGCGGCGAGGGCTTTGAACACGAGGTCTTCCAGTGTTTCGGTCAGCGTGCTTGACATGTTATACTTTTATAACATGATAAGGCCGAACGCAAGCGCGGAGACCTCCCATGGACCTGAAATTCGAAGTCAGCGGCCGGATCGCCCGCCCTGTGGACGAAGTGTTCGAGGCGGTGGTGAACCCCGAGAAACTGTCCGGCTATTTCACCACCGGCGGTGCCAAGGGGCGGTTGGAGACCGGCGCCACCGTGATGTGGGATTTCCATGATTTTCCCGGCGCCTTCCCTGTGCAGGTCGTCGAAGTCGAGAAGAACCGCCGCATCATCCTGCAATGGGACGCCAACGAAGGTGGCCCTGCCGAGGGCGAAGCGGCTATGACCACCAGCGCTGGCTACAAGACCACCGTCACTATGCGCTTCGAGGATCTCGGCGATGGGCGCACGCTGGTCTCCATCGCCGAGGAGGGCTGGCGCCCGACACCCGGCGGCCTTGCGGCCTCCTATGGCAACTGCATGGGTTGGAGCCAGATGATCTGCGCGATGAAGATGTGGGTCGAGCACGGCATCAACCTGAGAGATGGGATGTACCGCTAGCCCTTTTGATCGAAGGCGATAGTTTAGGTGGCATGACCGATGCTGACATCCTCGCCCACATGATCCGCAGCGCCCACCGTGTCGCCGTGTTTACCGGTGCGGGCATCTCGACCGAAAGCGGCATACCGGATTTCCGCTCGCCCGGCGGCGTGTGGAGCAAGATGAAGCCGATCATGTTCCAGGACTTCGTCGCCTCGCGCGACAAGCGCCGCGAGGCCTGGACGCGCGTGTTCAACAAGACAGCCGGCTGGACGGGCGCCTCGCCGAACGCTGGCCACTATGCGATTGCCGAACTCGTTTCCGCCGGAAAGATTGCCAGCGTGATCACGCAGAATGTCGACAACCTGCACCAGGATTCCGGCGTGCCGGACCGGCAGGTGATCGAGATCCACGGCAATGCGAGCTACGCCAAATGCCTGACCTGCGGGAAGCGCTACGAGCTCGAGGCGCTGCGCCCGCGCTGGGAAGCGGACGAGGACATCACCTGCATCTTCTGCACCGGCCTGATCAAGACCGCTACCATCTCGTTCGGACAGGCCATGCCGGAAGCCGAAATGGAGCGGGCCAGCGAGGAAGCCTCACTGTGCGACCTGATGCTGGTGCTCGGCTCGTCCCTCGTCGTCTATCCGGCGGCGGGCATCCCCCTGCTCGCCAAGCGGCTCGGGTCTCAACTCGCCATCATCAACCGCGAGCCGACCGATCAGGATCCGTATGCGGACATTGTTCTGAATGCCGAGATCGGGCCACTGATGACGGATGTCGTGGGGCGGTTGTGAGCGCCCCCGAGGTTCGACTGGCCCGACTTGGGAACATTCTGACCAATCACGTCCTGATGGTTGGGCTGTTGTTGTGCGCCGCCGGGCTGCCGACGATTCTAGCAGCACCCAATCTTGTTGCCCCTGTTTTGTCTTTAATAGTCTACTCCTCTTGGATTGCCGGTGTTTATGTTCTGCTCAGCCGCAATCTGAAGTGGCCGGTCGTTGGCTATGCTGCCTTGGTTGTATTGGCGTCCTTGGGCTTCATCCTGTTGGGCGGCGCGGCAGGTCATTCCCGTGATGCTGTGAACATTGGCACCCAATTCCAGCGCGAACTTCTACTGTGCCTGTCTTTGGCCTGCTGGACACTCATCGTACTTACAAATGCGGTGATCGCCTCCAGAATATCGAGGACGACCTGGGGCACAGTTGGGTACTTTGTGCTTATCGGCGGTTGGCCGTTCATTCTCTTCGCTCTCACAAAAAAACTTCGGACGGAAATTCAGAACGCTGCTCATTCTAGATCACTGAATCACGCGTCCTAGTAGTGAACGAGGAGATCAGGCAGCTGATGACGGATGTGGTGGGGCGGCTTTAAGTCTCCACGCAGTAAATGCCGATCTTCCTTGGGAGCAGGATCATCGTGTCTGAGGGTCTTGATTCCGGGGGTTTTCGATAGATCCGTGGGCGGAGGTGTTGCGTAAGGTTCGGGGGCGGGTTTCATAACGGCTTGATTGGGATGGGTTTTATTTTTCCGAAGCCGCGTTTCCTGTAGGCGCAAGTCCTCTCCCGCGCTCGCCAGACTGCCTCATCCTGTTGCAGGCTTTGCAGTCCGCATGTCGAGTTTTTCTCATTGATTCTGATTTTTTATCACTTCGTATCGATCTTTTCTCGTCCTCTCTCGGAGGTGTCGGATGTCGGCCTTTGGCCTCTATCCGACCTACGGGGTGCGCTTTTGGGTTTGGAGTTGAGTATAACCCCTCGCGGAGGGGTGTCGCGCAAGTTTTCTGGAGAAATCTTTCAGAGGCTTGATGCGTCTGCGGATTTTGTTACGGGCGCGGCGGATCTTGTTGCACAAGCCGGGCGTTCCCTAACTCTCGTTTGCCAGGCGCTGGCGCGACACATCCCACTCCGCGCGCGTCTGCGACCATTCATCGTTCGTGATCTCATCATAGGGCGGCGGCAGAGCTATCGGCCCGAGATTTTTCGAACCCAACCGCGCGGCCAGTTTTTGCGAGACCGTGTTGGCCGGCCGGATCGTATGGATCACACGCGCTTCGCCAAGCTCGAGGAACGCAAAGTCCATCGCGGCGATGGCGCCTTCCAGCGCATATCCCTTGCCCTGGAATTCCGGCAGGAGCATCCAACCGACTTCGATGCACGGCCAGCCAAACGGTTTGGACGGTCCAAACCGGCCGATGAACCGGCCGCTCGATTTCTCGATGGCGCAGAGCGCACCCCAGCCCATGATCTGCCAGTGCCCCGCGACCGACAGGAGCTGGTTCCAGCTCTCGCGCTGGTCCTGAACGCTGCCGGTATCGGCTTTCACGGACTCGTCCGCTTCCATCAGCGCCCACGCGCCGAAATCCTGCTTTTCCGGCGGTCGCAGGATCAGACGGCGCGTTTCAAGTCGCATACCCGGCTACCCGCTGAACGTCCCGCCCTTCGGGAAGCCCTTGGGCACGACCTTGCCGGCCTGCGCGCGCTGGCCGCGCCACTCTTTCCATTCTTCGAAGGCGCGGTGGCGGCCGCCGGTCATGACGATCAGGCCATCTCGCTTGTCGAAGGTGATGAGGTCCGCAAGTTCGTACTTGCCCGTATAGGTCTGCAGCTTGTTGCCCTTGCCGCGCGACATTTCCGGCAGGTCTTTCAGCGGGAAGATCAGCATCTTCCGGTTCGTGCCGACCACGGCAATCATGTCGCCGTCCACCGGCGCGCAGACGAGCAGGCGCCCCTCGCCCGTGTTGACCACCTGCTTGCCGGCCTTGCGGTTCGATTCCAGTTCGGTTTCCGGAATGACAAATCCGTACCCGGAGCTTGAGGCCATCACGCGCTTGCGCTCGGCATCGAACTTGAACATCGCGACAATGTCCACATTGTCTTCCAGTTCGATCGACAGGCGGATCGGCTCGCCATTGCCGCGACCGCCCGGTAGCCTGTCCGCCGCCAGGATGAAGGCGCGCCCGTCGGAGGACATGATGACCAGCCGGTCGGTGGTCATCATCTCTTCCATCCAGGCCGGGCCGTCACCCTCCTTGAACTTGATCGAGTCGGCTTCGATGCCGTGGCCTTTCATGCCGCGGATCCAGCCCTGCTGTGACAGCACGACCGTCACCGGCTCCTTCGGCCGCGAGGCCTCCAGCGCGGCGGCAAGGTCCACATCCGGCGCCGCTTCGAAGGTGGCGCGGCGCTTGCCGAGCGCCGTGCCCGGATCAAACTCGTCACGCGCGGCCTTCAGGTCTTTCGATACTTTCGACCATTGCTTGCGCGTCGAGCCGAGCAGCGAGACAATCTCCTCGCGCTCTTCCTTCAGCTTCGCATGTTCGCCGCGGATTTCCATTTCCTCGAGCTTGCGCAGCGCGCGCAGGCGGAGGTTGAGGATCGCTTCGGCCTGCACATCGGTCAGCTTGAACCGTTTCATCAGGACGGGCTTCGGCTCGTCCTCGGTGCGGATGATGCGGATCACTTCATCGATGTTGAGGAAGGCCACGAGGTAGCCATCCAGCAGGTGCAGACGCTTCTCGATCTTGTCGAGGCGGAATTCCGCGCGGCGCACGACGACTTCGCGGCGGTGATCCAGATAGGCCTGCAGAACCTGCTTCAGGCCCATCACCTGCGGCGCGCCCTTGTGCAGCACGTTCATGTTCAGGCTGAAGCGTGTTTCCAGATCGCACAACTTGAACAGGCTTTCCATCAGCACGTCTGCCTCGACCGTCTTGGCGCGCGGCACCAGCACGAGGCGCACGTCCTCGGCGCTCTCGTCGCGCACGTCTTCCAGCAGCGGAACCTTCTTCGCTTCCAGCAGTTCGGACAGGCGCTCCAGCAGACGCGACTTCTGCACCTGGTAGGGAATCTCGGTGACGATGATCTGGTAGGTGCCGCGGCCCGTGTCCTCGACATGCCAGCGCGCCCGCATCCTGAAGCTGCCCCGGCCTGTCTCGTAGGCCTGCAGCATCGCGGCGCGTTCCTCGACGATCACGCCGCCGGTCGGAAAGTCCGGACCCTGAACAAATTCCATCAGCTCTTCGGTGGTCGCCTTCGGCTTCTCGATCAGCAGCCGCGCCGCGTCGATCACCTCGGCCACGTTGTGCGGCGGAATGGAGGTCGCCATACCGACCGCGATGCCGGTCGCGCCGTTTGCCAGCAGCGCCGGGAAGCCGGCGGGCAGCACGACGGGCTCCTCGTCATTCTCGGCATAGTTCGGGCGGAAATCGACCGCGTTCTCGTCGAGGCCTTCCATCAACAGCTCGGCCGCGCGCGTCATCCGTGCTTCGGTATAGCGGTAGGCGGCGGGGCTATCGCCGTCGATGTTGCCGAAGTTGCCCTGCCCGTCGACCAGCGGATAGCGCACGCTGAAATCCTGCGCGAGGCGCACCAGCGTGTCATAGATCGAGCTGTCGCCGTGCGGGTGGTAGTTACCCATCACGTCGCCGACGATCTTGGCGCACTTGCGGTAGCCGCCCTCGGGGTCGAGCCTGAGGACGCGCATGCCATAGAGGATGCGCCGCTGCACCGGCTTCAGGCCGTCGCGCACATCCGGCAGGGCCCGGGCCGTGATGGTGGAGAGCGCATAGGCGAGGTAGCGCTTCGACAGCGCCTCGCTCATGGTCTCGTTGATGATCCGCTCTTCGGGCGGCGGCGAGGGTCCGCGCTTCACCATTCTGGTCTCTTCTGCAGTTCGTGCCACATTCTGTGCGTGCCCCCGCTTTAAGGTCGATTCCGGCCCGGGGACCAGCACAGGTTAACAGAAACCGGGGTTTGGTTAAGGAAAGGAAAAGGGTGAAGCTGCAAAAGGCACTCACGCGCTATTTCACGCTGCTGGTCCTGCCCTCGGCGCTGGTTGTGGGCGTGTTCTTGCGATTTGCGCCGCCCCAGCACAACCCGTTCGTGCCGCTGGACCTCAACCACAAGCCGGGCCTCGCCTCCCACTTCAAGATGACCCAGCTGGAGCGCCATCCCGCTGCCTGCTTCAACGCCCTGGACGCGACCGGCGTGCTCTACACCCCGCTGGAGGATTCGCCGCGCGGCGAGGCTTGCGGCAAGTATGACGCCCTGACGCTGGACCGGTCGCTGACCCCCTATTCGGCGACGCTCAGCATGACCTGCTGGCAGACCGCCTCCCTCTACATGTGGGAGCGCCATGTCGCGCGGCCCGCCGCCACGGAAATCTTCGGCTCACCGATCGCCCGGATCGAGACCTATGGCAGCTTCTCCTGCCGCAACATCGCCGGCACGGGCCGCAAATCAGAACACGCCGCCGCCAATGCCGTCGACAACTCGGGCTTCCGCCTGGAGGATGGTCGCCTGATCAATGTGAAAACGCATTGGGCCAATGGCGGCAAGGAAGGCGAATTCCTGGAGCGCATCCACAAGGGCGCCTGCCGGATTTTCTCGGTCACCCTCGGGCCGGAATACAACGCGGCCCATGCAGACCATTTCCATTTCGACATGGGGGATGCGCGCACCTGCCGGTAGCCGTTCTTGAAGATGCCCCTTGCCGGACGCTGCGTCACGCAGTGAGGATGTAGGGCAATACAAAAAACCGGGAGGATCACCATGAAGCTCATCAATTCCGTCGGCCCCAATCCGCATGTCGTGCGCATGTTCATGGCCGAGCGCGGCATCTCGGTGCCGCTCGAAGACATTGACATCCTGAAGGGCAAGAACCGCGAAGCGGAGTATCTCAAGACCAACCCGGCCGGCCAGTCGCCCTGCCTGGTACTGGATGACGGCGCGATCATCGCCGAGATCACTGCGATCTGCGAATATCTCGACGAGAAGTTTCCCGGCAGCAGCCTGATCGGCGCCACCCCCGAAGAGCGCGCCCAGACGCGCCGCTGGACGCGGTGGGTCGATCTCAACATCGTCGAGCCGCTGGCCAATGGTTTCCGCTATTCGGAAGGCCTGCCGATGTTCCAGTCGCGCATGCGCTGCCTGCCGGAAGCAGCCCCTGGCCTCAAGGCCAAGGCGCAGGATGGCCTTGCGTTCATGGACGCGCAGCTTGCCACGCGCACCTTCGTGGCCGGCGAGAATTTCACGCTCGCGGATGTGCTGCTGTTCTGCTTCCTCGCCTTCGGCGGCGCAGTCGGCCAGCCGCTCAATCCGGAGCTCAAGAATATCGGGCGCTGGTATGCGGCGGTGGGCGCGAGGCCGAGCGCGAAAGCCTAGGTTTTACTCAGCAGGCGGAGGACAAGCCGCTCCCGCTCCGGTGGCACGCCCCGGTGGACCGCCGCGAACAGACGGTTCTCGAGGAAATGTCCTGTCAGTTTCAGCCCGGCGGCAATGTCGCCGGGCTGCAGCGCCGCCGCGGGCCGCATCAGGAAATCCGGCAGTGCCAGAAGCCGGTCGACATATTGCTCCGCTTCCGATCCGCGCACGGCCCGGCCCGTTTTCGGCGAGACGTGCGTCAGCCCGTCATTGGCGCCGGTGATCGCGCACTCCTCAAGGTCCAGCCCGAAGCCGAGCGCCGAGAGCAGCCCCAGTTCCCAGCGCACATACAGCGCCGGCCAGATTTCCGGATGCTCCAGCTCGTCGAGCAACAGGACCGTCGCCTCATAGAGGTTCGATCCGGCCGCATCGCCCTCGTTCATGCTGGCGCGCAGGATCGAGGTGATGGCCGAGACCGCCGATAGCGCCGCCGGATCCTCCAGCAGGCGCGACGCCCGCTCGCGCCGGGACTCGGCGACATCAAAGCGGCCAAGCTGGTCGTCCAGCCGGCCGCTCCAGGCCAGCGCGACCGTATTGCCCGCTTCGTATTGTGCCCGGCGCTTGCGCGAGGCGCCGCCATAGACAAGCCCCGAACGGCGCCCCCGTTGCGAAGTCAGGACGTCGAGGATCAATCCCCCTTCGCCAAACCTCCGCCCACCGAGGATTATGCCGTCATCGGACCAGTTCATGAAGGCACAACGTCAGATTCGATGGAGAACTTGGTGTGGAACTGCCGCTCATCCCGGCGCAAGCCGGGACCCAGCAGCAAGGCCGCCTCACTGGGTCCCGGCTTTCGCCGGGATGAGCGGCAGTTCCACACCAAGTTCTCCGTCGAGTCTGACGTGGTGCTTTCATGAACTGGTCCGATGACGGCATAATCCTCGGTGGGCGGAGGTTTGGCGAAGGGGGA
>CAMDAC010000052.1 GCA_945888325.1 Candidatus Sulfopaludibacter sp. SbA3
AAAAGAAATGGCCCGCCCCGAGAGATCGGGGCGGGCCTTTCATTTCCGGCAAAGCTCGAATTAGCCGCGGGTCTTGGTTTTCAGGTCTGCGGTCATCGAGTCGATCTTCTTGATCAATTTATCGGCAGAGCCATTGTTGTTGTCGAGCAGGGCGATGAACTGGGCGCGCTGTTCGATGGCAAGCCAGATCAGGTTGCCGTCCAGGTTCAGGGCCACGTCGACCACCTGGTAGCTGCCTTCCTTGCCCTGAACGCGCCAGCGGACATCCATGTCCTTGCCGTCCTGGCGCTTGATCACCGTGTTGACGATCGAGTCCGTTTCCGAACGGTCGACCGAGTTCTTCACGACCACCGCTTCACCGCGGTAAGCGTCCAGCTGGTATTCATAGACGGCCAGCGCGTAGGCGCGGAACGACTTGCGGTACTTGCTCAGCTCGGCCTCGGTGAACCGGCGGCTGTACTTGCCGATGACGAAGTTCGACACGGCATCGAGATTGGTGAACTTGTCCATGTAACCGCTGAACGCCGCGGTGCGCTGGGCAGCCGAGAGGTCCGGGTTGTTGAGCGACTTCAGCACTTCGCTGGCGTTCTTCTGGACATAAGCCTCGGTGCGCGCGTCCGCAAAGGCGGGCATCGCGCTGGCCAGAAGGACCGAAGCGGCAAACGCGGAACGGATAAGGTGTTTCACGAGAATTCTCCTCTTTCCGGCGGCAGGTACTTACTCTTCGATTTCGTCGAAATCTGGGAGATCTTCGTACGCTTCCGCCTCATTGACCCTGCCATTAGCAATCGCTGCCTGACGCTGGGATGAATAAAGACGCCGGAGCGCCACATAGGGTTCCGGCTGCGCATTGAGGGTGTCGATCTGGTCATCGAACCGGACACGGGCATTGAGGGCACCGATAACGGACATCCCGGCGCGCACCGCGAGGTCGGTGTCCTCGTCATTGTCGATCTCGACCCAGGTCAGGGGATCCAGGGCGCGGTCGACACCGGTGCCGAGCAGGTCGCGCGGCGTTGTGGGGCCGAGGATCGGCATCACGAGGAAAGGCCCGCTTTCTACGCCCCAGACGGCCAGGGTTTGCCCGAAGTCTTCGGAATGATGCTCGATCCCGAAATGATCCGCCGCGTCCCAGAGGCCAAGCAGGCCGACGGTCGTGTTGATCGTGAAGCGTGCAACGGTATTTCCCGCCCGCGACGGCTCGGCCTGCAAGACGTCGTTCGCGAGGATGACCGGGGCGCGCAGGTTGCGCAGGAAGTCTCCGGCCCGGTCGCGCGCAAACTCGGGTGTCACCGTCTTGTAGACCGTGGCGGCGGGGCTGATCGCGTATTTGTCGACCCCATTGTTGAAGGCGAACATCTGCCGGTTGAACCCTTCATACGGGTCTGCGATCTCGCCCGGCGCGGTCGCACAGGCGGTGAGTGCGAGAGAGGCCAAGGCGGCGCTGGCGTGCAGTTTCATGGGAGGATTTCCTGCATTTACGGCTGCTAGATGGAGAGTGGGGGTAAAAGCTTCAACGGTTGGACAACGCGGGAGACAGACGAAAGTAGCTTTGGCGCAACACTGTTGAGAATGTCTGACAGGTCATACGGCCAGAACCATGTTGCCAGATCATATAAATGATTGTTTATATGCTTCCGTAATGACCACCTTCGATGATCTCCTCGAAAAGCTCAAAGCGGCGGGCGAACCGACGCGGTTGCGCCTGCTCGCGTTGCTGCGGGAGAACGACCTGTCGGTGGGCGAACTGGTGCAGGTGCTGGGGCAGAGCCAGCCGCGGCTGTCGCATCACCTCAAGAACCTGTCCGAGGCGGGTCTCGCAGAGCGGCTGCCGGAAGGGGCGTTTGTCTTCTACCGCGCCGCACGATCCGGCGCGGGCCTCGCTTTCCTCAGCCAGCTGTTTTCGCAGACCCGCCCTGATGCGCCGGAATTCCGGGAGGACCGGGACAAGCTGCGTGAAGTAATTGCCGCGCGGGCGGACTCGGCCGAGGCCTATTTCTCCAGCATTGCCGAAACCTGGGATTCCCTGCGCGCGCTGCACTTTCCCAACGAGGCCATCGAGGACACGCTGCTCGATCTGGCCGGGCCGGGGCCTTACCGGCGCGTCGTGGATTTTGGAACCGGGACGGGGCGGATGCTGCTGTTGTTCTCGGGCCGCGCGGCCGAATCCGAAGGCATCGATTTCAGCCACCGGATGCTGACCGTGGCGCGCGCCAATCTTGAGCGGGCAGGCGTCAGCAACAGCCGGGTGCGGTTTGGCGACGTGACAGCGGCGCCGTTCGAGGATGCCTCGGCCGATCTCGTGATCGTGCACCAGGTGCTGCACTACCTGGACACGCCGGGCGACGCGATTGCCGAGGCGGCGCGCGTTCTGATGCCGGGCGGCCGGCTGCTGGTGATCGACTTTGCGCCGCACGACCTTGAATTCCTGCGCGCCGAACATGGCCACCGGCGGCTTGGCGTGCGCCATGATGCGCTTACCGAGTGGGCCGCTCAGGCGGGCCTGACGCTCGAAGCGCCGCGCTCGTTTGATCCCCCGACGCAAGGCGCGCCGGGGCTGACCGTCAACATCTGGCGGGCCACCAAGCCCGCCCTTTCCAGGGCTAGGGCGGCATGATCCGTACACTGACACAGACCGATCGTAATGCCGAGCCGCTGCGCGTCTCGTTCGAGTTCTTCCCGCCGAAGAGCGAGGGCATGTCCGCCCGGCTTTGGGACACGATCAAGCGGCTGGAGCCGATGGCGCCGGACTTCGTGTCCGTCACCTATGGCGCCGGCGGCTCCACGCGCGAGCGCACGCACGACACCGTGCGCCGGATCGCGGCGGAGACGAGCCTGCGCGCGGCGGCGCACCTGACCTGCGTCAGCGCAACGAAGGAGGATGTGCTGGCGATTGCCGAGGAATACTGGCAGGCGGGCGTGAAGCATATCGTGGCGCTGCGGGGCGACCCGCCGGCGGGGATGGGGACGAAATATGAGCCGCATCCGGGTGGATTTTTGGACTCGGTGGATCTGATCCGTGGGCTGAGGGCGCACCGGCCGGAACTCGGCAAGTGTTTCGAGATTTCGGTCTCCTGCTATCCGGAGCTGCATCCGGAGAACAAAGGATGGGCTGCCGAGATCGCTTACCTGAAAGCCAAGCAGGACGCAGGCGCCGACCGGGCGATCACGCAGTTCTTCTTCGAGCCGGACGTGTATTTCGAGTTCCTGGACCGCGCGCGGGCGGGCGGCGTGACGCTGCCGATCGTGCCGGGCATCATGCTGCAGCCGAATTTCACGGGCCTGAAGCGCATCTCGGCCCTGTGCGGCGCGAGCGTGCCGCACTGGCTGGAGCGCCTTTACGAAGGGCTCGAGGAAGATGACGAGACGCGCGACCTGGTGACCGCGACCGTGGCAGCGGAGCTTTGCCACAAGCTGCACGAGCGCGGCGTGCGCGACTTCCATTTCTACACCTTGAACCGGGCGAGCCTGGCGCTGTCGACCTGCCGGCTGCTCGGCCTGAAGCCCAAAACCGCAAAGGCAGCCTGATCCATGGACGCAAACTCAAGGGTGGCCAAACTCGAAGCCGAGGCGGCCAAACGCATCCTGATCCTCGATGGCGCGATGGGCACGATGATCCAGACCTACAGCTTGACGGAAGAAGACTTCCGTGGGCAGAGGTTTGCCGATTGGGCCTCGCCGCTGCGCGGAAACAATGACCTGCTCAACCTGACGCGGCCGGATATCATCGCGGCCATTCACGAGTCGTATTACGATGCCGGGGCCGATTTCGTCGAGACGAATACGTTCAGCGCGACGACCATCGCGATGGCGGATTACAAGATGGAAGCCCTCGCTGACGAGATCGCGGCCGAAGGCGCGCGGATCGCGCGGGGCGTGGCAGACAAGCTGGAAGCGCGGGACGGCAAGCCGCGCGGCGTGCTGGGCGCCATCGGGCCAACGAACAAGACGCTCTCGCTGTCGCCGAAAGTGAGCGATCCGGGCCACCGGGACGTGACGTTCGACCAGGTGAGGGACGCCTATTACGCACAGGCGAAGGCCATGGCGCCGTTCATCGACATGTTCCTGATCGAGACGGTGTTCGACACGCTGAACGCCAAGGCAGCGATCAAGGCGCTGATCGACCTGCGAGAGATCGAAGGCATTGACCTGCCGATCATCATTTCCGGCACGATCACGGATGCTTCGGGACGGACCCTCAGTGGTCAGACGGCTGAGGCGTTCTGGAATTCCGTTCGCCATGCGCGGCCCTGGGCTATCGGCCTCAACTGCGCGCTGGGCGCCGACCTGATGCGCCAGCATATCGCCGCGATTTCGCGCGTGGCCGATACGCGCGTGATCGCCTACCCGAACGCCGGCCTGCCGAACGCCTTTGGCGCCTATGACGAGACGCCGGACCAGACGGCCGGGCATCTCGGCGAATGGGCGAAGAGCGGGCTGGTGAACGTGCTCGGCGGCTGTTGCGGCACGACCCCGCCGCATATCGCAGCGATCGCGGGCGCCGCCAAAGGCAAGGCGCCGCGCGTGGTGCCGGTGTTGCAGCCGGCGCTGCGTCTCTCGGGGCTTGAGCCGTTCGAAGTGGCGTCGTGATGCCGGATGCGGTGCACAGCGGCGACCTGTTTGTGTTCTACGGCCTCCTGAAACAGGGGGCCGCGGGCCAACCGGGGGAACTGAACCTCGCAGAGGCGGGCGAGTTCGGCGCGCCGTGCCGGTTCCTGGGGCGGATGGTTGATCTCGGCGGCTTTCCGGGCGTGGTGGCGGGCGACACGCTGTGCCATGGCATGCGCTGGCGGGTGCGCGATGCGGGCATCGTTCCGACGATGGACGCGTTCGAGGACGTGACGGAGGATCCGGCGACGTCGCTTTACCTGCGCGTGAAGGTGCCGCTGTTCGACGATGCGGGCGCGGCGACCGGCGAGACGGCCTGGATCTACTGGTATAATCGCTCCGTGGACGGACATGATTCGGTTGCGGATGGAAACTGGCCGCTTGAAGCGGGAAAGACAAGAAAATGAGCAAGCGATCCTCCTCCCAGAACTTCATCAATATCGGTGAACGCACGAACGTGACCGGCTCGGCAGTGTTCCGGAAGATGATCACCGATGGCCGCTATGGCGAGGCCGTCGAGGTGGCGCGCCAGCAGGTCGAGAGCGGCGCGCAGGTGATTGACGTCAACATGGACGAGGGGATGCTGGACGGCGTCGTCGCCATGACCACCTACCTGAATCTGATCGCCGCCGAGCCGGACATCGCGCGCGTGCCGGTGATGATCGACTCGTCCAAGTGGGAGGTGATCGAGGCCGGCCTGAAATGCGTGCAGGGCAAGGGCATCGTCAACTCGATTTCCATGAAGGAAGGCGAGGCGAAGTTCACCGAACAGGCACGGGCAAGCCTTTCCTACGGCGCTGCGGTCGTCGTGATGGCGTTCGATGAGGTGGGGCAGGCGGACACCGCAGCCCGCAAGATCGAGATCTGCCAGCGGGCCTACCGCATACTGACGGAAGAGGTCGGTTTCACGCCGCAGGATATCATTTTCGATCCGAACATCTTCGCGGTGGCGACGGGCATCGAGGAGCACAACAATTACGCACTGGATTTCATCGAAGCGGCGAAGGTGATCCGCGAAAAGTGTCCGGGTTGCCATATCTCCGGCGGGCTTTCGAACGTGTCGTTCAGCTTCCGGGGCAACGAGCCGGTGCGCCGGGCGATGCATTCGGTGTTCCTGTATTACGCGATCCCCGCCGGCATGGACATGGGCATCGTGAACGCCGGCCAGCTGGACATCTATGACGATATCGAGCCGGAACTGCGCACGCGCGTGGAAGATGTGATCCTCAATCGCCGCGCGGATGCAACCGACCGGCTGATTGAGATTGCCGAGCGGTTCAAGGGCCAGAAGGGCAAGACGCAGGAGAAGGACCTGTCCTGGCGCGAGGCGCCGGTGAAGAAGCGTCTGGAATACGCACTGATCCATGGGATCACCGAGTTCATCAATCAGGATACGGAAGAAGCGCGCCTCGCCGCGGAGCGGCCTCTGCACGTTATCGAAGGCCCGTTGATGGACGGAATGAATGTCGTCGGCGACCTGTTCGGATCCGGCAAGATGTTCCTGCCGCAGGTGGTGAAATCGGCGCGTGTGATGAAACAGGCGGTCGCCTGGCTCGAGCCGTATATGGAAGAGGAAAAGCTGCGCCTCGGCACGACCGCGAAATCCAACGGCAAGGTGTTGATGGCGACCGTGAAGGGCGACGTGCACGATATCGGCAAGAACATTGTCGGCGTGGTGCTCGCCTGCAACGGCTATGACATCATCGACCTCGGCGTGATGGTGCCCGCCGACAAGATTCTCGACACGGCGGTGAAGGAGAAGGTGGATATCATCGGCCTCTCCGGCCTGATCACGCCGAGCCTGGACGAGATGGTATATGTGGCGAGCGAGATGCAGCGGCGCGGCATGACGCAGCCCCTGCTGATCGGCGGGGCGACGACGAGCCCGGCGCACACGGCGGTGAAGATCGATCCGGTGATCCGCTCGGCGCCGGTGATCCATGTGCTGGACGCGAGCCGCGCGGTGGGTGTGGTCTCGACGCTGCTGAATGACGAGGACCGTCCCGCGCTCGTGGCCCAGACGCGGGCCCGGTATGAGCGGATGCGCGAAGCGCGCAAGGATGGTCCGCCCAAGGAACGTCTGCCGCTGGCCGAGGCGCGCAAGGCGGCGTTCCAGCCGGACTGGAACAGCTATACCGCTCCGAAGCCGTCGTTCACGGGCGCGCGCAGTTTCGAGGATATCGATCTTGCGACGCTCGCCCGCTATATCGACTGGACGCCTTACTTCTCGGCCTGGGATCTCGCCGGGCGGTTCCCGCAGATCCTTGAGGATGACAAGGTCGGCGAGGCAGCACGCGAGCTCTGGCGCGACACGGAAGCTATGATGCAGCAGCTTATCGGCGAGGCCTGGTTCAAGCCGAAGGCGGTTGTCGGCTTCTGGGGCGCGAACGCGGTGGGCGATGATATTCGCCTCGAGACCGGCGACACGTTCTTCACGCTGCGCCAGCAGATGGTGAAGGACAATGAGCGCGCGAACTATGCATTGTCCGATTTTGTGGCGCCGGAAGGCGAGGACTGGATCGGCGCGTTCGTGGTGACGGCCGGCGCCGAAGCGGATGCGATTGCCGAGCACTTCAAGGCGAAGGGCGACGATTATTCTTCCATCATGTGCAAGGCGCTGGCTGACCGGTTTGCCGAGGCGATGGCGGAGTACATGCACGCGCGGGTGCGCAAGGAACTTTGGGCCTACGCGCCGGACGAGGCGCTGACAACCGAGGAGATGATCGCCGAGAAGTATCGCGGCATCCGCCCCGCGCCGGGCTATCCCTCGCAGCCCGAGCATACGGAGAAGGCCACGCTGTTCAAGCTGCTGGACGCCGAGAAACATATCGGCGTGTCGCTGACCTCCAGCTATGCCATGAGCCCGGCAGCATCCGTGTCCGGACTATATCTCGCGAACCCGGAGGCGATCTACTTCGCGCTGGGGCGGATCGAGCGCGACCAGGTCGAGGACTATGCCCGCCGCAAGGGCTGGGACACCAAGACCGCCGAGCGCTGGCTCGCGCCGGTGCTGAACTATGATCCCTTCGTGCTTGTCGAGGCGTGAGGCGTGCGCCTACAGGCCGTCACGCTGGTCGTGCCAGACTACGATGAAGGCATCGCGTTCTTTGTCGGCAAACTCGGGTTCGAGCTGATCGAAGATACGCCGCGCGGCGGCGGGAAACGCTGGGTCTTGGTCGCGCCGCGGGGCGGAGAGACGCGGCTGCTGCTCGCGGAAGGCAAAGGTGAGCGCCAACGCGCGGCCATCGGGAACCAGACCGGCGGGCGCGTCGGTTTCTTTCTGGAGACGGATGATTTTGACCGTGACCATGCGGCGTTCGTGCAGCGCGGCGTGACCTTCACGGAGGCGCCGCGCCGGGAAGACTATGGAACGGTTGCCGTGTTCCGCGACGAATTTGGTAATCTCTGGGACCTGATCCAGTACCGCTAGTCTTCAAGATAGTCCGCTGGCTCGACCAGCGAGAAACTCGGCGTGTTTTCGGCGAAGTGGCGCAGCCAGTAGGCGTGGCCGGAGTCATAGAGCACGATGACACGGTCGCCGGGTTCGGTCGCCGCGGCGATCTTGCCAAAGGTCAGCGCATTGCGCGCATACCAGCCATAGTTCAGCTGCGCGCCGGGCTGGCTTTCAGCATCGGCAAGTTCCAGCAGGCCGTAGTAGAAGGTGTTGTGCATCGCCTTGATCTGCGCCGGATCATTCCGGCGCGCGAGCAGCTGCGAGATGGTTTCGGTCTTCTGCGCTTCTGAAAATTCGGCGGCTTCGGCCTGCACTTCGGCGATCATCGCACTGGTCGAGTCGACGCCCTTAGCGGCTTCGAAGGCCTGCACCTTGTCGAAGGGAAAAAAGTCGATCTCGCCTTCGCGTGTATCGACGCCGTAGACGCGCTGGATGTCCAGTTCATGCGCGAGCCGGTAGCCGATCTGGGTGATCTCGTTGCGGTCGGACTGAAGCGTCTCCGGATCGAAGCTCAAGTAGCGGGCGTCGAGCAAGTCCGGATGTTTGCTCTCTGTTTCCACCATAATGGCGGTGGGCTGGAAAACAGCGAGGCGCCGGACCAGCGCTTCGAGTTCGGCCTGGCGTGCAGGGGCGAGCACATCGTCGGCATCGATGTTGACGAGATCGGCCCCGGGATTGTCCATGTGGTAGCTGCCGAGAACCATCACCTGCGTTTTGGCAGATGCCGCGTCTGGACTGTCAGTGTGTTCCGGCAGGGCGGTGCAGGCGATGGGCAAGGCCAGCAGGGTGAGGGCGGCGAGTCTGGTTTTCATCTCATTCACTCCGGTGTTAGGAGTTGAGATGCCTCCACGGGCGCGTCCGGATGCAGGTGGCTGCAAAAATGTGAAGCCTAGCGACCTCATCCCGAGTCGCTATAAGCCATCTCGCTGACATCCTTGTCAGGACGGAGTACCTCATGCCGACACTGAGCCTTCGGGCCGAGAATGCCAAGATCGTTGCGACCCTCGGCCCGCGGAGCCGGACGCTGAAGGAAATCCGCGCGCTGGCGGAGGCGGGCGCCGATGTGTTCCGGCTGAACTTCTCGCATGGCAGCCACGAGGATCACCGCGCGACGCTGGAGATCGTTCGCAAGGTGGAGGCGCTGG
>CAMDAC010000053.1 GCA_945888325.1 Candidatus Sulfopaludibacter sp. SbA3
CGTCGATCCGCAGGCCTGGCTCGCCGACGTTCTCGCCAGGATCGCCTCCCACCCCGCAGCGCGTCTCAGCGAACTCCTGCCGTGGAACTGGAAACGCGATCAGAAACCCAGCACGACCTGATCAACCGCGTCCTTGGCCGGATGCGTACGTATCAATAGGCAGAGAAACAGTTCGAGACGCGCCCGCTCATTCGGTTTGGACGCATCGTGGCGGGATGCTTCATCTCCTTTGCCGAAGACCGGCGCATCGTCCCTGCACTTGAGCGGCTCGGGCCGGCCAATTCTCGTGGCCACTGCCCGCCGTCATAACGGCCAGTCGATCACGCAAACAGAGCAGTCAAGAACCGCAGCGTAACGGTCCGCGCCGCTACGAAACATTTGAGAGGCGTCATAGAGCTGAACCAACAGCAAAAGCGGGCAGTTCAAAAAACGGGAATGCACTAGCGAATGCACTAGATCCCCATTTTTCCAATAATTATCAATAGAAACAGTGGCATATGGCGGAGAGGGAGGGCGTTATCGTTCGAGCAGCAAGTCCTTAGAATACTAATTTTAAAAGACTATTTCAAAAACCGAGTAGCGGTTTGTGCAGCAATTTGTGTAGCAGATCAAAAGTGCTGCAGGGTTCCAAACTGCCTAGCCCAAAAGACAACTTGTTTGAAAAATCTGTTGCTGGTTCCACACACTTAAACTTAGTTCCAAGATGCGCACCCGCGTGTCGGTGCAAAAAGCCCCCGAGCGCGGTAACAAATCAAGTTGGCGTCAAGTCAATCCTTCTTCGTCCAGCCTTTTCAGAAACGGATTTGCAAAACCGGCAAAGTAATCGTGGTGCGCCGACACAAACTCTTTGACAAATTTTCGCGATTCCGACTTGCGGCCCATCAAATACAAACAGCAGGCTACTCGTTCGGGATAAGCGCCAAGCATGCCGATACGCGCTTTCAAGAGCGGGAGCAGAGACTGGTAATCGGCGATCGCTTTGGCGAATTCGAAACCAACCGTCGCATACAGCCGCGCAAGGCGACGCGACTCTGATTCAATGTCAGTCGCCCGAGTAAACTTAAACTCGGATTCACTTGGCGAAATCTCACCAAAGTGGCGGGCATAAGTGGCGACCGCCCGATCATATTTTGTAGTGTACTTTCCAACCTTGTATGAAGTCCAAAGCTTTTCTATCGGTTTTACGTGCAGCCCAACAAATGGACTTATATGAACAAACTCTGGCGAGAGGCTGGAGTTTAAGCCCACCCAGCAGTGAAATTCTTCCCCTAGCGGCCAATCAACTTTTTCCTTCCTGAAGCGAGTAAATCCCTCGCGTTCCAAAGCATCGCAACACTGGATCACAACTTGTCTTTTGAATGTCAAATCGCATAGGTCAGGATGAGCAGCACTCAATAGCGATCCTCCACAAAGCTGTTCATTTTCGTGGGCTGATTCGGAGTGAGGCCAGCATCAGCTGCATTCTTACCTCGGGGAATAACTTCTCTGCCTGCCTTAACATCGGCTTCCACATCTTTTTGGCCTTGGCTGAGCTTTGCATTACCAGTTTTGGTTTCTACGATACCTTTATCCTTCGTTGTAAAGTCGACTACGGCCCTCTTTCCTGTTGAAGACTCTAGTGTAACTCTCCGACCAGACGCTTGGTCTCCAAGCTTTGTTGCGGTCTTGGCTTCTCCTGCGGCGCCTTTCAACTTGTTTCCGGCGAGCGTAGCCGCCTTTTTAGCGGCCTTCTCACCAGATTCTTTGAAAGCAGCTTTCCCAGCTGCCTTTGCAACCCCCTTAACGGTGGGCGCGGGCAGGCCCGTAGTCTGCTCGAATACTTCGCCAGCTGCCTCCTTTACGATGAAGATCACAATCGGAATACAAACCGGGCACAATCCGCTCGGATCCGCCGCATTCACCGGATCGTTCCCGACATACGCATAGAGGTTCATCTGATCCTCGTATCCGATGGGATCAGTCTGCAGGAACCGGCCAAGATACGGGTCGTAGATGCGGGCCTTGTAATAGTAGAGCCCGAGCTCCGGGATGATCCGCTGGCCGGTGTAGGAGAACACGCCGGTATTACCCGTACCCGGAACACCATACTCATCGTACGTATTCCGGGTGACGCTCGTTGCCGAGGCCACGGCGATCACCGAGCCCTGACGATCCGGCACAAGGTCGCGCCGGTCCGCATTGCTCACGCCCGCGCCTTCATACCAGGCCAGCGGACGGTCCATGCCCCGGCCATGCACATACCGGCGAAGCAGCGTGTTCGATCCGTTGCGTTCGGCGATCATCGCATCGCCGTCGTACACAAACCGCGTCGTCGAGGCGCCTACCACCTCATAGAGACGGCCATAAGGATCATACTTCAGCGTGGCCGTCTTCGCGCCCGAGGCCGACTTCAGCCGGTTCTCGATGTCATAGGCAAAGGTCGTCGAGCCATCAGATGTCAGGTTGCCATTCGCATCATAGGTCAGGCTCGCCGCGCCCGCCGCCGTGTACTGGTTCAGGCCGTTGACCGTGTAGCCGCCCTTGATCCCGCCCACGCCGGAGTAAAGGTAGCCGGTATTGCTCAGCGTGTTGGAGGTAACCTGGCTCGCCGGGCTGTAGGCCAGTGTGGTCGTCAGGTCGTTCGTCGTCCCCGCCGACATGTCCACCGCGAGGCCCTGCAAGCGCGAGACGGGATCGTAGGTGTAGTTCGACGTGACACGGTCACGGTAGCTCACTTGCTTCAGGCGCTGGCCGCCCTCATAGCTGCCCTGGATGATCCAGTTGCTGGCGCCCTGCGTGATCTGGGTCAAGCGATTGGATTGATCGTAGGCGTAGTTGAACACCTGCGCATCCGGATAGGTCAGGGCCGTCCGGTTGCCATTGGCATCATACCCGAAGCTTACCGACGCGCCGGAGATCAACGTGTTGTCGGTGGCGGTGAGACGGCCAAACCCGTCATAGCTTTTTAGAATGCCCTGTCCCGAACTGGAGTCGAACCTCGCCGAAAGCTCCAGGCCGCGATTGTCGTAAGCGTACCAGACGTCGCGGTCGCCGGCGCCGTTGGGAACATCCTTCCGGCTGACACGGTTCAGCGCGTCATAGACATAAGTAATCGTCTGGGCATCCCGCTTGCGAAGGCTGGTGCGGTTGCTGCTCAGGTCATAGCCGTACTGCTCATAGTCGGCGGTGTTCCACGAGCCCACTGTCGTCTTCGAAGGGAAGTATGTCCGGTAAGGGCGCCGGAATGCATCGTATTCGTATTTTGTCTTGTTGCCCTTGGCATCGGCTACCGTGTCGACTGCGTGAAACGCCGTATAGGTGTAGCTCTGGTAGGTTTGCTGAAGCGATGTTCCCATCGCCTTCTTGACCGTGACGACGCGGCCAAAATCATCATAGTCCGTCCGCTCGATGCGATCGGGGCCAAAGGCGCCAGCCGTGCCAAGTGTACACGCGCTGGAAGGCGGACTGTTGAACGTCGCGGCGTTCATGCGCGTGGCAACGCACTGAACCCGCCCGAAAGCATCGTAGCTGGTTTGGGTCAGCGTGGCCCGCGCTGAGCCATTCTTCGTGTAGGTGAGCGCCGGACGTCCCCAGGCATCATAGCTCGTTTCGGTCGTGAGGTAGACTGTGAAGCCGGTCCATGATGAGGGCAGAACGCTCGCAGCCTGCCAATTCGCTAGTTCGCCTGCCTCTTCACGGATCACCCGGCCCAGGCTGTCATAGGTCATCCGGGTTGCTGGAAACTTCAGGACGCCGGTCCCGTCCGGATCGGACGCAATCGTGCCGACAAGCTGCCGAGCGGCGTCATACCGATTATGGATCGTATACGAAGAACTCGCCGTTTGCGCGAATGCAAGACTGGCCCAGACCAAAAGAGCAAGGAAAAAGCTAATAGGGCGAACCATCGATTACCTCGCTCTAATTCTGCATACGGAGCACATTGCCGGGATCAATTGCATGAGGTGAGACCGGCGTTAGGCTGGGTCTCGGCAATCTGATTGCCCAGATCATCGTAGTAGTAACATGTCCGCAGGGTCACCCCACCTGCGGTCACGGCCTTGCCGCGCAGCCAGAGATTATTGGCGCCGGTCATGAGACCATAGTCATACGTCGTTTCAACTTCATCGGCTGCGCCGCCTGCACAGCCGCTGCCTGACGCACTTGTCGTCTTGCAGAACTCTTCCTTCGTCAGGAGCCAGATGGGCTGGCCAGACGCCACGATGACACCGCTGGAATTCTTGTACCGGGCTTCGAACTGCTGGTATTCATACCGTGTCTGTGGGCGGACTGAGTTCACGGTTGGGCTTGTAGCTTTGAGGACGCGTCCGTGGGTATTGGAATACTCGTAATCAGTCTGGTTAGCGTTGCCGTCCCTGACCCAGTTCGGCTGGTTGCAGGAAACGATAAAGTCGCACGTCGCATCGAAGTTCTTTTCCAGCGTGATCGTGCTGGAGTTGTCCGCGCCTGTGAAAACCCGCTTCCAGATATTCTGCCGAGAGTCGTAATAGCGCTGCTGCTTTCCGCCTCCCGGATATTCCAGAATGAGCAGGTAAGGCGAGAGTTGCTGCCCCATGTAGAACCTCGGCGCATATGTCCCGCGGTTGCCCAGGGTGTCTGTGACGGCATTGAACCTGCTGCCGGTAGTGTAGCGTTGCGGGTTGCTGCCAGGCTCAATGAACACAAACTCCGTGCCCTCCACTTGGTAACCCTTTCCTGCGGGCACCGTAGACACGTATGACCATGTGCCGGGTAGCGGGATCTCTTCCTGGGCGTTGGCTTTGCCAACACCGGCGAGGACCGCAATCACTGCAATCAGAAGCCGTGCACTTGTCATCTCTACCTCACCCAAAATCTGATCAGTTTTGTTCGTAGTCAAACATATAGGTCCAGATTTTTCCCTCTTTCTCGGCGGTCCGGACTTTGTTGACGGACATCTGGAAGATCTTGCAGGCGATTTCAGACCCGGCAGCCGGAAAACAGTCCTGAATGGCCGAGCAGCTCGTATCGTACCAAGGACCGCAGAAGGAGTAGGTCGTCCGGGCGCTTTCCTCAGAGCCCGCGGCCTTGACCTGGTAGAATTGGTGCCCCGAGAACCCGTTTGACCTCAATCTCGGATAAAGCTTGGTCTGACGTCCGCCTACATCCGTTGCGACTGCCGGCTGGGTCGCAGAGCCTGTGAACACAGTCGCAGTTGGCCATGATCTGGAGAAGGAGCACGAAGTTGCCAGAGGTGCGCAGTAATCAACTGCCATGTTGAACCCGACAATCGTCGCTGTGGCCGTATTGGCATCGGTGATGCGGATCTGCATTCCCCGGTTGTCGGTGATGGCGACACGCCCTCCGCCCCTTTGAATATCGACCACATATCCGCCCGGGTAGACAATCTTGTTCAATCCGGTGGCGGTAGTCGACTGACGGGAAGACGTACCCAGCCCGCTCGAATAGTACTTCGTGCCGTTGGTCGAGGTAAAAACGTAAAGCCCGGAAACCAGCTCCAGCTTGGCGTTCGTGCGGTCTGAGGCGATCAATCCCGCCGCGAGGGTTCCGCAGAAGTCCGTCCGGGAGCCGCCGATCTCGAACCAGTTGTTGCAGTCGTTAATGCCGGAAATCGATACGCCGCCTGAGTAATTATCGAAGCGGAACGGGGCAGAGCCGCCGGAATTTGGCGGCAGGCCGACTGCGAGCATCTGTGCTGAATCAGATGCTCCGGTCTGCGCGAGGGACGGCGTGATGACTGTGTAGGTGAGTGGCTCGTCTCCGGATCCGATACTTATCAAGTCCGACGCAATGCGAACGGATCCGGAAATGATATCCACGCCGTTTTCATCGACCGAAGACAGCTCAAAATCTTCAGACACAAAGCCTGTCTGGCTTCGCTTTGTTTGCGCATTTGCATCTAGTGCCGCAACAGCGAACACTGCGACAAAGGCGCAGATGATCTGAACAAATCCTCTTTCTACGAGAGGAGATCGGCTCACCAGGAGCGGACCCGCAGGCGGCCGTCTACCGGATTGATGGGGCGCCAAAAAGAGAGCGAAATCCAAGTTTGTCATGCCGAAATCGCCTTCAGTTCTCGTCGACTTGCTTGCGCATGTTCACATCGCTCCACGCGATGTCATTTGCACCCGAGACTGACGCTTTCTGAGCAGAGAGGCTCTGTAAACTCTCCGGAAGCTGGGCCTCTTCAGCAAGAATTTGCGACAATTCAGAACTCGCATCTTCGTTCCTTGGCTCAGTTACAGGACCATCCGCAATCAGGCCCGGAACCGGAACGAGATCGTCCGCCATGAACATGATCGATTGACTAGGGCCGGGTGAGATTACGGCTTCGCGAGAGGCTGGCGCCTCCGCACCGAGCAAATCAGAAACACCCCCGTCACTTGTCGTGCCGCCAGGCGATAAGGCAGCAATTCCCACGCCGGCTCCGGAACTCACAAATTGAGTGCCGCTACCTGCGTCATCGACTCCCGGCGCCAGGGACGCGAAAGGCGGAGAAGACGAAACAAGTTGCCGATTTCCGGCGGGGTCATAGCTGTACGTCACGTCTCCCCTGATAGAATCAGACGCTTCGATCAGCCGTCCTAGCGCATCGTATTCGTACTGGGTTGTTACAGATTGAGCTTCGGCTGTCTCAAGAAAGAGAGGTGCACCGCAGGCGTAAATCGATGCGCCGAACAAACAGGTGATAGCCAGCTTCAAGAGCGCCTCCACAATCAGCAACGCCTCAAACCTTCGACCATCCGGCGCTCTCAAGTCAACCTTCAATCGAATTAAATTTTAGGCCACCGCTCGATTGCCCGAAATCTTCTGCAATGCATCGAGCACGACCGTATTGCTCAGCGAACTTGTCACCAGCCGCCCGGCCGAAAGCAAACAGTAACCTCTTGGTCCGGACAGTGTAACTCTGATGCTTGCATGTCGACCTGCCCGCTGGCCCGAGAGCAATACCGTTGCGCTGAGCGACGTAATCTGGATCGCTGATCACAGGCTTGGTCTGTGCCAAAGCCATCAGTTTCTACTTCAATTACAGATGAAACGTCTGAGGCTTATGGCCAGTTCAAGTTGTTGAAACTCGCAGCAAGAAACTCTGATGCGAAGTAACAAAGCCGCGTCAGCATACACCTTTCAGGCCCTCAGAAGGGCCTGAAATTCTTCCGAATCAGTAGGGCATTTCCTGCAGAGGCACCCGGTGGTTTGACCGAAACGCTGGAGATGGCAGGACAGGGACATGCGGCGAACCCGGTAGGGCAAGATAAAAGAGTTGGCGCCACCCCTTGGGTATCGCCCTGTCTGCACAACGATTTTTTGGCGTCCTTTGCACAGCGTTGGGGTGCACGGATTTTGCGGGACCTGCTGCAGTCGCGCAAACGTCCGTACACCACCAATTGTATTTCGCTGCAGAAGATTGCGCCGGGTTGCACCGCCTCGCCGACGCTCCAACTAGGCAGGCCACGTCTGAGAAGGCACGCTGGGAGACACTGCTGGAGCCCGCATCGTGACACCCAGAAAAACCTCTTCCAAAGTTCATCCGAAAACGTTCTTTCCAACACCCTCCGACGCCGCCCGATGAAGCCTCGCGTCAACCTCCGCCTCAATGCCGCTCTGCTTGCACAGCTTGAAGCCGCCGCACGCGAGCAGAAGACGACCAAGACCGACATCCTGGAAGAGGCTCTGCGCTGCTATCTTGACCCGGACCGCAATCGCTCGCTGGAGGACCGGCTGATGGAGCGCATGGACAGTTTCGAGAAACGCCTGAGGCAGCTCTTCTGGGCGGTTGATCTCGGCGTCGAGACGACCGGGCATTTTGTGCTCTACTGGCTGACCCGCACAGACCCGATTCCGGAAAGCGAGCGCGACATCGCACATGCCCTTGGTCAGCGCCGGTTTGATCACTTCATCAACCAGATCGCAAAGAAGCTCAGCCGGCGCCGATCGCTCGTCGCGGAGTCGCTCCGCTGGGAACAGTCAGAGCCGGAGGAAGCGAAGCCTCTGTAAGCCGCCTTCAAGCAATCGCTCGAGAGTCCACCCCAATCAGACTGCAGATTTGCTTCCAGGCCGAATGGCGGGCCCTGCCATTCGGCCATAACCAGCCTCGATGCCTGCACGGGCCCTCGTCAAGGGCGCGCGGGACGCGCGCCGCGGAGCGGCTCTGCCCTTGACGAGGACCCGCGCAGGCGTCACCCGCCAGCAGCTTTGCAAGGCGTTGCAATTGCCTGTCGCAAATGGCCTGCGGTCCGATAGTCATCGAGCGGCGATCGTGTCCCGCTAAGTGGTGTAGCTGACGGTTAGCGAAGTCGCCCGCGCAGCGCTTGTCCCGAGAGCTGGCTGAGCGGGCGACTTTGCGGGGGGTCATCGGCGATTTCCGGTAGGGTTTGGTTGCGACACCGACCCTCAACAGGAGACACCACCGATGACCAACGACATGATGAACCTGCGCACACTTGTAGAGAAGACCCCGGATGCCGATTTGCTTCGGGAGATGATCGGCTTTGCGGCCGAACGCCTGATGGAACTGGAAGTCGGGGCCGCCACCGGGGCGGCGCATGGCGAGAAGAGCGCGCTGCGTCTCGCCCAGCGCAATGGATACCG
>CAMDAC010000054.1 GCA_945888325.1 Candidatus Sulfopaludibacter sp. SbA3
CCGGCGCTCTGGCCCTTGTCGATGGCGCGCTGGATATTGTCCTTCGGCACCGAGACGCCCTTGGCGTTGGTGATCGCGAGGCGCAGGCGCGGGTTCATCGCCGGGTCCGGCCCGCCCATCTTGGAGGCGACCGTGATCTCCTTGGCGAGACGCGCGAAAAGCACGGCGCGCTTCTTGTCCTGCTTGCCCTTGCGGTGCTGGATATTCGCCCATTTGCTATGGCCGGCCATGGATGACCCTCTTGGTTTTGTTCGGTTTATGCGTGGGGGGCTCTCTAACGCAGCACCCGGGGGATGGGAAGCGTCCTATCTGAGGGGCCTTGCGGGGTGGGAAGGCCCTCACCTCCCACGACCTTGGCCGTGGGCCCTCCTCTCCCATTTCATGGGAGAGGGGTTAGGGGGTGGCTCTCCAACCCCTCTCCCGGAACCGAAGAGGCGGGGCCATGGGAGGTCAGGGTCTTTGGATTGGGAAATTCTCTGAATGCTCATGCAAGGAGTATAACTCCGGGGGCGGAGGTGTGGCGGAAGGATGGGGGAAGAATTTTATAGCGGCTTGAGGGGGTTGGGTTTTACTTTTTGGGCGGGGTGGTTTTTGTAGTCGTAAGAGCGGGCTGGTGGCCTCACCACCCTTGAAAAGCTGCTTCATCCGTGTGCAGTCAATGCACAGCGAGTGGCGAATTTTTCTCAAAGATTCTCATTTTTTATCGCGCCGTGACGGTCTGCTCTCATTCCGTCGCGCGTCCGGCGGACTGGGCTCAGCCTGTCGGGACTTGCGGGCTGAGGCGGCCGCCGATGCGGATGGGTTCGATCTTGGTGGCGAGGCCGGTGCGGTCGTCGGTTTCGATATAGGTGCCACAGAGGGTGCCTTCGCCGAGGGCGGGCTGGTAGCGCTCTCCCGGCAGCTGCGACTGGAAGCGGTAGAGCGAGCCTTCCTTCTGCATGCCGATCACCGAGTCGTAATCGCCGCACATGCCGGCATCGGTCTGGTAGGCGGTGCCGCCGGAGAGGATCATCGTGTCGGCGGTGGGCACATGGGTATGGCTGCCGACGACGAGGCTGGCGCGGCCGTCGCAGTGGTGGCCCATCGCCATCTTTTCGCTGGTCGCCTCGCAGTGCATGTCGACGATGATCGCGTCGGCCACGGCGCCGAGGGGCATCTGGTCGAGCGCGAGGTCGGCGGCGGCGAACGGGCAGGCGAGCGACTGGCGCATGAAGACATTGCCCTGCAGCTGGATGACGCCGACGCGGCGCCCGTCCGGCAGGGTGAAGAGCTCCGCCCCCTTCCCCGGCGCGCGGGCGGCGGGGGGATAGTTCAGCGGGCGCAGGAGGCGCGGTTCGCGCTCGATATAGGTGAGGGCTTCGCGCTGGTCCCAGGCATGGTCGCCGAGGGTCAGGCAATCGGCGCCGGCGGCGAAGAATTCTTCGGCGATCTGGCTGGTGAGGCCGAAGCCGCCGGCGGCGTTCTCGCCGTTGACCACGACGAAATCGAGCCGCAGGCGCGCCTTCAGGCCCGGCAGGTGCGATAGCACCGCGCTGCGGCCGGGCTTTCCGACGACATCTCCGAAAAAGGCAAGTTTCATGGGGAAAAGCCTATGCGCCGGGACGGCGGCAAAGAAAAGGGCGCGGAAGCCGAAGCCGCCGCGCCCTGATCGTCTGTGAGGCGTTAAGGCCTTACTTGTTGCCGGCCGAGAAGCCGAGCGTTTCCTTGGTCAGCACCTTGGCGGGGTCGGAGGCGGCATCGACGAAGGCCTGGGCCTTGATCGGGGCTTTCGGGGCCAGCGAGATGGTCAGCACCTTGGGCTCGGTCACAAAGCTGGACAGCGCGGTCGCGAGTTCGGTGACGACGGCCGGGTCGATGCCGGTGCCGGCAGCGAACATCGGGGCCATGGCGAACATGCCGGAGAGCTGGCTGCGCAGGGCGGCCGGATCTTCGTCCGACTGGGCAGCGTAGGCGTTGATCGAGCGATCAAGGATGCCGTCATCGTCGAGCGAAATCTCGATGCCGTGGACGACAACATTCTCCATCACGGCGTTCAGCATGGCTTCCGAATCGGCGGTCTCGTCGAGCGAGGCAACCTGCGCCGCGGCGATCGCCTTGGTGCCGGCATACTTGGCCGAGAAGTCGAGCTTGAAGCCGTCATTGAGCTTCCAGTAGTTCTTGCCTTTGACGAGCGTCACAATATCCGCATCCGGATCATACAGGGACTCGCCTTCGCCCGAGAAGGTCAGGGTTTCGTAGCCCATCGTTGCAAGCGCGGCAGCGAACTGTTCGCCGTCCGGATTGTCACGCGAGCCGACGGTCAGTGTGAAGGGGTTGGTGACGACTTTCGTCGCCCGGCCCTGCGCATCGCGGGTCACCGAAGACTCGAGGCCCGGCAGGTCGACGCTGGCGCCGACGATGTCGGCTTTCAGCGCTTTCAGAACCATGGCGTCATAGCCCGGATTGGCGGGGTCAGCCTGGATGGCCGAGGCGAGCGTGGACGGGTCACCGGACGCGCCGGCAGCCCCGGCGCTGATCGCTTCGCTGAGCAGGCCATAATTGATGCCTTTGACGCCGAACCCGTCGAGCGAGATCTTGACGTCGCTGCCAGCGGCCTCGGTGAAGTCGAACTTCAGGTTCGACAGGCCCATCAGGCCGGCTTTCTTTTCCTTGAGGTCGGAGACGTGCATCGAGTCGATGGTGAAGAGGCCTGTGCCGCTGGCGTCAGAGACGTTGAAGTTGACGCCGTTGACCGTCCAGCGGTCGAACGAGAGGGCAGTGCCTTCCGGGAACGGAGCAGGTTCGCCCTTGCCGAGGAGGCTGGCGACCCAGGCAGCGGTTTCCGGCGACGGGTTCACGAGTTCGATCGAGTTGATCTTGCCGGTGCTCTGGTCTTCCGAGCCTTCGGCGGGGCTGAGCGTGATGTCCGTCAGTTTCATCAGGGCGAAGTTCGCCTGGCCGTCGAACACGCCGAGGCCTTCAAACTCGAGCTTGGCGGCTTTCACGACAGGCGGAGCGGACGGGGCCGAGGCCGGCGTCTGCATTTCGGCGCGCAGGGTCTCCAGCGTGGTGCCCGAGCCGTCATCGGCGGTGCCGTCGCCGTCCGCGTCCATGTAGCTGAAGATTTCAGCCAGTTCCTCATCCGACGGAGTGGCCGGCATGCCTTCGGCGGCCAGTTCCGGGGCCGACAGCGTGATGTCGCTGAAGGTGGCCTTGTCACCGCTGACGTCGCTGCCGGCGAAGCTGAGTCTGCCCGCGCCCGATTCGCCCAGGTACAGCGCCGACAGGGCAGCGCCGGCCGTAGCTGGGTCTCCTTTGCGGAGCGAGACCTCTGGCAGGTCCGCTGCGCTGAATACAACTGCCGCGGGAGTACCGCCGCCAGCTGCCTTGTCTTTCTGCCCACAGCCCGTAAGCATTGTAAGCGCGATCATGCCCGTGAGCAGATACTTCATATTTGGTCCCTCAAATGGTGTGGGTCGCAGACGACCTGACAGGTGTTGTACACATGCGTTTCAATGATGGCCAGACCATGACCTTGCGCGCCCCCGGCGGACACCGGGTCAAGGTGCGGCTTGAGGTTAACGCAAAGGCACGGCGCCTGATCATCCGCCTGGACGAGCGCCGCCGCGAGGCGGTGGCCGTGGCCCCCTCTTCCCGCCAGATCGATGCCGCCGCCGCCTTTGCGGCCGAGCGCGTCGACTGGATTTCGACCCGCCTGCAGCACCTGCCGGAAGTCACCCGGTTCGAGGATGGCGAGACGATCCAATACAAGGGCGAGGAGTGCCTGATCACCCTCGAAGGGGAAGGCCGGATTGCCCGCCTTTATCCCGGAGAACCCCGTATTCTCTCGGTTCCCGGGGATCCGGAGACCACCCATTCCCGCGTCGTGCGCTTCCTGAAGAAGCAGGCGAAAGCCGAGCTGACCAAGGCCGCGACCCGGCATTGCGAGACCCTGCGGGTCGCCAATACGGGCATTTCGGTCAAGGACACGCGCTCGCGCTGGGGCTCCTGCACGGTGGACGGGCAGCTGGCCTTCTCGTGGCGGTTAATCATGGCCCCGCCGGAGGTTCTGGACTACGTGGCCGCCCATGAATGCGCCCATCTGAAGGAAATGAACCACTCGGCAAAATTCTGGGCACATGTGGCCAGATGTTGCCCGGATTGGCAGCGTCAGCGCGCCTGGCTGCGCCTGCACGGGACCGAGCTGCAGGCCGCCGGCGAATAATCCGTGTCAAGACGATTTTTGCGCGCTCGCCGCAAAAATATTTTTACTCGCGCTACGGACGAGTTCAAATTACGCACTTAGACAGGCTTTGATCCAGTTTGCAGTCCGGATTCAGGACTTCGCGTGCGCCGGAGCGAGGCTGGGTTCACCCACGAAATCGAAGCCGATAGTCCGCGTGCCGTACGCGCCGTCGCGGTAGCTTTCGATATTCTCCTGGAACCAGCCGAGAATGTACTCGAAAATATGGGCATAGAAGGGCGCGGAATCGCCGTCCTCGATCGGCAGGGTGAACGTGTACTGGGCGCCGTCCTCGATGCCGACGACGAACTCCTCGCCGGTCTTGCGGCATTCGAAGCGCAGGCGCAGCCAGTCGGCCTGTTTCGAAACGCGGAAGGCGAGCCCGAACGAGACCGGCCCGAGCGGGCGGAAGCCCCGGGGCGGCACGGAGAAGGCGGCGTCGCCATAGGCGCGCGGCTCGAACGGCCCGGTGGGCGGGACGAGGTGGACGCAGATACCGTCCGGCGCGCCGATATAGTCGCAGAGACCGGAACGCACGTCCTCGGCCAGGCGGCGGATGCGGGAATAGTTTTCCTCCGCCAGCTTCTGGTAGGTCTCGACGGTTTCAATCAGCTGTTCGAAGCGGGACATGCGCGGGCCTTGCAAATGCTTGGAGCAGAAAGGCTAGACCGGATCGGCGGAGGCATCAAACGCCGGGGGCGGCGTCAGGCGACGCGCTGCAGCCTGACCGGCGCCGCGGCGGCCGGCTCCGGCTGCAGGCGGGGCGGGACGGCAGTGCGGGCGAGTTCGACCGCGAGGGCCGGGGCGAGGCCTTCGCCATAGCTGCGGATGACAGCGCGGATGGTATCGAGGAAGCCGGCCTCCTCCTCGACGATCTGGCCGTAGCGCGCCGCGATGGGGCCGACGAGGCCGTAGGCGAGGAAGACGCCGAGGAAGGTGCCGAGGAGAGCGGCGCCGATCATCGCGCCGAGGATGGCGGGGTCCTGGTCAATGGCGCCCATGGTGCGGATGATGCCGAGCACGGCGGCGACGATGCCAAGGGCGGGCAGCGCGTCGGCCAGCGTGTTGAGCGCGCCGACGGCCTTCATGCGGCGGTCGAGCTGGGCATTGATCGCCTGCTCCATGCGAGCATCGGCGCGGGCGGGATCGGCGAGGTCGAGCGCCATCAGGCGGAAGGCATCGCAGATCAGCGTGCGGGCGCCGGCGTCGGCGAGGATGCGCGGAGCGGCCTGGAAGATGGGCGACTCCTCGGGCCGCTCGATATCGGCCTCAATGGCGATGAAGCCGCCGCGCTTGGCCTGGCGCATCAGCGTACCGAGCAGGGTGAAGAGGTCGGCGTAGTCCTGCTTCGTCCAGTGCGCGCCGCGGAAGGCGCGGCCGAAGCCGGAGAATGCCTCGCGCGCAACATCCGGCGCATTGCCGAGCAGCACCGTGCCGAAGGCCGCGCCCCCGATCAGCGCCAGCTCGAACGGCAACGCTTCCATCGTCGCCGGGCCGCCGGTGATGACGAGCCCGCCGCCGACCAGCAGCAACACGATGACAAGGCCGGCAATCTGCAACACGCGGCGGAATATCCCTTCAGCTCAAGGCGTCACCCTGCCAGCGGCGTCTTAAGGCGGCGTTTCACCACGCCCTTGTTTCGCGTCTGGACATTTGATCCGGCTGGCGGGAAGAAACCCTATGGCTGGTGAGACTGAACGCCTTCCCGATCAACCGAGACCGGATAGGCGCAATGCGTTCATCCTGCTCTTTTTTGCATTGATGGCGATCGGCGCGGGCAACACGATGCTGCTGGCCGCCGTGCTGCCGCAGCTGACGCGCGAGATGGCGATGCCGGACTGGATGGCGGGGGCGGTGTTCTCGCTGTCGGCGCTGCTCTGGTCGATCACCTCGCCGTTCTGGGGCAAGGCCTCCAATACCTGGGGCCGGCGGCGGATCGCGGCGATCGGGCTCGGCGGGTATTCGCTGTCGATGTTCCTGCTCTGGCTGACCGGAACGCTGGCGCTGGCCGGCATCATGACCAACCTCGTCTCGGTCTTCATCTGCCTGTGCCTCGCGCGCAGCCTGTTCGGCCTGCTCGGTTCGGCGGCGAACCCGGCGGCGCAGGCCTATGTGGCCGACCGCACGAGCAAGGCGGAGCGACAGAGCGAAATTGCGTTCCTGTCCTCCGGCTTCAGCGTCGGCACGGTGATAGGCCCGGCCTTTGCGGCGGCGCTGGCGGCCTCGGCCGGCATCCTCTCCCCTGCCCTGTTCACGGCGGTGCTGGCGGCGCTGATGGCGGGGCTGATCTGGTTCCGCCTGCCGGAGAACCGCGCGCCGGTGGCCGACGCCGTACGCATCGAGGCGGAAGCGGCGGGCAAGCATCTCTGGCGCACCGAGCAGGTGCTGCCTTTCCTGATCTATGCGGTCGCACTGTCTCTGGTGACCGGCGTGCTGACGCAGGTGTTCGTGTTTGCGGTGATGGACAAGCTGGACGTCTCGGGGCGCGAGGCGGCGGCGTATACCGGCCCGGCCTTCACCGTCGGCGCGGTGGCGGTGCTGCTGGCGCAGCTGGTGCTGATCCCGCGGCTGCACATGAAGAACAAGACGCTGATGTGGGTCGGCTGCATCCCGCTGCTGATCGGCGCGGTGCTGATGATCTTCGCCAACAATTATGCCTCGCTGATCCTGTCGCAATTCCTGATTGGCCTCGGACAGGGCCTGGCGCGGCCAGGATTCTCCAGCGGCGCCTCGCTCGCCGTGCCGCCGCAGCTGCAGGGCAATGTCGCGGGGCTCGTGATCTCGGCCAACGGCATGGGCTATATCGTGACGCCGCTGTTCGGATTGTTCGTGTACGAATATGTCAACCCGCACCTGCCCTTCGTGCTCTGCGCGGTGATGCTGCTGGCGATGTTCTTCTATGCCCGCTTCGGCATGAAGGACGGGCTGGGAGAGATCCGCGAGGACGAGGAGTAAGGCCGCCGTTCAAACCCGGCGCCCCTCCCTGAGCGGGGGCTGCCCCGGGCAACCCATTGCTCACCCCACACCGCTTTCGAGACCCGCATGACAGACAAGACCTTCGACATCATCGTTTACGGCGCGACCAGCTTCGTCGGGCAGATCATGACCCGCTACATGCAGGCGCAGTTCGCGGATGGATCAATCCGATGGGCCATCGCCGGGCGCTCGAAAAGCAAGCTTGAAGCGCTCAGCAGGGACGCCGGCCTTACCGGCATCGAGATGCTGGTCGCCGATGCCGGTGACGAAGCGGCCCTCAAGGCGATGTGCGCGCGCGCCAAGGTGATCGTGTCCACTGTGGGACCGTATGCGCTTTACGGCGACACGCTGGTCAAGGTCTGCGCGGAGACGGGGACGCATTACTGCGACCTGACGGGTGAGCCGCAATGGATCCGCAGGATGCAGGACCGCCACGCAGACGCGGCCCGGCAAAGCGGCGCGTGGATCGTGCATTGCTGCGGGTTTGACTCGATCCCGTCCGATCTGGGCGTCCACTATCTCCAGCAGCAGGCCGCGAAACGGTTCGGCCAGACCTGCAACCGGATCAACATGCGGGTGGTGAAGATCAAGGGCGGCGCGTCCGGCGGGACGATCGCGAGCATGATCAACATGGTCAAGGAAGCGTCGGGCGATGCCGAACTGCGCGAGCAGTTGAAAGACCCCTACAGCATCTGCCCGCCCGGCCATGGCTTCACGGCGCGCCAGCCCGATGTGCAGATGGCGTATGACGAAGAGTATGGCAGCTGGATCGCGCCGTTCATCATGGCGGCCATCAACGCGCGCGTGGTGCATCGCTCCAACGCGCTGAGCCATAACAGCTATGGCGACGGCTTCCTGTACGAGGAGGCGATGGTGTCCGGCGAAGGCGCGAGCGGAAAGCGCGCGGCGCGCGCGATCAGCTGGGGCATGACGGGCGCGATGATCGGGCTGGCCCTGCCGCCGACGCGGTGGCTGCTCGAAAACCA
>CAMDAC010000055.1 GCA_945888325.1 Candidatus Sulfopaludibacter sp. SbA3
TAGACCGAGATGGACTCGTTCGTGGCCCAGGCTTCGCCCTTGGCATTGTCGGAGCGGAAGGTGGAGGAAAACAGCGCCTTCGTCGTCTTGATGTCCGGATTGGAAATATCGAAGTCGGCAATCAGCGTGCGCGTGACATTGCGCGAGCCCATCAACGTGCGTGACAGCCAGCCGCGGCTCTCCTTGTCATAGTCGCGGGTGTCCTTTTTCGACTTGCGCCCGTCGCCCGCGACGCCGGCAACATCATAGCTGTCGGGGTCGAGGGTCACGATCTGGATACGTGTGTAGCGGTCCTGCAGCGCCGGGCCGTTGCCCGCCACCAGGATGTCCTGTTCGATCGCGACATCGATATAGGGCAGGTAGTCCTGAACCGGCGTCTCCGGCCGGCTGGATTCGCGAAACGCCGTGCGCGACGCCGCGATGCCGGGCGCGCCGGCGCCCGTGGGCGGCAGGCTTTCGAAGCCATCCCCGAGTTCAAGATACTCGTCCGGATAAGCGCCGGCGCCCCGGTCGATGTCGATAGGTTCCGGCTCTGCCACCGGCGGCGGAGGCGGCGGCGGCATCGGCGCGGGCTCGGACGATGTCGGCACTTCGGGCGCGGTGGCGCACGCGGCGAGGGCAGCCATCGCAGCTCCCGATAGCATTCTGGCGGCAAGCTTGAAATTACGCATCCTCGTCCTCCCCGACGTTACGGCTGCATATAACTAATAGTTAACACTGCAGGCGGCGCGGCGCGAGGGGCGTTCGGCCCAGGACCCGGCGCTGTATGAGCGCAGCCATTGGAAATCTTTACATACCGCGCCTTTACGGCCCCGGCCTTGCAAGGCAGAAGGCCCTTGCTGACTGCCGCAGCGTCCCCATATTCTCTTATTGAGCAAAAGCGCTCATGTCGAACACCGGAGTGTCCTCCCTTGTTGCTCACGATGTTGAAGGCCAAGCTGCACTCGGCCACCGTCACCCAGTGCGACCTCTATTACGAAGGTTCGGTCTCGATCGACCAGGACCTGCTGGAGGCGTCGGGTATCCTGCCGCATGAGCAGGTCGATATCTGGAACGTCACCAATGGCAACCGGATCCAGACCTACGCGCTGGAAGCGCCGCGCGGCTCGCGCACCATCGGGATCAACGGCGCCGCCGCCCGCCACTTTGCGGTCGGGGACACCGTGATCATCGCGGCCTTCTGCGGCGTCGACGCCGCCGAAGCGCGCCAGCATGCCCCGGCAGTCGTGATCCTTGCGCCCGGCAACGAGATCAAGCGCCCGGCCTGATCACGCTGGCGCGGCGCCTCGCCGTCAGGCCGCCTTCGTCCGGCTCCAGACAAGGATCCCGGAAGCGCCGTCATCGTTCTCGAAGAAGGCGGCCCTGAGCGGGGCGGGCAAGGCCGGGTCGTCAAGCCTGACCGCCAGGTAGGGCGTCTCGCCGTCCCGGCTCTCCTCGCACCAGGCTGCGCCCAGTTCGGCGCCGCCGGCAACGACCCGGAAATCGGGTGCGCCTTCCGCCCTGTCCGTCACGGGGACGAATTCCGCCCGCACGTCGATCGTCAGGGTGCGGATCGTACCGCTCCAGCGGCCGTCCTTCATCCTGAAATTTCCAATGATCGCCATATCCATTCTCCTCTTCTGGCAGGGGTCTGCGAACCGGTATTGCGCCCGGCCGGGCGCGCGCGGCAGGAGGCGGCGCAGGTCATGGCGCTGACCTTTCCGTATACGGACGCAAGGCGAGGTCGCGGGTGACCAGCACGCGCACCGGCGCGCCGGGCTCGATCCTCAGGGTGGGCTGCACCGAGAGGCTGCGGCCTACGACGCGTTCGCCGGACTGCGCGGTGCTGCCGGCAAAGCCCCGGCGCACGGCGCGCAGGGTTTCGTTGTCGCCCTCCTCGCCGAGTTCGGCGCCGATGCCGAGAAGGGTTGCAAGTCCGGCGGCGGCAAACACCCGGCCCCAGTGGTTGTCGGTGCGCCCGGCAAGTCCCGCCGCGCCGGAGGGGCCGGAGGCAGGCTCGGAGATCTCGATGGAGGCTCCGTTGGGGAACACGATCCTGTCCCAGACGACCAGCACGCGGTCCTGGCCAAACGAGATTTCCGACTGGTAGCGCCCGATCAGCCGGGCGCCCTGCGGCACGAGAAGGTGGGCGCCGGTGACGGTATCGAGGACGGGCTGGGTGACCTGCGCCGTGATCGTGCCGGGAAGGTCGGACTGGATGCCCGTCAGGAGCGCGGCCGCGATGACCGAGCCGGCCATTACCTGGTAGGGCGATTGCGGGTCAAGGATTGCATGAGGATTGAGGACGCTCTCCTCCGGCCGGCTCGCGGCAAAGGCGAGCTTGCGGTCCTGCAGGTTTGCGTCGCTGCCGGGGGCGCCGGCGGGGCGCGCCGCGAGGGCCAGCAGTTCGGCGCCGAGCCCCGGCGCCGGCGCGTCCGGGGATGCCACTTCGCCCGCGCCCCCGCGCGGCGCCACCTGGAAAAACAGGCCTGCCTTCGCGGCCTCGGCTTCGAGCTTGGCTTCCGCGAGCCTTTGCGCCCGGACTGCCTCGTCCAGCGCCGAGGGGCGAAAATCATCTGTCGGCGCAACGTCCCAGTCCGGCTCGAGGCCCCAGGCGCGCTCCTCGGCGACGAGGACGCCGCCGAGGTCGCCGGCCAGCGGCGCGCCGAGGCGAGGGATGTCAGGGCTGTCATAGGTGGCCGGCAGGCGGGCAAGGCCGTCCGGCGTGCGGCCCGCGCCGGTATGGAACGCCTCGGGCGCGCCGGCGCCGGGCGCAGCCTTCGGCGGGGCGAGCGCGGCGGTGAAGGCGGCAAACAGGCCGAGCGCAGCAAGGGCGCCGCCTGCGACCAGGACTTTCCGGTTGATACGGGTCACCGGCCGGATCCGGCCCCGCAGGCGCAGGCTGGCCGCCTGTTTCGGGAAGGGCGCCGGATCGCTCATCGGGCGCTGCGAGCCGCCGCCTTACCGCGCCGTATCCGCACGACCGTCTGCGGGCGCTGGCCGAGGCGCAGTTCGGCGGCGGTAAACAGGTGGTCGACGATGTAGTAGCCGGCGCGGACCCGGTAGTTGACGAGCTCGGCCCCGCCGCCGGCGCCGAGCACGAAGAGCGGCGGCGCGTCGGTGGCGGCAAGGCCTGCGGGCATCTGGATGAACACCTGGCGGCCGTCATCGAAGACCCTGACCGGTCGCCAGTCCGGCCGGTCGCCCTCGATCCGGTAATCGAAGTTGAGGTCCTCGAGGCGCACGTCCTGCGCCGCCGCGGCGCCGTCGCGCTCCAGCGCCCGGGCATTGGCGCCGGCCAGGCTTGCCAGCGCGTCGGCCGGGTAGTGCCAGGAGAGCGCGGCCATGTAGCTCTTCTCGAGGCTCGTCAGTTCGAGATGGTAGGTGCGCCGGTCGGTCGCGATCATCAGGTTGGTGGAGAGGCCCGCGGCGACCGGCTTGACGAGGACATGCACGCGGGCGCCGGCGCCGGAACCGGACAATGTATCGCCCACCACCCAGCGCGCCGTATCGCCGGCCGAGACCGAGACCAGCTGCTCGCCGGGCTGCAGCGCGATGTCCGAGACCTGGCCGGGGCTCGCATAGAGCTGGTAAAGTGCGCCTTCCGTATACGGATAGACCTGGACGGCATTGACATAGGCGTCCGCCGATGGCTCGACCCGGGCCGCGCTCGCCCCCTCGGTGATGGCCTTCACCGGTGAGACCGGTTTGGGCGATGCCCGGCCCGGCGGCGCGGGCAGCTCCGGGAGGGGCTTCAGCTGGCCGGGCAGCGGAAGTGGCACGGGCGTCTCGACAATCTCGACGACCCGCGGCGGCGCGGGACTGAGGCGGATGGCTTCGGCATAACCGTAGGGCGGCGCGGCGCCGGCGATGGTCGGCGGCGGGCCGGCGGGCAGGCCGGCGCAGGCGGCGGCAAGCACGAGGGCGGGCAGGGGGAGCAACGGGCGCATCACGGGCGGTCTCCGGTAACAAGGTCTTCGCCCCAGTTGAGGCTGTGGATGTAGAGGCCGAGCGGATTGGCCTGCAGGGTGGCAGCGTCACGCGGCGTCTGGCGCACCAGTGTGAAGTGCCCGGTGAACCGGCGCGCGCCGGTCAGGGCGCCGTTCTCGTAGGTTTTCTCGAGCCAGCGCGCCTGGAAGGAGGTCTCTGTCACCCGCACGACCGAGATCACCTCGACAGCGCGCGAGCGCCGGCCGATATCGGCAAACGGATCATTGTCGCGGGCATAGTCGCTGAGCGTGGCGGCCGCCCGGTCGGTCACCATCTCGTAGGCCTGCAGCCAGTTCTGGCGCACCACGACAGGATCGACCGACAGGCTGCGGACATTGCGGATGAACCCGGCGACCTGGTGGGCGACCTGGGCATCGCTCGGGTCATAGCTGGCGAGGGCAGGCGCGACGGCGCGGACGGCGCCGGACGCATCGACCTCGACGACATAGGGCGTGACGGCAGACTGCAGGCTGCGCCAGACAAGGGCGCCTGACGTCGCCATCAGCGCGGCGAGGAGGCCGAGCGCCATCAGGCGCCAGTTACCGGCCTGGACGCGGGCGGATCCGATCCGCTCGTCCCAGACCTGCCCTGCCTTCTGGTAAGGGGTCTCCGGAAAGGGGCTTTCCCCGTAATGGGCGCCGGCGCGGCGGAAAACCATTTTCCTAGCCCTCGCTGGGCCGAGGCGCCGGCCTTGCTGGAGATCGTCCGGGTACGGATATGCACATTGCCTTTCCCTCGGTTTCGGTCCGCGCCTGCAGGCTTTCCGGCTGAGCGCTGACCGGTCCGTGCACAGTACCGGCGCCGGCCAGATTGTCTCATGGAAGAGCGTGAAGTTCCGGGTGATCCGGGGCAGGCTGGAGCAGCGTCCGGCAATAGCGGGTACGTGCTCCCGGGGCGGACGATGCCAAGTCCAGGCAACAGGCTGCAGCGCTGCGCGATCTTCAGGCCGCACGGGCTCGAGGCGCGGGGGCGGCTGGGCGCGGGCCGGTCAGGGCCCGGGGCGGCCCAAGGCCCGCACCGGCAAGGCCCTGGATAGGGCGAGGCGGGTCCCTCGGCGACGTGCCGGCGCGGTCAGGGCGACAGGTCCGACCGGACGCAGTCGCGGCCTGATCGCTTGGCGGCGTAGAGCCTTGAATCGGTCCGTTCGAACAGGTCATCGCCGCTCAGCCCCGGCGTGTATTCGCACACACCGAACGAGGCGGTGATCCGGCCGATCCTGTCATGGTCGCTGTCGCTCAGGAACCGCGTCACGCGCACTTCGGAGGCGATCTTCACCATCAGGTTGTGGCCCGCAACGATACTTTTCTGCGGCAGGATGATTGCGAATTCTTCCCCGCCGCACCGGGCCACCATGTCCTTGCCCTCGGTATTTTTCTGCAGGACCGCCGAGAAGCCCTTGAGCACGGAATCGCCGTTGTGATGGCCCAGCGTGTCGTTGACGCGCTTGAAGTGGTCGATGTCGGTAATGGCGAGGCAGAACGCCGAATGGGTCGCGTTGGCTGAGCGGATCATCTCGGCGAGGCGTGTGTCGAAGGCGCGGCGATTGGCGAGCCCGGTCAGGGGGTCGCGCAGGCTGAGCTGCTGCATCTCCTCGAGTTCGGCGTTCAGCCGCTCGATCTGCGCCTTGCTTTCGGCGAGGCCCTTGTCGAGGGTCTCCATGGCGCGCGACATCTTTTCGTTCTCGACCACGAGCCGCGAGACGATGGCGTCGATGTCTCCGGCCGTGCCGGCCGCGGGGATGCGTTTGCCCAGCGCGTCGAGGGTCGCCCGGAACGAGGCGTTGTTCTTCGAGCCCTCCACGATCAGTTCCGAGACGGCGGACAGGCTGTCTTCGAACTTCAGCCCGATGGTCTGGCTGAGCGCTGAGGCCGAGCCGCCTTCCAGGAAAGCTGCAAAGATCTCTGCGATTTCGAAAGGGCTGAGGGTCTCGGATTTTGAGAGCCGCTTCGAGACGGCCTCGACCAGGGCGCCGTTTGACCGAGCGGCGAACGCAAACCAGACGGCATAGGAGACCGGATCGGGCAGCGCGTCATGCCGGTTGATGAGGTCCATCGTTTCGGCGGCGACGCGGTAGACGTCCTGCCGGCTGCGAGGGTCGAACACGGGCGCGCCCTCTGCCTCGTTCGAATCGGTTGCCTGCATCATCGTCTCCTTGCGCCGCGGGGGACGGTTTAGGCGGCTCCCGGCCCGGCGCGCAAGATCGCCCGGCAGGATGGTTCTGCCTGTAAAAGGCCTGACGGGTTCGTCCGGCCGCGCCCGTCAGTCCGGAGGCGACGCGATTGTTCGCACACAGCCAACCAGGGCTGGGTGCGCTTCATTTGGGCCATATGACCTTTACAAAGCATCCATATGACCTTATGTCTGCACCAGAGGAGCGCCTGTGATGAAAGTGAAGGTACAAAACCGCGCGGCGCCGGACGTCCAGTCGGTGGCTTTGAAAGCTTTCAGCCGCATTGCCGAGGCCTGGTCGCTGACGGCTGCAGAGGCGGCGGGGCTCGCAGACATGTCCGAGTCGACCTGGAAACGCGCCAGGAAGCCTGGGTTTGCCGGTGACCTGACACAGGACCAGATGCTGCGGCTGAGCGCGCTCGTCGGGCTCTACAAGTCGCTGGAACTCTACTTCAATCCGCCGGTCGCGGCCGGGTGGGTGAAGCTCGCCAACCAGGGGCCGGAATTCGGCGGCGAACGCCCGGTCGATATGATGATCCGCGGCGGACTGCCGAAGATCATCCGGGTACGTACTTATGTCGACGCCCTGCGGGGCGGCGTTTGAAACTTGCCGCCCTCAATGATCGCGGCCTCGTGCGGCTGATCCCGCAAACCCGTCACAAGCCGCCGGTCCTTCGCGGGCTCGTCGACACGGACGAGGAACTTGAAATCCTCGCCCAGCTTGAAGGCCAGACCAGCGCCCGGCTTGTCACCGAGCGCGAAGGCAGTCCGGCGCTCGACCGGCGCGAACTCGTATTCAAGCGCCGGGCGCATGATCTCAAGGTCTACGGCCTCGCCCACATCAATGCGGCGTTCACCTACACTCGTCCTACCGGCAACCGCTTCAATGCCGGCGACCGGGGCGCCTGGT
>CAMDAC010000056.1 GCA_945888325.1 Candidatus Sulfopaludibacter sp. SbA3
TCTCCGGCACGAGCCGCCGAATACGCCGCCTACCTCATGCTGGTGAATGAAGGCGTCCGGGTGGCGAGCCGCCGCAAACTCCCGCGCCGACAGAGCCTCGAGGCAATCGATACCGCGCTGCGTCTGCTGCAAGCCGCACCCCGCTGAACGGTGCTGTCTGTTTAACGCTAACTTGTCTCCGATTGCTGACGGGTGTCAGTCTTTTGGGGGGCGTATTGTTGGCGAAGCTCTCGTTCAAACGTCATCGGTTTCCGCCCGTTGAACCGCGCCGGAAAACCCGGAGGCTATTTGGCTTGGGGACCTACAGTCAGGTTCGTTTCCTTAGCGCCGAAAAGGCGTTGACTCAGGCTTCTGCCGGAGGGACCCGACCGGCTGTTTAGGGCCAGGTTGGCTCCCACCGTTAAATTGCGGAACCGGCAGAGTCGATCCAATCGTGCCGTCCGACGGCCCTGCCGCTACCCGGCGGCAGTTCGCCGAAAGGCGTCATAGGCCGCCTGTCGCCGAATTGCGGATTGTAGGCAGATTCTCGACTTAAAGGCATGACCCATTCGGGGCCGGGTTAGGCTCGCCAGGTCTGCTGACGGAGCACCGCACCGAGCAATGATCGAATCTCAACCGGCATTGCCATAAGTCAGGCGGCGATCTGGCAGAGGTCGTCGACTTATCCGCCGCCTCGACCGTGCGAGATCGCCCTGTCCCAGGATTGCTTCAATGTTTCAGGATGCCCGGTTCCAAACACATAGCGGTCCGGACGGATCAGGACGGCTTCCGCTCCGGTCTTGTCAAACCACGCGGCAAGTTGGTCGGCGAAGGGCGCGACGCTTTCCTCAGCCAAATCGCCGCGTGACAACAGCCAGTAGTCGCGGCCCAAATATGCGTCGAGACGCGCTCCATTAGCGGCGATGGCCTGGGGGAAATAACTGCCCGCAGCCGCGCTACCAGAGGCGATCAGCCCTTCGGAAATCGGCGGATAGGCGGGCGGCCCAGCGGGCAATTTACCGAGCAGTCGGCCTAGTTTGAACTTCATGTCGCGCAACAAAGCAGACCATTTACTCGTCGTGCAGACCATCCGGCCCATCATGATCGCCATGGCAATCGTCGCGCGGACATTCGGCTCGCGCTCAGGCTGATAGGTGTCAAGTATTCTGTCGTCTGCATTGCCTGAGGTCACTGCGGCAAGTTTCCAGGCGAGATTTGCGGCATCGCGCAAACCCGAGCACATGCCTTGTCCGGCAAACGGCGGTGTTTGATGTGCCGCGTCGCCCGCAAGCAGAACGCGCCCCTTTCGCCATTCCCGGGCGATCCGTGCCCGGAATGTATAGACAGCTTTCCTTTCGATCCGGACTGCGCCTTTGACCTTCCATGGCTCGAGCAGCTTTTCAACGAAGGCGTCATCGCTGACCTGCTCGGCGGTCTCTCCCGGCAGGATCATGAACTCCCAGCGATGGCGCCCTGCGCCCATAAGCACACAGGTCGTCGGGCGCTCGGGATTGCAAATCTGAAGGTTGGCCGTTGGCAATCTCGCATAGTCATCGACGAAGACATCGACCACCAGCCAGGGTTCCTCGAAATTCAGGTCTTCAAAGGCAATGGACGAAGCTTTACGAACCGGCGAGCGCGCGCCGTCTGCGCCCACAAGATAGCGCGCGCGCACGACGCGCTCGCCGGCCGGCGAGGCGAGGTGCGCCGTTACGCCTTCGCTGTCCTCGTCAAAGGATTTCAATTCCCATTGTGTGCGGAGCGACGCCGTCTCTTGCGTTGCCAACGACCGTCGCAGCGCGGTCTCGACGCTTGGCTGGTGGATCATGTTTGCAGCCGGCCACCCGCCCGGGCCGATACGGTCTGCCCCCTCGAACTGCATGAGAACCTCGCCCCGGGCGTTGAGGAAGTCATAGCGCGAAGCCCGGCGACTGGTTTTCATCACTTCGTCGGCAACACCCGCTTCCTGCAGGATGCGCATGCATTCGTGGTCTATGTGCGCCGCGCGCGGAAGCGGATAGATGTCAGCCTCTTTCTCGGCGACCATGACCTTAACCCCGCGCTGCGCGAGCAATATCGCCAACGTCACACCGGTTGGGCCGCCTCCTATAACGAGAACGTCGCAATCGAATGCCATGGTTCAGCCTTCGGCGACCATGGCGCCTGCGATATGCCCGAGTCCGTCGATTTCACAGCGCACAACATCGCCGGGTTTCAGGAACTGGCGCGGGTCCATCGCTGCACCGATGCCGCCCGGCGTGCCTGTAAACAGTACGTCGCCAGGCTCAAGTGTCATGCCAAGCGACAGATGTTCGACCTGTTGCCAGATATTGAACACGAGGTGGCGGGTGTTGGAATCCTGGCGCTTCTGGCCATTGACGAAGCAACGCAGGCCAAGCGTGTGCGGGTCGCGCACTTCATCGGCGGTGACGATCCATGGTCCAAAAGGCGCATGCGTATCGAAACTCTTGCCCAGCGACCATTGAGGCGTCGCATGCTGCCACATCCGCTCGGTTATGTCGTTGCCGACGCAGTAACCAAACACCGCCGCCGGGGCCTCAGCGGCGCCGATGTGCTTGCCGCCCTTGCCGATGATCGCAACGAGTTCGACCTCATAGTCGTTGGTCATCGTACCCTTGGCGATCTCGATATCAGCATACGGCGCGTTGACGCTCGTCTGCGCCTTGGTGAACCAGACCTGCCGCTGCGGGGTTTCCATCTTCGACTCTTCGATATGGTCGGCATAGTTGAGGCCAATGGCAAAGATCTTTCCCGGGCGCTGCACCGGCGCCTCCAGTCTGACTGAGGACAAAGGCACGCCGCCGCCCGCGGCTGCCTTCGCCTCCAGGCCGGATTTCAGCCCGTCCCAATCGCGAATGAGGTCGATCATCGTCCCATCGAGGCCGCTGTCGATGATGCGGTCGCCGACGACGATGCCGATGCGGGTCTGGCCATCGGCGGTGTAGGTGGCGAGTTTCATGTGAGGCTCCTCTTTGGCTGGCGGCGGAACAGACGTTTTATTCTGATCGTCAGGGCCATGACGAACGCGACGAGGGCCGGTGGTGGCGGCGACTTGCCGGCGAACATCGGGTGCGGGGCGCCCCACTGAACGGCAAGAAGGGCGCTCACCGGTATCTTCTGCGGCGGGTCGGCCGCCGTGAACAGATCACCATCGGTCCAATGCTCAAGCTCATTTCCGAACGGGTCTTTCCAGTAGTCGAAAATCTGGCTGCCCATGATGTGGCGGCCGACACCCCAGGCCGCGACGCGTTTCTTCGACTTAAGAAACTGATGTCCGAGCATCAGGTCATCGAGATTGCTCACTTCGAAGGCGGCGTGGAGCAGGCCGAGTTCCCCCGGGAGCTGAGCAAGAAAGATTGTGTGGTGGTCGGAGGGCTTGTCGCCGCGGTCGCAGCGCATGAAGGCGCCTAGTGGGACGTCCCTGGCTGCCTCGACCTCGTCCGAGGTGAGGAAGCCGAAGCGATCCTTGTACCATGTCTCGGATGTCCGGAAGTCACTGACCTTAAGCACAGCATGGCCGATGCGAATAACATTCGCCGGAGACGCGGCGAGCCGGACGCTCTGGCGCAGGCGAGGCTTCTCAGCGGCGGTGTTGCGCGGCAAGTCGGCGATCAGGCGATTGGCGTCCTGCTTTGACTGACCCGCAACGACTTCAACACGATAACCGTCAGGATCAACCAGCCGGACAATCTTGCCGCCGCCCGGTTCGCGTAGGTCTTCGACGCTCGCGCCTTGGGAAGCCGCAAGTGTCTCCAGATCTTCAATGGATGCCGCGCGTAGCCCGACCGCCAGAAATTTGGCCTCACCTGGTTCTGTGACATGCAGGAAGGGCCGCCCGTCTCGTCCCTTGCCGTAGAGCCTTCCGTTCTCCTCAAAACAGATAAGTCCGAAATCGTCCAGGAAGGCGCGCATGGCCGCAAGATCCGGCGCCGAAAACCGGACATGCGCGATATCCTCAACCTTGATCACCGGCATTGCGCGCTCCTGGGGAACCCATACATTGACTATTTAGTCAGATGCCTTGAATTTGACCAGACAGTCAACTAGGTATTGGGGATGACCGACCTATCCCCACGCATAGCCCGAACTCGTGCCTCCCTTTTGGCTGCGGGATTCGATCTGCTTGTCGAACGACCGATCGACGCCATTCCGATTGATGATCTGGTCGCCAAAGCAGGGGTAGCGAAGGGTAGCTTCTTCAATCACTTCAAAGACAAAAGTGACTTCGCCGCGGCGATCGCCAAAGAGGTCAGACTTGAGCTCGAGGCGTTGGTCTCCAAAGCGAACGAAACGGTCAGCGATCCGGTTGAACGCATCGCCGGAGGGATGCGTGTGAGCCTTGAGTTTGCAATCCGGCAGCCGAAGCGAAGCACGGCGCTTCTGCGCAGCATGGGCACGCCGACGATGCGCGAGCATCCGTTGAATGATGGCCTTCGAGCCGACATCGAAGCGGCAGCATCGAGGAATCTCATTCGTTCGGAGGCTGAACGATTTGGCGTGCTCTATTGGCTCGGGCTATGTCAGGTTCTTATGCAGGATGCCTTGATTGGCCGCATCCCTCTCAGCGAAGCAGACAAGCGTCTGTCGGATATGCTGGTGCTCGGCCTCACCGGGCTGGGCGTTCCTGCAAAACGTTCCGCAGCGATCGCGAACAAGCAAAGCATCGGAAGTAAAAAGGCAATCTGACCTCACTTAAGATTTCGCGGTTAGTTCAATGCGTTCGGTGGCGTGGGCTCAACAGAGTGCGGAGGAAGCAGCAAATGGCCGGGTTAGCTCCTATCGTCACTGCCTGTCACCGGCAGGGTCGATCCAATCGTGCCGTTACGCGGCCCAACTGCGACCAGGCTGGACTCGCCGCAAGCAGTCACTGGGGCTGCTTGAGGCGAACGGCCGCTTTCAGCACAGGGTGAAGATTTGAGCTCTGCGCGCTGACGACGTCTTGCTCTTTTGCCCGATTGAAAAGTTTGGTGGCGGCAGGATGCTATTCGATCGCGAACGGATCGTTGTTCGGATCTGCGTTCCAGATGTACTCCAGCGATTTCGCGAGTTGGGCTGCTTCCTCTGGTGTCTTGATGCGCGAGATAAGGCCGAGCGCCATGTCAGTACCTGCTGAGACGCCGGAAGACGTGAAGTACTTTCCATCCTCCACCCAGCGCGCATCCTTCTGCCATTCAACAGACGCGTCCTGCTCGACGGCAAGCGAGAACACGGCCTTGTTCGATGTGGCCTTGCGGCCCGAGAGCAATCCGGCTTTGGCAAGGAGGGCAGAACCGGTGCACACGGATGTGGTGTAGGTCGTTCCCTTGTCCTGTGTACGGAGGAATTCCAGGAAGACCTCGTTGTGCAGTTGCTGGTAAGTGCCCGCGCCGCCGGGTACCATCAAAATGTCGAACTGGGGCGCATCGGCGAAAGCGACGTCGGCCATGGTGGAGATACCCTGGTTCGCAGATGCAACGGGACCAGCGGTCTCTGCAACCATGACCAGTTTGAACCCAGGAACGTAGGACAACATCTCGACGGGGCCGAAGACATCAAGGACTTCAAACCCAGAATAAAGAACGATCCCGACTGTCAGTGTGCGGTTCGCATCTGCGGCAACGGGTTCGGTTGGCTTTCCATCGCGCAGGTCCGGATCGAGCGCTGCCTTGATATAGGCGGCCCGGCCTCCGGAGATGACCGCCCTGTACTCGTCGCCGTTGGAGACGTCATCGCCGTCGGCATCGCCCGCGGCAGAAAACAGTTCGCCAACCTTATCCGCAAGCGGATACTCGCTTTTGAGCGGAGCGCCGAAGGCCGCCGTCATGATGCCCATGGATTCCCGGCTCGCCTTGCCGAGCATCGCATAGCCAGCAACCATCTGAGCGGCGCTCGGGTAGGTGATGTTGAGAAAGGACATGTCCGAGCGGGCAGCTTCGAGCGCTTCCGCATAGGCCTGCCTGGCAGTTTCGGACTTCACTCCGCCTGTTTGTTGATTGCCGTTGAGAATTGACCCTGGGAGGGCACAAATTTCCACTGAGAACTGACCCATGTTTGAACCGGTCCCGAGCTTTGGCGAGCGGGGGACCATGGAGTGTTGGACATGGCATTATTGAGCGTTATCCGGCGGTGGTATCACCGCGACCAGATGTCGATCCGGGAGATCTCCCGGCGGACGGGCCTTTCAAGAAACACGCTACGCAAGTACCTGCGATCCGAAGTGGTCGAGCCGCGTTTCAGGACGCCGGACCGGCCGAGCAAGCTGGATCCTTACGCGGACCGGCTGTCGGCTTGGTTGAGGCGGGAGATGACGCGGCCGCGCAAGCAGAAGCGCACGATCAAGCAGCTGCATGCCGATCTGGTGAGCCTTGGATATGACGGCTCGTATGGCCGTGTGGCGGCGTTTGCACGGGCCTGGCAAGACGAGCACCGCATCCAGCAGCAGACGAGCGGACGCGGCACTTTTGTGCCGCTCTCGTTTGCGCCGGGAGAGGCGTTCCAGTTCGACTGGAGTGAGGACTGGGCGATCATTGACGGTGTTCGCACCAAGCTTCAGGTCGCGCACTTCAAGCTCAGCTACAGCCGCGCCTTCTTCGTGCGCGCCTATATCCTTCAGACGCATGAGATGCTGTTCGACGCGCACAACCATGCGTTCCGTATGCTTGGCGGCGTGCCGCGGCGCGGGATCTACGACAATATGCGCACGGCGATCGACAAGGTCGGGCGCGGCAAGGCGCGGACAGTCAACGCGCGGTTTGCGGCGATGGTCAGCCA
>CAMDAC010000057.1 GCA_945888325.1 Candidatus Sulfopaludibacter sp. SbA3
GGCAGGATCGACCGCGCCAGCGATTCCGGCTGCTCGTGGATTTCCTTCAGCATGAAGTGGTCATACTCGCCGCGCTCGATCAGCGCGTCATTCACCGCCGAGGTCACGCGCGGCCGGTTCACCCGGTCGCCGCGCGCGTTGCGGATGTCAAAACTGTTCTTTGTCAGGATGACCCAGTCGCCTTCTTCAAGGTAGGTCACGTCGCGCGTCAGCGGCGCCAGCGCAATCGCGTCGGAGCCGAGATACATCTCGCCCTCGCCGTAGCCGAGCACCAGCGGCGAGCCCTTGCGCGCCCCGATCACCAGGTCCGGCTTGCCTGCAAAGATCGCGGCAATCGCAAAGGCGCCGGTGAAATGGATCAGCGCGCCTGCAAACGCAGCGACCTCGTCCATGCCTTCGCTCATGTTCTGCGCGACCAGCTGGGCGATCACTTCGGTGTCGGTCTCGGACTCGAAAACGCGGCCCTTGGCTTCCAGGCCTTCGCGCAGCTCGCGGTAATTCTCGATGATGCCGTTGTGCACGACCGCCACGCCGCCGGCCATGTGCGGGTGCGCGTTGGTCTCGTTCGGCGCGCCGTGCGTGGCCCAGCGGGTGTGGGCAATGCCGGTAAAGCCTTCCACCGGGTCATCGCTGAGGAGCGCCTGCAGGTTATGGATCTTGCCCTTGGCCCGGCGCCGCTCGATGCCCTCATCCCAGGCCACCGCGATGCCCGCGCTGTCATAGCCGCGATACTCGAGCCGCTTCAACCCATCCACCAGCCGGCCGGCCACCTGCGCCTTGCCTGCAATCGCCACGATACCGCACATGAACCTGAACTCCGCGTTGCTCGCCCGCCCAGCGAATGGGCAGTCCATAAACCCCGCGAGTCAGGCTGCACAATGACGATTTATGTTCATTTATGACATGTAATCCGGCGCTTTTGTGGGGCCCGTCTGGCTTTAGTTTTCCTCAATGGAAGATGCGGAGCCGCGCCGAAGTCTTTCCAGAGGCGTAAAGGAGGGCTAACGGACGCCAACCCCCAATCCGACCCGGTGCCCCTTGCCCCAGCTGACCCACCTCGACCGTCTCGAAGCCGAAAGCATCCACATCCTGCGCGAAGTCGCGGCGGAATGCGAGAAGCCCGTGATGCTCTATTCGATCGGCAAGGATTCGGCGGTGATGCTGCACCTCGCCCTCAAGGCCTTCTACCCCTCCCGGCCGCCCTTCCCGCTGCTGCACGTCGATACCGGCTGGAAATTCCGCGAGATGATCGCCTTCCGCGACCGCAAGGTGGCGCAGCTCGGCCTCGAGCTCCTCGTCCACACCAATCCGGACGGCGTCGCCGAAGGCGTCGGCCCCTTCACCCACGGCTCGGCCTACCATACCGACGTGATGAAAACCGTCGGCCTCAAGCAGGCGCTCGACAAGTACGGCTTCGATGCGGCCTTCGGCGGCGCCCGGCGCGACGAGGAGAAGTCCCGCGCCAAGGAACGCATCATCTCGGTACGGACGGCCGGCCACCGCTGGGACCCCAAACGCCAGCGCCCGGAACTCTGGAACCTCTACAATACCCGCCTCCAGAAAGGCGAATCCCTGCGCGCCTTCCCGATCTCCAACTGGACCGAGCTCGACATCTGGCAGTACATCCGCCGCGAAAAGATCGAGCTCGTCCCGCTCTACTTCGCCGCCCCGCGGCCCGTGGTCGACTGGAACGGCACCATGATCATGCTGGATGATACCCGTGTCCCGCCGGAGATCGCGGCGAAAGCGACCACCAAATCCGTCCGCTTCCGCACCCTCGGCTGCTACCCGCTCACCGGCGCAGTGGAGAGCGAGGCAAGGACGCTGGACGATGTGATCCAGGAAATCCTCCTGACCACCACCTCCGAACGCCAGGGCCGCGCCATCGACAAGGACCAGGCCGCCTCGATGGAGAAGAAGAAGCAGGAAGGCTATTTCTGATGCGCCTCAACGATGATCTCATCGCCGAAGACATCGGCGCCTATCTCGAAGCCCATGAGCAGAAATCCCTGCTCCGCTTCATCACCTGCGGCTCCGTCGATGACGGCAAGTCCACGCTGATCGGCCGCCTCCTCTACGATTCGAAGATGATCTTCGAAGACCAGCTCGCCGCGCTCGAGGCCGACTCCAAGCGCGACGGCACGCAGGGCGACAATATCGACTTCGCCCTCCTCGTCGACGGCCTCGCCGCCGAGCGCGAACAGGGCATCACCATCGACGTCGCCTACCGCTTCTTCGCGACGCAAAAGCGCAAGTTCATCGTCGCCGACACGCCCGGCCACGAACAATACACCCGCAACATGGCGACCGGCGCCTCGACCGCTGACTGCGCGATCCTGATGATCGACGCCCGCAAGGGCATCCTCACCCAGACGCGCCGCCATTCGATCATCGCAACGCTCCTCGGCATCCGCCACCTCGTCCTCGCCATCAACAAGATGGACCTCGTCGGCTACAAACAGTCCGTGTACGACCAGATCGTCGCGGGCTACAAGGCCTTCGCCGAGGCCCTGCCCGGCAATCTCCAGATCACGCCGATCCCCATCTCCGCCCTCGCCGGCACCAACATCACCGAGCGCTCGCCCGAGACGCCCTGGTACGGCGGCCCGAGCCTGATGGACTATCTTGAAACCGTCGAGATCGCGAAGGAGGCCGAGACCCTCCCGCTGCGCATGCCGGTCCAGTGGGTCAACCGCCCGAACCTCGATTTCCGCGGCTTCTCCGGCCAGATCGCCTCCGGGAGCGTGCGTCCGGGTGACAGGATCCGCTCGCTCCCCTCGGGCCGCGAGACCACCGTCACCCGTATCGTCACGCAAGGCGGCGACCTGGGCGAAGCCGTCGCGGGCCAGTCCGTCACCCTGACGTTCGCCGACGAGATCGACACCTCGCGCGGCGATATCATCGCCGCCGGCGCGCAGCCGCCGGAAGTCTCCGACCAGTTCCAGGTCAAGCTCCTCTGGATGAGCGAAAACCCGCTCCTCCCGGGCCGCCGCTATTTCCTGAAGTCCGGCACCAGGACCGTCTCCGCCACCGTCAACGCGCCCAAGCACGGCATCGACGTCAACACGATGGCCGAGACCGCTGCGCGCACGCTGGAACTCAACCAGATCGGCGTCACCACCCTCGCGCTTGACCAGGCGATCCCGTTTGATCCGTACACGGTTAACCGCCTGACCGGCAGCTTCATCCTCATCGACCGCCAGACCAACGACACGGTCGCCCTCGGCCTGATCGACTTCTCGCTCCGCCGCGCTGCCAACATCCACTGGCAGGCGATCGACGTGACGCGCGAGGCCCTGGCCGAGCAGAAGGCGCAGCAGGCCTCCGTCCTCTGGTTCACCGGCCTCTCCGGCTCCGGTAAGTCGACCATCGCCAACGCCCTGCAGAAACGCCTCTACCAGATGGGCCGCCACACCTTCATCCTCGACGGCGACAATGTCCGCCACGGTCTCAACCGTGACCTCGGCTTCACCGATGCCGACCGCGTCGAGAACATCCGCCGTGTCTCCAACGTCGCCCGCCTGATGACCGACGCCGGCCTCATCGTGCTCGTCTCCTTCATCTCGCCCTTCCGCGCCGAGCGCCAGATGGCACGCAGCCTGATGGCCGAAGGCGAGTTCATCGAAATCCATGTCGACACGCCGCTGGACGTCGCCGAGCAGCGCGACGTCAAGGGCCTCTACAAGAAAGCCCGCGCCGGCGAGATCCGCAACTTCACCGGCATTGACAGCCCGTACGAGCCCCCGCTCAACCCTGAACTGCGCCTCGACACCGTCGGCCGCACGCCCGAAGAGGCTGCCGAGGAAATCCTCCGCTTCCTCGCCTCCCGCGGCACATTCGAAATCTGAACCCGGGTGTGCTGGAAGCTGGCTATCTCGCCGGTGCTTCGTGAGCTTCGGAACGGACCCGGGGAGGCAGTGCAAGGAGGGTATGATACCAACACGCTTTAAATCAGACTCACCGGGGTTCTAAACCTGACCGACTTCTAATTCGATGGGTCGCGAGAAGGACCTCGCCATGAGAACTGCCATTGAATTGCGGGCGGATTGTACGGGGGCGGATCTTTGGAAACCTGCGAAGGGATCACGTGATGCGAGCCAGGTTCGGCGTCTTCAGGCTCTAGCGGCGATCCATGGCGGCGCCTCCCCGTGGGAAGCGGCTGCGGTTGGCGGCTGGTCGACCTTCAGGCCTGGATCCGGGAAAAGGTGGATGATGATCGGCGCGCGTCGGTATCAGCCGAGCAGTTTTTCAAGACGTGTCCGCTGGTCGGCGTGTTTTTCCGGATTAATTCGGCGTAGTTTCAGAATGTTGCGAAGTTTCCACTGCACCGCGGGCAGTGCGGCCGCGGAAGGTAGTCCGATGGCCTCGAAGTCTGGTGCGCCGTCCACAAGCGTAAGCAGGAACTGCGCGGCGTTTTGGTTTAGCCTCGACTGGACATCCTGAATAAGTCTGACGCGCACGGCCTCCAGATCAGCGATTGTGACTGCATCGGCGGTCATGCCGGAGAATTCTTTCACGAACAGGTCGCCCAGTGGCGACAGGTTCGGGTCCAGCAATTCATGCGGCGGCCGGTTTGAACTCGCGACATAGACAAGGAAGGCGCGGAAAAGATCGTCCGTGATACCCTCATTCTCATAAAGGAGCTTCACATCGAACAGATCGCGCGGATGCTGACGGTCGAGCGCGGCATGGAGCTTTCCGGCATAAAGGTCTTCGAATGCGACAAGCCTTGTTTCAGCAAAACCGAAATCATCTTCGACAACGGACGACACGCGTTTCATTTCCGGCTCGAAGACAACCCCGCGGGTCACCGGAGAGGTCTCGACCTTGACGGTTGCTGAGCCACGTTGAAACAGCACCCGTGTTGCGCCGCCGCTGCCGCCGGCAATCCGAGTTGACGTTACGCCGCGCATCTTTGAGCCTGCTCTGCCAATGCGGTCCATTGCGTCGTCAATGTCCGCAAGGGACTGCGCCCTGTCTTTGATCGGCAGAAAGGTCAGATCAATGTCGACGGAAAGACGCGGAAGGTCTCGGTAGAAAGGTTTATCGCCGCGCCGCCTTTCAGGGCGAAGTCTTCTTCCGCCGCTATGGCCGGCAGAATATCGACCAGCAGCCTCACCTGATCCGCATATCGCTCACGCGCCATCGCCCGCCTCCTTCTCCGGCATCAGTTCAGACGGCACGGAGATCTTGTAACGTGGGTGAAACTGACCTTTTGCGAACAAGGCGCGCGGCCCGGCACCGAGATCGAACCGCTCAGGGGAGACATGCCGCCGCCAGGCGTGTCCGTGCTTGTCAGCAAAAACGAAGAAGAGGCGTTTAACCTTTATGCTTGTGCAGGACGCCAGGAGGTTTTCCAGGTGGCGGGGGCGCGCAGACGCCAATCCTTCAAACGCTTTATCGACGATATGAACGCTCTCTTGCCTCGGCAGTTCGTCCAGAAGTTCAAGGATTGCGCGTTCCGGCGTTGAACAGGCCAGAGATCCAACAGGCGAGTCGACTTTCGTTATCTCCTCATGTGCACTCAGGTCGAACAGCTTGTCGCTGTGGAGGCGAAAGCGCTCAGCGCCTTCCAGCCGCTTGAGCCAGGTTGGATGATTTTCGCCATAAAGATGAATTATCTGTTCGTCGCGCATAGGCAGGTAGTGGACAAAGCCCTGCGTCTCCAGCGCTGTCCGCCCGCCGATCACGGATGTATAGTTCATGACCTGCTGCAGCGAGCGCACAACCAGCCGCCAGTCCTCGCGGGTAGCATCGGGATCTGGGCGTCGGTAAAGGCCGCGTACGACGGGTTCGAGCCAGCCACTGTCAATGTATTTGTGGGCGAGCATACGGGTCACACCGTGACGCTCCAACGTTGGCGTATCAACCAGGAGGCCTGGCAATACGGCCTCGAGAAGCCATTTTAGCTTTGTTTTTTTTGTCGTCTCATAGTGTACAAAATAGCAAGGTTTCGAAATTCAACAAGTCAAACGCTTTGAAATTTCCTTTTTTTGTAAACTATAAGGATACAAAAACGCATACATTCACATGGCCTCTTGGCAAGGCGATGCCAGCCTACCGGAATTCAGGCCTTACATTTTCCAGGGCGCCCGCTACCAGCCCCTGAGCAAGCCGTTGTGCAGGGCGAGGGTCCTTCAAAACATGAACATGTCCGCTCCGAACGGTCGTGATCGCCGGTGGCGATAGCGCCCCGGGGCGCTACCTCAGAGCCTCGGCGAGCAAGCCTGAAGAGATCAGAAGGCTAACTGCATGCTTCAGCGCGTAAGGGCATTCATTCGTAGGCGCCTCACGGAACCAGGTTGAGTGCAGACATATCGCCAGCAATCAGTGCGGCAGACCGGTCTCGTCATACAGAAAATCCTGGCTGCGCGCTGTACTTGGCCCGTCTGCAACCTTTGCAGCCGCGCCGGCGCGCGCCGCTTCTATCAAGGCGCGCCGTC
>CAMDAC010000058.1 GCA_945888325.1 Candidatus Sulfopaludibacter sp. SbA3
GGCATAGGCTTTCGCCGTTGCGCCGCCCGACTTCGCCAGGATGATCGTGATCGCTGCCGTCAGCGTCGTCTTGCCATGGTCAACGTGGCCAATCGTGCCAATGTTGACGTGCGGCTTCGTACGCTCAAACTTTGCCTTGCCCATCGGGCTCTCCTCTTTCCAGGTCAGCGCCCGGACGCACCGGACGAGGTTTAACCAAACTGTTGTCAGGCCACCTGCCTGCTAGCCGCGCCTCATACCCATGTCGCCCACGGGATTCAAGCGGGCTTGTGACACTCCTGTGGCCTTATTCGCAGCCCCTTGCCGCAAGGGGCGGCTGAGCCGATAACCCGCGCCAGACCCTTGAATCGACGCGGAGTGAGCCTGTGAGAGACGAACTGGAGCTTCATGCAGCGCGGCTCGCGGGCCAGACGCTGCGCCCCCTGGCAGCGGCGCGGGCGGGCGATGCGCCGCTGATGGCGGCGGGCTGGAAGGTCAGCCTGGCGCGGCATTATCTCGACACGGAGGCTGAAGCGGCGCTGCTGAAACATGGCGCGGCGGCCGGGCTGGACGTGGCGGCGCAGCGGTTGTTCGGCGGCGAGATCGTCAATCCGTCCGAGGGGCGCCCTGCCCTGCACTGGGCGCTGCGGGCGCAGTCGGCGCTGACGGGCGAGGCGGAAACGGTGCGCGTAGGTTTGCAGCCGGCGCTGGAGTTTGCGGGCAAGGTTCGTTCCGGCGCGGCGCGCACAGCGGGGGGCGAGCGGTTCACGGCGGTGCTGCATATCGGCATCGGCGGATCGGATTTCGGGCCGCGGCTGATTGCGGACGCGTTCGAGGACCGGGCCGATCCAGCGATCAAGTTGAAGTTTGCCGCGAACGTCGACCCGTATGATCTCGACCGGGCGATGAACGGGCTGGATCCCAAATCGACGCTGGTGATCGGCGTGTCGAAATCCTTCGGGACCGAGGAGACACTTTATAACGTGGCGCGGGCGCGCACCTGGCTGGAAGGCGCGCTGGGCGATGCGGCGAGCCAGCATCTGGCTCTGGTGACGGCGAACCCGGCCAAGGCGAAGGCCTGGCTGGGCGGGCGCGAGGCGCACCTGTTCGACATGCCGCTGTCCGTAGGCGGACGGTTCTCGCTCTGGTCGGCGGCCTCGCTCGGCTGCATGATCTCGCTGGGGCCGGACGTGTTCCGGGACATCCTGGCGGGCGCGGCGGAGATGGACGCGCATGCGCAGCGCACGGCGCTGGCGGCGAACCTGCCGATGCGGCTGGCACTGCTGGATTACTGGAATGCCTCGGTGCGCCGCGAGCCGATGCGGGTGGTGCTGGCCTATGCCAACCGGCTGCGGATGCTGCCGACCTACCTGCAGCAGCTGGAAATGGAATCGAACGGCAAGTCTGTCGGGCCGACCGGGGCGACCGTGGCGCCGCCGACGGCGCCGGCGGTGTGGGGCGGTGAAGGCTCGGTGGGGCAGCATTCGTATCACCAGTGGCTGCATCAGGGCTCGCAGGCGGTGCCGTGCGAGTTCATCCTGGCGGCCGACCGGACGCGCGATCCGGAGGGGCTGGCGGCGCTGACCTCGCATGCGCTGGCACAGGCGGAAGTACTGGCGAACGGGCGCAGTCTTGCGGAAGTGGAGGCCGAGGAGCCGGGGCTGCCGGAGGGCGTGGCGCCGCAGAAGGTGCATGCGGGCGGGCGCGCTTCGACGCTGCTGTCGCATGACGCGTTCGGGCCGAAGGCGTTCGGCGCGCTGGTGGCCCTTTATGAGCACCGGACGTATTTCGCAGGGCACCTGTGGGGCCTCAATCCGTTCGACCAGTGGGGCGTGGAGCGCGGCAAGACGATGGCGGCGCGGCTGAAGCCGGCTCTGTCGGCGCCGGACAAGGCGGACGATCCGGTGACGGCGGCGCTGATCCGGATGATCAGCTGAACGATGCCGGTTGTGAAACTGCTCCGGGAACAGACGATCGGCGAGACGCGCTGGGTCGCGCTGGACGGTCGCGGCGAAGCGGCGGCGCTTTACCTGGAGCGGGCGCATGAGGACGCGCGGCGGGCGGTGATCGGCGAGCGGCTGGGCGCACACGTGCGCAAGCTGGACGCGGGCGCCGGCGGCGCGTTTGTGTCGCTGGGGGCGAAGGGCGAGGGCTTCCTGCGGCTGAAGCCGGGCGAGACGTTTGCGGAAGGCGCGGCGGTGGCCGTTGAAGTGGCCGCCGAGGCACGGCGGAACAAGCTGGCGCGGGTGCGGCTGGCGGGCGAAGGCGACGCGCCGGCGAGCGGGGTTGCGGGCTGGCGGGCATCGCTGAATGGCGGGGCGGCCGCGGCGGTCGAGGACCGGGCGGCGGGCGATTCGGAAATTGGCGCGGCATTCGAGGAGGCGCTGTCGGCGTCGACGGTGCTGCGCGGCGGCGGGCGGTTGCAGGCGGAGCGGACCGAGGCGCTGATCGCGGCGGATATCGATACGGCGGGGCGCACGGCGCGCGGCGGGAAAGCCGCGGCAGCGCTGGCGATCAACCTGGAAGCGGCGGGCGCGCTGGCGCGGCAGATGTTGCTGCGCGGCTGGGGCGGGCTGGCGGTGCTCGATTGCGTGGCGCCGGTGGACAAGGACGCGGGCGGGCGGATCCGGGCGGCGTTCCTGGACGCGTTCCGGGAGATTTCGGGCCGGCAGGTGAAGGCGCTGGCGCCGTCGCCGTTCGGGCTGATGGAGATTTCGGCGGACTGGCAGGTGACGCCGCTGGCCGAGCGGATGCAGGACGGGCCGCAGGCGGTGGCGCTGGACGGGTTGCGCCAGCTGGAGGCGGCGGCGCGTGCGCAGCGGATGGGGCGGCTCAGCCTCGCCCTGCCCCCGCCAGCGCTGGCCTGGCTGGCGCAGAGCGGGCTCGGCGCCGAGGCGCGGCTGGCGCAAACTTATGGCGCGCGCCTGGAGATTGTCACGGGACAGGCGGGCGCGGCGGAGGTAAAGCCCGGCGCATGAGCAAACCTGTCTCCACCGAAGTGCGCCACCCGAAATGCGCGCGCTGCCGCAAGCACCCGGTGCTGGCGGACTATCGCCCCTTCTGTTCGAAACGCTGCGCCGACGCCGATCTCGGCAGCTGGCTGAACGGCAACTACGCGATTGCCGGCGGGCCGGTGGAGGATGCCGACGATGCGCCGGACCGCGCGGCGCCGATGCCGGACGAGGACGATTGAGGCTTCGCTGAAAACGCCATGGACAAGCGGGGGGGCCTTCGTTAAGTAGCCGCTTCCCCAAATGGCCCGCCCGGGTAGCTCAGGGGTAGAGCAGCGGATTGAAAATCCGCGTGTCGGTGGTTCGATTCCGCCCCCGGGCACCATGCACCTCGCCGTCGACGTTCGTGGCGGCTGAGCAAAATACGTAAAAACAACGCGTTACACTTTCCGCACGCCGGTCAACGCACAGGATCGGGGCTGACCTTTACGAGGGTCTTGCCGAAATTGTTGCCCGCCAGCATGGCGCCGAATGCTGCCGGGGCCGAAGGCAGGCCGAGCGAAACATCCTCGCGGTAGTGAATGTGGCCGCTGCGCAGCCAGCCGGCCATTTCGGCGAGGAAGGTGTCCTGATGGCTGGCGACAAAGTCGCCGACGAAAAGCGGGTTCACCTTCACGCCAAGGCGGGAAAATACTGGCGCGCCGGTTTGCCGCCAGGCGTCCATGATGTCGCCGTCCATGGCGCCGTATTGTGATGCAAGTCCGCAAAGCGTGATGCGGGACTTCGGGTTCAGTAGCGGGAGGACAGCTTCGTAGACGGAGCCGCCGACATTTTCAAAATAGATGTCGGCGCCGTCCGGACAGGCTGCCCTTAGCTGTTCGCGAAAATCCGGCGCGAGATGTGAAACGCAGGCGTCGAAGCCCAGTTCGTCTTTCACGAAGGTGCACTTCTCGGCGCGCCCGGCGACGCCCACGACGCGGCAACCCCGCATCCTGGCAAGCTGGCCCACGATCTGCCCGACGCCGCCCGACGCAGCGGAGACAATGACTGTCTCACCCGGTGACGGCTCGCATTGAAGATAGAGGCCGGCATAGGCGGTGAGGCCGAGCATGCCGAGAACCCCGAGCGCGGTCGAGACCGGTGCGGCTGCCGGATCGAGCTTACGGGGGAACATGTAGCCGAAGTTGGTGACGCTCTCGCCCGTGACGCCGAAGGTCTGCCAGCCATTGGTGTTGAAGAGGTAGTCGCCCTCGCTGAAACCGGAGAGGCGGCTTTCCACGACTTGCGAGACCGTGCGGCCATGGCAGATATCTCCGGGCGCCTCGACGCCGCGGCGCCGGCGGCCCCATTGGTAGGGGTCGAGCGACAGATAGACGGTGCGGGTGAGCATCTGTCCGGGGCCGGGTGTGGGCGCCGGTGTTTCGCGCCAGGCGAAGTCTTCCTCAACCGGCCAGCCGCCCGGCGGCGTGCGCGCCAGAACCCAGTGTGGATTGATCCGGTCCATGCCGATGCCTTGTTGCCTGCTTCCGCCGCCAAGAAGGGAGGCAGGTGCGGCATTGTCAATTCTGCAGCCGGTTTCTGCTGGCGTGAGAAGCGGGAACGCGCCACCCTGATCGCAGGCCGATGCTGATTTCGGGGAGTGGCTCCGTGAGCAGGACTCGAACCTGCGACCGGGCGATTAACAGTCGCCTGCTCTACCAACTGAGCTATCACGGAATAGCCGGAACGGGGGGAATAGCAGACCGCGCATCCCGTTCAAGTGCTTAAGTGCGGCGCCTTCACGATTTATGGGGGCGGCCGGATCGCCCTTTGCGCACAGAAAAAAGGCGGGAGCGTGAGCTCCCGCCAAAGGCGTTGGGTGATGGTGGGTGTCTCCAAGAAGACATACACAAGGTCGCCCAATGTGGTTAATTCCGAGTTAACAGATCGCAGCAATCTGGAGCGCCGGTATTTACGGATGCGGCCAGCGCGTTTGAATTTCAGGGAGGAGGATGGAGGCTCCACCCGGAATCGAACCGGGGTGCACGGATTTGCAATCCGCTGCGTCACCACTCCGCCATGGAGCCTCAGGCAACCGGAGCCGTCCCTAGCAAGGCTGGCGGGGGGAGACAATCGGCGGGCGCAGGCTAATTTCGCCGCGCGGCGCAGATTGCGTGCGCAGCGGGGCATGATACATGGCGGCAGACCCGGCTTCGCAGAGGGAAGTGACTCGCATGGATTTCGACCTCGCCCGTGAGATCATGGTGGACAGCCAGATCCGCCCGAACGATGTGACCGACCCGCGGATCGTCAGCGCGTTCCTGCGCACGCCGCGCGAAGTGTTCGTGCCGAACGCGCGCAAGGGCGTGGCTTATTCAGAGCTGGAGATCACCACCTCCCCCGGACGCGCGCTTTGGATTGCGCGCGATACGGCGAAGCTGATCAAGATGGCGGAGATCCAGCCGGCGGACGTGGTGCTCGTGGTGGGCGCAGGAGCCGGCTATGAGGCAGCGCTGATCAGCCACCTGGCCGATACCGTGATCGCACTGGAAGAGACGGCTCAGCTGGTGGATGCCATGTCGCAGCGGTTTGCCGCGATCGGCGTGGACCGGGCGGCGCCGGTGGAAGGGCCGCTGGCCAAGGGGCTTCCCGGGCAGGCGCCGTTTGACGTTATCTATGTGGCCGGGATGATTGAGCTGCTGCCGGACGCCTGGACGGAGCAGCTGCGGGACGGCGGGCGGCTTGCTGCGGTGATGGCCGACGCCGGCGGCATGGGCCGGGGCAAGGTGTTCACCAAGGCTGGAAACACGGTGTCGGCGCGCGAGGGCTTTGACTGCTGCCCGCCGCGTTTCTCGGCGTTCGACCGGAAACCTAGTTTTAGCTTCTGATCCTTAAGTACTGTTCCCGAGGCTACTCTGCCGCAAGGTGAACTGTGTTCTCCTTTCGCCGGGCAGATCCTATATTGCTGGGGCAGACGAGGGAAAATCGCAATGCGCGCCACTACACTGACACTCCTGATCGGGGTGAGCCTGTCGAGCCTGATGTTCAGCGCACCGGCTCAGGGCGAGACGCTTCCCGAGGCGGTGGCGGCGGCCTTCGCGACCAACCCCCAGCTGGAAATCGAGCGCTACCGGACGGACATCGCCCGCGCGAACCTCGATCTGGCGCGCTCGTCCGGCCGGCCGCAGGTGAACTTGTCGGCGAGCGGCGGCTACCAATCCACCGACACCAATGCTGTCTTCGCCTTCGGCACGGGCGACCAGCCGCTGGCCAGCACGCAGCTGCAGGCGGTGCAGCCAATCTATACAGGCGGGCGCATCAGCGCCGGCATCCGCCGCGCCGAAGCGGGAATCGATTCGGCAGACCGGACGTTTGACGCCGCGCGCCAGGATCTGATCCTTGATGTGGTGACGGCCTATGTCGACGTGCGGCGCGACCGCGAGACGGTGGCGATTCGCAAGAACAATGTGGACGTGACCGGCGAGCAGGTCCGCGCGGCGGAAGACCGGTTCGAGGTTGGCGTCGTGA
>CAMDAC010000059.1 GCA_945888325.1 Candidatus Sulfopaludibacter sp. SbA3
ATGCGGTTCTCAACCGGGTTGCTGTCCATCTCAACACGGCCGTCAGAGAGGAACACCTGCAGCCCGCCCCAGCAGTTGGCGATGTAGGTGAGATGCTCACCCAGACGCGATTTGGCAGAGACGCGTGCGCGCTTCTGTTTCAGCCAGTCGCCGAACGCAGCCACCAGCGGCGCGGTGCGGGCCTGGCGGACAAGCCGGCGGGCTTCGGGATCCTGGCCCCGTATTTCCTTCTCGATGGCATAGAGCGCGGCGATCTGTTTGAGGCCTTCATCCGCAATGGGCGAACCGGATGCATCCCTGATCTCTACAAGCCGGCGGCGGGCGTGCGCCCAGCAGTTGGCGAGTACGAGCGCGCCGCCTGGCCGGTCACCTCGCGCAAGGCGTTTATAGCCCGCATAGGCATCGACCTGCAGGGTTCCGGTAAACCCATCGAGGAACGTCTCGGCGTGGCGGCCCGCCCGGCCATCGGCGTAGAAGTAAACCACACCTGGCGGACCGGTCCCGCCCCATCCTCGCTCGTCCCGGGCGAGGGCCCAGAGATAACCGCTCTTTGTCTTGCCTTGTCCAGGATCAAGCACCGGGCACCGGGTTTCATCCATGAACAGGTGATCAGAGGTCTTGAGGATTTCACCAAGCCGCCGGGTCAGCGGCGAGAGATGGAACCCGGCTGCGCCGCTCCATCCGGCCAGGGTGCCGCGATCAAGCTGGATGCCGGAGCGGGCAAAGATCTGTGCCTGCCGGTAAAGGGGAAGATGATCGGCGTACTTGGATACCAGAACCTGCGCGATCAGCGCTTCTGTCGGCAGACCGCCTTCGATCAGGTGCGCCGGGGCCGGCGCCTGAACGACGCCGGTCTCGCAGGTCCGGCAGGCATACTTAGGACGTACCGTGACGATCACCCGGAGCTGCGCAGGCACGCAGTCGAGCCGCTCCGTGCGGTCCTCTCCGATCTTCACCATCTCGTCGCAGCCGCAAGGGCACTCGAGGCTCTCTGGCTCGATCACGCGCTCGATGCGCTCAAGATGCTCCGGCAGGCGGCCGATATTGCGCTGCGAGGGCTCACGCGCCGTGCGCCCGCCGCCGCGCGCTTCGCTTTCGGTTTCGGCCTTTGCAACCGCCGTTTCGAGATCTTCAAGCAGGAGGTCCAGCTGGTCCGGATCAAGCCGTTCGGACTTCTTGCCATAGAGCGCGCGGCGCAGTTCCTTCACCAGATACTCAAGCCGCTCGTTCCGGGCTTTGATTTCTCCGATCTCATCGGCGATGGAAGCAGCCTTTTCTTCCGCCGCAGCCGTCTTCTGCTGGTGCGCGGCAATCAACCCTGCCTGCGCCGCCAGAACCGCCCGCACCTTCGGCGGAAGTTCGGCAAGTTCGGCAGCAGTGAGCGTCTCGGGCATGAGCCATATTATACACTTCTGTGGTTGCCGCCCGTGAAGCAAGAAGTTTTTTGGCCCAATGGGCGAGTGATCGAGTGCGGTCTTCTGTTAGGCCTGTAAATGCGGCATGATCAAGAAGCCGCTGGCCGGTATGGTGATCTGCGGATCAGGTCCAAATCTGCTTCTCGAGCTTGTCAGCTCACGTGTATAAACTGGTTTTCCCGATCCAGATCTTTTCGATCATTTTGCCCATTTAGGTCGTCGACTTCTCACTCCCCTTATCCGACGTCAGTCTGTTGCGGCATGTCGATCATCCCGCAACAGCCTGCGCCGGAACTCTGTAATCCTCGTTTTTCGTCATCAACGCCCAGATCATCCGGGCCATCTTGTTCGCCAGTGCGATCGCCACGAGCATCCTCGGCTTTCGTGCGACCATGCGCGCCAGCCACGAATCCTCTGGAATGGATTTTCGACCCAGCCAGTTCAGCCGCGACATGGCCCCGATAATCAGTAACCTGCGGATGTCGGATTGCCCAGCTTTGGATATTCGCCCGAGCCGCTCCTTGCCGCCGGATGAGAACTGGCGCGGGACAAGACCAAGCCATGCGGCGAAGTCACGGCCACACTTGAAACTTTCCATTGGCGGGGCAAAAGCTTCTACGGCAAGCGCGGTCAATGGTCCAACGCCTGGAATAGTCTGCAAACGCCGAGCCGTGTCTGTTTGCGCACCAAGTGCTTTGATCTTTGTAGTTCGTGCATTGATGCGTACCGTCAGCTCGGCAATCTGATCCAATAACTCCCGGCATTCTTCGCGCATCAAATCGGGCAAGTCGCTGCCAGGTGCGTGTAGTATCTCTTCGATCCGTTTGAGCTGGTGCCCCCCCTGCGGAACCGCATGGCCGTATTCATAAAGGCAGGCCCTGAGTGCATTCACTAGTTCGGTGCGCTGGTGAACAAGCCGCTCGCGGGCGCGGAACAAAATGGCACGGCTTTGCTGCTCAGCAGACTTCGGCTCAACAAAGCGCATCTCGGGCCGCTGCGCCGCGACCACGATAGCCTCAGCGTCTGCCGCGTCATTCTTCTGTCGCTTCACGAACGGCTTCACATACTGCGCCGCAATCAGCTTCACCTCATGGCCAAGCTGGGCAATCTCGCGCGCCCAATAATGCGCGCTGCCACACGCCTCCATAACCACCACTGCTGGTGGCTGTTCCGCCATGAACCTGACGAAACTCTGCCGCGACAGCTTCTTGCGATACTGCGGCTGCCCACTCATCGATGCCGCGTGCAGCTGAAAAACATTCTTTGCTAAATCCACTCCAATCATAATATCTTTCGTCACGGTTGCCGTCCTTTCCGCTCAGTGGCTGTAAACACCACCATCTTGGCACATTGCGATGCCGTCCGGGGAGGGCGGCAACCACCCCATCTGCTTCGCACGCGCTGACTCGCTTATTCGACAAGATTCGGGCGGCGGACGTCCACAGCGCGGACTTTTCTCCAGTCCAGACCTTCGAACAGCGCGCCGAACTGGGCGACCGAGAGCTGCATTACCCCGTCCCGGATCGGCGGCCAGGCGAAGCTGCCCTCCTCGAGCCGCTTGTAAGCGAGCACAAGACCGCCGCCGTCCCAGGTCAGCACCTTGATCCTGTCAGCCCGCTTCGAGCGGAACACGACAATGATCCCGGAATGGGGATCAAGACCAAGGTCCGACTGCACCACCGCCGCCAGCCCGTCATGACCCTTTCTGAAGTCGACGGGCTTTATGGCCACAACAACCTGCAGGCTTTTCCCCGTAAGTATCATGCGAGGCGCAGCACACTGTCAGTGCCGGGTGAATACTCCCCACAAGTGCCGAAGTAATTTTCCCCAGTTTGGCGTGTGAGCCGGTCTTCCCGGGCGCGCCCGGGAAGACCGGCGGCACGATTTGCCTGAAGCTTTTCCTGATGGTCGGGAAGGAGTGGCGGGTGGTCGAACTGGGAGAGGTTGTGATGATACTGGACTTTCACCGGCAGGGTATGTCTGTTTCAGAGATTGCGCGTCGGGTGGGCGTCGATCGCAAGACGGTGCGCAAGTATGTTGATCGCGGGCTGGAGGCGCCGGCTTATGGGCCACGGGAACGACGCACGGCGGTTATTGATCCGTATGCGAGCTATCTGCGGGAACGTGTAGCCACCTGGCCGGGCCTGACGGGACGGCGGTTGTTTCGTGAGATCAAGGCGCTTGGGTATGGCGGCGGTTATTCGGCAGTCACCGATTTCCTACGCGAAGTGCGTCCGCCCGCCAATCCCGGCTACGAGGTCCGCTTCGAGACCCCTCCGGGTGAGCAGGCGCAGGTCGATTTTGCGCAGTTCCATGTTGTGTTCACCGATGAGCCGCTCTGCCCGCGCATTGTCTGGCTGTTCTCGATGGTGCTCGGCTACAGCCGGTTCGTCTGGGCACGCTTCGTCGTCCACCAGGATCTTGCCAGCGTGCTGCGCTGTCATTCGGCGGCGTTCGAGGCGATCGGCGGGGTGCCGCGCGAAATCCTCTATGACCGGATGAAGACGGCCGTCATCGGCGAGGGGGAAACGGGCGGCATCGTCTACAACCGGTCCCTGGTCGATCTTGCCCGCCACTACGGCTTCCACCCGAAGGCCTGCCGTCCCTACCGGGCCAAGACCAAGGGCAAGGTCGAACGTCCGTTCCGGTATATCCGCGAGGACTTCTTCCTCGCCCGCTCGTTCCGAAATCTTGACGACATGAACCTGCAGCTGCGGCACTGGCTCGATACGGTCGCCAATCCACGTGTTCACGCCACGACACTGCGCGTCGTCAACGAGGTCTTCGCCGAGGAGCGGGTGAGCCTCCTGCCGTTGCCGCTCGCGCCGTTCCGGTCTGTGCTGAAGCTCGAACGACGGATCAGCCGGGATGGCATGGTCAGCATCGGCGGCAATGCCTACAGCGTGCCGGACGCAACACGAAGACGCCTTGTCGAGGTCCACATGCTGGCCAGCGAAGTGCGCATCTTCGAGGAGGGCATCCTGATCGCAACCCATCCCCTGCTGGAAGGACGTCGGCTCCGCCGCGTCGAGCAGGGCCACAGGCGCCCGGTGACAACAGCGGACCGGCGCGTGCGCAAGTCCGGTCGACCGGCCATTGCGGGCGCTGGGGATGTTGTTGCCCAGCGACCGCTTGCCTTCTATGACGCCGTCGCCCAGGCGCTCGCCAGGGAGGGCCGGGCATGACCGCCAGCCTTGACGCCACACCTTCCGCCATCGACCGCATCCGGCATGACCTTGTCGGCCTGAAGATGCCGCGTGCGCTGGAAGCCCTCGACCATGTCGTACGCAGGCTTGAACAGGGAGAGATCAGCGCGCTCGATGCCATCGACATCCTGCTGTCTGAAGAACTGACGCTGCGCGAAAACAGCCGCATCAAGACCGCGCTGCGCATGGGGCGGCTGACGACGATCAAGACCCTCAGCGGGTTCGACTTCTCGTTCCAGCCCTCGCTCGACCGGGAACGTATCCTGACGCTCGCCCAGCTTGGCTTCGTCGCCCGCCACGAGGTCGTCCACTTCCTCGGCCCGCCCGGCACCGGCAAGAGCCATCTCGCCGTCGCACTCGGCATTGAGGCAGTGAAAGCCGGACGCAGCGTGTACTTCTGCACGCTCGCCGATCTGATCGGCGCGCTGTCGCGCGCCGAACGTGAAGGAAAATTGCACGAGCGTATCCGGTTCTTCTGCCGCTCAGCCCTGCTGGTCATAGACGAAATCGGATATCTTCCCGTCATCCCCGGCGGCGGAAATCTCTTCTTCCAGCTCGTCAACGCCCGCTACGAAAAGGGGGCTATGATCCTCACCTCCAACCGCGGGTTCGCCGAATGGGGCGAGGTGTTCGGCGATCCTGTCGTTGCCACCGCTCTCCTGGACCGCCTGCTGCACCACGCGGTCGTCATCCAGATCGAAGGCTCAAGCTACAGGCTACGCCAGCACGCTGAGCTCATGCCTGAACATCTGCGTTCAAAATCAACGCTCGTTCCGCCGGGTCAGGCATCACTACCAAGACCGCGCGGCCGGCCACCGAAAATCAGGAACCTTCAAACCGAAATCTGAAATCACAAACTGGGGAATTTTACTTCGGCGCTTTTGGGGAAAATTACTTCGGCATTGACAGCACACGGACTATCTCACCAAGACGGGATACGCTGATCTCTCCCGGCACCCGGATCACGATCCCGTCCGTCTCGATGCTGATCGATCCGATGTCGCCCTGAACCTCAGACGGCACCGCGGGAGGCTCACCCACGACCAGCCGGGCGAAAGGCTCTTGCCCATACGAAGGAAGCACCAGCCGCCCCTCGCGCGCCAGCCGCCGCCATCCCGTCAGATGCTGCGGAGACAGTCCGTGCCGGCGCGCAACTACGCTCACCTTCGCGCCTGGCTCAAAGCTTTCGGCAACGATCCCTGCCTTCACCGCGTCCGGCCAGCTGCGCCGGCCCGTGGGGCCTTCCAGGACCTCAAGACGGCGTGTCTGGTCGCCAGCCGAAGCCAACAAATGTTGCACCGTTTGTTCCAAAGCTTTGCTCCCAATCGACGGGCAAAGCTCGCGCAAACATCCTCGCCGGGAAAGCTACTTTCTACGTGGGGAGCTCGCAGCGCTTACCGCGAACTGAAAAGGTCGGCCGAAATGATCCGTGTCCCTGCGGATCGGGAAAGAAATACAAGAAGTGCT
>CAMDAC010000060.1 GCA_945888325.1 Candidatus Sulfopaludibacter sp. SbA3
AGCTATGGCGACGGCTTCCTGTACGAGGAGGCGATGGTGTCCGGCGAAGGCGCGAGCGGAAAGCGCGCGGCGCGCGCGATCAGCTGGGGCATGACGGGCGCGATGATCGGGCTGGCCCTGCCGCCGACGCGGTGGCTGCTCGAAAACCACGTCCTCCCCAAGCCGGGCGAGGGCCCGAGCGAAAAACAGCAGCGCGAGGGTGAGTACGATCTGGTGTTCCTCGGAAAGACACCGAAGGGCGATAAGATCAGGTGCCGTGTGACGGGCGACCGCGACCCGGGGTATGGGTCGACGGCCAAGATGCTGGCCCAGGCTGCGGCGTGCCTGGCCAAGGACCTGCCGGACACCACCCCGGGCGGTTTCTGGACGCCGGCGAGCCTGATGGGCGACAAGCTGATCGCGCGGCTGGAGGCCCATGCGGGGCTCAGCTTTGAGCTTGCAGGAGCCTGAGTCTTGCGCGCGCTTGACCGGGTAGCCGCCGGCGGCTTAGCGCGCCTGACTTCAACTCCCATGCATAAGACAGCTCGCTGAGCGAAGTCGAACGATGAGTTGCATTGGGTGGCTGGCGAAGGGCGGAGCGCCTAGTTCGCGCCCACCGTCCCGGCTCCTGCCGCCACGACCGCTGACGCCTGCAGCATGACCAGCATCTGCTTGGTCGGGTAGCCGTCGGCGATCTGGCCCTGGGTTTTCTGGAAGGCGGCGAGGGCGAGTTTGGTGCGGCGGCCGGCGATGCCGTCGACCACGCCAGCATCGAAGCCGCGGTCGTTGAGGGCCTGCTGCATGTCGCGCAGTTCGGAGACGGTCAGCGGCATCAGGTGCGTCGGCCAGGGCGTCAGCGGGCCGGTCTTGCCCATGATCGCGTCGGCCGAGAGGCCTACGGCGAACGCGTAAGAATCGGCGCGGTTATAGGTCTTGAAGACGTTGAAGTTCTTGAACAGCAGGTATTTCGGGCCCTCATGCCCGGCAGGCACCCAGAGTTCACCGAACTCGGCGCCCTTGGTGTCGAACGCGGTGCCGGTGATCGGGGTAAGGCCGGCGGCGGTCCAGGTTTCCATGCGGCGCTCGTTGCCGTCAGCGAGGCTGTAGTCGAAATCTGCCGGGACGCGCACTTCGAGGCCCCAAGGCTGGCCCTTCACATAGCCGGAGCGGGCGATATAGTTGGCCGCCGAGGCCAGTGCGTCGGCTTCAGACTTCCAGACATCGCGCTTGCCGTCGCCGTCAAAGTCCACCGCATGGGCGATGTAGGTGGAGGGCATGAACTGGGTGTGGCCCATCGCGCCGGCCCAGCCAGAGCCGAGCTGGTCGCGCCGCGCATAGCCGCGCTCGACGATGGTCATCAGGGCGTAGAGCTCGTCCTCGGCAAATTTCTGCCGGCGGCCTTCGACCGCCATGTTGGCGAGGGCATTGGCGGCGTCATCATTGCCGGTGAAGCTGCCATAGCTGGTCTCCATGCCCCAGATCGCCAGCAGCGCCTGCCGGTCGACGCCGTACTTCGCCTCGATGGCGCTGAGCGTGGGGCTGAGGGCGGCGAGTTTGGCCTGGCCGGAAGAAATTCGCGTCGCGCCCATCGGCACCTTGAGATAATCCCAGATGGGCTTGGCAAATTCGGCCTGTGAGCTGGGGGCCGTTGCGGCCTGGACCTCGGTGCCGAGCCAGAGCGGCAAGGGGCGGATGCCCTCCAGCAGGGATTTCACCAGCGCCCGGTCATGCCCTGCCCTGATGGCGCGGGCTGAGAAATCGTCGCGCCAGGCGTCCATCGCGGCATGGCCGGAGGTGGTGTAGCGGACCGGGCCGGTTTCGGGCGCCGGGGGCTGTTCGACGCCGGGTTTGGGCGAGGGCGTGGTCGGCGGGCCGTTGGCGCAGGAGGCCAGAAGGCCGCAGACTGCGGCCGTCAGCATCCATTTGGAGCGGGCCCAACCTGCAAAAACCATGGCGGCGATCCCTTTTTCCGGCTGCGGGGCGCAGCACGCGTCCTTGACTCGTCTATCTGGATTCATTACGCGCTCCGCTTTCCCAATTCCTAACCGCACCAGGCCAGACCCATGAAAGTCCGTTCGTCCCTCAAGTCGCTGAAATCGCGTCACCGCGACTGCAAGATCGTGCGCCGTAAAGGCCGGGTGTATGTCATCAACAAGACTGACCCCCGCTTCAAAGCAAAGCAAGGCTGAGCCTCTGATGAACAGGCAATGAGGCGCCAGAATGGCAGCCCGTATCGCCCTGTTCGACCTTGGTGGGGTGATCCTCGACTGGTCACCGGCGCGCCTCTATAGCCAGATTTTCAGCGACAGCGCCGAATGCGAGCGCTTCCTCACCACTGTGTGCACGATGGACTGGCACACGCAGCATGATGCCGGCGTCAGCTTTGAAGACAACGCCGCCGCGCTGACCCTTAAATTTCCGCAATACGAAAGCCAGATCCGCGCGTGGCGCACGCGCTGGATGGAAATGTTCGATGGCTGCATCGCGGGCAGCGAACGGCTGATCGAAAACCTCGCGGGAAGCGGGCGGCCGCTTTACGCCCTGTCCAACATGCCCGCCGAAGTCTGGCCCGAGGTGCGCGAGGCCTTCCCGGTGCTGTCGCGATTCCGGCATGTGGTGGTCTCGGGCGAGATCAAGCTGATCAAGCCGGACCCGAAGATTTTCCACTACACGCTGGCGCGGATGGGCGGGCCCTCCCCTGACGAGGTGCTGTTCATCGACGACGTGCCGAAGAATGTCGCCACCGCCGACGCCCTGGGCTTCCGCACCCACCTTTTCCGGGGCGCTGCCGGGCTTGAGCGGGCGCTTATCCTTGAAGGCCTTCTCTAGGCCTGAGCGCAGGCGTTGCCGCAGGGGTGGCGCCGCGCCATATTGCGCGCATGCTGAAGCGTCTCCTCCTTGCCGCCCTGATCTGGCTCGCGCCCGCTGCGCACGCGGCGCCGACCGAGGAGATGTTCGCCAAGCTGAAGGCTGCGACCGAGGAAGCCGAGGCCGCCGATGTCGCCGCAGACATCTGGGCGACCTGGATGGAATCCGGTTCGGCGACGGTGGACCTGCTGATGCAGCGGACCCTGGAAGCGCTGGAGGCCGAAGATACCGATACGGCGCACGAACTGCTCGACCGGGTCATCCTGCTGAAGCCGGATTATCCCGAGGCCTACCACCGCCGCGCCGGCCTCTTCCTGATGGAAGAGAACTATCCGGAAGCCTTCCGCGACCTCAACGAGGCCCTGAAGCTGGAGCCGCGCCATTTCGGGGCCTGGCTCGGCATGGGTGTGATCCTCGAGTCGCTGGGCGGGGAGAAGGAAGCCCTCTCCAGCTACCGCGAGGCGCTCGCCATCTATCCGCTGATGCCGCAGGCCCGCTTTGCGGCTGACCGGCTCGCCAAACAGGCCGAGGGCCAGGAGCTTTGAAACGCATGTTGACGGTGATGGCGGCGACGGTTTCCGCGCTCGGACTTGGCGCCTGCGTGACCAGCATCGCGTATACGTCCCGCGTCGAGCAGGCTTATCCGGCGAGCGGCACGCTGGTGCCGGTCGAGGGCCACAGCGTCCACGTGCTGAAGCAGGGCAGCGCTGGCCCGGTCGTGCTGATGATCCACGGGGCCAGCGCCAATGCGCGCGAGTTCACGTGGACCCTGGCGCCGCGCCTCGACACCGAGATGCGCATCCTGATGGCCGACCGCCCGGGCCATGGCTATTCGGAACGCTTCGACGGCGCCGAGCAACTCGGGATGCAGGCGCGCCAGATGGCGGGCGTGCTGGACGCGCTGGCGCCCGGCGAGAAGGCGGTGGTCGTCGGCCATTCCTTCGGGGGCGCGGTGGCGCTGCGTCTGGCGCTCGACCGGCCGGACCTTGTCTCCGGCCTCGTGCTGCTGGCGCCGGTGACGCATGACTGGGGCGATGGCGGCACGGCCTGGTACAACAACCTCGCCGCCCCGCCCCTGCTCGGCACGGCGTTCAGCCAGCTGCTGCCGCTGGTCGGGCCCACGCAGGTGCGCAGCGGCATCGGCAGCGTGTTCCGGCCGGCGCCGGCGCCGGAGGGCTATTTCGAGAATTCCGCGATCGGGCTGCTGTTCCGGCCGCCGAACTTCCGCGCCAATGCGCGCGATGTGAAATCCCTGCAGGACGAACTCGGCGCCCAGTCGGCGCGCTACCCGGAACTCAAGGTGCCGATCATCGTGTTCTCCGGCAGCCAGGACACCGTGCTCTCGCCGAAGCTGCACGTCGGCGAACTGAAGAAACAGGTGCCCGTGGAACTGTTGGCCCTGCCGCATGAAGGCCACATGCCGCATCACGGCGAAGGCGAAGCTGTGGCGGAGGCGATCCGGCGTCTGGCGCTTGCCGAAGAGACCCGCTAAGAGCCTCGCCTTCGCCTGAAAACCCCGGAAAGGACCCGCCATGGCCGACAATGCCGAGATCACCAAGATCGACGAAACCACCCGGGAAAAACTTCGCCAGACCGTCGCCAAGATCGAGCGTCTGGAAGAGGAGAAAAAAGAGGTCGCCGAGCAGATCAAGGAAGTCTACGGCGAGGCGAAAGCCATCGGCTTCGACACCAAGGCGCTGCGTGCAGTGATCCGCCTACGGAAGATCGAGAAAGCCGAGCGCGACGAACAGGAAATGATCCTCGAAACCTACCTGATCGCCCTCGGCGAAGCTTGAGATTGCGCGCGCCGCCCAAATCGCCTTAGGTAAGTGCCATGGCCAGGGAGGTTGATGAGCGCAAGAAACGCGCCGCGCTGCGAAAGCTGGGCCGGGCGGCTGATCTTGCGGCGCAGGGCCTCGGCCCGCCGCTGACCGACTGGGAAGTCGCTTTCCTCGAAGAGGTCGAGGGGCGGATCGAGAAGTACGGCTCGGCCTTTTCCGACCCGATGAAAGGCGCTGACGGCGAGGCCTTGTCCGGTCTGCAGCAGCTCAAACTCAAGCAGATCGACAAGAAGGCGCGCGGCAAGGAAGCCAAGGGCTTCGGCGCCAAGAAGCCGATGGGCCAGAAACGCCGCATGGCGGCCCCGCCCGAGCCCCGGGCCGAAGCTGAGGC
>CAMDAC010000061.1 GCA_945888325.1 Candidatus Sulfopaludibacter sp. SbA3
CGGCGACCGGGCCAAAACTCCGGTAGGCGGACACAGTGAAGCGGGCGTGACGTTCGCATCATGTTTTGGTGACGGCTGAAGCCGTTACTTGGAATTTCCGAGATCAGGACTGTTCGCTATGCCCGGTCGGAACTATTGGCGCCCGGGTGCGTCCATTTCGTGCGCTGATCATGCGGCGCGCCGGGGTGTGTGCCGCGCCGGGCCCAGCGGCGTGTGATCTTGTTCGTCTGCCCGAAGCGCGCCTCGTCCTCCTGAAACGAGGTCTACCAGTAAACCTCATAGTAAAAGTATTTGTACACAGAGTTTATCCGATTTTACTTGATCTGCTTGCTCAACAAGAGCCACTGGCGGCAGAGTTACAGCCTGACCCGCGCCGAGAGTCGAGCCGTCGTCGAGGACTGAGGCGCTCGAAGTAACTATGCGGCGGGAGGGGGCTGAAAGGACTGACTCCCAGAGGAGCTAGCCGTCCGCGCCGAAACTGGCAACAAAGCCGTTACTGGCCTGACTGCCCTGAACGAACTCCACGTCACGCCATCCAGCGATGGTGATAGTTCCATCCGTCGATACCGACATGTCCAGTGCTTCGTCTCGATATGTGTCACCCAGAAGACGAGACCAAAGCTGTTGTCCATCCTGGGTGTATCGAGCGAGCCAGGCGTCGCTATGCGGCCCTTCATCGCCTGGGCCTGTTGGCACTAAAAACCCCGCAACCAAAAATGTCGCCATTCGGCGCGAGGGCCAGCCTCTTGATCTCACCGCGTCCTTCGGCCTGAACAATGACCTGCCAGGTTTCTGCAGGAGCAGGCTCATCGGCGAGAGCTGCGGGACTGCCCAACAATGCGCCCATTACGCACAGCGCCAACACGTGTCGCATGTTCAGTTCTCATCGAAACGAGCACCAGGATGCCGACTAAAAAGGGCAGCCCTTTCAATTGCAACGACCACCAAGTGTTAGCTTTTGAAGCTCGCTGCCTCGGGACTGAACGGTCGGAAGGTGCCAATACGGCTCCGATCGATGGGCTCCCTAGACGGCAGGGTCACCCCAATCCTTTCATTCGGCCGCTTTGCAGAAAACAGGCTGGAGTTCGCCGACTCCTGCCCGATTGCGCTGACCCCAGACCTGCCTCGCCAGACCATCACCGGGCCGTTCACTCCAAATGCGTCCAGAAGCCGGACTTGCGGGCGTGTTTCGCCTTGAGGTCGGCGAGCCAGGTGTCGTGGTCGACATGGCCCTTCCAGTCGGCGATGTCTCCGGCAAGCCCCGCGCATTCGCGGACGGAGCGAGCGGCGTGGCGGTAGCGTTTGGTGCGCGCGGCCTCCAGCGCGAACATCACCAGCTTGCGCCGGATGAGCGTCGCCGCTAGCGGCTGTTTGGTTTCAAGCGCTTCGGCCGCCGCTGGCAGTCGCACGAAATCCTCCCCGTCAATCTCATTCAGCCGGGTCTCGGCCACGGCGGCCGCCTCGCGCAGGGCCGGCCAGCCCGCAAGGAAAGACAGGGCGGCATGGGCAGAGGGAAAGTTTGCCGCGTAGGCGAGCGCAGCGCGTTCGGCCTCGTCATTCTCGAAATCGGGCAGGCGTTTAAGGTATTCGCGCAGCGCGCCGGTCTCCAGCCGCGCCTCGAACGCACCCCAGCGCAGCGCTTGGGCCTCATCGCTGCGCCCCAGATGGTCCAGCACGGCAATCTTCATCGCATCGACGTCGCCGCCGGCAAAGGCCAGCCTGTCCGGGGCGACGGCCTCCAGTGCGGCCAGCGCCTCGCCGGCGCGATCGGCGGCCAGGTAGCGCGCTGCCATGTCGACCGCAACGCGCGGTAGCTTGCGCGAAGCCTCGTTCAGCGTGGCGACAAAGGCGTCGACGTCTCCGCTTGCGTCGGCGATGTCGGCCAGCGCTAAGCGTACGGTCATGTCGCGCGAGGAGCGCTCAATTGTGTCGCGATAAAACGGTCCGCTGGAAGACCAGCCGATCACCTCTCGCTCATCCTCGGGCGGTGTTTCGACGGGCTGTTCAGCAAGCGCCTCGACCGACGCCTTTAAATGAGCAAGACCGGTCGCACCCAGGGCCGGGCCGAGTGCGCCGATCAGGCCGTCATACTGGCCATAGCCATTGTTCTGGATCGCCTCGAAGACCTGCCCGGAAAGTTGGGTGGGGTCCGGCTTTACGTGCCCGGCCAGCTCGCCAATGGCGTCCATGGTGAATTTGAATTGGACACCGATATCGCCATTGCTGTCATCGCAGCGCTCATGGGTGGGTTCGGCCAGCACCAGGAACTCCCATAAAAGATCCAGTGCGAGACCAGGGGCGTCCGGGGCAATGTCACCGGTGATGACATCGCGCAGGTCACCCAGCTCGCGCGCCAGTGGCCGGGTCTGGTTCCAGTCGAGGAATTTCGTCGAACGGCGCAGGGCAGCGAAACGTTTGCGCACCTGCTTGGCCACCGCTTCGGGGCCTTCGGCGGCGGCCACGGAAAGCCGCAGGCGCTTGGCAATGTCCGGTTCGGTATCGGCCAGCTCCATCAGCAACCCGGCCAGCCGGTCTGCGCCGAGGGCGGCGAGCGCGTCTCTCGTAAGGGTCTTCGCACGGGCCATGGCGTCTCCTTGTCAGTTTCCCGCAGCGCTGACGAGGCGCATGGCGCTCTCGCCGGCAGCGCGGCGGTCAAAGGTCAGGGTTTCGCTAGCGCCTGCGAGCCTTGCGGTTTCTGCTATCAGGGCGTCGGCGAAATCGATCGTTCGGCCCTCGCGAAAGACGACCAGGGCGCGATAGGCGGCCTCGGTGTTCTCGATGATGATTTCTTCGGAGCGCAATAGCCCCTCGATCGCTCCGGCAATGTCCTCGCGGCTCGCCTTGTAGGCCTTCGCCAGAACCCAGCTGGTTTCGGCCAGCACGACCGAACCAATGAAGCCGGGGTGGTCTCCGCTCAGCGAGGCAAAGACTTCGCTTGCCAGCGCCGCCTGAGCCTCGTCATCTTGGACGAGGAAGCGCACGACGAGATTGGTGTCGAGGCCGATCATGCATCAGATGCGCCGCTGGCAATAGCCTGGTCCATTCTTTCAAGGCTCACGGGGGCGGCGGGCCCGGCGATGATCCCCTTCAGCGCCATGACCGGCCGGTTGGCGGGCAGGACGGCATATCTGCCATCCTCCATCCGCACGAAATTGACCCGGTCGCCGGGATGCAGGTCCAACGCATCGCGGACAGCCTTCGGCAGTGTCAATTGGCCCTTTGAGGTCATTGTGGCGGTGCTCATAAGCTGCTCCTTTATTCGAGTAAGGCGGAATGTAAGGCGAAAGCATTGGCGAAGCAACAAGCCTGTCTCTCGTGCCAGTGTTTTGCCCGGCCTGAGCTTCATTCCTTGGCAATCAACAAGCGCCGGCCAGATCGCGCCGACGAAGCGCCTTTGCCAGTGTCAGGAGCGCCCGCAAGTCTCTCGTTCGTGCGCTGTCGCAGATATCGCCGGGGACATTCAGCGAGGCGTCAGTCGCATACCAGCGCTACAGAATAATTCTCCCGCACCTCGGCGAGCGGCAGGCCATCGGCGGCGGCGACGAGAGCAGAATGCGAGAAGGCGGTATCCGCGCAGGCGGGCAGATCAGCGCCCACATGGCCCGCCCGCGCTGCCAGGAGCCAGTCGCTGCGGGTAACACCCAGGCTTGTGCGCTGCGGGCCGAGCGGGCGGATGACCTTGCCGAACGGGGTCCGCGTGGTCTCGAGCGCTTCATTCATCTCAGGCGTCAGCCGTCCGGGAACGTACCAGTTTTCAGCCACGGAAAGGACCCTGTCACCGCATAAAAGCTGGACATGGCGGTATCTGACCGGCTCATCTGCCGCCAGCTTCAGGCGCAGGCGCTGTGCATCGGAAGCAGGGCGCTCAGGGCTCTCCGCGATCCTTGCAACCACTATGGGAGGGTCGGCCAGCATGCGCTGCGCGCACCAGTTTTCCAGGGTGAGGGTTGCCGAGTCAGAAGCGAGCAGTGTCTCGCTGAGGCGCTCCAGCTCGCCGGCTGCCGAAGTCATTTGCATGCGCGGGCTGACGCAACTGGCCACTAGGGCAAGGCCTGCGATGCAAGCAATCGACCTGGATATCGACATGGAACTTTTCTGTCTCCCGCTCTGTCCTCTGGCTCGACCGGAGCGCTGATGCAAGCCCACTCGCCGTGCCCGTGTTGTCATTGAGTGGGCGCAAAATGCAGGGCCATCAAGTGCCCTGTGCTTGGGACGAGGTGTCGTTCTGACCCGGAGGCCGGCAAGTTCAGCGAAGGCCGTCCTGCCTGACTGGGGCCTTCTGGTGTGACCCGGGCGGCGCAGGCGGCTGCCTCCGCTGCACGCGCTTTGCTTGCCTGGCAGCCGGGGTTGGCGCCGCCCCAGGTCATGATTTCAAGGTATGCAACCAGGCTGTGGCTCAGCGCCAGTGCCGGATTCCGACGGTGAAGCTTGCTTCGATGAGGAAAGAAGAAATGGTCTCGCTCAGGGACTTTGCTTCATTGCGCTTCATTGCGCGCATCGCAGGCGAGCGCGGCATAGGCGCCGCCCGTAAACGTCGAGCAAGGGTCTGGCATGGTGATCAGCTTGCCATTCCCGCACGCCATCGCGTGGAAGACC
>CAMDAC010000062.1 GCA_945888325.1 Candidatus Sulfopaludibacter sp. SbA3
ATGCTGTTCGACGCGCACAACCATGCGTTCCGTATGCTTGGCGGCGTGCCGCGGCGCGGGATCTACGACAATATGCGCACGGCGATCGACAAGGTCGGGCGCGGCAAGGCGCGGACAGTCAACGCGCGGTTTGCGGCGATGGTCAGCCATTACATGTTCGAGGCTGAGTTCTGCAATCCGGCTGCGGGCTGGGAAAAAGGCCAGGTCGAGAAGAACGTTCAGGATGCGCGCCATCGTCTGTGGCAGCCTATACCGCATGCGGAGAGTCTGGACGCCCTGAACCTCTGGCTTGAGCAGCGATGCCGTGCGCTGTGGCAGGACATCCCGCATGGCACCCAGCCCGGCTCTGTTGCTGATGCCTGGGCTGATGAAGCCGGCAGCCTGATGCCGGCGGGCCGGCCGTTCGATGGCTTCGTGGAATATGGCAAGCGGGTCTCTCCCACCTGCCTCGTGCATCTGGAACGTAATCGCTACAGTGTGCCGGCGTCGTTCGCCAATCGTCCTGTGAGCCTGCGGGTCTATCCCGATCACTTCCTCGTCGTCGCCGAGGGCCAGGTCGTGTGCGAACACCGGCGCGTCATCGAGCGATCTCACGATGGCCCCGGGCGCACGATCTATGACTGGCGCCACTATCTCGCGGTGGTCCAGCGCAAGCCGGGAGCGCTGCGCAATGGCGCGCCGTTCCTGGAGCTGCCAGACGACTTCCGGCGGCTTCAGCAGCACCTGCTGCGCACGCCGGGCGGTGACCGGGAAATGGTCGAGATCCTGGCGCTGGTGCTGCAGCACGACGAGGACGCGGTTCTGACGGCGGTGTCGATGGCGCTGGAAGCGGGCGTTGCGACCAAGACCCATATCCTGAACCTGCTGCACCGGCTGGTCGATGGCAAACCCATCAGTACACCGCCTGTGACGGCGCCGCAGGCGTTGAGACTGGCCAGTGAGCCACAGGCCAATGTTGATCGTTACGACACGCTGCGTGCGGCGGGGGAGACCCGTCATGCGTCATGATCCAGCGAGCGGCGCGATCGTCGTCATGTTGCGCGACCTGAAGATGCACGGAATGGCACAGGCCGTCACTGATCTGATGGCTCAGGGCTCGCCCGCGTTCGAGGCTGCAATCCCCATGCTGTCTCAACTCATCAAGGCCGAAACAGCGGAACGCGAGGTGAGATCCGTCGCCTATCAGCTGAAGAGCGCACGGTTCCCCGCTTACCGCGACCTGGCGGGCTTCGACTTTGCCAGCAGCGAGATCAACGAAGCCCTCGTCCGCCAGCTTCATCGATGTGACTTTATCGATGCGGCCGACAATATCGTCCTGGTCGGCGGGCCGGGTACCGGCAAGACGCATATCGCTACGGCGCTCGGCGTGCATGCGATCGAGCACTATCGACGCCGTGTCCGGTTCTTCTCAACCGTCGAGCTGGTCAACGCACTCGAACAGGAAAAGGCTCAAGGGAGAACCGGTCAGGTCGCGAACCGCCTGATCCACTCCGATCTCGTGATCCTCGACGAGCTGGGCTACCTGCCGTTCAGCGCATCAGGCGGCGCGCTCCTGTTCCATCTGCTGAGCAAACTCTACGAGCGCACCAGCGTCGTCATCACAACCAATCTGAGCTTCAGCGAGTGGGCCAGCGTGTTCGGCGATGCAAAAATGACAACCGCGCTGCTCGATCGTCTCACCCATCACTGCCACATCCTCGAAACCGGCAATGACAGCTTCCGGTTCAAGAACAGCTCGGCGCAGAAGCCAAAATCGAAAAAGGAGAAGGCATCATCTTGACCCGGAAATGAAACCCGAAAGATAGTCACAAGGCGGGTCAGTTCTCGATGGAAACCCCGGGTCAGTTCTCAGCAGAAATCAACACGACGGGCCCGTGCCCTACATCTCGATCAGGGCCCGCACGGACCGGGAAGTGAAAACGGATACGGCTGAACGGGTTATCCCCCTGGTGGGCATCTCTCTTGAGGCGGCCAGACGGGCAGGCCCTCATGCCGGAGAGCTATGCGTCGTTCGAAACCGCATTGCCACATTATGGCTGTGTTCCGGAGGCTGTATACACGACCTCCAGCGTCAGCCCGGGGCGCAAGAGATTGAGTGACGCGCCAATCCCAAAATGCATCCATGGCCGGCGAATTCAAAGAGATCCCTCACGGGCAAGATGGCGAAGGCTGTGCGACGCCCTCTTTGGCGAGCGCGGTCTCGATCGGAGCTGGATCGCCGAACTCTGGCGGGCGCAGACGGAAAAGGCTGATCCGTTGAAGGATTCTGCTTGAATATCGGCGAACGATAGACTAAGTTCTATAAACTAAGTCTATAGGATTGGTGAGCAATGACCGTAATTGTGAATATTCACGAAGCCAAGACGCATCTGTCGCGGCTTGTCGACGCCGCCGCTAAAGGCGAAACTTTCATCATCGCCAAAGCAGGTAAGGCCCTGGTCAAGGTGGTTGCGCTCGATGCACCGCTTGGCGCAGACCGGAAGCGGCTTGGATTCCTGTCGGGCGCCATCAAGGTTCCTGACGATTTCGACGACATGGGCCGGGAAGAGATTGAAACCCTCTTCGGCGGCGCGCAATGAACCTGCTTGTCGACACCCATCTGCTTCTGTGGGCTGCGGGGGAGCCAGACCGGCTCTCTCCGGATGCGCGGCGCTATCTGGAAGACGAGAAAAACACCGTTTATTTCAGCGCTGCGAGCCTGTGGGAGATTACGATCAAGGGCTCTCTGGGGCGCGACGACTTCATCGTTGACCCGCGCTTGCTGCGCCGCGGGCTCCTCGACAATGATTGGCACGAACTCGTTATCACCAGCGACCATGCGATTGCTGTCGCGGCCTTGCCTGCGATCCACAAGGACCCCTTCGACCGCCTTCTTGTGGCGCAGGCGAACGAAGAAGGGCTATTGCTCCTGACATCGGACGATTCCGTCGCCGCCTATTCCGGATCGGTCCGGAAGGTCTAGAGTGCATCCCGGCGGGGCATATTTTTTCAGATCCAGACCGAGCGGATTTGCACGCCGTCCTTCATAGAATTTATCGATCGCGCCGATCGTGTCCCAGCAAGTGGTGTAGCTCGTCATTGGCCTGACGGTATTGGTCAGGCTGAGCTGGTCAGCCGACCTGTGCTACAGGCAGGCTGACGAGTGGGTTATCGCAGACTGGGGCGAGGGTTTCCAGCGTCATGTAGCGCGCTCTCTGGACGGCCCATTCCTCGGTCTGTTCCATGAGGATCGCTCCCACCAGTCGGCGGATGGCATTCTCATTAGGAAAGATGCCGACGACATCTGTGCGTCGTTTGATTTCGCCGTTGAGCCGTTCGATAGGGTTGGTGCTGTGCAGCTTCGTGCGATGCTGCTGAGGGAACGTCATGTAGGCAAGGACGTCTTCTTCTCCCTCGTCCATCAGCGCGGCGAGCTTGGGCAGTTTCGGCCGCATCTGATCGGCGACATGGCGCCACTGGCTCTTTGCAGAGGCATAGTCGTTCTGGGCGAAGGCGGTGGCGATGAAGGCCGAGACGACACGCCGGCTGCTCTTGCCGGCATGGGCCAGGACATTCCTCTGGAAGTGTACGCGGCAGCGTTGCCAGCTGGTATTGAGGACGCGGGCGACGGACGCCTTGATGCCCTCGTGGGCGTCGCTGATGACGAGTTTCACCCCGCTCAGCCCCCGGCGCACCAGGTCGCGCAAGAAGCCCGTCCAGAACGTCTCCGCTTCCGAGGGGCCGATGGCCATGCCCAGGACTTCCCGGCGTCCGTCCGTGTTGACGCCGACGGCGATTGTCACGGCGACCGATACAATGCGCCCGCCCTGGCGGACCTTCAGATAGGTGGCATCGATCCAGAGATAGACCCACTCGCCTTCGATGGGCCGGGTCAGGAAGGCCTCGACCCGTTCGTCGATTTCTTCACACAACCGCGACACCTGGCTCTTTGAGATGCCAGTACCACCCATCGCCTGGACGAGATCATCCATCGCGCGGGTCGATACGCCTTGCACATAGGCTTCCTGGATAACCGCTGTCAGGGCTTTCTCGACGGCGCGGCGGGGTTCCAGGAACGACGGGAAGTAGCTGCCTGTGCGCAGCTTCGGGATCCGCAGTTCGACGTTACCGGCCCGGGTCTGCCAGTCGCGCTCCCGGTAGCCATTGCGCTGCGCTTTGCGTTCCGGATCTTTCTCGCCGTAGGCCGCGCCGGCGCGCACGCCAACCTCCAGCTCCATCAGCCGCTCAGCGGCAAATCCAATCATCTCCTTGAGCAGGTCGGCGTCCCCACTCTTCTCAACAAGCTCGCGCAGGTCCATCATAGGCTTGGTCATTGTCGGT
>CAMDAC010000063.1 GCA_945888325.1 Candidatus Sulfopaludibacter sp. SbA3
CGGTAGTCCTTGACCCGGAACGTCACGCGCTGGCCGTCATAGGCTGTGATCCGGCTGTTCGAGATGGCGATCCGGTGGGTATAGCGGGCGAGATAGGAGAGGACCTGGTCTGGCCCGGCAAACGGGCGCTTGGCATAGACGACCCAGTCGCGCCGGCGCTGGCTCTTCAGGAGGCGCGCGAACGCTTCCGGGTCTGCCAGAGAGGCGAGATCGCCGTGGAAGCTGAGCGTGCCGCCGGCATGGAGGCCGGCGAGCCGCTCGCACATCAGCCTGCGGAACAAGCGCGAGAGCACCCTCACGGGCAGGAAGAAGCCGCGGCGATAGTCGACCCAGCGCTTGCCATCCGGTGACAGGCCGCCGCCGGGCACGACGCCGTGGATGTGGGGATGATGCCAAGAGTGGCCTATGCGCTGGCTGCCCTGCCCACTAACAGCCAAACGATCTGCCCGAATGATGCGAACAGGGCGAGCAATGCCGCGACCCAAATTTGCGGGCTGGGTAGAGCCTGCAACTCCGGTTGGGTTGGGAATGAGAACGTATTGGGCATGGCGGCAAATTTGAAATCATGAGCGCCGCCGAAACGCGGATCAAGCACAAGCTCCGCAAGGTCTCGCCTGCTTCGATAGCGCATGTAACCGATGATCGACCAACCAGGGTCGGCCTCTACGCCCCAGGCATCGAAGTATCCGCCTTGCTTGCGCGCCACGATGGCAGGGTAGCCGCCGCGCGCAAACAGTGCTGGCATGAACACCTTGGTGTAGCCCTCGACCACTTCGCGGGCGGGACGCGCGACGCCATCTGGCCCCTTCACCTCCCCTGGAGCAACACGGACGAGATTGAGCATGTAGAATTCCCGCCCGTCATCGGCTTCCAGAAATTTTTGCATAGTCTGGAGTTCGTTGCGGCCGCTCGCCCCGACCTCGCTCGCTTCGAGGCGTTGCATGATATTGCTGATCTCGGCCGTACTAAGCGGGCCACGCCAGTTCTGATGCCAGCCAAGAAACAGCGCGTAGATGATGATCGCCGGAACCCATACCAGAAATGTTTTCACGTCAGCGCCTCGATATATTGACACTATTCGTGTCACTTTCGGGGCGGATGGTCAAGCGACGACGAGATGCAACATCAGGGATGTGGATCCATCCTCCTGCCGCATGCCGGCGGTCCTTGTCAGCCAGCAGGGCCCTCTAGGTTCGCACACCGCGTGCTATGAAACGCGACCATCGAAAACGGTACACCTGACCGGCAAGTCGCGGAGGTTTGTCTGCGACAGCCTCGCTCATGTAGATTGTAGAAGCCGAAGTGTTTCGGACGCGGCTTCGCTGCGGGATGCGACCATAATGTTAGATCATTTGTAACGTTAGCGCCCGACCAGATCTGGCGCTTCCAGCGATTTAGCTTTGCTCGCTTTATTCTCGCGGCGCCGGGTCGGATCGCTTACCAACCTCCGCCCGGTTCGGCCTGCGACTTCCATCACGGGTCAGGAAATTGGCCACGTTACGAATTCCGGGTGCCGCAAACACGACGACCGGAACCATCATCAGCCACGAAAGCAACCAAGCGCCCAGCCAGTGACTCAGGAACGAGCCTGATGCGGCTAATGGCGCGCTCGCAATGGCCGAGACAAGTCCTGCCGTCAATCCGGACTGGAGGATGCCAAAAACGTGGTGCACGTATTTGCGCGGTATTCTCAGCATCAGTTATCCCAAATGACGATGAAGACAGCGGCGATTAGCCAGGACCACAGATCCATTGCCTGGTCTCGAGCGTTTTCTGTGTTGCTCAGCCGGTTCTACTGATGGCCGGAGCGGAGAAGAGCGCAGCGTTGCAGCAGGATGAATCCAAGATCAGCTGAGAAGCGTGCCCAGTTGCATGGCAAGGCTCATATCGCCTTCCACCTTCAGCCTGCCAGCCATGAACGCGTTCATCGAATTGAGCTTACCAGAGGACATATCCAGAAAGTCCGCCTTGGCTACGTTGACGGTGCAGTCAGCCGCGCCGTTATCGTTGTCAACGCTTGCAGGATCGGACGAGCCAACGATCCGTACACAGCCATCGTCGCCGAAGTTGAACTTGATGGTCTTGCCCTTGATCCCGCCCTTGGCGGCAACGCGCGCGCGCATCTGCGTAGTAATTTCCTCGAGCGTCATGACAGGCCCTTTCTGTTGGCGTCGTTACGTCTTCTACTCTTATGGCACGCACAATGTCACTATATTTGTCGAATTGCCAAGCCTTCACGCCTTGCAGGTAACCGATTTGCTCACCCCGATCCTCAGTCACCCGTTTTTGGGCGCGCCTAGCCATCTGCGGCCCGTACAAAAAACCACCAACAAACCCACTTCAACCGACATCGGCGGAATCAGCTCTTGCGCTGGCCCCGTCATGCTAACGAGAGAACCCCGCCGCTAAGCGCGAGTGCTATCATTGGAAGCGGCGCGGTCGTCAGCAGCGGCTATCGAGCACCACCCCTCGTGAGGCAGCCGGGTCTAGCTTTGAAGTTTTTTCAGACATGCCCCAACAGCAGGCGCGTTTTTCTGCGCAACGTCGCGGGACAGCTTACCCGCCAAAACGAGACCCCGCACTTCGCTGATCAACACATTCCTTAGGTTACTATCCGGCTTCACTTTCGTAGCTGCCGCCTCGAACATCATCTGCCCCTCAGCCGAGAGCGCGCTCGCACAGGCCTTGCCGGCTGCGGCGTCGGCGAAAGCGGAGCCTGGCGCGGCGAGCGCCAAGATCAAAGCCAATAGCGATACCCTTGCTGGGTTGGCGGTAGAATTCGGGCGCATTGGTTCCTGCTCCTATTGTTCGCCAACGGTGGCGATTACCCCAACATTTGGCGGCGTCTCGTTGGCGACAAGTTCACGGAACGCGGCCGCAGCCGCCTCCGGTCCTTTGACGTGGCGGATCGACATCTGGCTGCGCATCTCCAGCGACATGCGTGCGGCTTCGGCGGAGCCACGACGCATCACTTCTCCCGGGCCCCAGTCCTGCTCGCGCTTCAGGAATTGGCCGGGCGCAAAGAAGAAATTGTGGGGCGTTGCGACGCCTTCGCGGCGGAAGCGTTCTGAGCCCCAGTGTGTTGCCCCGACCGCGCAGCTGAGCTTCAGATTAGCACCGAACCGGTCATGAATCGCAGCCACGATTGCCCCGTCACCCGACATGTCCACGAACGCCGACAATACGGATCCGTCGAGCGAGGCGATCTCGTCATAGGTGCGGACCTCGTCGCAACAGTCGAGCGCGCGAACGAAGTCCAGGTTGCGTGGCGATGTGAGGCCGATGACCTGCGCGCCAGCGCCGGCGTGGCGTTTCAACAGGTTGCACAGGCCGTACCCGGTCTTTGATGAAGCGCTGCCGACGAGCACCTGGCGGGCGCCGAAGAACGCGTTGTCGATCAGGTAGTCGTAAAGCAGGTAAGACGTCGAGAAGAGCGGAAACAGGATGCACCGCTCGTCTTCCATGGCCTTCAGGGCAGCCGGGTCGCTGTCGGTGCGCTGGTAGGAGTTGTAGATCGCAGGCAGGCTGGCGCGATGCGCGGCCTCGTCGACAAAAGACCTGTCCGAAACCTGGCCCGGCCGAAGCACGACGGCCGAGGCCGTGGGGAGGAACCCCCAGATGCGCTCTCCCACCTGCACCGCCGGGCATCGGCTCTCGACCACATCGGCGAAGCCCCAAACGGGCACAATTCCCCAGGGCTCTTCAACCGGAAAGAACTTCCAGTAGCCGATCATGTCGCCGGACAGGGCGTAGGAGACATTGTTGGCGGTGAGCGCGAATTTATCGATCCGCGCCAGCACCTCCCCATCCGCAAGCGCGGGCGTCGGTCGCTCCGTCACCCGCGTGTCTCCAAACGACTTACGGCGCACTTCGACCTGAGTGATGGTCATTTGAGGTCTCCCCAGACTTCCAGGTTGTTCACGCGTTCGACACGACGCGAGGTTTGCAGGGTCAGAAGGTCGGAAAGGCCAGTCTCCGCGAGCAGCGCCTGCATGTCGGCGCGGTCAGCT
>CAMDAC010000064.1 GCA_945888325.1 Candidatus Sulfopaludibacter sp. SbA3
AGGCAGATCTGGCCCGCGAGAACGAGCGGCTTCGCCTTGAGAACCGCGTGCTCAAGGAGGAGAGGGACATCCTAAAAAAGGCCACACAGTTCTTCGCGAGCCAGCGGCCGTGAGGTTTGCGTTCGTGGAGAGCTGGCGCCATATCTGGCCAGTCGAGACGATCTGCCGGGTGATGCAGATCAGCACGCGCGGCTATCGTTCATGGAGGTCACGACCGGTCAGTCAGCGTTCCCGCACGGACATGAAGGTGCTGGCCCACATCCGGGAGCAATACAGCCTGAGTGCCGCGTATCGATGCGATCCTGTCCATGGCCTCGACAACCTGCTCCCCTTTGATACCCTGGTCGACGTCGATCGCCAGAGCCTGTGGACCGGCGTGCAAAAGGGACCCCGTTAGCGGGGTGATCGGCGTCTAAAAAGGACCCCTCATTCTGATGGTGTAGTTGACCGCCTGGTTTTCCAGGCGGTGAGATCAGGATGTTGGTTGTGGAGACGGTTGTTCGGATTCGGCGGGAGCACGCGGGCGGGAAGGCGATCAAGGCGATTGCGCGGGATCTGCGGCTGTCACGCAAGGTGGTGCGCAAGGCGATCCGGGCGCCGGAAGGCGCGTTCGATTATCGCCGCACGGTTCAACCGCTGCCCCGGCTTGGGCCGTTCCAGGAGCGGCTCGACACGCTGCTGACGGAGAACGAGGCCCTGCATCGGCGTGATCGGCTGCGCATGACCCGGATCCATGACCTGCTGTGCCGCGAGGGCTTCGAGGGATCCTACGATGCGGTCCGGCGCTACGCCCGGCGCTGGACGGAAGCCAGGCGCAAGGATGCGGGTGATGGGGCGCCTGCCTTCATCCCGCTCATGTTCAAGCCTGGCGAGGCCTACCAGTTCGACTGGAGCCACGAGGATGTGGAGATCGCGGGCAAGCCGATGCGGGTGAAGGTGGCGCAGATGCGGTTGTGCGCGTCGCGCGCGGTCTACGTCAGGGCCTATCCGCGCGAGACGCAGGAGATGGTGTTCGACGCCCATGCGCGGGGCTTTGCCTTCTTTGGCGGCGTTCCCCTGCGCGGTATCTACGATAACATGAAGACTGCGGTCACCACCGTGTTCGTCGGCAAGGAGCGGGTGTTCAACCGCCGCTTTCTGGTCATGGCCGATCATTACATGGTCGAGCCCACGGCCTGCTCGCCGGCAGCGGGATGGGAGAAGGGTCAGGTCGAACACCAGGTCCAGACCATCCGGGGCCGCTTCTTCCAGCCTCGCCTGCGCTTTGCCAGCATCGAGGAGCTCAACGGGTGGCTGGAAGCTGAGTGCCTGCGCTGGGCCGCAACGCACGCGCATCCAGAGCAGAAGGAGCTGACCGTTGCTGAGGCGCTGGAGCTCGAGCGGCCAGCCCTGCAGCCGATGCTGGCGCCGTTCGACGGCTTCCACGAGACCACCCATGCTGTGACCGGCACCTGCCTGATCAGCTTCGACCGCAACCGCTACTCGGTCATGGCCAAGGCGGCGCGGCGGGCCGTTCAGGTCCGCGCCTATGCCGACCGCATCGTTGTTCGCCTGGGCGACGAGGTAATCGCAGAGCATGCCCGGCACTTCGGCCGCGACCGGACGATCTATGATCCCTGGCATTACCTGCCCGTTTTGGCCAACAAGCCCGGCGCTTTGCGGAACGGCGCACCCTTCCAGGGGTGGGACCTGCCACCGGCACTGACGCGGTTGCGGCGCAAGCTGGGCGGCGGTGATGAAGCCGACCGCCGCTTCGTGCGCGTGCTGGCAGCTGTAATGACCGATGGTCTGGAAGCGGTTGAGGCCGCGATCCGGGAGGCGCTTGATAGCGGTGCTGTCAGCGACGAGGTCATCCTCAACATCCTGGCCAGATACCGGGACCCGCCATCCGAGCACCCCCTGGATGTGGTCGCCGATCTCAAGCTCAGCCACCCGCCGATCGCGGACTGCGCGCGCTACGATACGGTGCGAGGCCTCCATGCAGCGGCATGAGATGATCGAGGCGATGCGTTCGCTCGGGCTCAAGGGCATGGCCGGCGCGTTCGACGAGGCGGTCACCACCGGGTTGCAGCGCAAGCGCACGACTCACGAGATCCTGACCGATCTGTTGCGCGCCGAAGCCGCGCATCGTCATGCCGCCTCGATCCGCTACCGCATGACCGCAGCCAAGCTGCCGGTAATCAAGGACCTCGACGCCTTCGCGTTCGAGGGCACCCCGATCAACGAAGAGCTGGTGCGCTCCCTGCACGCAGGTTCGTTCCTGCCCGGTCGCCGCAACATCGTGCTCATCGGCGGCACAGGGACCGGCAAGACCCATCTGGCCACTGCGATCACCGCCAGCGTCGTGCGTGCCGGGGCCCGCGGGCGCTACTTCAACACCGTCGATCTCGTCACCAGGCTCGAGGAAGAAGCCCGCATCGGCAAGGCCGGCTCCATCGCCGCCCAGCTCGGCAGGCTCGACCTGGTGGTGCTTGATGAGCTGGGCTATCTGCCGTTCGCCCGATCCGGCGGGCAGCTCTTGTTCCACCTGATCAGCAAGCTCTACGAGCAGACCTCGGTCATCATCACCACCAACCTGGCCTTCGGCGAGTGGCCCAGCGTCTTCGGCGATCCCAAGATGACGACCGCGCTGCTCGACCGCATCACCCACCATTGCGACATCGTCGAGACCGGCAACGACAGCTGGCGCTTCAAAAACCGCAGCTGACCTAATCAGAAAACTGCCTTCGCGCTGCTGACGCCTCCGGTCGGGCTACGCCCTCCCTACGCCGCCAGCAGCGCGAAAACCGCGCCCAGCATCAACCACCCACCATCTCAACAAGGGGGTCCCTTTTGCGCGCCGATAGGGGGTCCCGATTGAACGCCGATTGACAACCATTGTCCTTGGCGAAGAACCAGGGGCGGGTCACACGCTGACGCTGAACACGGACCTTTTCACCATGCTCGTTTTTTGCCCAGCGTGAGAGCGTCACGACATACTCTTCACCGCGAATGGTGCTGGCAACGACCGCGAGTTGTTCCTCAATGGCTGCCAGCAGCTTGTTGCGACGGGCTTGGACAGGGTCCGAAGTGTCTTGCCGCAAGAAACTTTTGATCGTCAGCTTTGAAAGATGGGACATTCGCATTCTCCTTGCTTGAGAATGCGATTCTGAAGCCATCCCTATGTTATTCCTAGCAAATTTATCCAAACAGATCAGGCTCTTTGGGTGGGTCGGAGTAATCTGGAAAGCGCCCTTTGCCGACATTGGTCACGAGCTTCTGCGCATCGGTGAAATAGCGACTGACTGCGGCGATGATTGAATCAGGGTTATATGATTCCGAAGTGTCACCGATCTTCAGCTCCTCCGCGATCGCCTTGTTGCCTATCTCTGGATCAACTTTCTTGAGTTGGTAGGCACGGAGCTGACGATAAAGCGACTGGAGCTTGGCAGTCGCCATAATCGGATACCGCGCACGGCTTTCGCGGAGTTCATCATCTGGACGGTAACGCAGCTGATACTCGCCCATTGCAGTCCTGATCTCTGCCGTGATGCGATCCAAATCCCCATCTTTCGGGACGCTGATC
>CAMDAC010000065.1 GCA_945888325.1 Candidatus Sulfopaludibacter sp. SbA3
GAACCAGGTTGAGTGCAGACATATCGCCAGCAATCAGTGCGGCAGACCGGTCTCGTCATACAGAAAATCCTGGCTGCGCGCTGTACTTGGCCCGTCTGCAACCTTTGCAGCCGCGCCGGCGCGCGCCGCTTCTATCAAGGCGCGCCGTCCTTCAACGCATGTAACCAGCGAGATGGGCACAAGCCTCACGGCGGGATGTCCATGACGGGTAAGAACAACCTCATCGCCTGCTTGCGCGCGCCGGATGAGTTCCGCCAGCAGTCTCTTTGCGTCAGTCACAGAAATACGCACGGCGTGTCAAACCTAGCGGGGTGTTTCGGCTTCCAAAGGATAGGTCAACTGATGTTCAATTTCCAGCAAGGTGCGATACTGAAGCCCCAGCGCTGCAGTTTGAGAAATGATCCGCCTCAATCCCGGTCCGGCGCGCCCAGCGGAAAGAAGTGCCGGAACCGCCGCGCCTCATCCACAGCCCGCGCAAATGAAGGCCGTGCCAGCAGCCGCGCGCGGTAAGCGCGCACGGCTGCAAACCGCTCCGGAATCCGGTACGTCCAGTCGGCATAGAACAGCGCCGTCGAGGCCGCGCAGTCGGCCATGGAGTAGGCCTCCCCCGCCGCCCAGGTCCGCGCGCCGAGATAGCCGTCCAGCCAGCCATATGCCCGCTCCAGCCGCTGCGTCGCGAGCGCCAGCCCGTCCTCGCGCGTCATCGCCACGCGCCCCAGCGCCGCCTCCACCGCAATCTGCATCCCGTCCATCACATAGAGGTCAAAGAACCGGTCCATCAGCCGCACTTCCAGCGCCGCCGCCAGGTCGTCCGGGATCAGCCGCACCGGCCCCGGATAATTCATCTGGAGGTACTCGATGATGATGCTGGCCTCGGCGACGCTGCGCTCCCCGTCCACCAGCACCGGAAACTTGCCCGCCGGCGAACGCCTCTGCACCTCCACGCCGTGCTCCGGTGCCTCCGGCCCCACTTCGCGAAACTCGAACGGGACGGCATTCTCGTAAAGCGCAATCAGCGCCTTCTGCGTATAGGACGAGAACGGATGGCCATAGAGTGCGAGCGGCATGGCAAAACGTCTCCGTTGGAACCACATGTCTTTTGCAACCGGTTGACGGCAGGAATACCACTTGCATTTAGCAAGCGGAAATCAGGAGAGAGTTTTCGTGGCGCAGACTGAAAGATCCGGTTGCCCCATCAATCTCACGCTCGAGCAGCTGGGCGACCGCTGGAGCCTGATCGTCATCCGCGATATGATGTTCGGCAACCGGCGCAGCTTCGGAGAGCTCCTCGCGCACAGCGAGGAAGGCATCGCCACGAACATCCTGGCCGACCGGCTGAAGCGCCTCACCGCTGCCGGCCTCCTGTCGCGCGCCCCTGATCCCGCGCATCGGCAGAAATCCGTCTACAGCCTGACCGAAGCCTCGATTCAGCTTGTCCCGCTCCTTGCCCACATGGGCGCCTGGGGCCGGCGGCACACACCGGTGAGCCGCGAGCTTTCCGTCCGGGCTGAACTCCTCGAAAAGGGCGGCCCGCCGCTCTGGTCCGCCTTCATGGACGAACTGCGCCACTTGCATCTCGCCGCCCGGCGCCCGCCCCGCTCCGTCTTTGCAGACTTCCAGTCTGCCTATGAGAAAGCCCTCGCCCGGCGCGCGCGGCGCAGCAAGCCTTGATCCGGGGGATCGCGTCCTCCACGGTGGCAAGGCCCGCACGGCGCGGATGTTGCAGCCTCACGATTGAAACGCCGCGCCGGATGGCGCGTTAACCCGGTAGCAAGACAGAAAACAGGGTAAACAGGCCTATGACGATCCATCCGGTCATTATGTGCGGCGGCGCGGGCACGCGTCTCTGGCCCGTTTCGAACCTGGCCCGCCCCAAACAGTTCCACGCCCTCGTCTCGGACAAGTCCGTCTTCCAGGAGACCGTGCTGCGCTTTGCTGGCGCCGAAGGCTTTCACCAGAACCCCGTGATCATCAGCAACGCCGCCTACGGCGAACTGATTGCCCACCAGCTCGCCGAAATCGGCGTCTCCCCCGCCGCCATCCTGCTCGAGCCGGAAGGGCGCAACACCGCGGCCGTCGCCGCGGTCGCTGCGCGCTACCTTGCAGATGCCTTTCCCGAAAACCTCGGCCTGCTCGTCGCCTCCGACCATTTCATCGGCCGCCCGGACACCTTCCTCGCCGCCGTGCGCGCCGCCGCTCCGGCCGCAAGGGAGGGTTACATCACCACCTTCGGCATCGCCCCGTCGCGTCCCGACACCGGCTTCGGCTACATCCAGGCCGGCGAAGCGCTGGACGGCCAGGTTGCCCGCATCGCCGCGTTCAAGGAGAAGCCGGATGCCGAAACCGCTGCCGCCTATCTCGCAAGCGGCGCCTATAGCTGGAACGCCGGCATCTTCCTGTTCAGCCCGGACACCATGCTGGCCGAACTCGCCGCCCATTCGCCGATTATCCTTGCCAAATCCAGCGAAGCGCTGGAGCGCGCCTATCATGACGGCGCCTTGCGCTACCTCGACGCCACCGCCTTTGCCGCCGTGCCCTCCACGTCGGTCGACTATGCCGTGATGGAGCGCACCAGCCGCGCCGCCGTCTATGCCCCGCTGGACTGCGCCTGGAGCGATATCGGCAGCTGGTCGATGGTCAGCGAAGTCTCCTCCCGCGCCAACTCGCCTGCCCATATCGAGATCGACTGCGCCGATTGCACCGTCCACGCCGCCGATGGCCAGCTCGTCGCCCTCGTCGGCGTCGAAGGCCTGATCGTCGTCGCCGACGGCAACCGGATCCTCATCACACGGAAGGATCGCTCGCAGGATGTCGGCGGCGTCGTCAAGGAACTGAAATCGCGCGGCCAGAAAGACTTCCTGTGAGCCGCCCGCCTGTCCCGGAACGGCACACATGCAGCCTGACTTTGCGCCTCACCACGGCCGGAAATTTCTGCTAGATTCATGACCATGCAACGCGCCGCCGCCGAAGCCTCTGCCAGCGAACTCGCCGGCGCCCTGCGCGCCTCGCGCAGGGTGTTCTGGCATGCCGGCGGTTTCAGCCTGTTCGTGAACCTACTGATGC